>CAKVEP010000004.1 GCA_934729465.1 uncultured Eubacteriales bacterium | reverse complement strand
AGTTTTTACGTCCTTCTTACATCGCTTAAGCTATCACTGAACCACTCGACTATCGCGTGGTTTTCTACATACAAAAAATTAAGCACTATAGCAAAAGCTTAGTGCTTATTATTTTTTTAGATAATATTTATTTTCTCACATATTCTGATATACTAAAAATTAATGAGTTTTTTCATCTTAATCATTGTAAAACTGACAATCTCAATTTTAACTAATTGAGGTTGTTTTTTATTTGTAGAGTTCAAAATTTTATTATCAACTTCGCAAACTACTCTATTACAGGCACAATAAAATTTTCAATTGCGTTTCTAAGCTTTGGATGATGAATAACAAAATGAATTGTAGGATGATTATTTTTAGAAATCATTGCCCATTTTCCAGGGTGGATAGTAACGTTGATATTTCTAAAAGTGTTTGTGTTTCTTAACACAGTTTTATAATTTTTATTGTTTATCATATATTGCTTTGTGTTTGATAAATGCTCTAAATATTCTTCGTATGTATAGTAAATATCTTTTTCATAAAACATACTTGAAAGACATAAAGTAGAAGGGTGCTTCTCAAATTCCTCTTTGGATATATCGGCTATTTGGTCTTCTAAAATATTATCCTTTAAAATGTTTTTTACTTCACTTCTCTGTTTATTTACAAAATCACATATTAATTTTACATCATCACTATTAACATTATTTCGATTTAAAATTTTCAAAAGCAGTTCATCAGAAATCGTATGAATAGGGGGCGAACATAAAATTCTCTTTTGGTCTTCCTTAACATTTTCCTCTGATGAAATAAAAACATCAAAAATATTTTTGTTTTCCATACGGTAAATGTCCATAAGAGGCTTGGCTTTACTTAACAAATTTTTTGACTTTTCTTTATAATACATAAGTTCTGATTTTTTACTTATTAAACTGTATTTTCCTTTGTCATGATACCCTTTAATGCACTCACCTGCTAACGCAACACTTCCGGATACGTAATTAAAATGGCAGTATACGGAATTTTGCGTTCCTGCCAAATAATACGGAGATACTTGACCTGTCATATAAATCGGAACCCAACTTTCTAAGCCCAACATCATTTCATTAAAAGGTCTGTCAAGGTTGTGTATGACATCTAAATGTAGACCTCTTTTTAATGTCATAGCTATGGCAAACATCCATTTTTTCCCGAAATCTATATCCTCTGCCATATCACTCATCGGCATGTCGCTACACATAAATACTGGTTCATTTGATTTTGAAAGTACAGTAGCCTTAAAAAAGTCTAGTTCTCCCTGTTTCATTTCATCAATTCCGTAATACGTCTTTGAAAAAGATTTATAAAACGGCACGAACGGCACCTTCATGCTGTCAAAATGAATTGCTTTTATGTATTTGTCTAAGTTAAAGTCGTCAAGATTATTTAAAAATTTGTCAATCTTATTATTGCTCGGAATAGAATTCGTAGAAAACCATTTTAATAATTGATTAAAGTAGTCTGAGCTATCCTTAAGTTCATCTTCAGGACATTGAATAAGAAGTGAAATTGATTTTTTGTCATCACAGGATTTGTATTTCGTCACAATAAACTCACACACTACTTTAATAAATTCTTTAGGATTTGACGGCTTTCTGTTTCCATTTCGAATTTTATAGAGTAAAGACGCATCGTAATTAATAGCTCTGGATAGGTCTGCAACGTTTATATTTAATGTAAAAAGAATGTCATGAAAATTCTTGCTTAATTGTTTAAAATCGATAGCAACATCGTTTAAGGAATCAGACAAAGAATTATAAATTTCATCTTTGGATAAACCTATTTTTTTGTCCTGACTAATTTTATATAACCCCTCTATAAGCTGTTCTATCTGACGACTCCTTATACTTGGACTCCTCTCCCCTTTTCGATAACGACTAATAACCACCGAAGATAAACCTGATGAATCTACTAAGTCTTTCGACGAACATCCTAATTGTTTTATGTATTGATTTAATTGTTCACAGAAATCCATAAGAGCCTCCTAAACTAATTATTTTTAATTATTATATCATAGTCTGAAGATAATTACCAAAGTGTCATGGAAAAAATGGTAAAATAGTATAAATTTCGTTTTTTTATGGTAAAATTTAGATACAAAAACAAATACAATAATAAAGCTAACAAAATTGTATTATTTTGTTTATTATTTGGAGGTGATATTTTACCATAAACACTTAATAAACCTGTATTAAAACCAGGAGGTGACATCAATGAACACATTCTATTATTTTCACTAGCTTTACTTCGATTGATTATATTTATAATTTTTAAACCCAGAATCAATCAATATAAATCTAAAATTATTAAGGAGGAAATGTAATGAAAAAGAAATTATTTTTATCAGTACTTACCGGAATGACTCTTGCTCTGCCATCAGTATTTTTTAACAAGGCAGAAGCATTCACAATCAGTGACGAGGGAAAATATGCATTAGTAATGAACCTCAAACCATCAGACTACGGGGCAGATATAGATGGTTTAGATGGTAAAATTTTAAGATTCAATTTTGACCAAGGTGAAGAAAGGGTAAAACTTTCCGACCTGACAAAAGGTATAGTACCTTTTAACGGGAAAAACGAATTTTCAGGTTGGACTCTTTCTTGGAATGATAATGAGCCTGTCTCAGGTGACACCTCATTTACCCCAGATGACTTTACTTCATCAGGATATCAGGATAGTGGGTCTTACGAAAAAGGAAAAAATGTGTATGCTTTATTCACAGGCAGAGAGCTCAAAGGAACAGGCACATATTATTTAACCTTCGACCCGTTTGCAGGTAAGGTAGACGGCAAAAACACACTAAGATTAACAAGCAAAACTGAAGATTTTAAAACAATTGATTTGTCGAAATACAGCGCTCAAAGAGAAGGTTGTAAATTTTGCGGCTGGGACTATAACGGTACTATCGTAACTTCAATCGACAAAAGTTACTTTAGTAAAAGCGATGCTATAACTCTAACCGCTCTTTACAAAAGTGTTGTTGCTTTTGATGAAACTAAAGATGGCAGATATGCACTTATATTAGATGCCAACGGCGGAACAATAGATGGAGAAAAGTCCAAAAAATACGACTACCTCGGAGGAAAAGATTCTGGTACTTCCATGGCTATATTCCACTATATCCCTGAAAGAAAGGGTTACAAATTCAAAGGCTGGAACAGTAAAAAAGACGGCTCAGGCAAAGATTACAAGTATATGTACTGGAGATCCTGGAGAAACGAAGAAAGTACTTCAGAATTTGACAAAGACTCTCTTAGTGAAGACAAAATAATATACAACAACTTAACCCTTTATGCAAACTGGGAAAAACAAGCAGACTCAACCGAAACAGAACAACCTGTTAAAAAAATCGAAAGTATCAGCGATATAAAGGGAAATATTCAATTTGAAAACTCAAGTCAGTTGAAAAGTAACTATAAGCTCGACATTAAAGAAGTTGAAGTTAAAGAGGACTTAATAAACAAAAATGTAAAATTTATAGCAGATATTAACGTTTTAGACGATGCTAGTAGAATTGTAAGCATAAACGGCGAAAAAATGAAAATCAGAATTGCACTCCCCGAAGGTTTAAAGGGTTATAACAAATATGAAATAGTTTACATCAAAGATGGTGAAATAAAAGAAACATTACCTGCAACAATAGAAGATGGCTATATAGTATTTGAAACATCCCACTTAAGCCAATATGGAATAGTAGCAACAAACGTAGTGGAAAATAACGAGACAACGCAACAGCAAGAACAGCAAAGCCAAAAGCAAAAATCTCAAAACAGTAAAACTCAGACTACTAACACAAATAAAAAAACATCAACAATTAATCCTAAAACCGGAGACAATATAACTGCCGGTATCGTATTGTTTGCAGTATCTTCATTGGGCGTAATAGCTTTACCGGCAGCCAGAAAAAAATTCAACAGATAAAATATAAAAATGTCTATTCCAGCTTATGTGAGTAGACATTTTTTATTATAGATTATTTTATATTAAACTTTTACTTTAATTTCTAAGATTTATTATTTTATCTGAGATATTGTTATAAAATTCGGCTTCGTAGGAAGCCAAAATCACACGCTCTTTGGAAAAAGTAAATGATATAATATCATGGGTAGAATAATTAATTACCCCGTTTAAAATAAAAAAATCAGATTACCAAAACTGATAAACTGATTCCTTTTAATACTGGTGCGAGTGACGGGACTTGAACCCGTACGTCATAGACACACGCCCCTCAAACGTGCCTGTCTGCCTGTTCCAGCACACTCGCTCTTCAATAGTCTATATTTTATCATATTAAAATTTTTATGTCAATGCCCTTATTCCAGAAATTTATAAATTTATTTAAATCACCTATTTTAATTGGAATTATTTGTAAAAATGTATTTTAACATTATAAATTATATGACAATAATTATTTTTTTTATTTTTTATACTTAAGTAGTGACTTTTTTGTATTTTTGTGATATAATTTTTTTAGAAATATGCAAATACTTTTTTCGAGGTGACTTTATGAATTTTTTAAAATTTTTATTTGGAAATTATAGTAAACGTGAATTAAAGCGCATAAGACCAATTTGTAATGCTGTTTTGGAATTAGAATCTAAGTATTTAAATATGTCTGATGAGGAATTGGCAAGTCAAACTGATGTGCTCAAAAAAAGGCTTGAAGCCGGCGAAACGACCGACGACATTTTACCTGATGCTTTCGCAGTATGCCGCGAAGCTTCAGACAGAGTTCTTGGTATGCGCCACTTCCCTGTGCAGATAATCGGAGGAATCGTTCTTCACCAAGGAAGAATAAGCGAAATGAAAACAGGTGAAGGTAAAACTTTAGTTGCTACTTTACCGGCTTACCTTAATGCTTTAACCGGTAAGGGTGTACATATCGTTACTGTAAACGATTACTTAGCTAAGCGTGACTCCGAATGGATGGGAAAATTATATAGATTTTTAGGTTTGTCGGTTGGTCTTATATCTCATAACATGGACAAGGACTCTCGCAGAGAAGCCTATAACGCAGACATAACTTACGCAACAAACAACGAGCTTGGATTCGATTATTTGCGTGACAACATGGTTGTTTACAGCTCAGCAAGAGTTCAAAGAGGTCATCACTTTGCAATAGTAGATGAAGTGGACTCGATATTAATAGACGAGGCACGTACTCCTCTCATTATATCCGGTGAAGGAGATAAATCCACAGAGCTTTACACCGTTGTTGATAAATTCGCAAAAACCTTAAAAGCAATGCGTGTTGCTGAAATTAACGCAAAGGAAGACACTGACGATAAATTTAAAGATGGCGATTATGTTGTTGATGAAAAGGCTAAAACCGCTACCTTAACACCTTCTGGGGTGGAAAAAGCTGAAAAATATTTTGACATCGAAAATCTTACCGACCCTGAAAATACAAATCTTCAGCATCACATAAACCAAGCTATAAAGGCTAACGGAGTAATGCAAAGAGACGTTGATTACGTTGTTAAAGACGGCGAAGTAATCATAGTTGATGAATTTACAGGTAGATTAATGTATGGTCGTCGCTATAACGACGGTCTTCATCAGGCTATCGAAGCCAAAGAAGGCGTTAAAGTTGAACGTGAATCAAAGACTTTAGCATCTATCACCTTCCAAAATTATTTCCGCCTATATAACAAGCTCTCTGGTATGACAGGTACTGCTATGACCGAAGAAGCTGAATTCAGAGAAATTTACAAACTAGATGTTATAGAAGTTCCTTCTAACAAGCCTTTGCTTCGTGAGGACTGTGCTGATGTTGTGTATAAAACAGAAAACGGAAAGTTCCATGCCATAATTGAAGATATTATAGCAAGTCACGAAAAGGGACAGCCGGTTTTGGTTGGTACTATCTCAATAGAAAAATCAGAAATCCTTAGTTCCATGCTTAAAAAACGTGGCATACAGCATGAAGTGTTAAACGCTAAATACCATGAAAAGGAAGCTGAAATCATAGCTCAAGCCGGTAAAAAAGGAGCTATAACCATCGCAACAAACATGGCTGGACGTGGAACAGACATCATGCTTGGCGGTAACGCTGAATATATGGCTAAGACTGAATTACGTAAGCTCGGATTTAGCGACGAAGCAATAAATGAATCAAACAGCTACTCTGAAACTCAGGATGAGGAAATTTTAGAGGCTAGAAGAAAATATATAGAATTATATAATAAATGTAAAGATGACATTAAAGCTGCTGCTGAAGAAGTCAAAAACATAGGCGGACTTTACATAATAGGAACAGAACGTCATGAATCAAGACGTATTGATAACCAGCTTAGGGGTCGTGCCGGACGTCAGGGAGACCCGGGTAAGAGTAGATTTTTCTTGTCGCTTGAAGACGATTTAATGCGTTTATTCGGCGGGGAAAGACTTCAGAACTGGATGACCATGCTTGAAGTTGATGAATACACTCCTCTTGAGGCAAAAATGCTCACAAGGTCAATTGAAAGCGCTCAACGTAAAATAGAAGGTCGTAACTTTGCTATCCGTAAAAATGTGTTGCAATATGACGATGTTTTAAACCGTCAGCGTGAAATTATTTACGACCAACGTAACAAAGTGCTCGACGGCGAAGACGTTCATGAACAAATTAAGTCTATGATAAATCAATCTGTTGAAGATGTTGTTAACAGATACTTACCTATTGACTCTCCAAAAGAAAGCTGGAACCTCGAGGGGTTACGTGATTACTACAGAGAATGGGTACTTTCAGACGAAGATCTCAACTTTAGCGAAGAAGAGCTAAAAGATGTTACTCCTGAATCTATAATCGAATTTCTTAAAAAGCGTTGTAATGCACTATATGAAGAAAAGGAAAAAGAATTTGGCCCTAAAATGTTGAGAGACATTGAAAGAATGGTTCTCCTTAAAAACGTTGACATGAAGTGGATGGAACATATCGACTCAATGGAAGAATTAAAACGTGGCATAAACTTAAGGGCTTACGCTCAACGTGACCCGATTGTTGATTACCGTATGGAAGGTTTTGATATGTTTGATGCTATGATTCTTTCTATTCGTGAAGACACAGCAAAAATGATGCTATGCTTTAAATTTCACTTTAACTTAGGAAGCGTACCTAGTAACCAAGAAAGCGTTCAAAGCGAAGGCGATTTAAGTGGAGAAAATCAGATTTCTAAAACCGATTCTAAAGACGGAAAAACAATAATAGGCGGCTAATATTTTAATTTTATTAAGCAGAGAACTTGAATTTTCGCAATTCTTTATGTTCTCTGCTTTATGTAAGTATGGTTAATTAATGTGTGTTTTTTATTTAAAGGAAAGGGAAAAATATGGTTTCAAAATTATATAGTATGGGACTTCTCGGGATAGATGCTTTTAAGGTTGAAGTTGAGGCCGACATTTCTAACGGACTTCCTACTTTTGATATTGTTGGATTACCGGATGCTTCTGTAAAAGAGTCGAGAGACAGAGTTAGGGCGGCAATAAAAAATTGCGAATTTAAATTTCCTGTAAACCGTATAACCGTAAACTTGGCTCCTGCCGACATAAGAAAAATAGGTCCGGTTTACGATTTACCCATACTCATTTCTCTTTTAAAAGCAAGCAATCAGTTATGTACAGATATAAGCGACTCTATTTTTGTTGGTGAGCTGTCTCTCAGCGGTCAGCTCCGAGCTATTAACGGAATTCTTCCTATGGTAATAAAGGCTAAGGAAGAAAATTTTTCAAAAATATATCTTCCAAAAGAAAACGCTCTTGAGGGCGCTGTTGTTAGCGGAATTTCAGTTTTTCCTGTGGATAACGTAACACAGCTAATCAATCATCTCAACGGATTTGAGCAAATTAAACCTCAGGAAAATAAAATTTCTTTCTCGATAACCAAAAAAGATAACTTGGATTTTTCTCACGTTAAAGGGCAATACGAAGTTAAAAGAGCTTTGGAAATCGCCGCTGCCGGTGGCCACAATATACTATTAATAGGACCTCCGGGTTCAGGAAAGAGTATGCTTGCAAAAAGAATACCTTCCATTTTGCCCGACATGACATTTAATGAGATTATTGAAACCACAAAAATTCACTCTATAGCAGGCGTTCTTTCTAAAAATTCTCCATTGGTTTGTACCCGACCCTTTCGCTCACCTCACCATACCGTGTCCCCTGCCGGACTTTCAGGGGGCGGCACAATCCCTCATCCAGGTGAATTGTCTTTAGCACACAACGGTGTTTTGTTTTTAGATGAGCTTTCTGAATTTTCTCGCTCCACAATGGAAGTAATGCGTCAGCCCATTGAAGATGGCGTTGTCACTATATCAAGAGTAAAGGGGTCTATCAGCTATCCGTGTTCTGTCATGCTGGTTGCTGCTATGAACCCTTGTCCGTGTGGGTACTTTGGTCACCCAACCAGAAAGTGTACATGTACACCCAAAATGGTGTCTAAATACCTTTCAAAAATTTCTGGTCCTATGCTAGATAGGCTCGATTTACATGTTGAAGTTCCTGCAGTGGATTTTGACAACTTAACTTCAAACGTACAAAACGAAACCTCTGAAAAAATAAAAAAGCGTGTTAACGAGGCACGACAAATTCAAAATCTTCGATATAAAAACACTCAAATAAAATGTAACGCTAAAATAACTGCCGATATTTTACAAAAGTCTTGTATGATTACTCCAAAGGCTCAAAATTTATTAAAAATTGCCTTTGAAAAATTAGGAATGTCGGCTCGTGCTTACGACAGAATTTTAAAAATTGGCAGAACAATTGCCGACTTAGATAAGAGCGAAACCATAGACACACAACACATTTCTGAGGCGCTTCAATACAGAAGTCTAGACAGAAAATACTGGCAAAATATATAATTGTCTTAAGGCTACCGGAGTTTGACATTTTTTAAAAAATGTTATAATATTTCTTAATAACGATTGGGAGGAATTTATTTATGTCACTTAACGATAATGCAATTACTATGGAAAAAATAGTTGCGCTTTGTAAGAATAGAGGCTTCATTTTTCCGGGTTCAGATATTTACGGGGGTTTATCTAACACATGGGATTACGGTCCTCTTGGCGTGGAATTTAAAAATAACGTGAAAAAAGCTTGGAGGAAAAAATTTGTTCAGGAATGTAAATACAACGTTGGTCTTGATTCCGCTATCCTTATGAACCCTCAGGTTTGGGTAGCTTCGGGTCATGTTGGAGGGTTTTCCGACCCACTTATGGATTGTCGCAGCTGCAAAACAAGATTCAGAGCAGACAAACTTATTGAAGACAATGGTGCCGATGCTAATGGGATGTCTTTTGAACAAATGTCTGATTACATAAAAGAACATAATATTGCTTGTCCAAGCTGTGGTTCTAAAGATTTTACTGAAATCAGAAAGTTTAATCTTATGTTCAAAACATTCCAAGGCGTAACGGAGGACTCTAAGAGCGAAATATACATACGTCCTGAAACTGCTCAAGGAATATTCGTTAACTTTAGTAACGTTCAGCGCTCCACTAGACGCAAACTTCCATTTGGTGTTGCTCAAATAGGTAAGTCTTTTAGAAACGAAATTACTCCGGGTAACTTTACGTTCCGTACTCGTGAATTTGAACAAATGGAACTCGAATTTTTCTGTAAGCCGGGAACAGACATGGAATGGTTCAATTTCTGGAAAAATTTCTGCGAAAATTGGTTACTAAGTCTTGGTATGCTCAAAGAAAACATTCGTTTCCGTGACCACTCTAAAGAGGAACTTTCTCATTACTCCACTGCAACATCCGACATTGAATTTTTATTTCCTTTCGGCTGGGGTGAATTATGGGGTATTGCTGACAGAACCAATTTCGATTTAGGCAAACATCAAGAATTTTCCGGAAAGAGTTTGGAATATTTCGACCAGGAAGAAAACAAAAAATACATTCCTTATGTTATCGAACCATCTCTTGGAGCCGACAGGGTTGCTCTTGCATTTCTTTGTAACGCTTATAACGAAGAAAAGGTCGATGAAAACGATACCCGTGTTGTGTTAAAACTCCACCCGGCTCTTGCCCCTTACAAGGCTGCTGTTTTACCGCTATCGAAAAAACTTAGTCCTGAAGCCGAAAAAGTTTTTGACATGCTCTCTAAACACTTTATGATTGACTTCGATGAAACCGGCTCAATCGGTAAACGTTACCGCAGACAAGATGAAATTGGAACTCCGTTCTGTATTACATACGACTTTGAAAGTCAAAACGATAATTGCGTAACAATCAGAGACAGAGACACTATGAAACAAGAACGTGTTGAAATTTCTAAACTTGTTGATTATATATCTTCTAAAATAGAGTTTTAATTAAAATTTAGATAAAAATAAAATCTAAGAGGAACCTTTTTAGGTTCCTTTTTTATTATGAGAATAAGGGTCACGGTGAGGTGTATTGGGGGTTGCTGGGTTTGTAGGAAAAAAATATTTAAAAAATCAAAAAATTTTACAAAAACACTTGACATTATATATATATATAATGTACATGTAATCGATTACGAAATATATAATTTAAAAATAAATATTGAGAAAGGATGATTGATTATGTCAGATTGCAAATTAATATGTGCTATTAAAGATAACGTAAAAGATGCTATTAATATACCGGGACGCGCTGCGGATAATGTAAAGACGGAAGAAATCAATGAAATTATAATTCCAAATGGATTAAAATCAATAGGCGGCAATAGTTTTGCAGGCTGGGGTTTTGAAACTATAACAATTCCGAGTAGTGTGGAACTTATAAGGGAACGTGCATTTCAAGGATGCCCAAACCTTGAAAAAATTGAAGTAGCGAAGGGCAATAATAAAATATCAATGGAGGTGTTTGCTTTTTCGTTCTGCCCAAACCTTGAAAATTTGAGCATATATAGTAATGACGCTATAATAGGTTCGAGGGCTTTTGAGGACTGCAAAAAACTTGAAACTGTGGTCATAAAGGGTGCTAACGCTAACATATGTAATCATGTTTTTGCTAACTGCGAAAACCTTAAAACTGTGATCATAAAGGGTACTAACGTTAACATACAAAATAATGCTTTTCATGGCTGCAAAAACCTTAAAACTTTAAGCATACCTGAGAATGCAGAAGTTGCAGAATATGCATTTTCCGATTGTGATAAAGTGCCTCAAAAATATAAATGCTAACGATAAAATTAAATAACGTAATTACATAAAAAGTTAGATAAGCATAAATCTAAAAGGAACCCAAAAAGGTTCCTTTTTTATTGCAAAAATTATAACCACATCTATATAGACATGGTTATAACTTTGTTTTATTGCTCGCAGCCACAATGCGAATGTTCGCTACAGCTTGTTATATGTCCAACTATCGGTTCAGGGTCAATGCCATTTTTAGTGTAGTAGTCGGAAAGCGCAGATTTAATAGCTTGTTCAGCCAAAACAGAACAATGTACTTTTACCGGCGGAAGACCGTCCAAAGCTTCCATAACGGCTTTATTTGACACTTTCAAAGCTTCTTCGATTGTCTTGCCTTTAATTAGCTCCGTAGCCATAGAGCTAGTAGCGATAGCGGCTCCACAACCGAAAGTTTTAAATTTCACGTCTTCAATAACTCCGTTATTTATTTTTAAATACATTTTCATAATGTCCCCACACTTTGGGTTCCCGACTTCTCCAACGCCATCAGCATTCTCAATTTCACCAACGTTTCTTGGGTTTGCAAAATGGTCCATAACTTTTTCACTATAAGCCATAAAATTACTCCTTTACATTTTTTCGTTTTTTATAATTCTCTCCCACAAAGGCGACATACTTCTTAAACGTTCTATTATAGGTGGAAGGGTTTCAATAATATAGTCTATGTCTTGCTCGGTGTTGTTGTCTCCTAAAGAAATTCTTAAAGAGCCGTGAGCGATTTCATGAGGAAGTCCGATTGCCAAAAGTACATGGCTTGGGTCTAAGGACCCTGATGTACAGGCAGAGCCGGAAGATGCACAAATTCCTTTCATGTCGAGCATCAGGAGGAGTGACTCTCCTTCTATCCCCTCAAAACATAAATTTACGTTTCCTGGAAGTCTTTTAACCGGGTCACCGTTAAGCCTTGCTCTATTTATTTTAAGAGCGTTTTCGATAAGCCTGTCTCTCATAGCGGATAATTTTTTGCGTTTTGCTTCTATGTTTGAACAGGCAATTTCCATAGCGGTGGCTAAACCTACTATCCCAGCGACATTTTCTGTGCTTGCTCTTAGCCCTCTTTCTTGAGCTCCACCGTGGATAAAACTTCCGAGTCTGATTCCTTTTCTAACGTAGAGAGCGCCGATTCCCTTAGGACCATGAAATTTATGTGCTGATAAAGACAACATATCTATATTTTGAGCCTTAACATCTATCTCAACATTTCCTATTGCTTGAACGGCGTCTGTGTGGAAAGGTACGTTTTTCTTTCTACATATAGCGCCTATTTCTGAAATAGGTTGGATAGTTCCTATTTCGTTGTTAGCATACATTATTGTAACTAAAGCAGTATTTTCTGTGATAGCATTTTCAACGTCTTGAGGATTTACAATTCCATTTTCCCCGACTTTTATATAAGTAACATCAAAGCCTTGTTTTTCGAGCCATTCAACGGAATGTAAAACAGCGTGGTGTTCTATGGTTGAGGTAATTATGTGTTTTTTACCTTTTTTAGATTGTTCCATAGCAATACCTTTGATAGCCCAGTTATCAGATTCGCTTCCTCCGGAAGTGAAGAATATTTCTCTAGGGTCTGCGTTTATACACTTAGCGACAGTCTCTCTTGCAAGCTCCACAGCTTTTTTAGCGTTTCTGCCGATACTATACAAACTTGAAGGATTTCCGTAATTATCCTTAAAAAATGGCATCATAGCATTTAAAACCTGTTCTGAAACAGCAGTAGTAGCAGCATTGTCTGCATATACGAAATGTTTCATTAAAAAATCACCTCTTAAATTTAAAATAATTATCCATACTTATTATGATACACCTATTTTTTATTCGTTTCAATAGAACATATAAAAACAGTTTTTTATGATTATAATATTTTAATTATTTATAATTCTTAAATTATTATAAATATTCCAATAAATCGAAGAATTATTCAACAAATTTAATTGAAATAGTGTATAATGTATTTACGATAAATGTTAAAGGGGGATACTTTATGAATATAAATGATTTTAATTTTAGAAGTAAAATGAATTTTGGCGAGGAGTACATACAAAAAAAGACTATGCTTTATGTGAGCTTAATACTAGTTGTTTCTTCAGCGGTATTAGGAATAGGCGGAGGAATGCTCGGAGCAAGTTATATGAGTGATAAATCTAACAAACAAAACGAAACTTCATCAGGTTTAAATTCTTATGTTCAGACTGATGATAAATTATCTGTAGTCAACGTGGCGAATATTGCAACGGATAGTGTTGTGGAGATTTCAACAGAAACTGTAAAAACCAACCAGCTTATGAAACAATATATATCTTCCGGAGCTGGGAGCGGGGTAATAGTATCTGAAGACGGTTATATAATAACTAATGTTCATGTTGTTTCGGGGGCAAACAAAATTACTGTCACTCTTAATAATAAAAACACGTACGAAGCTAAAGTGGTTGGAAAATCTTCATCTCTTGATATAGCCATGATAAAGATTGATGCTAACGGCTTAAAAGCGACGTCTTTAGGAAACTCATCATCGTTAAATCTGGGAGAAGAAGTGGTGGCAATAGGAAACCCCTTAGGACAACTTGGAGGAACCGTTACAAACGGAATAATAAGTTCGCTTAGCAGAAATATAACAATAAATGGAGAAACCATGAATTTACTGCAAACCAATGCACTAATAAATCCGGGAAATTCAGGTGGCGGAATATTTAACAGTAAGGGAGAGGTCGTTGGGATAGTGGTTGCAAAGTCGAGCGGTTCAGGGGTCGAAGGGATAGGCTTTGCCATACCGATAGATAATGTGAAACCGTTTATAAAAGAGATAAAAGAAAATGGATATATAAAAGGGAGCATAAAAACAGAGATATCGTTAGTGGATATAGCGTCGGAGCAGGTTGCTAATATGTATAATGTTAAGGGAACGGGAGTTTTAGTTACTAAAGTTCCTCAGAATACGAACGCTTCAAAAGCCGGATTTAAAGAGAATGATTTTATATTGTCGGTAGACTCGGAAAGTATACAAACAGTATCTGAGTTTGAAAGTGCGATAAAGAAGCATACTGCCGGAGACATCGTAAAGGTGACAGTAAGAAGAGGGAGCAAAGAATTAACCTTAAAATGGACCTTATCCGAAGAATAATTAGAAATTTTTACTTAATTTTTGCAATAAAAAAGGAACCTTTTTGGGTTCCTTTTAGATTTATTCTTATCTAACTTTTTATGTAATTACGTTATTTAATTTTATTTTTTATATTTGTCAGGCACTTTATCACAACCGGAAAATGCATCTTCTGCAACTTCTGCATTCTCAGGTATGCTTAAAGTTTTAAGGTTTTTGCAGCCCACAAAAGCTTTACTTTCTATGTTAACGTTAGCACCCTTTATGATCACAGTTTTAAGGTTTTCGCAGTTAGCAAAAACATGATTACATATGTTAGCGTTAGCACCCTTTATGACCACAGTTTCAAGTTTTTTGCAGTCCTCAAAAGCCCTCGAACCTATTAAAGCGTCATTACTATATATGCTCAAATTTTTAAGGTTTTTGCACTCCTTAAAAGAACTCGACTCCATTGTTATTTTATTATTGCCCTTCGCTACTTCAATTTTTTCAAGGTTTGGGCATGCGCTAAATACATCCATCGCTATAAGTTCCACACTATTCGGAATTGTTATAGTTTCAAAACCCCAGCCTGAAAAACTACCTCTTATTGCTTTTAATCCATTTGGAATTATAATTTCTTTGATTTCTTTCTTCTTTATATTATCATTAACTGCGTCTCCCGGTATAATAAGAGCATTTTTTACGTTATCTTTAATAGCACATATTAATTTGTAATCTGACATAATCAATCATCCTTTCTCAATATTTATTTTTAAATTATATATTTCGTAATCGATTACATGTACATTATATATATATATAATGTCAAGTGTTTTTGTAAAATTTTTTCATTTTTTAAATATTTTATTTCAAAAATAAAATATGCTAACAAAATATTTGCTAGCACTTACTTTTATATTATTTTCACCCCATAATTTATGGTTTTACATAAAAAGACTTCTGAATTACTCCTTCTTAATTCTTTAAACGCTGCATTTGCTTTATCCTTTTCCCAAAACAAACCAAAAACGCTTGGTCCGCTGCCGCTCATACACGCCACTTCTGCCCCGTTATCTCTTAAGACCTTTTTTATCTGCTTAACTTCAGATATACCGTTAACCTCTTCAAAGCGGTTAAACACACTACTAATTATCTTGATTGTGCTTCCCTCTTCGATAGCTTTTACTAAATCGTTCGTCCTGTTAGCATTCAACAATTCAGAATTGTCTATTTTACTATAGGCTTCTCTCGTTGATATGCTCAAACTAGGTTTCACAATAACAACTTGAATCTCATCTAAAGAATTTATCTTAGTTAAGGTAGTACCAATTCCGGTAGCTCTTGCGGTTCCACCAAGTACACAAAATGGAACGTCCGCACCTATTTTTTCACATATTTTTAGTATTTCACTTTGCGTAAGATTCGTGTTAAAAACATTATTCATGCCTACTACCACTGCAGCGCCATCACTACTTCCCCCAGCTAACCCTGCGCATATCGGAATATTTTTATTAATATGTATGTCCACGCCTTTACCATTTATTTTAGTGTATTCAAAAAATTTTTTCGCTGATTTATATGCTATATTCTCTTTTGAATCACAACCCACATCTCTATTTATAGTCACATTGATTTTTTTATCTTCCCTTTCTTCAACACAAATCTCATCAAACAATCCCACAGTCTGCATAACCATGTCCACTTCGTGGTACCCATCGCTGCGTTTGCCCAATATTTCAAGCCCTAGATTAATTTTTGCAGGAGATAATAAATTTACTTTCAATTTCATCACCATAATTACTAAGTTATTTGTATTCATTTTACCATAAACATACGTTTATTCAATATAAAATTAAATTATTGTTATGAGCCATAGATATATTGTATCCCACATATTTTCATGGTATACTAAAGCTGTATTTAAGTTACTTAAAATAAACTTATAAACATATTTTTAAGATTTAATTTTATTGGAGGAAATGTCATGTGTGGACTTTGTGGATTCACCGGTGAGGTCATCGACCGTAATAAAGCTCTTGAAAAAATGACCGATTTAATTACTCATAGAGGTCCTGATAGCGTTGGATTTTTCGTTGATAACGATATTTCTATGGGCTTTAGAAGGCTAAGTATTATAGATTTGGAAAACGGAAATCAGCCTTTGTATAATGAGGATAACACTCTCGTTCTCACTTTCAACGGTGAAATTTATAACTACAAGGAATTGCGTGAGCAACTTATTGAAAAAAATCATATTTTCTATACCAGCTCTGACTCTGAAGTCTTGCTTCACGGTTTTGAAGAGTGGGGTCCTGAACTGCTTAACAAATTAAGAGGTATGTTTGCTTTTGCTATATGGAACAGGAAAGACAAAAGCTTATTTTTAGCAAGAGATTTCTTTGGAATAAAGCCTCTTCACTACGCCAAAATAGGAGACAACTTCGTTTATGGTTCTGAAATAAAAAGCATAATTTCTTTCCCGACTTTCGAGAAAAAATTTAATTACAAGGCTTTGGATAATTATTTGTCGTTCCAATATGTTGTGCCGCCGGAAACCTTTTTTGAAGGCGTGTATTGTTTACTTCCGGGTCATTATCTGTGGTATAAGGACGGACAAGTTACCACTGAAAGATATTTTGAACCTAAATTTCACCCTGACGAGAATATGACACTCGAACAAGCAACTGATAAAATCGAAAAGGTTTTTGAAAATTCTGTAAACGCTCATAAAATCAGCGATGTTGAAGTTGGTTGTTTCTTGTCAAGCGGCGTTGATTCGAGCTACGTTTCTTCTTACTTTGAAGGTCAAAAAACTTTTACTGTTGGTTTTGATTTCGGTCAAAAATACAATGAAATAAGTTGGGCAAAAAATTTGTCTTCTAAAATCGGAGTTGAGCATCATTCAAAATTAATATCTTCAGATGAATTTTGGAGTTCTATCCCTAAGGTTCAATACTTTATGGACCAACCTCTTGCTGACCCTTCTTGTATAGCGTTATATTTTGTGGCACAGCTTGCAAGTAATTATGTTAAAGTAGTATTATCGGGAGAAGGCGCAGACGAATTATTCGGCGGGTACACCATATATGACCAACCAAGAGTTTTTAAGAATTATCAAAAAATATTGCCTCAATGTGTGCGTAGTGCATTAGCCAAAATCGTTAAAGCTATTCCGTTCAATTTTAAAGGACGTGGATTTATCATCCGTGGCGAAAATAAGGTGGAAGATAAATTTATAGGTAATGCATTCATGTTCTCCAAGGAAGACAAGCAACAATTGCTTAGTAACCCTTCCCTCGCAACCAGACCTCAAGATTTATGCAAACCATTTTATGAACGTGCTAAGGATTATGATGATGTTACTAAAATGCAATATTTAGACATAAATCTTTGGATGGTTGGAGATATTCTACTAAAAGCAGATAGAATGAGTATGGCAAACTCCTTAGAATTAAGAGTACCGTTCCTAGATATAGAAGTGTTTAAAGTTGCGGCATCTCTCCCCACTAAATTGAAAACTCCTAAGGAAAACACTAAATATGCTTTGCGCATGGCTGCCATGAAGCACCTACCAAAAGACACCGCTGAAAAGAAAAAACTCGGATTCCCTGTTCCAACGAGGGTTTGGCTAAAAGACAAAAAATACTACAACATTGTTAAGGAAGCTTTTTACTCTAAAACCGCTAAAAAATTCTTTAATTGCGAGTATTTAGTGAATCTTCTTAACGAACATTTCAACGGTAAATGGGATAACAGTAGAAAAATATGGACTATTTATATATTTATTGTTTGGTACAATATATACTTTGGTGATTCTCAAACAAATTTGTCTGAAAATAATCCTAAAATATAAAAATTTTTCTCATCTTTTAATTGACTTACATCTTTTATTATATGTATAATATATAAAGATACATTTTTGATTGGGGTGTTTTAATATGAAAAAAGAATCTAATAATTGTGGATTGGGGATAATAATTGGTATTTTAGCTGCCATTGCAACTATTGCTTCAGCTACTGTTGCTGTAGTTCTTTTTCTGGACAGAAAGAGAAAAAAAGAAGACAAAGAATTAGAAGAATATTTAGAATCCTCAATACAATAAGCGTAAATAAAAGCTACTCTTACACAGAGTAGCTTTTATATTTTTCCTTTAATTTCTTTACAATAACATCCGTATGCATTCCTCTTGACCCTTTAACCATAACTTTGTCGCCCGGAGATAATAAATTTATCAACTTCTCGAATGCCTCATCGTTATTTTCGCAGTGCTCTATTATAATTTGCTGACCCGCTTCATCAGCGCCTTTAGCAATATACGAAGCCATTTCTCCCACTGTTATTAAAACATCTACACCTTCTAAAGCTATGTATCTGCCAAGCCTATGGTGTAAATCAGCAGACTTCTCCCCTAACTCTAGCATATCTGCCATTACAACAATATTTTTACCATCTGATTCCAGATTTCTAAGAATTCCAATAGTTCCCTTGGCAGAATCAGGGCTCGCATTATACGAATCATCTATCACTGTTATATCGCCTATTTTTAATATTTGTTGCCTCATCGCCATACCCTTATAATTCATCAAACCTTTTTTCACGTCGTCAAGATGTATTCCAAGCAATGCCGCAACAGTTATCGCTGCAAGAGCATTATACACATTGTGAATACCCATACAAGGTATTTTTACAGTATCTCTAAATTCATCTGTAACTAATACAAACGTTGTTTCTCCGCCACTTGAACTTATCTCTTCGGCTTTGTAAGCATACTTCCCGTTGAGTCCGAAATATATAACTCTATCTTTTAAGTCTTCCGAAACCTGCATTAGCATCGGGTTGTCTCCATTTAAGCAGTAATAGCCATCAGGCTTTTTAACCAGCTTTAATTTTTCATCTCTCGTTGTTTCAATATTTTTGAAATTTTCAATATGAGATAATCCTATATTAGTTACAACTCCAATGTCAACATTAGCTATATCAGCTAATCTTTCCATTTCGCCTATCTCGCTTATTCCCATTTCGATAACAGCAACTTGATGCTTTGACTCTAAGTTAAGAAGAGTGAGCGGAACTCCTATTTGACCGTTGTGATTGCCTTCTGTTTTCAAAATTTCCATGTTACTTCCAATTCCGCAAGCAATCATCTCTTTAGTTGTGGTTTTGCCAACACTTCCGGTAACTCCTATTACAGTTACATCAAACTTATTTCTATAATATTTAGCTAACCTTTGTAATGCTAAAATTGTGTTGTCTACCTTTATTATAGTTCCAACACATCCCGTAAAATCACGTTCCTCCTCCGTAAGCGATATCTTAGCCCCTTTTTTTAACACTTCTTCAATAAAATCATGAGAATTTATTTTTTGTCCGTGTATAGGAACAAATAAAGTTCCTTCGCTTACCTTACGACTGTCTATCGAAACAGAATTAACCTTTGCATCAAGCGTTCCCCAAACTAGCTCTCCTTCTGTTGCAAACAAAACTTCCTCTGCACTCAATATTTCCATTATGTCACTCCTAAATTTTCATCTCATTTTTCATTTCAGAAATAATATCTTTTATTACTTCTCTTTCGTCAAACGGATACCTAACACCTTTTATCTCTTGATAATCCTCATGTCCTTTACCCGCTAAAACAATTATATCTTTGTCTTGAGCGTTTTCTATACAGTATCTTATAGCTTTCTTTCTGTCTGGTATTACAATATATTTCCCATTAACCTTATTTAGACCTATTTTTATATCTTCAATAATGTCCATAACGTCTTCATATCTTGAATTATCTTCCGTCACTACAGACAAATCCGAAAGCTTACCGGATACTTCTCCCATTTCATATCTTCTAACTTTAGACCTATTTCCTCCTGCTCCAAAAAGGGTTATCAATCTGTTGTGGTCATACTGCTTTAAAGTTTTTAAAACATTTTCCATACTTAAAGCATTGTGAGCGTAGTCTATAAGCAAAGTGTAGTTTCCTTCCACATTAACCGGCTCAACTCTGCCCTTTACTCTAGCATTATCCAACCCCACAGCTATAAATTTATCCTCAATGTCCATACATTTACTCAGTTCTATTGCTGCCATAGCGTTATACACACTGAATTTTCCCGGAATAGGAACCCGTATTTGCATATTAGCATCGCCGGAAACTCTAAATTTAACGCCAATATATCCTGGTTCAGACACTAAACATATGTCATCCGCTCTTAAATCGGCACCTTCATCAAATCCAAATGTTTTAATCTGGCGACACCTATGCCCTTCAAGCACAGCGTCAAATTTAGCGTCATCTTTATTTATAATCCCTACCTTACATTTTCTAAAAAGCTCTCTTTTACATTGTAAGTATTCCTCTAAAGATTTATGTTCATTTCCACCGATATGGTCCTCCGAGAAATTAGTAAATATACCATAATCAAACTCAAAACCATCAACCCTATGATCCCTCAGACCTATAGAAGATACCTCCATCACCACGCTTTTACAGCCGCTATTAATCATTTCTCTCATATTTTTTTGTATTTCATAAGATTCCGGAGTCGTGTTATTGGTTTTTAAAATTTTGTCCCCGATTACTACTCCTAAAGTACCTATCATTCCTACTTTAGAACCGGATTTCTCTATTATTGATTTTATCATACAAGCTGTCGTGGTTTTTCCCTTAGTACCTGTTATTCCTATGGTTGTGAGCTCTTTTGCTGGGTGATTAAAAAAGTTTGCAGAAATCAGTGCCAATACTTTTCTTGTGTTCTCCACCATCAACACGGTAACGCCTTCAAGATTGATGTCCTTTTCAGATATTATAACGCTTGCTCCATTTTTTATAGCACTGTTTATATAATCATGACCATCAACATCCGCTCCTCTTAAGCAGACAAAAGCTCCTCCCTTTTGAGCTTTTCTTGAATCATATGCAATGTCTGTAATGTCCACCCCTAAATCTCCATAAGATTTTATAACATTTACTCCATTCATAACTTTAGATAATTCCATATTATACACACGCCTCCAAAATTAACGTTTTTTATAAGAGCTACAAACACACTCATCCAAACGTTTACAATAATTCTCTTAGCTTTCTTTTACTTTCATAAATATATCCTTAAGACTCTTTTGCCCGTAAGCTTCGCACACCGCCACTATTTCATCACCGCTATACAAAACCGTGTCACCCTGAGGGATTATAAGCTTTTCATTTCTAACCACAGATATAATTAATGATGACGGCGGTAAATTTATGTCTTTAATAGCCGTCCCCTCAACCTTCGCATAAAGAGGAATTGTTAATGCACAAATCGCAGACTGTCCTTTGTTCAAGCTTGCTAAAAGCTGCATACCAGTACTGTCTATTTGCTGTTCTATTAAGTGGGTTATTATCTCTGTGCTGCTCACAGCGTTATCCACACCTAATTCTCTAAGTATTTCAAGGTTTCTTGGATTATTTGCTCTTGCTATTACTTTATCAACCGCAAATTTTCGTTTCACAAGTTGAGACGAAACTAAATTGTCTTGGTCTCTGCCCGTTACTGCAACAAAAAACTTCGCTTTAGATATTCCGGCATCTAAAAGAGCTTGTATTTCCGTTCCGTCGCCGCAAATTACTTCTATTCCTAAATCATTTGCCAATTTTTCACATTTAGCTTTGTCCTTTTCTATAAGACCGACTTCATATTCTTTTTCTGTCAAATTTTGAGCTAGATAATACCCTAACTTTCCCCCGCCAACTATTACAACTCTCACTGACGTTCTCCTTTCTAATCAATTAATTTCGCATATATAATTTTGTCAGACGAATTTAAAACCGCATCATCTTTACCGTTGTTTAGCGTAATATGTCCGCTTTTGTCCAAAATACCCAACACAGTTTCACCTAAACGAGTTGGTATACAGCTAATCGTCCTCCCTACCAATATACTTTCAACGTCCCTTAGGAAAAACGACATAGTACACGCATCAAATGTTATTTGTTTTTCTTCTGTTTCTTCTATAAGAGCAGAGAAAATAGCCCTGCAAGACAGCTTTGTTTCACACACCGTTCTTAAACCAAAATTGTTAAAAACCTTTTCCCTTGCCGGATCAATTATCCTCGTTACAACATTTTTAACTCCAAAAAACTCTCTTGCAATCTGAGACACCGTTATATTCAAATTATCATCGGCTGTAGCCGTAGCCACAGCATCGCAGCTTTCTATTCCGGCACTTTTTAATACCTCTATATCCATTGCCGTTCCAACCACGGTTATACCTTCAAATTCATCGCTTAAAGCTTTTAGAGCGTCTTCGTCTTTGTCTATGACCGACACACTATGACCGTGATGATATAAGTCCTCAACAAGCCTTCTTCCCAGCTTACCACATCCCACAACCAATATATTCATAAAATGCCATCCTTTTTGTAATCACTTAAAAATTTTAATTATAATTATAATACATTTTCACTATAATATCAATAGTCCATACCCCTCATAAGCACTGATAAAATAAGCTAACAACAAAAGTTGACGTCCTAAAAAGACGCCAACCTACTTATATCTATTAATTATTTTTATTTTGTGAAAGTGCTTCCTCAAGAGCAATAGCTAATTGGTCCGGACACGATGTTGCTTTACTGCCACAAGTTATCCCTTTGCAACGCTTTATTGCTTCATTAACATCCATTCCTCTGATAATCGCACCTATCCCCTTTAAATTACCGTTACATCCTCCAACAAATTTAACATCTGTTATCTTTCCATCGTCGATTTCAACGCTTATCTCTCTTGAACATGTTCCTTTAGTCTTGTAATTATACACCATTATACTCTTCCCCTTTAAAAATTAAATAAATTATTTTTACGTTTAATAAGATTTTCAAGTTGTTCTTTTGGCGTTGTACAGCTCCCAACAGGGCACACTGATTTCGAATACATTCCATGAAAATCACTTCCGCCCGTCTTTACTAAATTATATTTATCAGCTAAGTTTATTATGTGTTCGGTTTTTTCATTATCCGCATAAGGCGTCCATACTTCTATCCCGTCCAGACCACACTTAACCAAATCTTCCACCGATTCTAAATTATCGTATAAATTTGGATGAGCTAAAACTGCAACTCCGCCTGCCATATGAATTTGATTTATAACATCACACACATCGGGATATTTAGCTTGAGTCTTTGCTAACCCGTCAACAGGGTTAAACAATTTATCGAAAACTTTACTGTAATTCACACTTGAATATCCGGCATCCATTATAGCTTGCATTATATGATTTTTAAATATATTAGTGCTTCCTTGGGCTTTTTTACAAACCATTTCAGGTGAAATCGGATAAAATTTCATTATTTTATGAAGCATTTGAATAGTATCTTTTTTTCTGTATTCGCTGGATTTTTTACACAGTCCTTCCAGTCTGTCAGGATTGTCACACAGATAACATAAAATATGTATATTTTTCGCTCTTCTATAATCAAAAGCTGAAAATTCTGCTCCCATTATCACATTAACTCCATGTCTTTGACCTATAACTTTTGCTCTTTTAGCTCCGGCAAAAGTATCGTGGTCTGTAACCGCCAATGTGTCCACATTCATTTTCTTTGCCAAAAATATTATCTCGTCTATCCCCACCGAGCCATCCGACATTTTAGTATGACAATGTAAATCTACTGACACTAAGTTCTCCTCCAAATTTCACGTATTTTAATTAGATTATACCACAAAACCCTTTATTTTACAAGGCTTACGCTTACTTTACACACAATTAAATTATTTTTATGCATACCTCAAAAAATGTGTACAATAATAAATATGTAAATTTTAGTTTCACGACAATAAAAATCAAAGGAGTTTTATTTATGGAATACTTAAAAGCTTTTGTTGTTGGAGGTTTGTTGTGCGTAATAGCGCAAATATTAATCGACCGCACCAAAATGACGCCAGCAAGAATACTCGTTTTATTCGTGACGCTTGGTATTGCTCTTACAGCTATCGGCGTTTATGAGCCTTTAGTACAATTCGCTGGTGCCGGCGCTACAGTCCCTCTGACCGGTTTTGGATACACTATGGCAAAAGGCGTTATCGAAGCAATTAACGAAAAGGGAATGCTCGGAATTCTTACTGGGGGCGTTGCAGCCGGAGCAGCCGGAATTTCTTCTGCTGTATTTTTTGGATATATAGCTGCCCTCTTGTCTAAGCCAAGCGATAAAACGTAATAAGCATCCCCCAGCCTAGCTGGGGGTATTTCTTGTATGTAGAAAACCACGCGACTATCGCGTGGTTTTCTACATACAAAAAGTGCATGATAATCATATCATGCACTCACCCATTTGTCCTAAGTTATATAATCTATAATTAATTACACATATATTATACTTATAACATCAAGTGTTTTTATAAATTTTGAACTATTTTCACAACAAATCTATAAAAACGTTTCCTTTTTAAGATAACTATTTTCATAATGGAAAGCTATAATAATCTACCAGAATTTCTTTTTCTTTAGATACCACACACTTCCAAATGTTGTTAATATGCTCGCAATTATAAATGCTATGTAGCCATATGACCAGTGAAGTTCCGGCATTGTGTCGAAGTTCATTCCGTACCACGCCGACAATATAGATATAGGCATCAATACTGTTGTTACCACTGTTAAAACTTTCATTATTTTATTCTGCTTAGCGTCGGTCTGGGAGTGGTATATATCCCTAACTTGTGATGAATAATCTCTCAATATATGAGCTTCTTCTCTGAGCCTGTCCGCCCTAATGGTAAACATACCGAAAAGATTTACTGCTTTATCACTGAAAAATCCGTTTTCGTTTTCTTGAAATTCCTGACCAATATCTGAAAGCTGGGTGTAATATCTGTAAAACATAAGCGCTTCTTTTCTGAAATCTATCATATTTTTATTAAAATCATCAAGAATCCCTTTAACCACAGCTGATTCTATTCTTGTTAGCCTGTCTCCCATTTCTTCCATGTATCTCAAATCGCTGTCTATAAGCGTTTCGAGAAAGTCATACAAAAATCTCTCTAAAGTTGTTGACTCTGATATCTTATTCTTTTGCATTTTCTTAATGCACGTTTTTACTATTCCGGAGTCGTCTATAAATATAACATTATCTTTTTTTACTATACAACCGAAATTTAATCTGTTTCTCTTTTTATCTTTACTAACAACAGAAAATGTTAAAGAGAAACATCCTTTATGCACGTCAGCTCTACAACACTTTGCGTTTTTGTAATTCGGCACAAACTTGGAATCTATCTCCTTAGACGCTAACTTAGATTTTAGCTCTTTTTCGGTTATAATCGTAACAACATCCCCGGTATAACCCTCTAAACTACTCTGTTCTTTAAATCCATCTTCTATCTTATAATACAAAATATTCACCTCCATTAAATAATACAACTTATTTTATCACAAGTGTTTATTTTTATCAATACCTTACATGCATTTTATAAAATTATATATCATCATAAAATGAAACACGCTTCCTATTATAACAAAAATGTGCCAGACTGAATGTACATACTTAAATTTTTTACCCATACCATATAATACCGCTCCAAGAGTATACGCTATTCCTCCGAAAATGAGCATCCACAATTGATAAAGCGTCACACTTTCAATTAACCACTTCATCGCAAACACAACGCCCCAGCCCATAGCTATATAACATATCATAGAAAATTTAGCGTACCTTTCTATGCTTATAGAGTTAAGCACTATCCCGACAATCGCCGCAAGCCATATAAACGACAATAATATCGTTCCGACCTTCCCTCCGATTATTAATGCACATATAGGAGTATATGTGCCTGCTATCAGAAGAAAAATTGAACAGTGGTCAAGTGTCCTGAAAATTTTCTTAGCAAACCCTAATTTAAGAGCATGATAAAGTGTCGAAATAATGTAAAGTAAAAACAGAGTACCTCCATAAACGCTCAATGGAAATACATTATGAAAATTTTTCGGCACATCAATCATAAGTAACACTATAACAACAATAGCGAATATCGCTCCAAGTCCATGCGTAGCTGCGTTTAAAACCTCCTCTAAAAGAGTATAACTCGGAAGGTTATATTCCTTACACTTCTTTTGTCTTTCAATATCCTTTTTATTGTTAGTCATTTTTACTGTTCTCCATTCATGTAAAATTTGTATAATAAAATGTCCTGTTACTGTCAATAATACTTTATAAGGTTTTCTTTGAGAGGAGCATAATTATGAAAAAACTTTTAATAAGCACAGGGTGTTTTCTTTTTGCCTGCGTTATAGTATTTTTTATTGCAAGCTTCATGTCGGACCAAAACACAGAGAATATAGCTGTAAACCCCGACACAGAATTTATTGAAAACAGCTCTTACTACATCGTCAAAGAGTACAAAGGAAATGTTGCCGTTTTTGAGTCAGGCAAAGAAACGCCTTTCCGCATAACAGAAGTTCATTTAGCCGAACTCCCGTCTGCCGACCGTAAACTACTTGAAAAAGGAATTAAAGCTTCAAATCAAGAAGAATTAAATTGTATTCTTGAAGATTACTGCAGCTAATTTAAAACTTTCATTACGTTTTCTACTTCGTCCTTGGCATTAGGCATCTCTAATGAATCTATTGAATACAGCATAAAACCGTTGTACCTTATTCCACGGCAATATTCTACTTGTTTTTTTAGTATGTCGCTACATCCCTTCCAAGTACCTTCATCAACCTCTGTCCCGGCTTTGTAGACTCCCATTCCCAAGTAAAGATTTACTGACTCATTCTTTACTACATTCCTCCATTCATCAGCCGCCTGTTTAAATGGTAAAATTGGGTGTTCCATACTAAAGTATATTTGAGGACACAGATAATCAACATACCCCTTATCTCTCCCCCATGTTTCAACATCTGCCGAAACCTCTTTTACATTCTTTAAATTTCCTCCCGGTGATATACCAAATTTAACTCTTGGCTTTATAGACTTCACTGCATTATAAACTCCAGAAACCAATAAATTAACATTGTCCATTCTCCATCTCTGTAAGTCAAGCGGGGAAGCTTCTTTTGTAACGCTTTTTAAATATTTATTATATGAGTAGCTGTCTATATCAGGCTCGTCCTTTGGATAAAAGTAATCGTCAAAATGTATTCCATCAACGTCATAGTTTTCAACTATTTCTTTTACTCCGTCTATTATAATATTCCTAACCTCTTCACACGCCGGATTATAATATAAATCTTCACCGCACTTCATTATTATATCGCTGTTTTGCTCCTGAGGGGCGTTTAACCATTTGTATGCAGGGCTATTTTTACTAATCTCATTCGGCGTCCCGTTTACTTTAACTCTAAACGGATTTATCCAAGCATGAAATTCCATTCCATAATCATGAGTCGTCTTGACCATGTATTCAAGAGGGTTAAATCCCGGGTCGTTTCCTTGCGTACCAGTTAATATATGAGACCACGGAAAGATTTTTGATGGATATAGTGCATCACTATACGGTCTGACATGAACAATTACAGCATTCATTTTGTGTCTTTTAGCATTTTCAAGCAACTCTAAATATTTACTTTCAAATTTCTCTTTACTACACTCACCTTTCACGCTAAGTGACATAAATGGTATCCAGACCGCCCTCATTTCGACATTTTTCATAATATCCTCATTTTGCTGGCAAGAGACATCAACATTAACGTTTGATGCCTCCTGTAAATTTGAATTTTTCCTGCCGTTAAATAAAAAAACTGTAATTGACAAAACTATAGCTCCTAAAACGAAAGGTACATTCTTTTTTAAATTTTTGTTTAGATTTCTCATATTTTATTCTCCCTTGTTATTATAAATCCTTTATTCAATTTATAGTAACTGGCAAGTTAAAATATGACTATTTGTCTTTAAATAAATTTTTGCTATACTCTATCCCCATGGCTTGCTTGACTTCAGACAGTGTTTCTGCTGCAACCTTTCTGGCATTTAGCGTACCTTTTTTAAGTACTTCATAAACGTATGCCTTATCAGCCTCGAGATGTTTTCTCTTCTCACGTATCGGACGTATGAATTCCTGCAACACATCATTTAAGTATCTCTTTACTTTAACATCTCCGAGTCCGCCTCTTTGATAGTGTTCTTTTAATTCGTTAATTTTATCTTTGTCTTCACCGAACGCATCTAAGTACATAAACACCGGGTTTCCCTCAACTTTACCTGGGTCTTCCACTCTCAAATGACCCGGGTCTGTAAACATACTCATTACCTTTTGTTTTATTGTGTCTTCTTCATCGCAAAGATATATAGCGTTACCTAACGACTTGCTCATTTTTGCTTTACCGTCCACACCCGGAAGTCTAGACACTTTCGGTATAAGAGCTTCCGGCTCTAAAAGTACGTCTGTGTTATACGTCGCATTAAATTTCCTTACTATTTCTCTTGCTTGCTCAAGCATAGGCTGTTGGTCTTCTCCAACAGGAACTAAAGTTGCTTTAAATGCGGTTATGTCTGCCGCCTGACTCACTGGGTAAGTTAAGAATCCTGCCGGTACTCCACAATCAGTAAATTTTCTGAGTTTAAGCTCTTCCTTCACCGTCGGGTTCCTCTCCAGCCTTGCAACCGAAACTAAATTCAGGTAATACATAGTAAGCTCTGAAAGTTCAGGTATCATAGACTGTATAAGAATATTAGATTTACTCGGGTCTATCCCAACAGACAAATAATCAAGTGCCACCTCAATTATATTGTCAACCACCTTTTGAGGATTTCCCGCATTATCAGTTAACGCCTGCATATCGGCAATTAATATGTATTGATTATATTCATCTTGTAATTCCACTCTGTTTCTAAGAGAACCCACATAATGCCCTAAATGTAATTTTCCCGTTGGTCTGTCTCCTGTAAGAATAATTTTACTTCCCATAATCTCGATTCTCTCCCTCAAAAAATAAAACTTCACTTAACGCTTTTATATATAAACACATATATCAAGTGATTTTCTTATGATACTACATTTACATAATGAGTTCAAAAATTATTGTTCTTTTCTATTTATATCACAATTTTCAAATAGTTTCTATAGTAGTATTTGGATAATACCACAACAATATTTGTTTGTAGTCCGCTCCTTGCTGTGCCATATATTCAGCTCCATATTGGCTCATACCAACCCCATGACCATAACCTCTAACCGTAAACACAAATTTATTTTCCTGATAGGAAACATCGAAATCAGCTGACCTTAATGAAAATAATTTTCTTATGTCTGACCCTTTAAAATCGTGTGAACCTACCTTTATATTTTTAACCATACCGGCAGGAGTACGTCTGACATCGCTAATCCAAGAGTTGGGGTCTGAGCTAAAATCACAATCCTTGTATTCGCCGCAAATTGTCTTTTGAAAATCTTCTTTGCTTACTTCCACAGTAGTTTTATAATTCGGCACTAGCTTATCCCCCGGACTCGGAACGCTAACAAGATATTTTAAATCTCCTCCAAACACATCTGAACATCTCTCCGTCTGTCCTGAAGACATAGCGTGATACGCTGCAAGTATTAGTTCTCCGTTGTCTTCAACCACCTCGCCAAACACGCTATCTACCGCTTCTTTTATCTTATTATAATGCTTATCAAAATTCTCTCCCCAACGTTGTCTCATTTTATCTTCAGTAACATAGTATTTCCATTTGTCTGTGTTTACGGTTATTTCAGGCTTGTCTTTATTTTTGGGGTTGTTTCTGAAATTTTTTCTTTCACGGCTAAAATATGTATACGTTGCAACCGCTTGCGATTTTAACGCTTCCGTTTCAAACGTTGGAGGCATTTCACACACCACCGCTCCATACATAAATTCTTTGTCGTCGACGTCCATAATCTTGCCCGTTGCTTCATCTAATATACGAAATTTTTTATTAGCCTCAATATCACTTCTTAATTTTTGGGGAGTACTGTTTTGTTCTAAATTTAAACTACTAAATGTATATTTAGTGTCGCCTTTCGCACTTCCGCTTACCGCCAGCAATGGAATTAATATCATGCTCATAAATAGCATCATCATCAAAACTATATTCCTTTTTGTTTTTAACGTCATGTTGCTCTCACTTTCCTTTTTAATTATATTTATATAATAATTGTTGACTTTATCTAATTTAAAAGGTAAAATGTTAAATTAGATATGTCTAATTAGTGGTAATATATAAATATGCTTGGCTTTTATTTTTATACCCACTAATTCCAATTTTATTTTTAGGAGGTTTATTTATGAAAACTAAAATTTCATGGATTGTATTTATTCTTTCACTCGTCACTATAATCCCCGTAAAGATTTACAGCTCAATTAACAGCTTAAACTGGGAAAGAACACCTATGTTCGCTATTATAGTTGCCATACTTTTACTTATGTGTGGTGTGCCGCTTTACATGGCTAAAGATTTGCCCGAGCTTCCTCAAGTGCGTAAAAGTTTCTTGCTAGGCATAATTTCATGTTTAACAGCCGTAGCTTTTTTGTGGGGAGCGGTGGCTTGTGTTACCGACATTGAGGCTTATGACCGTCATCCGTTAATTTTATCAATTTTATGTTTGCTGTCTGCTGTCACGTTTATATTTATGTCTATATCATTCTTTACGTGCAAAAATATGTTTAAAAACGGACAAATTCTTATATTCTTCCCCGTGCTTTGGAGCGGAATGCTTATGATATTATTTTTATCTTTGTCAGACAATAACATAGACCCATATAACGTACTTTTAAAAGCTTGTATGCTCATGTTTCTGTTGTATCAATCTCAAATATTCGTCACCTCAACAGACAGAAACACAACAAGAAGAATATTTATGTTTGGAATGCCAACCATATTATCTTTAATTATGTATAACGTTCCTTTGGTTGTGTCGCTAGTCAAAAATAATTCGTTGTCTTTCTACTCAACAACGGTTGCTACCTGTGGAATAGAAACATTAATTTGTTTGTATATTCTATGCCTTTTATTTGAATGTCAATCTCAAATAAATTCTAAAAAGTCTTAATTTTAAATTCCCATTTGCATATAATGTATATATGGGAATTTTTTATATATTTTTATAATATTTTCCTTAACCTTATAAACGTATATTTTTGCATGACGCTATAAATATTAATTAGGATAATTTTTCTTTAAACTTAATAAACAAGAAATTTAAATCTTAATAATTGTATTCTGAGCGAATATGATATAAAATATAACGTATTGAATAATTTTAGGAGTGTGTTATTTTATGTCAATTAAAATAGGTATAAATGGATTTGGCAGAATTGGAAGGTTAGTGTTCAGAGCTGCTGTGTGTAACTCTGAAGACTTAGAAGTTGTAGGAATTAACGACCCTTTCATAAATCTTGATTACATGGTTTACATGGTAAAATATGATACTGTCCATGGCAAATTCAACGGCGAGGTTAAAGCTGAAAATGGAAAATTAATCGTAAATGGTAAGGCTATCAACGTGTTCTCCGAGAAAGAACCCGAAAATATTCCTTGGGGCAAAGTTGGAGCTGAATATGTTATTGAATCAACCGGAGTTTTCTGTACAAAAGAAAAAGCTTCTGCTCACATTAAAGCCGGAGCTAAAAAGGTTATAATCTCTGCACCTGCCAAGGACAAAGAGACACCAACTTTTGTTTGCGGAGTGAATTTAGACAAATACACAAAAGACATGAATGTTGTGTCTAACGCTTCTTGTACCACAAACTGTTTAGCCCCTCTTGCAAAGGTAGTAAATGATAAATTCGGTATAGTTGAAGGTCTTATGACGACTGTTCACTCAATAACCAACACCCAGAAAACAGTTGATGCTCCGTCAAGTAAAGACTGGCGCGGTGGACGTGCATCATCAGGCAACATAATCCCTTCATCAACAGGAGCTGCTAAAGCTTGTGCATTAGTAATTCCAGAACTCAAGGGTAAGCTTACGGGAATGGCTTTCAGAGTTCCAACGTTAGATGTGTCGGTTGTGGATTTAACCTGTAGAATCGAAAAGGCTGCCACTTATGAAGAAATTTGTTCCGCTATAAAACAAGCTTCAGAAAACGAAATGAAAGGTATACTAGGGTACACCGACGAGGCTGTTGTTTCCTCTGATTTTTATACCGACTCCCGCACATCTATATTCGACGCCACGGCTGGAATAATGCTTAATGAAAATTTCGTAAAGCTTGTTTCGTGGTACGACAACGAATGGGGTTACAGCAACAAGGTATTAGACTTAATAAAATACATGTATTCAGTTGATAATAAATAATTTAAAAACGCACACTTTTTACATATATAAAAGGTGTGTGTTTTATTTTTATTGTATTTTAATAATATTTTTGTGAAAATTATTGACAAATCTTTTTCGATATGTTATTTTATAATAGTGTTAATTAACATAATTTTCAAAAGGAGGAATTTAAATGCAATTATTTGATGCAAAAGACGATGTTTTAAAAAAGATTGACACCTCAGAGGGTGGGTTAGTGTTAACACCTGACCAATTAGAGGCAATAAGCGGAGGCTACGCAATAGTAAGTGACCCAATATACAATCTTACTGATGAAGAAGCTTCTGCTCTAAGAAAAGCCAAATACAAGCTTCAAAGAACTCGTAGCGGAAACTATAGAGTATATAATCAAAAGAATGAAATGGTTGACCCGGGCAGAGTTGAAGAATTATGTAACTTAATTAACAATTTAGCAAAAGCAGAAAATAAAACATTTTTGCAGTGGCTATTCAGTTAATACATTATAAACATTATATTAAAAATGTGATTCTCATGAGTTATTGAGATTCACATTTTTTAAATAGTAATAAAGATATTTTATCTTTCTTTTTTAAAACAAAATTTACACGCTTATTATGAATTATAATTTAAAATTTTTAATATAAATTAATTATATTAAAGTATAGGTGGTAAAGATAGTGTTTGTGATAAGAATTAATAAAAAATCAATAATATGCTTTTTAGCATTTTTTGTGGTGTCAGTAATGGTTTGTACTATGCTACAAATTAATAAAATTGTTTCGGCTGAAAGCCAAAATAATGATTACATAAAATACGTTGAATTTAATCCAACGTATGAAGCAATGGAAAAAGCTATGAACATAGACATCGCCTCACAAGACAAAGCCATAAAAATAAACTGGATAGACATACTTTCTTATTTAGCAGCAAAGTATGGCGGAGATTTCAAAAAGTATAAAGAATCAGATATGGATAATTTAGTGTTAAAAATTAACGACGGAAATTCTCTCGAAGAGCTCACCAAAGATATGAAACACTATAATTATTACAAGGAGGCTTACACTGCCGCTTTAGGTGAATTTTTAGGAAAATATAAAGTAAAGCCTAAGGATAGTCCGGACGATGCATGGCAAGAAAAATATGGTCTGAAAGTGTTTTCGCCAATAGCTAAAACGTTCCCTTACTCCCACTATTCAGATTTCGGGGCGTCACGCTCTTACGGATATGCACGTCCTCACCTTGGTCACGACCTTATGGCAGCAACAGGAACTCCCGTTATAGCTGTTGAGTCGGGAATAGTCGAAGTTATGGGGTGGAACCAATATGGCGGTTGGAGAGTTGGAATAAGAAGCTTTGACACAAAAAGATACTATTATTACGCTCATTTAAGACAAAACAGACCATTCCACACAGATTTAAAAGAAGGAAAAATCGTAAAAGCCGGTGACGTCATCGGCTACGTCGGAAGAACCGGTTACAGCTCAAAAGAGAATGTTAATAACATAAACGAAAGTCACTTGCACTTGGGATTAGAATTAATTTTTGACGAATCTCAAAAGGAATGTAACAACGAAATATGGATAGATTTATATGCCATAACAAAATTGCTTGAGAAAAATAAAGCTTCAGTTATAAGAGTAGCGGATACAAAAGAGTTTTATAGAGAATTTGATTTTATGGAAGAAAGTATAGAAAAAAATACAAATTAATTTAAAATATATTTAATTTTACTTGACACCTCGCAAAAAATATGGTATATTTATGATATATTATATTGTAAAGTGAGGTGAAATTTATGGAAGATAATGAAAAATTAAATGAATTAGACGCCGTTAAAGATGAAAGCTTAGGTAAAGTTGCAGGGGGACAGAATGAAAATAAAGGTAGCTTAGCAGTTGCAGTATATAGACACAGACACGGATTTATGGGAACAGATATTTTTCAGAAAAAAATAATCATACCTTTAAGTATAAAAGATTTTGTCCAAACACCAATATGTCCATCATGCAATAAAGAATTAGATTTAGAAGAAATAACTATATGCAGCGCTGATTCATCACAAACAATACATTTTTAAAAAAATATTTAATCTATTAGTTACATCAAGATTAAAAAAATTATCTAAAATTTTTAAAACAGAAAGGAGGATAAAAATGGAAGAAAACAAACATTTAAAACAATTAAACTCAATTAACGATGAAAGCTTAGATAAGGTTGCTGGTGGTACTGACACAGAAAAAAGCCAACATATCTGTGGGGGTATTCATTTTACTCTTAAACCAATTTATGAATTCAATGGTACATCATATTACGAATGCCCGGACGAAAAATGTGGTGCGATTGAAGAGGCTAAAGAGCCATTTGAAGAAAATAAACAATGCCCTAAATGCAAAAATGCCACTATGGTTTTGCATGATTTAAGAGGGAAAAAATGTGGTCTAATAGACAAGGGTTCATAAAACAGAAAGGACGATAAAAATGGAGGAAAACAAAATGCAAAAATTAAACGCTATTAACGACGAGGATTTAGAAAATGTTGCAGGAGGGAGAGGATATGAACCTAATGCAGATTGCAAATATAAAGTCTACGAATACAGTTTACATTGCATAAATAAAAATTGTAAATTTGGAAAAACAATACGTATACATCTTGGGTCACTAAAATTCGAAGAAGCAGATCGGCACCCAGACGTTATACAACTAAAACAAATATATGAAGTATGTCCTTTTTGTCACAAAAAACTAACGGGGGAATGTTCAATTAGCCTCAGCCTTATCACACGCAATAATTAAATATAATATATAAATAATACCCCCACCATACTTATTCATGGTGGGGGTTATCAAGTTAAATAATATCTTCTTCACTTACTTACATATTTTGACTGTCATCAACAGTTTCTTCAGCGACATCTTCTTCACTTACTTCTATATTTTGACTGTCATCAGCAGTTACTTCTTCGCTTACTTCTGTATTTTCACTGCCATCAGTAGTTTCTTCAGCGACATCTTCTTCACTTACTTCTATATTTTGACTGTCATCAGCAGTTACTTCTTCGCTTACTTCTGTATTTTCACTGCCATCAGTAGTTCCTTCAGCGACATCTTCCTTACTTATTGCCGCAACTGGACAATTTTCAATAGCTTCTTCAACGCTATCCTCTAAACCTGAAATGTCGTCTAAAATCACGTGTGATTTACCATCGTCTCCCATTTCAAACACTTCCGGACAAACACTTGGACATATTCCGCATCCTATACAAGCTTCTTGGTCTACTATTGCTTTCATTGTGTATACCTCCTATTTACAATTCAAAAAGTATTATAACCTAATGTTACCTAAATATCAATCACTATTTTTATAATATTGTAAAAATCCGTTTCTGGTGAAAAATATATAAATTAAAAAGAATAATTAATCATAAATGTGTAAAAACTATGATTGCGTACCAAATTTATTATAAAAATAGTAATAAAAAGTTCTTATAAGGAGGTAACTTTAAATTGAAAGCTACAGGAATTGTTAGGAGAATTGACGATTTAGGTAGAATTGTCATACCAAAGGAAATAAGACGAACATTAAGAATTAGAGAAGGTGACCCTTTAGAGATATACACAGAAGCAAATGGAGAAGTAATTTTTAAAAAGTATTCGCCTATCGGTGAAATGTCACCGTTTGCTTCGCAATACGCCGAAGTACTTTACAAAGCTTCCTCTCTCCCCACTTTGATTTGCGACAGAGACCATGTTGTTGCCGCTGAAGGAGTTTCTAAAAAGGAGTTTTTGGAGAGACGTATAACACAGTCTACTGAAGATTTAATGGAAAACCGTGAAAATTTCTCTGCAAATTCAAGTAAAAATTCCATAACGCCAATAGAAGGTATAGACAGAAAAGCCAGTATAATATATCCCATAATCGCATCAGGCGACGTTACCGGTGCTGTAATCATGCTAGCTTCAGATGACAAAACAAATAATTCAACCGAAACAGACGTTAAGCTAGTTCAAACAGCGGCATCTTTCTTAGGAAAACAGATGGAAGAATAAATGTTTTTTATCTTTAATTAAATTACCGACAATACATAATGTATTATCGGTAATATTTATTTTATTAAACTTTTTCCGCTCATATCTTCAGGCTGTGGTAACTTTAAAATTTTAAGCATGGTTGGAGCTATATCAGACAATCTCCCGCCTTCTCTAAGCTCACACTCATAATTTACAACGCTAAAAGGAACTAAATTAGTTGTATGTGCGGTAAATACGTTTCCGTCATCGTCAAGCATTTTTTCAGCGTTTCCGTGGTCTGCTGTTATTAGAGCCACGCCTCTTGCTTTAATTATTTCATCAATTACCTCTTTAACACATTTATCCACAGTTTCAACAGCTTCAACAGCTGCTTTAAAAACACCCGTATGCCCAACCATATCGCAATTTGCATAATTTAACACTATAACATCATAAACATCCTTTTTTATACTCTCAATCACCTTATCCGTTACTTCATAAGCACTCATCTCAGGCTTTAAGTCGTAAGTTGCAACCTTTGGAGATGCAACCAATATTCTATCTTCGTTATTATATTTTTGTTCTGTCCCGCCGTTAAAGAAAAACGTAACATGAGCATATTTTTCTGTTTCCGCTATTCTAAGCTGTTTAAGCCCTTTTGAGGATATATATTCTCCGAATGTATTTTTTAATTCCTGTGGACTAAATGCTATTTTAACATTTGGGATTGTAACGTCGTACTGCGTCATACATACAAATTCTTTAGGTTGTACTTTCTTAACGTTTATTTTTTCAAATTTCTCTTCACAAAAACATCTTGTGATTTCTCTTGCCCTGTCGGGTCTGAAATTGAAACAAATAATTCCATCATTTGTATTCACACCGGTATACCCTTCATCTACAGCCGGAATTAAAAATTCATCGGTAACACCTTTTTTATAAGAATCATCCACATATTCACTGGCAGACTTATACTTCTCTCCTTGTGCGTTGGCTATAGCGTCGTATGCCAGTGAAATTCTTTCCCATCTATTGTCTCTGTCCATGGAGTAGTATCTTCCGCAAATTGTCGATATTTTGCCTAAGTCCAGTTTTCTCATTACCTCTTCACATTCATTTATATATTTTTTCGCCGATTTAGGTGGCACATCTCTGCCGTCAAGCCAAGCGTGAACACACACATCTTTTATCCCATACTTACACGCCATATTTAAAATTGCATATAGATGGGAATTGTGGCTATGCACTCCACCATCAGAAAGTAAACCCATTATATGAAGCTTTGAGCCACTTTTTTTAACACTTTCCATTAAGCTATTTATTTTTTCATTATGATAAAATGAGCCGTCGTTTATAGACTTAGTTATCCTTGTGAGTTCTTGATAAACGATTCTTCCTGCTCCGATATTTGTATGTCCTACTTCAGAGTTTCCCATTTGTCCCGATGGAAGTCCCACGTCTTCACCCGACGCTTTTATTTTTGTTGTTTTATTACACTTAAATATTTTATCTAAATTAGGCGTTTTAGCCGCAAGTATAGCATTACTTTTAATGTCGTTTTTCCCTATTCCAAAACCGTCAAGTATCATCAATATCAATGGTCTAGGCATTTTACATCACTCCTAACAATTTACTTTATCAGCCAATTCTACTATCTTCACAAATTCTTCCGACTTTAACGATGCTCCTCCAATTAATCCGCCGTCTATATCCTCCGCAGACAATAAATCAAAAGCATTCTTCGAATTCATAGAACCTCCGTATTGTATTATAAATTGGTCTGCTGAACTTTGGTCGTAAAGACTACAAATTATTTTACGTATTTCCCTGCAAACATTTTCAGCTTGCTCACACGTCGCCGTCATGCCGGTCCCTATAGCCCATATCGGCTCATACGCTATCATAATATTCTTTAAATCTTCTTTCTTCACGCCGTTTAAAGCCTTCTCTATTTGATTTGATATCACATTTAAAGTTTCATTGTTTTTCATTTGTTCGAGAGTTTCACCAACACACAATATAGCGTTCATATCGTTTTTAATTAAAGATTTTATTTTTTTATTTATAGATTCATCCGTTTCATTGAAAAACATTCTTCTCTCGCTGTGACCAATTATAACGTTATTAACGCCTATTTCTTTTAGCATACTGGGAGATATTTCGCCTGTAAATGCACCTGAATTTTCCCAATGACAATTTTGTGCTCCAATTTGTATTTTAGTCCCCGCCACACTTCTTATTGCAATTTCTACGTCTACATATGGTACAAATAATATAATTTTACACCTATGCTTGTTAATTGTTTGTTTAAGCTCAAAAATTAATTTTTCAGTTTCAATCGGCGTTTTGTTCATCTTCCAGTTTCCCGCTATTACTATATCTCTTTTTTCCATAATTAAGCCCCTTTTTATATTATACATTTAATTTACCATTAATATTTTATTGTTACATAAGAAAAGTTGGCACTGAGGTGCCAACTTTAACATCCTTATTTATCATCCAACGCAGAAAGTCCCGGTAATTCTCCACCCTTTAAAAATTCTAGCGAAGCTCCGCCTCCGGTAGAAATGTGAGTAATTTTATCAGCAAAACCAAATTTTTCAGCAGCTGCCGCGGAATCTCCTCCTCCAATAATCGAAACCGCTCCACTTTCAGCTATCGCTCGAGCAATCTCAACAGTTCCTTTCGAAAAATTGCTCCATTCAAACACTCCCATTGGTCCGTTCCAGATAACTGTCCCGGCTTTATTTATTACGTTGGAAAACAGCTGAACCGTTCTATTTCCAATGTCAAGCCCCATCCAGTTTTCAGAAATTCTGTCCATGTCAACAGTACAATATTCTGTATTTTCAGAAAATTCTTTGCCTATTACAGTATCTACAGGCAAAACCAATTTAACTCCCTTTTCTTTTGCCCGAGTCATTATTTCCTTAGCTATTTCAAGCTTATCCTTCTCGCACAAAGAATTTCCAACTGAATAGCCAAGAGCATTCATGAATGTGTAAGACATTCCTCCGCCTATTATAAGCACATCAACCTTATTAAGCAAGCTATTGATAATTTCTATTTTATCAGACACTTTAGCTCCACCAATTATTGCAACAAAAGGTCTCTTAGGATTTTCCAACACCTGACTCATAATTGTTATTTCTTTCTTTATTAAGAACCCACACGCAGAAGGTAAATATTCCGCTACTCCGGCGGTTGACGAATGAGCTCTATGGCAAGTTCCGAACGCATCATTAACATAAATATCCGCTAAGGAGGCTAATTTCTTAGAAAATTCAGGGTCATTCTGAGTTTCTCCCTTTTCAAAGCGTAAGTTTTCAAGCATACACACTTCGTCCTCACGCAAATTTTCAACCACTTTTTTTGCGCTTTCGCCAACGACGTCGCTTGCTAAAACCACATTTTTCCCTAGCACTTTAGACAAATAAACCGCTACCGGTTTAAGCGAATATTTTAAATTAAATTCACCCTTAGGTCTTCCAAGGTGAGAACACAATATTACTTTAGCATTATTTTTTAAAAGATAATTTATGGTTTTTATAGCTTCATCAATTCTTTTAGTGTCCGTTATATTACATTCATCATCTAGCGGAACATTAAAATCGCAGCGAAGTAAAACTCTTTTTCCTGCAACATCAATATCTTCCACCGTTCTTTTATTAAGATAATTCATAACAACATCCTTCCTAATAATTTAAAATATAATATAACTATCGGGAATGATTATACGATATTATAAAGTTAATTACAAGTTTTTTCCATAAACATATTATTTTGAAGAGGTACTTTCAGAAATATCATTAATACAATTTTTACACACATTTTTACCTCTAAAAGTTGTTATTTCATCGGCATTTCCGCAAAATATACATTGAGGTGCATATTTTTTTAATATAATTTTGTCATCATCAATAAAAATCTCTAAGGAATCCTTCGGCTCTATTCCTAATACTTTCCTTATTTCTATAGGCAACACTATTCTACCTAAATCGTCTATTCTTCTCACTATTCCTGTAGATTTCATGTTTTGCGCCCCTTTCCTACATTTTTCTTTAGTATCTAATTAAAATTTTACTTTTTTCCTCGATATTTGTCAACAAAAATTGTCTTTAATTAAAATCGCTTCTAAATATTAATTTTTTCCCACTTAGTATCATATTATTTATAAATATTACATATTTTAAAGCGGTGATTACATTGATGAATTATATATGGGCATTTCTAATGATAATAAGCGTAATTTGTGCAGCCGTAACGGGAAGAATGGAACAATTGTCAAATTCCATATTAAACGGTGCTTCTGACGCCGTTACACTCGTAATTTCAACATTGGGAATGATGTGTTTATGGACAGGTATAATGGAAATCGCTGAATCAAGCGGAGTCACATTATTTTTGTCTAAATTATTTTCTCCAATTTTAAAGTTTTTATTTCCCGAATATAAAAAAGACAGTCCTGCAATAAAAGCTATTTGTATGAACATTGTTGCTAATTTACTCGGTCTTGGCAACGCTGCCACACCTTTCGGCATCAACGCAATGAAGGAAATGCAAAAATTAAACAATAATTCTCAAACTGCAAACAATAGTATGATAATGTTCGTCGTGATAAACACGGCTTCATTACAGCTTATACCAACCTTTTTATCCGTTTTAAGACAACAACATGGCGCTCAAAATCCCTTTGACATTCTTCCTGCAATGTGGGTAACCGCTATAATATCTTTAGTTACGGGAATATTAGCCGCTAAAATTTTTGAGGGGGTGTATAAAAATGATAAATAATATAGGCGCTTTTGCCATTCCCTTTATAATTTTTGTTATACTATTATATGGTATTCTAAAGGGCGTTCCTATGTTCGACACTTTCATTAAGGGAGCTAAAGAAGGTATGATTTCCACGGCTTCTATAGCACCATCTTTGATAGGACTTATAACCGCTGTATCGATGATTAAAGCTTCCGGAGCTTTAGATATATTCACTAATCTAATTTCTCCGATTGTTGCGCCGCTTGGTATGCCACCCGAGCTAACGCCTCTTGCAATTTTAAGACCTATATCCGGAAGTGGTTCAATTGCTCTTCTGGACAATTTATTAACCACTTACGGCGCTGACAGTACAATTGGTAGAATAGCTTGTGTAATGATGGGGTCAACCGAAACCACATTTTACACTATAGCCGTATATTTTGGCGCTGCAGGTATTATAAACTCAAAACACGCTATTCCTAGCGCTTTAATCGCTGATTTAGTTACAATAGCAATGTCTATTATCACAATTAAGTATATGATTGTTTAATTATTTTTAATTTATTATCTTCAGTATTTAACAAATTGTGATAATTTTTTACTTATTTCATTATTTTACTTGACACTTTAACTATTTTGTGATAAAATTCTTTCATTAAAGTTATTTTTAAAAAGTGAGGGAATGTTTATGGCAGATTTTATTGATGGATTAAATTTTGACCAGCTTGATAGTGTTGACTTAGATTTTGTTTGTGGCGGAGCAAAAGTTTCTAATGATATTGCTACTGACGAATTGCTAAAAGTAGAGCCATCTCACAAATGTAATTGTTCAGAATTTGTGCGCAGTAATAATTGTGGAAATATTGATATATGTGACAATTGCTCCCATGCATTAACTCCTTACTGCGGCTCTAATGATATATATTGTTCATGTCAATCAAAAAATTAATTTTATTAATTATAAAAAGTATCCCACGAAATTCCGTGAGATACTTTTTTTTGCTTTATTCAATAACACTATTCACCGCTTTTACAATACTTTCTACATCCATATTATATTCCTTTTTCAAAAACGGCATTTTTCCTACTTGACCAAATCTATCTTTAATTCCAATCGGAATGACCTTGACAGGATATTTTTCAGACAAACACTCACAAACCGCTGACCTTAATCCTCCGATAATATTATGATTTTCCGCCACAATTACTTTACCTGTCTTTTTAGCTGACTTCAATATCGTTTCTTCGTCAAGAGGCTTTATTGTGTGAACATTTATTATTTCTGCGTCAACACCGTTTTCTAAAAGCGTTTTATTAGCTTCCATAACTTCCTGAACCATCAAGCCCGAACAAATTATCGTAACGTCTTTGCCTTCTTTTAAAATATCGGCTTTAAATAAGTCAAACTTATAATTTTCATCAAATACGTCCGGTAACTCTTTTCTAAACATTCTGATATACACCGCTCCGTCATACTCAACTATCTTAGGCAGAGCTAACTTTAGCTGCGTATTGTCAACCGGCTCAAATATCACTAAATCCGGTATACTCCTAAGAACTCCTATATCTTCAACACTCATGTGAGTTCCGCCGTTGTACTCAGCGCTTATACCAGGGTCTGTTCCAACAATTTTAACATTTTGCTTAGCATAAGCTATTGATATTGCTATTTGGTCACATATACGCCTTGTTGCAAAAGGAGTAAACGTCATAATAAACGGTATGAAACCGTAACTGCTCATTCCTGCCGCAACACACGCCATGTTTTGTTCTGCAATTCCAACGTTAAAACAACGGTCTTTATATTTCTCCTCTAGCTTATTAACTCCATTTGGTCTTGCTAAATCCGCATTTATGAGAACCACATTACTGTTGTTTTCCATTATATTATCAATTTCAGCTGCAAACACTTTTCTCATTTCCATTAGTCCATACCTCCAAGCTCTTTTAAACCTTCTTCCAATAGCTCTTTACTTATTGTCATACTATGATTAGACGTTCCGGCTTTTATTGCAAATGTTACTCCGAAACCTTTTGTTGTGTTTAAAATTATCATTGTTGGCTTTCCGCTCATATTTTTTGCATCTGAAATTGCTTTGTCTATTTCATCACAGTCATTTCCATTTTCTACTTTAATCACATTAAATCCAAACGATTTCCATTTATCCTCAAGAGGTTCTATGGCACATATATCTTCCACCATTCCATCTAACTGCATTTTGTTGTAGTCAGTGAAAGCTATTAAATTATCCAGCTTTTGCTGAGATGCAAACATAGCTGCTTCCCATATTTGACCTTCTTGAGTTTCTCCGTCGCCTATTATAGTGTATATCGTTGCTCCGTCTTTTCTAATCTTTGAAGCCTTGGCTATTCCAACGGCACACGAAAATCCTTGACCTAGTGAACCTGTTGTCATGTCTATACCAGGTGTTCTGTTCATGTCGCAATGGCTCGGGAGGTTTGTTCCAGGTTTATTTAGTGTTAACAGCCATTTTTTGTCGAAATACCCTTTGTCGCTCAGCACCGCATAAACAGCCGGTCCGCTGTGTCCTTTAGAAACAATAAGCCTATCTCTACCCTCCATTGACGGATTTTTAGGGTCAATATTCATGTGTTTATAATAGAGGGTCACAAGAAGTTCAACCATAGACATACACCCTCCGATATGACCAACTCCCAATGTACCTATTTCGGTTAATATATCCTTTCTAATTTTAACACACTTTTCTTTCAAGTTCATACAATCAACTCCAGACATTTCAATTTAAATTATCAGGACCAAAGCTCTCCGGTAAAAGTTGGTCTAAAGTATAGACTTTAAACTCATCTGAGCTTTTAGCCAGAATTATCTTAAACTCTTTAGGACTACAAAATTCTCTCATAACCTGTCTGCAAACGCCGCACGGTGGACAATATTCCAAATTATTTTCATCAACATTCGCTGTCCCTCCAACGATTGCTATGGCTTCAAAGTTAAATTTACCATCGGATATTGCTTTAAAAAAAGCCGTCCTTTCAGCACAATTTGTTGCAGGATACGAAGCATTTTCTATGTTACACCCCTGATACACACTACCGTCTTTTAAAAGCAGCGCTGCTCCTACTTTGAATTTTGAATACGGAACATAAGCAAGTCTTCTTGCTTTAATTGCATCATCAATTAATTTTTTTATATTCACAATAATTCCTCCTCATTCATATATAATTATAAATGAAATTATATAAAATTAAAAGCATTTTTATAAATATTTCTTGTCAAGAAACGAGGCTTTAGCATAATATATGATTGAGGTGGGTCTCATGGTTTATACATTATTTTTAATATTTTCCGTATTATTTATAATAATTGGATTTGTGGATTTAATAAGAAGCCTTACTTTTTTATTTTTAAAAATACGTGGCTGCTCAACTAACATAATAATTATCCCGATTAAGGGACACAATGAACGAGCCGAATTTTTACTTAGAAGCGCAGTCGCAAAGATAAAGTGGCTTACTCCTTTTGAAAAATCTCATTTGATTTGTCTGGACTGCGGCATGGATGAAGAAACTAAAAAAATTTGTAATTTGATATGTAACGACTACGATTTCATGGATTTATACAACGTTTCAGAACTGCCGTCAGAAATTTTTTAATATTTTATATCACAAACCCTCCATTGGGACTTATAACTTGTCCTGTTATAAAATCAGACGCATCTTGCGCTAAAAACAATATAGTATTTGCTATGTCACGAGGAGTCCCTATTCTTTCTAAGGGGGTTTCATTTATTATTTCTTTAATTGTTAAATCGTCTAAATTTTTATTCATGTCTGTCTCTATGACCCCCGGAGCCACACAATTTACTTGTATTCCCGAAGGTCCCAGCTCTTTAGCAAGAGATTTCGTAAACCCTATTACCGCCGCTTTTGATGCGGAATAATGCACTTCACACGAAGCTCCTGCAATTCCCCATATTGAAGACACATTTATAATTTTTCCTTTATGTCTTTTAATCATGTCCCTCAAAGCCAACTGCGTACAATTAAACATTCCGTCTATATTCACAGAAAACATTTTTTTCCAGTCCTGCTCGGTGATTTCTGTGAACATTTTTTGTTGTGCAATTCCCGCATTATTTACCAAAACATCAATATGTCCGAACTGTTCCAAGCTTTTATCAATTAAATATTCAGCCTCTTTCCTTTTCGAAACATCTGCTTTTAAGGCTATTGAGCTTGTTTTATTCCTTCTTATATCGTTTAACACACTCATCGCTTGCTCTTTTGAATTGTTGTAATTTAAAATAACGTTATATCCGTTTTCAGAAAAGGCCCTCGCCGCAGAACTTCCTATTCCGCGCGAGGCTCCTGTGATTAGCACTACCTTACTCATTTTCTTTATTCTCCAAACACTTTACTATTTCTCCAACATACATATTATGGTAGTCCTTATTAGGATAATTCTTTAGCAAATCCTTATCTAAAAAGCTTTCAGGGGTTATAAATTGTTCATATAATTTTTTGCAAACAATTACAAACTTTGCCTCTTTAAAGTACGGCGCCTTCTCATCAAGGCACGCTGAAAATTTACACTCAGCTACCTTATCAACGTCTCTTCCTGAAACTCTGCCACAATATCCAAGCTCCTTTTTATACTTCTCACTAAAAAATGAAAGTGTGTAATAATCATTTTTTTCTAAAAATTCAAATGTGTATCGTTGTGGTCTAACAAACGCAAAAGTAACGTTTTTGTTCCACAACACTCCCATTCCTCCCCAACTTGCAGTCATTGTGTTAAACTTTTGATTATCTCCGCTTGTTATAAGCATCCATTCGTCTCCTATCAAGCTAAACGGATTTAATTTTATATCTTTAATGTTAATCTCTTTAAACTCCATTTAATTACTCTCCTTTTACAATATCAATAAAACGGGTCATTCTTAAATAACAAATACGTCATTAGATAGAAACACAAAAATAATAATGAAAAATTGTATTTTGACTCAAGTAAAATGATAAATCCAACCAAAGCTAACGGTAACAAAGTTAGAAACGATACAATTTGCGTAACCCTTTCGCAAGTTTCACCACAGACTCTTTTACTTAATATTACAAACAATATTTGTCCTCCGTCAAGCGGCATTATGGGCAATAAATTTATAAGTCCTATAAATAGATTTTCATATCCCATCACTTCCATAATATATGACCTTGCTACTATATTTATACTCACGCATAAAAAATATACAACAATATTCATAAGCGGTCCGCTAAATAATATAGTTAAATCTGTCCTGTAATCATATCTACTTCTGCTATCATCAAGTATATCTATATTGAACAGTCCTACTTTAATTTCTTTTATGTCTTTTTTTTCGTAAAGCATCGCTAACACATGCCCTATTTCATGTAAAAAACTTGCCATTATCCCTATAAACATAATATGTGTGTTATCCATTATTGTCATAAAACAGATAAACGCCATCAGATAAAAGCTTAAACTAAAGTTCACTCCAAATAAAACTAATCTTATTTAAAATCACCCTATTCAGATATTTATATCTTTATCTATCTGTAACGCTGCTCTTTTCCCGGCATTCATAGCCAGTATGACCGTAGCCGCTCCGGTAACTGCATCTCCTCCTGCGTAAGTGTTTGGCTTAGACGTTTTCAAAGTGTTATCATCAACCACTATGCAGCCGTTACTTTTACATTTTATGCTTTTATCAGACTCTCTTATGATTGAATTTGGCATATTTCCTATCGCCATTATAACGCAATCGGCTTTAATGTTAAACACACCGTTTCCTTTTTCTGCAACCGCTCGCCTGCCTGTACCATCGGCATCAAGCAATTTCATTTCAACATACTCCACGCTATTTACATTATTTTCTTCATCGCCACAAATTTTTACAGGGTTGCTTAAAAACTCAAAATTAATTCCTTCTTCTTTAGCCTGCTTAACTTCCTCTCTTCTGGCGGGCATTTCCTCTTCAGAGCGTCTGTACATAACCGTAACATCTGCTCCTAAACGTTTCGCACACCTTGCTGCGTCCATAGCAACATTCCCTCCGCCAACTACCAAAACATTTTTTGCATTAAACAACGGAGTATCAAATTTTTCAACATGAGCGTTCATTAAATTTATTCTTGTGAGAAATTCGTTAGCACAATAAACCTGAGGCAGCTTTTCTCCCGGAATCCCCATAAATCTAGGTATTCCTGCTCCTGAGGCTATATACACTGCTTTATATCCCATTTCAAACAAATCATCAAGTGAAAGTGTTTTCCCGATTACAACGTTAGTTTCTATCTTTACTCCCTGTAATTTTAATTTGTCAATCTCATATTTCAAAACGTCCCTCGGCAGTCTAAACTGAGGTATTCCATACGATAATACTCCACCTTCTGTGTGTAAGGCTTCATAAATTGTAACGTCATAGCCAAGAAGCGATAAATCATTAGCACACGTTAACCCTGATGGTCCGGAACCTACTATCGCAATTTTTATTCCGTTTTTGTCCCCCGTTTTGTTGCCTTTTGTATCATTAATTCTGTGGTAATCAGACACATATCTTTCAAGATTGCCTATTGAAACCGGTTCACCTATTTTCCCCATAACACACTTCGCTTCGCACTGTTTTTCCTGTGGACAAACCCTTCCGCATATGGCAGGGAGTGCATTAGTCTTAGCTATAATTTTATACGCTTTTTCAAGGTCATCATCAAGTATACATTTTATAAATTCCGGTATATCAACATTTACCGGACAACCACTAACACACGGTTTATGTTTACAATTCAAACATCTATCTGCTTCTTCTTTGGCTCTTTCATAATCGTAGCCCAAGCAAACCTCTTTAAAATTTTTGCTACGAACCTTGGGGTCTTGATGCGGCATAATAACCTTTTGCTTACTTTTATTTAACATACGAAACACCCTTCATTAAATTACAATATTTTTCCCTTGACACATTCTCTTCTTTTAAGTAAGTCCTGTTTCTAACAATTATTTCGTCAAAGTCCACTTTATGTCCGTCAAATTCAGGTCCGTCCAAGCAGGCAAACTTCATTTCACCATCAACCGTAACCCTACATCCCCCACACATTCCTGTTCCATCTATCATTATTGGATTCATACTCACTATGGTTTTAACATTATATTTTTTAGTCATTTCGCAAACGGCTTTCATCATAGGCAAAGGTCCAATTGCTATAACTACGTCATAATTATTGTGTTTTAACTTTTTTTCCAAACAATCCGTGACAAGCCCTTTATTACCATTTGAACCATTGTCTGTCACTATGTCACATTTACATGAATTTTTTTTCATTTCCTCTTCTAATATAATTAATTCGCTACTTCTAAAACCTGCAATAATTTCAACTTCACATCCATTTTCTGTTAAAGCCTTAGCCTCGGGATAAGCTATTGCAACTCCAACTCCGCCTCCGACTACTATCGCTTTTTTATATCCGCTAAGCTCCGAAGGCTTACCAAGAGGACCAACCACGTCAAGAATATTATCACCAACATTTAATGAATCTAAAAGTAAAGTTGTTTTACCCACTTTTTGATAAATTATAGTTATATTGCCTAATTCTCTGTTGTAATCAGCCACTGTTAGAGGAATCCTCTCTCCGTATTTATTTACACGCATAATAATAAACTGCCCTGCGGCAGTTTTTTTGGCAATCATCGGCGCATGTATCACCATCTTAGACACATAATCATTAAGCAAAACCTTTTCTATCACTTCAAACATAAACTACATGCACCTCTGTTATTAAATTTTTAATTACCTTAAGTTTATTATTTTTTGGCTTCAGCCATAGCTACTTCTGTTTTTGGCGCTTTATTTACTAAATAAATTCCTGCACATGAAAAAATTAATGCTACTAAGTTTTTAATTTGAAATACATTTTCTCCTAGTAACGCAGCAGAAAGAAGTGCTCCAAATACAGGCTGTAAGCAGTTATACACGCTTATTGCACTCACGTTATTATATTTTAAAAGCATATTCCAAATCGTGGTTGCAACTGCTGACAATGCACCAACATAAAACAAAACCGAAAGTCCTGCAAAAGACACATTTTCAAGAACACCGCCGCTTAATGCACCGATTAATACTAATATTATGCCGCCTATTAACATACTATAACCGGTAATTAATGTCATATCACCTTTTTTAGATGCTTCTTTACACATTGGCCCTGAAACTGCAAACATAAGCATTGATAACATAACAAATATATCACCCATAAAAGGAATTCCAAAAAGCATAGCTTCATTTGCTCCGGCTGCCGAACCACCAATGCCTGAAATCAACACTCCTGCAAAGCCTACAATACATCCAGCTCCCTTTAAAAAGTTTAGCCTATCATCTTTATACATAAAGTGAGCTAAAATCACTGAAAAGAATGTTGACATTCCAGCCATTACAGATGCCTTAAATCCTGTTGTATATGATAATCCGATAAAAAAGAATATCATCTGTAAAGTTGTTTGCACCAAACCAATTGATATTGTACTTGGTAGCATAGCTTTATTTGGAAGTATAATTTTCTTTCTTTTAATAAATGGTACAAGTAACACACACACACCGGCTATAACAAAACGCAAACCGGCAAACAAAATTTTTGAAACAATTTCATCTTGGTCTATAACAAATAAGTCAAAACCTACTTTAATTACAGGTGCAGTACTTCCCCACAGCGCCATGCACAGCACCGCAAGTAAAATTACATTAAGTTTTTTAGTAAAAAATTTTTCTTGTTTAGTTTCTGTCATTAGCTTATCCCCCTATAATTTTCGGCTCTGCTCCTAAGATATGATATTTTTATTATATAATAATTAATATAATTTGTAAAGTACCGCAGATGGCTTAACATAGAAAATATATTTTAACTATCTCATTATAAATTATACACTTTTTCATAGTCTGCCACACGGTTCCCCCAACTGTTGTCAATACTCATCGCTCTTTTTACGAGTATTTCCCAGCCATTACGGTTTTTATATCCATCAAGTGCCCTGTAAACCGCTTGTAGCATATCAAAAGCATCGTAGTTTTGGAAGGTAAAGCCAACTCCGATTTCATCTCCGCTGTCGCTTACTGTATCATTTAATCCTCCTGTCTTTCTAACAATTGGTATACTGCCGTATCTCATGGCTATCATTTGTGAAAGACCGCATGGTTCGCTTTTTGAAGGCATTAAAAACATATCAGATGCCGCATATATTTTGTTTGACAGCTCTTTTACAAATCCCTTGCAACAGCTTACTTTCCCTGTATATTTTCTTGCCATTTCTTCAAAAAATTTTTCATATTTTTGCTCTCCGACTCCCAATATTACAAATTGAAAATCTCTTTCATTAATCATTCTTTCAAATACTTCTTCAACCAAATCTATCCCCTTGTGCTCTGCTAATCGTGTAACCATGGCGAGTAGTGGCACATTTTTATTTTCTTGTAAATCGAGTCTTTTTTGAAGAATACATTTGTTTATACTTTTTTTATCAATCGTGTTTACATCGTAGTTTTCATATATTAAATTATCGTCACTCGGATTATAAATTTCGGTGTCTATCCCGTTAAGTATACCCTTAACCTTCCATTCTCTGTTTTTGAGTATACAATCGAGTCCGTGAGAATACCAAGGATTCATAATTTCTTTAGCGTATGTAGGACTAACGGTCGTAACAAATCTTGATGCCTCTATTCCGCCTTTCATCAGATTTATACAATCGTTAAATTCTAAAATTGATTGTTTTTCTTCCGGAACTCCGATAAGCTCATTAAGAACATCTTTTGAGTAGTTACCTTGATACTGTATGTTATGGATTGTAAACACGGTTTTAATGTTAGCGTACCAGTCATCATACTTATATATCGAATCATGATACACCGACACAAGCGCTGTTTGCCAATCATTGCAATGTATTACATCAGGCTTAAAATCTACTTCTTTCAGCATATCTAAAATCGCTCTGGAAAAAAACGCAAATCTTTCTCCGTCGTCATAGTATCCGTAAAGATTATCTCTGTCGAAATAATATTTATTGTCTAAAAAATAATATTTAACCCCACTATGCTCAGCTTCAAACACTCCGCAGTATTGATTTCTCCAAGCAACGCTAACACTCAATGATTTAATAAATTTTATGTCTTTCTTTAATTCAGCATTTATTCCTTTGTAAAGCGGAATTACAGCTCTGCAATCTTCGCCACTTGAGCAAAGTGCTTTTGGCAGCGAACCTCCGATTTCTCCTAAACCACCTGTTGAAATAAACGGACTTGCCTCACTTGTACAAAATAAAATATTCATAAACACCTCAACCAATTTTATATAATCTTACTTTTTTCTATGTATATAGGATATGAATAGTAACCCATAAGCTTTCTCGAATTTTTTATATTTACATATTTATCTGTTACTGCGTAATTTAAAACACTGTTATCTTCTATAACGCAATTTTGCATTAATATACAATTTGATATCTTAGCTCCTTTGCCAACTTTAACTCCTCTAAAAACAATACTGTTTGATATTTCTCCGTCTATTTCGCAGCCGTTGGAAATCAAACATTTACTTATTTTACTACCTTTATTGTATCTAGCCGGCATGTCATCTTTTATTTTTGTGTATATGGGTCTTTCGTGGTTAAAAAGCTCATTTCTAACACTTTCGGACAAAAGTAACATATTGGCATCAAAATATGTGTTTAGTGAAGTTATCGTTTTAGAAAAACCTTTAAATTTATAGCCGAAAATATTTAATTTATTAACATTTTCTTGTATTACGCATCTCTCAAAATCTAGGTTGTTGTTCCTAAAACAATTTAATATTACACTATTAAGAAGTTTTTTCTTTAGGACAAACATATTAAGAGAGTAATTACATTTTCTACCATAATCCTTACAAATCAACGCTTTGCTTACTTTGCCGTTATTTAAAGTTTCTAATATTATGTCGGAGTTCGACTTTTTAGGAGGAATCCCTTCTTCATAGACGATAGTTATATCTGCTTGGGTTTTAATATGTTTGTCTAAAACGTCTTTATAGTCTATGTTGCACACCACGTTACAATCGCAAAGTAAAACATATTCTTCTGCCGAAGTATCTATAAAGTCTTTTAGATAATATAAAGTTTTAACCTTATTATCAAAGTTAAAATCACTTCCGAACGGCGGTAAAATATAAAGTCCACCGTTCTTTTTGGATAAATCCCAATTTTTTCCCGACCCTAAGTGGTTTAAAATAGATTTATAATCTCCCTTTGTTACCACTCCAACCTTATTAATCCCTGAGTTTACCATGTTAGACAGTGAAAAATCTATAAGTCTATACCTTCCTCCGAAGGGGATTGAACCCATTGTTCTTCCTTCCGACAAACATCTTATTTCTCTTTCGTTAATATCCGAAAATATTATTCCTAATACATTATTTCCTCGCATAAGACTTCTGCTCCCCATTTTTACTTAATGTTGTCATTTGAATTATTTGATTGGTCAATAATAGATATATTTAATTTTTGAGCATTGTTTAAAGGTTTAAGGCTGTTTGGTATTATAGTATTTTTAGAAACTGTCGTATTTTCAGAAACTACGGTGTAATCTAATTTAACGTTGTCTTCAACAACACAATCGGGCATAATTACAGAATTTTGTATATCAGCGTTTTTCCCTATGTATGCACCTGTGAAAATTACAGAATTTTTAATATTTCCGTATATCATACATCCATCCGCAACCAAACAATTCTCCACACTCGCCGAACCAGATATATAATGAGGCGGCAGTATTGAATTTCTCGAATATATCTTCCATGAATCGTCATTTAAATTCATATCGGTTTTAGAATTTAACAAATCCATATTAGCTTGCCACAAACTTTCAACTGTTCCAACGTCCTTCCAATACCCGTTAAACGGATAGGCATACATACTTTCTCCACAGCTAAGCATATAAGGCAGAACATCTCTTCCAAAGTCGTGAGTAGAGGAGCTGTTTTTATTGTCTTTTTCTAAATATGTTTTTAACTTCTCCCAGTTAAAAATGTATATCCCCATAGACGCTTTATTTCCCTTGGGATACTCCGGTTTTTCGTCAAATTCATATATAGAGTTGTCTTGATTGGTGTTCAAAATACCAAACCTATGCGCCTCACAAAGTGGAACTTCTATTGTTGCTATGGTACAATCCGCTTTATTTTCTTTATGAAAACAAAGCATTTTAGAGTAATCCATTTTATATATGTGGTCACCTGATATAACCAAAACATACTCTGGGTTATATCTTTCTATGTAGTTAAAATTTTGGTAAACGGAATTGGCTGTCCCGCTGTACCAAGAAGAATCTACTTTATTTTCATAAGGCGATAAAATTTGTATTCCTGTGTATGTACTGTCCAAGTCCCACGGCTGACCGCTTCCTATATACTCATTTAGTGTGAGTGGCTGATACTGGGTCAACACTCCAACCGCCTCTATCCCTGAATTTACACAATTCGATAAGGGGAAATCTATTATTCTGTATTTTCCGCCATAAGCCACTGCCGGTTTTGCTATTTTTTTAGTTAACGCTCCCAGTCTGCTCCCATGTCCTCCTGCAAGTAGCATTGCAACTATCTCCTGTTTTGGATACAATTTCATCACCTCTTACTTTTCTCCTATTTTATTGACTTTAGCCGTTTTTACTCTCGGTTTTCTTTTTGGTTTTTTCCTGACCTTCAGAAACAAAACAGAAAGAGGCGGCAACTTCAAACATATAGAATCTTCATAACCATGCATTGATATGTTTTCCGATACAATCTTTTTCTGTGTTTTAATTCCGTTTCCTCCGAATTTTTCGTCATCGGAATTAAATACTTCGTAATATGTACCCTCACACGGAACCCCTATACGATAATTTTCCCTTAGGCTCGACTGAAAATTACATATCACTATTATCTCTTCGCCCTTTTCATTTATTCTTCTAAAACTTATAACACTTTGCTTGTAATCGTCATGCGCTATCCACGAAAAACCCTTCCAAGAAAAATCTACTTCCCACAAAGCACTATTCTTTAAATAAAAATGATTAAGCTCTCTAAAAAACTCTTTCAGCTCATTATGTTTAGGATAATCTAAAAGCAGCCAGTCTAGCTCTGTTTTATAATCCCACTCTTTGAATTGTCCGAACTCAGTACCCATAAACACCAATTTTTTTCCGGGATGCGCCATCATGTAACACATAAACATTCTTACCCCTGCAAATTTTTCTTCGTAATCCCCCGGCATCTTGTTTATAAGAGAGCATTTCCCATACACCACTTCATCATGCGATATTGGTAGGATAAAATTTTCAGAAAAAGCATAAAAAAATGAAAATGTGAGGCTGCTATGACTCGCACTTCTGTATTGTGATTCTTTCTTTATGTATTGCAGCATATCATTCATCCAGCCCATATTCCACTTATAGTTAAATCCTAACCCGCCTAGATAAGTTGGCGCTGAAACCATTGGCCACGATGTTGACTCCTCGGCTATCATCAATATCCACGGAAACTCTTTAAACACTACCTCATTTAATTGTTTTATGAACTCTATAGCTTCTAAATGTTCTTTTCCTCCAAATTTGTTTGGCAACCACTCGCCTTGTTTTCGACTGTAGTCTAAATAAAGCATCGATGCCACAGCATCTGTTCTTATTCCGTCTATATGGTACTTCTCTATCCAAAATACTGCGCTTGAAATCAAAAAACTCTTAACCTCATTCCTTCCGTAATCAAACACAAGCGTTCCCCATTCTTTGTGTTCTCCCTTCCTTGTGTCTGCGTATTCATAGCAAGGCGTCCCGTCAAATTTCGCTATCCCATGCATATCTTTCGGAAAATGAGATGGTATCCAATCTATTATCACTCCTATTCCGCTTTGATGACATTTATCTACAAACTCCATGAAATCCAAAGGTACGCCATATCTGGAAGTCGGAGCAAAATACCCTGTAACCTGATAGCCCCACGACGCATCAAACGGATACTCTGTTATCGGCATCAATTCTATATGCGTATAGCCCATTTCTTTAACATATGGAATTAATTCTTCTGATAATTTTTTGTATGAAAACGGGTTGTTATCAGAATACCTCTTCCATGAGCCTAAGTGTACCTCGTAAATGTTCATTGGCTGCGAGTAATGATTACATTTCACTCGTTTATTAGTCCATTTGGCGTCATGCCATTTGTAACCGTCTATATCATAAATTTTAGAAGCATCTGATGGTCTTGTTTCAAAGTGATAACCATAAGGGTCACTCTTTAATAAGATTGTTCCGTCTTTTGCTGTTATGCTGTACTTATACGCTGAATACTCTTCTATATTTTCGTTTACAACACATTCCCAAACTCCGCCATCGCTTATGCGTTTCATTTTATTTTTACTTGCATCCCAATTGTTAAAATCGCCAACTAAGGAGACAGACACTGCATTTGGAGCCCATGTTCTGAAACTTATCATACTCTCGTTTTTGTTAAAGTTTCTATGAAAACCAAGGTATTCATAAGCCCTATAATTTTGTCCGCTATGAAATAGCCTTAATTTATCATTCTCATGGTTTTCCATGCGTATCTATCTCCTTTATGTTTACGTATATATTAAATATATACTGCCTTTGTCCTAATAAAATTCCTCCTTTTATTATATCGCTGATATTCACAATTTAAGTGTTTTACAATTATTTTATTTGTTTTATTTTACTCTCAATATTTCTTGCTTTCCCAACGCAAGCGAATATATTATACAATCTTTAACCTCGTGACCCTTACACTTTTCAAAAGCATATTTATATATCTCAAGCTGGTTCGCATATTTTTCAGTAAGCTGCTTTGAATCAGTCACCCTATCGGTTTTATAGTCTACTATATTATACTTCCCGTTTTCTTCAAAAACACAATCTATAGCTCCTTGAAGTATGATATTGTCTGTAGTATTAACGCTTGCGAATTTTTTACTATACTGTGAAACAGGAACTCTGACTGAAAATCTATATTCCCTCATCACATCTTTACTACTCAATATTCGCTTCCCTAAATCACTGTTCAAAAAATTAAGTATAGAATTTTTGTTCACAACTTTCGCTTGTTCTTCAGAGATAAACCCTTTATCTAACAGTCTTTTTATTTCTTTGTCAAAATTAAGTAAAGTATTTTTATAGTCCGCAAACTGCAAAAATTGATGGTTTGCCGTTCCCGTTTCAGACGACGTTAAAGAAGATTTGAATAAAAATGCCGGTCTTGAAGTTGCTATATAGTTCGTCCACTCTGCGCCGTGAGAAACCTGTGATGCAGCTAATTTTACAGGTAATTCTTCTAAGCTTTCGTAAGGATACACATAATTAAATCTTTTGTTTATTATTTCCAACGTTTTAGGATTTATTGGAGATGGTTTTGCTTCCAGAACTTCTTTTTCTTGGTGCTCATAATTTGTTTCGTTTGATACGTTTATTTCCCAATCCGATACGTCTTCATCTATAATCAAAGACTCTTCTAAGTAAATATTTTTCCTCAGACAATGTGAATACGGATGTTTTAAAGCGCTAAGTAATATCCAATCACTAAAACTGTTTGTATTGTTTATTAGCTTACCGGGTGAAATATTTATTTTTTTCATATTTCCAAGCGAAAGCTTTTTTACTTTGTCTTCTAAGCTCTTCACGGTCATTACTATCACTAATTTTTCTTTAGCTCTGGTCAGCGCAACGTAAAGTACTCTTAGCTCTTCAGAAAGACTTTCTGCTTTCAATTTTAAAGATACAGCTTGTCTAATCATCGTTTGACGTTCAATTGTATTACTTTCATTTCTGAGTTTCATTCCCAGACCAAGTTTATTATCTATTAAAACATTTTCTTTTTCATTGTGGAATTTCCTTGAGCAGCCGGCTAATATACAAATCGGAAATTCAAGTCCTTTCGACCTATGTATGCTCATTATTCTCACTACATTTGCTGTTTCTGATATTGCCGAGGCTGGCGTTAAATCCGATTTCTGCTCTTGAATTTTATCTATAAAACGTATGAACCCCGAAAGTCCCTTATACGCCTCCCCTTCATACTTACCAGCATATTCCGCTAGCATACGAAGATTTGAAAGTCTTATTTCGCCGTTCTCCATTGCTTGTACTATCGCTAAATATCCAGTTTTGTCGTAAATGTAATTTATGAGTTTGTTTGGTCTCATCATAACAGACAGCTTTCTGTATTCGTCCAAATCGCTCAGGAATTTTTTACATCTCTCATCTCCATTTTCGCTATACTTTTTAAGGGCAAAGTATAGCGGTGAAACTCTGTCCTTTATCCTGATTTTAGCTAAATCATCGGGAGTGAAGCCATACATCGCACTTACAAGAACAGAAATTAACGGAATGTCTTGTATCGGGTTGTCTATTACCCTCAAAAGGGAAAGCATCACAGACACTTCAACTGTTCCGAAAAATTTTCCCTTAGATTCGCACCAAGAGGGTATTCCACAATTGTAAAGCTCTTCTGCATACTCTTCTGCCTGTTTATTCGCACTTCTTAGAAGTATACAAAAATCTCTATAGGTTACTTTTCTTGTTGTGTCGCCATCTCTTACCTCTTTCCCCTCGCTTATCATTTTGGCTATTATTTCAGAAATTTCTCTTGCCTCTAGGGTACTATCACTTATTTTGTCATCGTTTTCTTGCTTTTCAATTATATTAATCTGAGTGTCTGCTTCTTTAGATACTGGATAATCAGAGCCGTATTTCAGCTTTTCTTCTTCGGTGTAGTCCATTTCTCCGAACTTTTTAGACATTAGCTGTTTAAATATGAAATTTACCGTGTTTAATACTCCCTCACGACTTCTAAAATTTCTATCCAATATTACCTTTAACGGATATTTTTCTTCATTACCGTTTAAGTATTCTTTGTATTGCTCTTTACGACTTAAAAATATTTCAGGCATAGCTTGTCTAAAGCCGTATATGCTTTGTTTTACATCTCCAACCATAAACAAATTTTTCTCGTTTCTTGAAAGCATTTTAAATATCATATTTTGAGTTTCGTTTATGTCTTGACATTCGTCTATCATTATCTCATCAAATTCATTTGACAATTCTTCTGCAACACTACTTTTTTCGTATTTTCCATTTTCACCGCAAACTAAAAGCTTTATCATCCAATGCTCCAAGTCGTTAAAATCAGCTATGTTTTTCTCAAGCTTCAGCTTTTGAAACTCCTCGCTAAATAATTTTACTATATTAAATAACTCTTCTATTACTTCTTTAATCTTGACATTATCTTCATTTATATCACTTTGTTTCATACAAAAATATTTTTTTATTTTTTTCTCTAAAAGAGATTTTACTGCCTCTCTGTTACCTTTTATTTTTATTGCAACAGCGTTGTCTCCATAGCCCCTCAAGCTTTTTAATGAAGCGAAATTAAATTTTTCTATGGAAGAAACAACGTCGTCCCAATTACCTTTTTCAGTCGAAGATAAAACCATTTGTATATTAACCATGTCTGACTTTAATGCTTCAAGGTATGCATTTTTTATTTTATCGTCTTCATCGCAAAGTTCAATTGAATTTTCTGTTAGCTCTAAGCAATAATCCATCGTATCGAGTAAGTAGTTTATCATCACTTTTCCCCAGGAGGTATCGCAGAAATCATCACTCTCTTTATACATACTAACATTACTATCCATCCACTCATCGGGAAACGGATACGCCTGAATAAAATTATATATTTGTTCTATTATTTTTAGTAATCCTGAGTCGTCTTTATCTTTACTAAACATTTCAACTATATTTAAAAACCCCGGACTTGACTTTTCATAAAGCTTATTTATCACATTCTCAATGGCAACTTCTTTTAATACTAATGTTTCGTTGTCATCTGATATTTTAAAGTTTGGAGATATACCTAGTCTGTAAAAGTTCTCTCTCACAATGTCAGCACAAAAACTGTGTATCGTTCCTATTTTAGCCCTTTTCAATAGTAATTGCTGCTTTCTGAGGTGGATATTACTATAATTTTCTTCTATCATCTCCGCAATTTTTGAAGATATACGTTCTTTCATTTCTGCCGCAGCTGCTTTCGTAAACGTTACAACCAAGAGCTTGTCTGCATCGCATGGGCTTTTAGAATCTGTTATCTTTTCAATTATTCTCTGAACCAAAACAGCCGTCTTTCCGGAACCCGCCGCTGCTGATACTAATACTGTACCCTTTCTAAGCTCTATCGCATTTTTTTGACTAGTCGTCCACGTTCTCTTGCTCATCGTTAACGTTTTCTCCCCTCATTTTTTCATATATTTCTGATGTTTTGTATCCCTTGGCAACTTTAATCTTTTTTTCGTCTTCAAACCCACACACACTCCCGTAAGGACACCACTGACATGAATTTGTTTCGCCAACAGCTAAAGGATTTGAACACACTTCTCCTTGTCTTAAGCTTTCTCCCATTTCCCTTATGAGCTTTTCAACATATCTCATTAATATACCCATTTGTGCAAGGCTTACAATACTATCGCTTTTCTTAATTTTACCGTCTTTTATTCCAACGGGTATAAACACCGATTTACCTTCCTTTTCCATTCCTTCGATTACATCAACATTGTCTAAAACTATACCGTTCATACACAATTTTTTTCTTAACTCCGAATCTAATTTTTTATCGTCGTCAGATAATTCTGCCCCAACCACCGGTTTAATCGCTGGCATATATAAGACTCCCGCAGGGACGATATTTTTATAATTTTTATATCCGTTATTATTAATTGCCGTCATGTAAACTATCATTTGCATATTTAATCCATATAGCACATCTATAAGTTTAAAATCCTTTTTCCCGGTTTTATAATCCACTACCCTAATGTAGTTTCTTTCATTTAGATTCATAACATCAATTCTATCTACTTTTCCTTCAACCTCAACTAAACTCCCGTCGCTAAGCTTTATTTTTAAGGGTCTTATATCTCCGTATTTAGAAATTTCAGCTTCGTATCCACACGGAACAAAACTACTTTGCTTAAATTCATTAATTATACGTCTAACCAAAACGCTTGCCGCCTGCGAACATCTCAAATACAAATATTTAAATCTTGAAGGTTTATTTTCGAGTCCACCTAGTTTGTCGCATACGTATTTTTGCATACAATCATTTATTATTTTTTTTATATCGCTATCTTTAGTTTCAAATAAATCTTCCATTTTGTAGTTTGAAAACACATACTCTAAAATAAAATGTATTAAACTTCCGTATTCCAACGCATTAAACTTAGCAGGTTTTCTCTCCTTTGCCTTCAAGCCATATTTACAGAAGTAAAAGAATTTACATGAATAATATTTTTCTATCTGCGAAGCCGACACTCTTATTTTTTCTCCAAATAAATCTTTAGCATTTTGAGGCTCTTTAAAATTCAGAGGCTCATTTTTTATTACCCTATCTATAGCCTCGATTTGCTTTTGATACTCACTATTATTCTCGAAGTAGCTTTTTACAGTAGAAATAATTTCAGACTCGCTATTCCAATTTCTTGCACAAATCTCAAAGGATGGTTTTTCAGCCCAAAAATTTTCTAAAAAATTAATGTTGTACTTATCCTGAATCTTACAGTTAGGATAAACCCTTTTAATTTCTTTAATGATTTCTGACGGTAATTTATCTGTACCATTCATGTTGGAAGATGCCCAGCTTACGTATAATTTTTCTGATGGTCTTGTTAACGCAAAGTATGCAAGAAATCTTTCGTGCAGCGATATTTCATCAAGCGTGTCATATAAATTAAGCCCCATTGATATTAATTTTTTTCTTTCAACATCACTAAATATTCCTGCCTGCACAGGTGTTCTCGGAAACTCTCCCTCCACTGCTCCTACCAGAAAAACTACCTTTGGTTCAGACACTCTTATTTTATCAACAGACCCTATAATTACTTCATCAAGACCTCTCGGAATAAATGATATGTCTCCGGAATCTATCACAACCTGCAATAATTCAATGTATCTTTTTGAAGTTATTTTGTCATCACCCAGCACCACCGCCGTTTGATTTATCGACTCCATTAATATGTCCCATAAGCGTGACTGTTCTTCCGCTTCTGACAATTTACCTTCTTCTTTTAATTCTTCACAAAATTTTCTTATATTTTCCCCAACATTTACTTCTTCTAAAAGTAAATACAACGCCTTTGCTATAGATTTTCCCGTTGATTTTTTTATCCTCTTTGCAAAGTTAGATAGAGGCTCAAATACTTTTCCACGTATATCGTTTATCAATTCAAGCTTTTCTTGAGATTCATCGTCTTCCTCCGCTCCAAAGCCTTCCGGATTAAACGTAAAATCCTCCTTCCATTTTTCACCTTTTATATCCCAGAGCAACACATAGTTTTCTATTATTGAAATTTCATCGGTTGTGAATCCGACAAGACCTGTTTTTAAATATCTAAACACTTCGTTGGCACCGTAATTTGAATGTATCACGTCGAACGCTGACAATGCTAAACTCATTAATCCTTTACTCGAAATTGATTCCGGTTCATCAAAAAAATATTTTATTTTATATTTTTTAAAAACATTTTCAATAATTTCAGAATAGTCACAAGCATTTCTCCCTATTACAGCAAAGTCTTTATACCTGTATCCAAAATCCATTATGTTTCTTTTTATCTCTCTAGCCACAAAGTCGCATTCTTCGTACACATTGCACGCATTAAATATAACTATACTGGAAGGTTCATCTAAAAATTTTTCTTTGTTTGACCTAAACACATTCTTTTCAATTTTTTTAAGATTTTCATTTTTAAACCTTTTGCAACATTCCAACTTAATCGTATTTATATTTTTTATTCCACACTCGTTGGCTATCTCTGTTACTGATTTTATAGTTTTATGAACAGAAGAAAACAGCTCCATATTCACTATATTTGATTTTACATTTTCATCTGATGAAAAAGTAATATAAACATCTTTCGACTGAGATATTATGTGCTTTAAAACATTTAATTGCTGCGAAGTAAAACCATTAAATTCGTCTAAAAATATTGTATATCCACTGAATATGTCATTTTCGCTTAAGGAGTTTTCTAAAATGTCTAAATCATCTAGCGGGTCCGAAAATTTATCACTCAAAAGCTGAGTATATTTATTTAGTATTAGCTTTGTTTCTCGCACTTTTTCTTTTAAAGTACCCTCTTCAAGCTTTGAAAACGTATCAGAAAGTATAGCGTCGTTGAGTCCGGACCTTTTAAATTCTTTTAATGCTCCTGTCATTAACTCAACAAGCTCGATATTATTACTATTCTTTTTATATAAATTTAGCTCAGACTTAACGCTTTCTATTGCCATACTCATAAACATATTACGTCCGCCGTCATCTATCTTTTTCTTATTTTTTTGACCAACTTTTCTGAAAACAAAATCACATAGCCTTGTAAAACTCAGAACCTCTATTTTATGAAAAGATTTTTCTGAAAGTAAGTTTAAAAGATTTTTTTCCGCATCAAATGAGTTCTGCTCCGGAACTAACACTATTATTTTATCGTTTCCATTTTTTATATTTTCAACAATTATTTCACGTATTTTTGACGTTTTCCCGCTACCAGAACGTCCTATTATGTAATTTAAAATGTGAACCCTCTCCTTTCGTTCTCACTTTAAATTATAATATATTTACACTTTGAAAAACACTATAAAAAAAGAGATAAATACATTTGTATTCATCCCTTAATTTAAGCTATCATCGCATAACGCTTTCAGCACACCTTATTCCATCAACAGCTGCTGATATTATCCCCCCGGCATACCCGGCTCCCTCACCGCAAGGATAAAGTCCCTTCACAGACACCGACTCCTGATTTTCATTTCTTAATATTCTAACAGGCGACGAACTACGTGTTTCAGGTCCTGTCAAAACAGCACTATGACTTGCAAACCCTTTTAAATGTTTGTCCATTTCAATAATACCCATTTTCAAAGATTCAACTACGTAATCCGGAAAAATTTTTGCTAAATCACATAATTTTACTCCCGGAGCATAACTAGGCAAAACCTCTTTAAAAGATTTCGTTTCTTTTCCAATCAGAAAATCTCCAAAGCATTGCGCCGGAGCAAAATAATTTTCCCCGCCAATAAGGTATGCATTTCTTTCAATCTCTCTTTGGAACTCAACCCCTGCTAATGGACTATCATCTTTAAAATCGCTGGGCGATACTCCCACTAAAACTGCGCTATTTGCATTTTTTTCGCTGCGTGAAAATTCACTCATTCCATTCGTAACAACGCCGTTACACTCCGACGCTGCCGCAACAACCTTTCCTCCGGGACACATACAAAACGTGTACACTCCTCTTCCGTTTTTCAAGTGAGTTGACAATTTATAGTCTGCCGCCCCCAGCTTACTGCTAACACCACTATCTCCATACTGGCTTTTGTTTATATCAGATTGAAGATGTTCTATTCTGACACCAACTGAAAAATTTTTGGGCTCTAATAATATTTTTTTGCTTAAAAGCATTTCAAATGTATCTCTTGCACTGTGACCAAGAGCTAAAATTACGTTGTCGGTTTTTATTTCTTCGGTTCCCTTTTCTCCCTCAACAATAACTCCCTCAACCTCATTATTACTAATTACTATATCAACAAGCTTTGTATTAAATCTAACTTGTCCTCCTAGGGTAATTATCTTTTTCCTAATGTTTTTTATTGTTGTTTTTAATTTATCCGTTCCTATATGAGGCTTTGCATTATACAATATTTCTTTTGGAGCTCCTGACTCAACAAATTCTTGTAACACCTTCCTAGACCGAACATCTTTCGTTCCGGTGTTAAGTTTTCCGTCTGAGAATGTGCCTGCACCGCCTTCTCCGAACTGTACGTTTGAATTTACATTTAATTTTCCATTTTTCCAAAAATTTTCAACGTCTTTTGTCCTTTCGTCAACATCAGAGCCTCGTTCTATTATAATTGGATTTTGCCCTGCTTGTGCAAGACTTAATCCTGCAAATATACCAGCCGGTCCGAACCCTACTACCACCGGTCTTTTACTTAAATTTTTGTTTACTTTTATTTGATACTCGTATTTTTTCACTTTCTCTATCTTTTTCTTTTTAGCGGTTTTTATAATTTTATCTTCTGAATCAACTTCTATGTCAACACAAAAAATGAAATGAATTTTATCCTTATTTCGTGCGTCTATGGATTTTTTATAAAGTACCGCTTTTTTTATACTCTTTGAAGACACTTTCAAATATCTCGAAACTATATTTTTTAGCGGCTCGTCGCCCTCCTCTATTGATACAGGTATATTATAAATCCTTAACATACAATCTCACCTTACTGCCTCACTTTAATAAATTACGCTCTATTTATAACGCTATTTGCAGCGCCAACACCTGCTATACATCCCGAAACCCATGCCCAGTGTAAATTATAGCCTCCACATACACCGTCAACATCAAGAATTTCCCCCGCGCAATACAATCCTTTTACTTTTTTAGATTCTAAACTATCCTTATCGAACTCTTTTAAAACAGCTCCCCCGGCTGTTACCTGTGAATTTCGCCAATCCATAACGCCGTCCACTTTAAATTCAAATCTTTTACAAATCTCCGCTAAACTCCTTATTTCGCTACTCTTAATTTTACCCGCTGTTTTTTTAGTTTTCAAAATATTAGATTTTTTTAGCAATTCCGCTCCAAGCTTATTATTTATAATACCCATCATAAAGTTTTCGGCTGAAATGTGAGACAATTTTTTTGCTCTTTCAAGCAGCATATTTTCCAGTTCTTTAAAATTGTAATCGGGGAACAAATCCAAGCTAATTTTAACACTGTTATATTTTTTATTACCTATTTTTGACGTTGCAATATATTCTGAAGCCAACCTTGAAATTTGGAATATACATATGCCTGACAAATTATTTTCGTTGAATTGGACTTCTCCCAATTCAGATTTTATTACAGTATTATCCGCTAAAAGATTTACTCTACACGTCCATCTAACACCTTTTAAACGTTTTAAAGATAAATCATTTGATTTTATCGGAACCAACGCCGGAAACGTCTTCGTAATCGAGTGACCAAAATCTGATAAATATTTATATCCGTCGCCGTTATATCCCGCATACGGTGCTGACTTTCCGCCCGTACACACTATAATCTTTTTACATCTTATTATTTCACTGTCTGAACCTATTTCGAACAAATCATTATTTATTTTTTTTATGTACTTTATATCAAATTCGCAGTATTTACTAACATTTAAATATTCAATCTCATAAAGCATTGCGTCCCTAACTGAACACGCTTGTCCACTCATTGGGTAGGCTCTATTTTCTCTATCATACTTTATTTCAAGACCCAACGAATTAAAAAATTTATTTATGTCTTTAACCGTAACCTTTTTTATTATCTCATTAATTATTTCTCGATTATTTCCATAGTAAAAATCAGGTGTAATGCGTGTATTCGATATATTACATTTGCCATTACCCGTAACCAAAATTTTTTTGCCAAGCATTTTACTCTTTTCAACGATAACAACGCTATGCTTACCATTATTTTTTTTAAGCACTCTGCTCGAAGATATGGCAGCAGCTAAACCTGCCGCTCCGGCTCCTATTATTGCTATGTCAAAGTATTTATACACCCATTTTCACCCATTTCGAAAGAGATGATTCATCAATTACTATCATCTATACACTTCTTTATTTCTTTTGCAACTATATACGACAATTCTATCGGAACAGCGTTGCCTATCATTTTATACCCATCATTAACATCATTATAAATAAATTCAAAATCGTCTGGAAAACCTTGTAATCTTGCGCATTCACGCACGGTAAGTCTTCTGTACAAACTTTCTTTTCCCGGCTCAAAAATACGTTTATTTTTTTCAATTTGTATCATTTTAGGAGCTTGCGGGTGAAGCTGACACTGCCTACCACTGGCTTGTATCGTAAACGCTTGCTCGTCCCACGACCTTACTCTATTTCTGCTCATAAAAATTGTTGAATACTCGCCAACAAAATACTCGTGATTTAAAATCTCTAATTTACCGTTTGTTTTATTTTTTGAAAGCGCTGGTACTGCACTATCTTTAAGGTCCCATATTGCGTCACGCATCGTTTTTTTATTATTTTTATCGGACGTTGTTGCTTTAGGAAATTCAAAATTTACTTTTAAATCTTTTCTAAATCCTATGTAAAAAACCCTGTTTCTGTCTTGTGGAACCCCGTAATTTGCGGCATTAACTAAATTTATAGTAACGTCATATCCCGTTTTTTCAAACATATCTACTATATTCGAAACCGCTTCAAAATGACGTTTTCTAAGCATTCCCGAAACGTTTTCTGCTAGGAAAAACTTTGGTTTTGTATTTTTTAATATCCTTATATAGTCAAAAAAAAGTTTCCCTCTTGAATCATTTATTCCTCTTAAAGACCCTGCTTCGCTCCAGCTTTGACACGGAGGTCCCCCTATAATACCATCGACGTTTCTTGGAAACACGCTTTCATCTAAATTGCGAATGTCATCTTTTATCAAAGGGGCTGAGTGATTTTTTTCATATGTTGCCCATATTGATGAATCGAACTCATTAGCAACACAAATTTTAAATCCTGCTTTTTCAAACCCTAAATCAAGCCCTCCGGCTCCCGAAAACAGACTTATTAAATTCATCAGCCACTCCACACTCCAATATCTAAAAGCTAAATTCAACTAATTTCACATTCTTTGTTTCATTAACATCGTCCGGATTCTTTATTTTTACATCACTAATCTTTAAATTACTTTTTTCTCGGCTTAAATCAATCAAAGCATCAGTATTATCAAAAGAGTTCCACTTTTCTTCATTTATAATACTCATAAAATTAAATTGTTTTTCCATGTCTCTTTCGTATATGTAACTGAACACTTTCCATGGATTATCAATTCCCCACATTCCTCTTACTCTCATATAAGTTACTCCCAGTGGGTCTACTTTGTTTATATGACCTAATTCTTTACTTTCCACAAAAACAATGTTAGGAATCGATTCCACTCCGGTTTTTATTGTTTCTTTTATTGTACTGTAAGTCCTGTCACTCGCACAATAATCACTTCCGTAAACCATACACAAATGGGCTAAATTATTACCCTTACTAACAACTCCAACAACATATATAACGTCTTTCTCACGCCAGTTGCCGCCATCTATCTCTTTGCAGTTTTTATTTATCATACTACTGTTTCTATAAAGTTTTTGCTTTGGGTAACTACTATTTAACGCTATAGCTGAATTTTTAGATTCTATTTTTTTAACTTCTATTGCATCGCCATTTATCAGCACCGCATCCGGCGGATTACTGCTATTTCCAAGATAGCTAAAGGTTTGCTTAATCTTTTTTTCACGAGTAGATACATCGTCGTTAAATGTATTTGAAAATATGTCTTTCACATATTCCTCCAAAGCATCTCCCGTATTATTCGCTCTATTATTGCCTTTGTAATATTCTTTTATGTCTGTTATAGGGTTATTTACTAAATTTATTATTGCATTTATAATATTGCTCATTTGGTTGCCTTTCGTGATTTTTCGTTAACATGAATATACTGATTTACATAAAAAAAGTCAAAACGATAAGAAGCCACCTTCCGGCGACTTCTTACATTGGCGGAGATGAAGAGATTTGAACTCTTGCGCCGGCAAAACCGACCTATCGGATTTCGAATCCGAACCCTTCAGCCGCTTGGGTACATCTCCATAATCAATCACATTTTACCTACCCTAAGGTAAGTTTAACATAATCAATGCATATTCACTTTTACCTTAGTATTATACATTTATTTTTAAAATTAGTCAAGTACATAAAATAGGAAAGCGCTAATTTTTTAAACGCTTTCCTTGTAGATTTTAATAATTTTCAGCTTTTACCTCAAAATAAGCCTTTGGGTGATTGCAAACCGGACAAACTTCAGGAGCATTTTTTCCTATAACGATATGACCGCAATTTCTACACTTCCATATAGCGTCGCCATCTTTAGAAAACACCATTTCTTTCTCAACATTAGACAACAATTTAAGATATCTTTTTTCGTGTTCCTTTTCTATCTTGCCTACTTCTTCAAAAAGATAGGCAATTTTTTCAAAGCCTTCTTCTCTTGCCTCTTCTGCCATACGATTATACATATCTGTCCATTCAAAGTTCTCTCCATTTGCAGCGTCCCTTAGATTGTCAATCGTCGACGGCACTTCCCCTCCACACAAAAGTTTATACCACATTTTTGCATGTTCTTTTTCATTGGCAGCCGTTTCTTCAAATATCTCAGCTATTTGCTCATAGCCGTCTTTACGAGCTTTAGCAGCGTAGTATGTATATTTATTCCTTGCCTGCGACTCCCCTGCAAATGCTTCTTTTAAATTTGCCTCAGTTTTGGTTCCTTTTAATTTCATGTCCATTAAAACTCCTCCTAATTTTTTACTTTATACTACCAAATAATTCTAAATATTTCAATAATTACATCGTAAAAAATTTTATCAATAGAAAAATCGTTTTAAAATAACTAAAGTTTCTTATTAAAAAAAATACCCCTAAACACCAAAGCGATAACCACAAAACCAAATTTTGAAGTTTACTCAATTTTAAAGTTCCGTTTAATACGTATTGCCTTAAAACGTCAAACAATAAAACCAGCCATATGGGCAGCAAGACAAGCACCACAGCATTACACCTATAAGCCTCAGCAAAATCGAGCTTCGACAAAGCCACAAACATATGTGTTATCCCGCAGCCGGGACAATATAATCCCGTCACACTCCTAAAAATACAAGGAATATATAGTCCCGTTACCCGGCACCACACTAAATATGTAATTCCCATAGCTAGTAAAAGTATCATATTAACTATAATTTTTCTTAATCTTGTTTTCATGTCTTATCATTTACAAACTTGTTTATTTGATCTTGCATTAAGGCATACATCACTATTCCTGTAATTCCGGTAAAATAAGAAAGAACCGCTAGCACCAAATATACTATCGCCAAATTATCAGAACTTGACATTCCTCTGTCTTTTTTGGCTTTATCTATCATTTCGCCCGCTTTATAAGCCCAATAAATTCTGTAAATTCCACATGTTAATATCGTAAATAAAACTGTCATTGCTCCGCTTAAATTATTTTTTTCATCTTGTCCGCTTAGCTCGTTCACATCGTCTGCCAAGGACGATAGCCAAACAAATCCGTAAATCCCGCACGTTACAACCGTCACAATAATTCTTAATGCTATGTTACCATATTTAACCATAGTAAGCACCTCCTAAGTAGTAAAATTATAATATTTTTTAATCTTGACCTTCCACAAATTTATTTATTTCATTCTGCATTAAAGAATAAACCACTATTGTTATTACTCCTCCAACTGGAATATACTTAATAATACTAAAATTACCAAAATCTTGAGAGTTAAAAAAAGATACAATTTTTACAAGAAATATTTCTACTATTGATAACCCTAAATACAGTATTGCCGCTTTGTTTGAAGTTGAAATTCCTCTATCCATTTTAGCTTTGTCTATTCTTTCGCCCATTTTATATGACCAATAATAGCTATAAATTCCACATGTTAATATATTAAGCAAAACTACTCTAGCTCCACTAACAGTTCCTTCATTTTCTCCGCTTAACTCATTGACATCGTTTGTTATAGACGCCATCCAGAAAAAACCATAAATTCCAAGCGTTAAGATTGTCACAATAATTCTTAATGCTATGTTACCATATTTAACCATAGTAAGCACCTCCTTATAGTTTTTTTTAATCCTGAATCTGGGCAAATTTGTTTATTTCATCTTGCATTAAAGCATAAATCACGATTGTTACTACACTGCTCAGCGGATAGTACTTACAACTGTAAATATTTTTATATTCCAAGAACATCCCCACTAATCCTAAAAGTAATCCAACAAAAAGTATCCCCAAATACAACATTCCCGTTTTATTTGAAGTTGGGATTCCTCTCTCTGTTTTAGCTTCGTCTATTTTTACACCCATTTTATATACCCAATAGTAACCATAAATTCCGCATGTTAAGAATAATAACAGAACTGTCATTCCCCCGCTTACATTCTCTATATCGTTACCACTTAGCCTATTGACATTATTGTTTATAGACGCCATCCAAAAAAGACCATAAATTCCACATGTTAAGATTGTTGCAATAATTCTTAATGCTATGTTACCATATTTAACCACATTAAACACCTCCGCATTAATTGTATACAATTTTTGTATTAATGTCAAGGACTTTATAATATATTGTATAATTTTTCGATGGTATTTAAAATTATTTTATTTTTATTTTCCTCTCTGTCTTCGGACTCTACTCTGATACTACTATCTAAAAATACATTTGCTCTTCTATCATAGATGCTAACATATACTATGTCGTCCATGCCCCTTTGATTACTAATATCTGCACAATTCAACTTTCCTGTTACTCCTATTCCGTAATCAGAATTGGCAAACTTACTAATCTCCCGACTCATTTCTCGAGCTGTTTCTATGCTGTAAACACTATATTTTTCTATAACATCGGGGTCAACCCCCATTTTTATTTTATACTCATTAGAATAGGTTACAGCACAGAAATTAAACACTCCCGATGCTCCACAAACATTCGTAATCTTATTTGCAAGCCCCCCGCCTGTACACGACTCCATTGTTGACACTGTTCTTTTTAATTCTTGCAGCTTCATGACTAATTTTTCAGCAACGTCTTTTTCATTCATACCAGAGTATTCCTCCCGTAGATTCTAAAATATTACAAAAATCTTATTTTTTCATTTCGCTAATAAACGCATCTTTTATTTCCTCAAATTCACAAGATACTCCACCAGATGCCATTCTATTGTTTCCTCCGCCTTTTGCGTTTATGTTTTTCGCCATTGATTTTAATATTTCGTCAGCCTTATAAAGCTCCTTGTTGCCAGAACAAATTATGATTTGTTTTTTATCTTTTCCGCAGACGCACAACACTATACTTTTTATCTTATCTGCCACACTAAACACTTCATCTACTGTGGTTTTACTTCTTGATTCTTTAAAAATATATCCACATTTATTTCCGAGCTTATCTTCAAAATATTTTACTTCTTTTTCGCTTATTTTATCGTTTGAATTTTCAATATTTTCAGTACTCTTTTTAGACAGCTGTTTCTTTAATTTTTCAACAAGTCCCTCTGGTTTTACCTTCATTAATTCAGAAACGCTATCTAAAATACTTAGCTGGTTATGAAAATAAGCAACAGCTTCATTTCCTGTAATGGCAGTTATCCTCTTGACTCCCTTGCCTATACTTTCAGATGTCAATATTGCAAACTGACCTATATTTCCTGTGTATGTGGTGTGAGTTCCTCCGCAAAGTTCTTTTGATATGTCGCCAAACGTTACAACTCTTACTTTTTCTCCATACTTACTATCAAACAAAGCTATAGCTCCGTCTTTTACAGCCTCTGATAGATTTTTCTCCTCTATAACACATTTAACATTTTCTCTTATATAGCCATTCACTATATTTTCTATATTATATATATCTTCACGACTTAATGTTTTATCGTAGTTAAAGTCAAACCTTAGCCTATCTTCTTCAACCTTAGAACCTTCCTGATGCAAGTCATTACCATATAATTTTCTTAATGCACTTTGAAGTAAATGCACGCAGCTATGATTATTAGCAAGTTTTTGTCTGCGCTGTTCATCTATCTTAACATTAACGTTTTCTTCGTCACAGATAGTACCTTTTTCAACTTTTCCAAAATGAACAAACACTCCAGATTTGGTTTTTTTAACGTCGTTTACGCACATTTTGAATTTATCATTATATATAAATCCCTTATCAGCGCACTGTCCGCCCGACTCTGCATACATACAACTTCTATTAAGAACAATCTGTATTTCTTCCTCGCAGCTTACTTCTGTGGCTTGGTTTCCGTCCTTTAAAATTTTTACTACAGTCGCTTTACACTCTGTATTTTCATACCCACAAAATTCAGTTTTATCGCAGTTTGAGAACAGTTCCTCCTTAATAGCATTAGAATTAATTCCTGTCTTACCGCTATTTCTTGATATAGCTTTATGTTTTTCTATTTTAGCCTTAAAACCTTTTTCGTCAAGCTCAATTTTATACTGCTTAGAAAAATCTTTTATAATGTCTATAGGTAAACCATAGGTAGTAACAAGCTCAAAAGCATCTTCAGCTGATATAGAATTATTTTTGTCTTTTATTTGTTCAAGTTTATCCAGACCGCTTTTTAACACTTTTTCAAATTGTTCATATTCCTTTTGAAATTCTGAAATTATATAATCTCTGTTTTCTTCGAATTTTGGGAACATATCAGCATAAGAGTCCAAAATAAACTTTAACACATTTATAAAATTAAAGTTTTCAACCTTAGCTTTATCCACTATCATAACACATTTTCTAATTAATTTTCTTGGAATGTATCCGCGACCCTCGTTAGAAGGCTTTACTTTTTCTGAAAGTATTAATGTTGACGTCCTCAAGTGGTCAGTCATAATAAGAATATCTCTTTCATCTAAAGCACCTTTGCCCGATAACTCAGAAATTATCTTTTCCTTTATGGGCAACAACAAATCCGTTTCATAAACCGACTTTGCTCCATTAATCACCATAGATAATCTTTCAAGACCTGCGCCTGTGTCTACGCTTGTAAAGCTTAATTTACTGTAGGTTCCGTCTGCGTTCTTATTAAGCTGCATAAACACTCCCGCATTCCATATTTCTATATAGCGTTTTTTAGTGTCAAATTCGCCGCCAGGAACATATTCTTCGCCCTCTCCTGTGTCGTAAAACACTTCCGTACAAGGTCCGCACGGTCCAGTTTCAGACGTTGGTCCCCAAAAATTGTCTTCTTTTCCGCAAGCTACAACATGGTCTTTGTCTATTCCCGCTTTTATCCAATATTCTTTGGATTCTTCATCAGCTTGTAGTCCTAATTCATCGTCTCCTGAAAATATTGTAACGTAAAGTTTTTGTACTGGTATTTTTAAACACGAAGTCAAATATTCGTAGGCTAATTTAATGGCTTTTTCTTTAAAGTAATTATTTATTGACCAGCTACCTAGCATTTGAAAGCTTGTTAGATGATGTTTGTCCCCAACATCGTCTATGTCTATTGTTCTTATACAAGATTGTATATCGCAAAGCCTCGGACTTGGCGGATTTTCTTCACCCGTAAAATATTTTTTCAGCGGAGCCATTCCCGAATTAATAAACAACAAAGTTGGGTCATTTTTAGGCACTATCGAAGAATTTTCTATTAACATATGGTCGTTGTTTTGAAAGAATTGAAGAAATTTGTCACGAATTTCCCTTGAAGACATCTTTTTCATTTATATCACCTTTACATTTATTTTATTTTTAAACCAATTTACATTGTACCACATTTAAATAAAAATAGCTAGAGGCAGCGACTCATAACAAGGCGCCACCTCTATGTGTAATATCAGAAATTTGCTATATACTATCTTTTAATATTCAGATTTTTTATATTTATTGCTTCCACAGCCGCAGCCACATCCAGTTTCTCCGTCAATTATGTCGCTTGACGCTTTCGGTGGGAAAAATTCATTTGTTGGGAACTCTAATCTACTGAACATTTCGCAAGGATTATCTGTTGGAGTTACGCACTCTTTTTCAGGTATACAATAATCGTAAGTTGGAACTAACATTTGTACGTTTCTTTCGATTTGTACAATAGTAAACAAACCTATTGTTACCTCAACTGTCTTATTGGTGTTTTGAGTGATGAACTCGCCGCCATACCTTCTACAAATACAATCCGGTATATTATAATGGCAATCACAGCAACATTTTCTGTTTTCGCAAAGTCTTGCTGATAATGCTACAGGGTCTGCAACTTGAACTGTTGCTTTTGGTAAATTTCTTGTTGGTATATTTTGTATATCATTATCGTCAGCACAAAAATCAGAGCTGTATATTTTTACGCTTCCTTCACTTCCGTAAAGGATAACCTTTTTACTGAACAATGATATACCTGTAACTGTAACAGGCATTGCAGCCGGAGCCATGAACACGTCTAAACATACTTCGAAGAAGAACGTCATATCAACGGCATAGAATCCCTTTTGGAAAGGTACAGGCTCTAAGTCTAAATAAACTGTTATAACGTCCACGCTGCGAAGTCTTACATTGCAAGCCTGGTCTATAACATGCTGACCTGCCTCAGTAAAGCATACTCTCAAATTTTCTAAGCAGTCTTTATCTGCGCAAGAGTCGAATACTCTGTATGCGTCTATGCACACAGCCTCTTTAAAATTGTTTTGGTTTTCCGTACACGGAAATGTACTATAATTATCTGGCATTAAAAAATCCCCCCATAAAAAGTAAGGTATCACCTATCAATTACATTCTATGTGGGGATATTATGTTTTGTTACTATTAATTAACTTTTTCTAACTTTGCAAAGTTAGACATAAGTTTCTTGACTCCAACGCTGTCAAAGCTTATCTCAAGCATATTATCGTTACCCATAGGACACGAGGATAATATTTGTCCCTTGCCGAATGTGTTGTGAATGACAAAATCGCCTTGATTAAATTTTACAGCCTGAGCTTGTGAGTTTAAACCTCTGCCTCCAAAAACTTGACCAAAATGCCTTGCCGCTATAGCCGATTTTATTCTCATTTCTTGCGCTGAGCGAGGTTTCTCTTGGCTTGGGTCTAGCTTTTTCCAATCACGAGATTTAGTCTTTTCCACAAACTCTTCCGGAATTTCTCCTAAAAATCTCGAAGGCTTATTATGAGATGTACTTCCAAAAATCATCCTGCTATCCGAATTTAATAAATAAAGTTTTTCCCTAGCTCTTGTGATTGCAACATAAGCTAATCTTCTTTCTTCCTCTATTTCATCAGGATTATATATAGCCTGCATACCGGGGAAAATTCCTTCTTCAAAGCCCGGCAAAAACACTATTGGAAATTCAAGACCTTTTGCTGAGTGCATGGTCATAAGCACAACGGAATCAGAGCTTGCGTCATAGTTATCTATGTCTGTCATAAGCGACACTTCTTCCAAAAAGCCCGACAGAGTCGCATTTTCACCGTTTTCCTGCTCATATTTTATTATATTGCTTGAAAGTTCTTGAATGTTTTCTATTCTTGATTCAGAATCGTCTTTATCACTCTTCAAAAATTCTATATACCCAGTTTTTTGGAGGATTAAATCATACAATTCCTTTAGTGACACATTCTCCTTTTTGGACTCTGCTATTAATTCGTCCATTATTTCTGCAAACAAATAAAGCTTTTGCGACACTCTCTGTAATGATTCATACTGTTCTGCGTTTCTTATAACTTCAAGCAAACTCAAATTGTTTTCCAAAGCTATTTCAGAAGCCTGAGCTATCGTCCTTTCGCCTATGGAGCGTCTCGGCTGATTGATAATCCTGCGAAGCCTTACTTCATCAAGAGGGTTATTTATAACGCTTAGATATGCTATCATGTCTTTTATTTCTTTTCTTTCGTAGAACCTTAATCCGCCTAGCATTCTATATGGTATTCCGGACTTTACAAATACTTTTTCCAAAACGTTTGACTGAGAATTCATTCTGTAAAGAACCGCAAAATCAGTGTATTTCCTGCCCTTTTCAACTTCTTCTTTTATTGTTTTAACTATATAATTTGCTTCATCATATTCGCTGTATGCCGTGTGAACAAAAATCTTGTCGCCCACTTCATTTTCCGTCCATAATTTTTTGCCTTTTCTGTTTTCGTTGTGTGATATAACAGAGTTAGCCACATCAAGTATGTTCTTCGTTGACCTATAATTTTGTTCCAGACGTATTACTTTCGCTTGAGGATAAATTTTTTCGAAATTTATTATATTTTCGATTGTAGCTCCCCTGAACTTATATATACTTTGGTCATCGTCGCCAACCACACATAAATTATTATATTTTTCAGACAACATCTTAATCAACACATATTGGGCATAATTAGTATCTTGATACTCGTCAACCAATATATATCTAAACTTCTCTTGATATTTCTCAAGAATGTCCGGACAATCTTTTAAAAGTTTTATTGTGTTAACCAACAAATCGTCAAAGTCCATCGCTCCGGCATCCTTCAAGCGCTTCTGGTAAATTTTATACACCTGAGCAACCTTAGCAAGACGATAGTCGCTACAAACTTTAAGTCCATATTGCTCCACGCTTAAAAGCTGGTCTTTTGCCCTAGAAATTTCACCTGCAATTGTTCTATACGACAATGTTTTATCGTCTATCTGCAATTGTTTCTGACAATCCTTAATTAATTTTTTAGTGTCGTCAGTATCATATATAGCAAATTGATTTGTGTATCCAATTTTGTCTGCGTGCATCCTCAATATTCTCGCACACATTGAATGAAACGTTGAAGCCCATATATCTTTTGCGTCGTCTCCTAATACAAGCATCAATCTTTCTTTCAACTCGTTTGCAGCCTTATTGGTAAATGTGATGGCAAGTATGTTCCAAGGATTCACAGCCCCAACTTTCAACACATCTCTAAATTTTTCAGCACCTTCATTTTCACACAACGCCGTTTCCATTTCTTTAATGCATTCATCCGTAACATTCAAAGGGTTAACATCGCTGTTAAATGCGTTACCGTATTTTATCATATTTGCTATTCTGTTTACTATAACAGTGGTTTTTCCGCTACCTGCTCCAGCAAGGATTATAAGCGGACCATCCACCTTAAACACTGCTTCCATTTGTTTATCGTTCATTCTGCGAAAGCTATTTTTCAACAGCCCTTTTTTCACTTCTAAAAATTTATCAAATAATGCATCATTCATTTAAGCACCGCCAACTTTTCATTTTATATATTTACAATTATACTACTTTTTTTGTAAAAAAGCAATCTAATCTAACGGCTGTAAATTCCTTAAATTTAATATAAAATTAACAATTCAAACCAAAATGTCTTAATTCCTATACTATAGCTCCATAGGTTAATCCGCTTATTCCAGCAGCGTTAGCTTCGTCTGTGTCTATATGCATAGCAAGGGCATAATCATTTGACACTCTAACCACTGTTCCCCCAAATACGGTTGGTCTTGTCTCGCTTTCTATGCTCACCTCTACTATTTGACCATTTTTAACACCCAAATTTTCTGCATCTTTAAAATTCATATGTATATGTCTTTTAGCGATTATCACGCCCTCGGTTATTTTTAACGACCCGGAAGGTCCTATTATTTCGCAGCCTGCTGTTTTGGATATGTCGCCAGACTCTCTTATTTCTGTGTTTATCCCAAGCTTTCTTGCATCTGTGAGTGATATTTCAACCTGAGTTTTCGCTCTGACAGGTCCTAAAATTGAAACATTATTTATAGAGCTTTTAGGTCCGACTATCGTTACCCTTTCGTTACATGCAAACTGACCCGGTTGTGACAACTCTTTTCTTACGCTTAACTCATAGTTTTTTCCAAACAGTATCTCCAACGCTTCCTTTGATAAATGGATATGTCTTGCCGATGTTTCAACTAATATTTTCACGTAATTATCCCCCAACACTAATTTATTTTACTCGCACTAATTAACATTTCTTCAGCATTTTTCATTGTAATTTCAGAAATATTTGTACCACCTATTATACGGGCAATTTCTTTGCATCTTTCATTAAATTTTAATTTTTTAACGTTTGTAAACGTACAATCATTTATGGAAGACTTCTCTATCAAAAAATGTGTTGTCCCAAAACAAGCTACCTGTGCCAGGTGAGTTATACATATTACTTGTTTTTTCTTCGACAAACTTTTAAGTTTCATTCCTATCTTTTCAGCCGCACTACCGCTTACTCCTGTGTCTACCTCATCAAAAATCAAAGTGTTTAATCCTGCGTCGTCGCAAAGCACGTTCTTTATAGCAAGCATTAATCTTGAAAGTTCACCGCCTGAGGCTATTTTTGATATAGGTTTTAAAGCGTCTCCTTTATTTATACACGCTACTATCTCAATTTTATTAATTCCATTTCGACTAAGCTCACCATCTTCTATGTTAACGCCAACTTCAACGTTTGGCATATCAAGAAATTTCAACTCTTCGGTTACTTTCTTTACAAATTCTTTACTGACCTTCCGTCGTTTAAGCGAAAGCTCACTTGCCATTTCCTTAGCTTTAGATTTCAATTTTTGATATTTTTCATTTAAATCAGTATATTCTTCATCGCTTATCTCTATCTGAGAAAGCTCCTCTTTAGCGTCTTCAAGATACTTTAACATATCGTCTGTGGACTCGCCGTATTTTCTGCCAAGCTTGTATAGTAAGTCAAGACGCTGCTCTATATTTTCAAGTTCAAAGCTGTCGTATTCAAATTTACTGTCAAGATTCTGGATTTCAAGCGCACATTCCTGAAGCTCGTAAAACACTCCTGAAAGTCTACCATATATCTCCTCAACCTCACTTGAATATTCGGTTATCCCTCTAAGCAGCTCAACTGACCTCTCTATCCCTTGAACAGCTCCCAAGGTTGTTTCTTCTCCATTTAAAGTGGTGTATATTTCGTTGATTGAGCTCTTAATTTTTTCCGCATTAACACAAACTTCTTTTTGTTTGTTGAGCTCGTCAAGTTCTCCGCTAATCAAATTTGCAGATTCTAATTCATTTATCTGATAGCGAAGTATGTCTGCTTTCATTACGTTGTCTTTAGAATTTTTATTTATCAGCTCAATTTTTTTACGAATCCCCATCATCTCGCCATACACTTCTTGATAAGCTTCTAAATCCAAGCGAAGTCCGCCAAAATTGTCTATATAATTTATATGCGTACTCGACTCACAAAGACTATAACTGTCGTTTTGCCCATACACATCTATAAGATGCTTACCTATATTTTTTAATATCGACACCGTTGCAGGGCGACCATTTATTTTACATATGTTTTTTCCATTTATATTAAATTCCCTGTGTATTAACAAAGCACCGTCTTCACATTCATAACCTAAAGATTTTACATAGTCTATATTTTCTTTAGTTAAATCAGTAAACACCGCACTCACTAACCCAAATTCTTTGTTGTGTCTTATAAAATCTCTCGAAACCCTGCTGCCCAAAACAATCCCTATCGCTCCGATTATTATGGATTTTCCGGCTCCTGTTTCGCCTGTTAAAACATTAAGCCCTTCATCAAAATTTATTTCTGTAACCTCAATTACAGCTATATTTTCTATATGTAAATTCGATAACACTTTCCCACCTTCTTTTATTTTAATTCATTATCTTTAACCTCATGTTTTGATAAAACCTATCTTTATCAAACTGTATGATTTTAGCCTTCAGAGCTGATTTTCTTATTTTGAGTTCTCCGCTTTCAGAACTTCTTAGAACGGTATTACCGTCACACATCACATATATTTCCGAGCCTTCCCTTACTCTATATTTAACACATATTTCTTCATCTGAATTTAAAACTATAGCCCTCGAGTTTAAGGAATGAGCACAAATCGGAGTAACCACAGCACAATTTACATCAGGCACAATTATCGGTCCTCCCGCCGAAAGGGAGTATGCCGTTGACCCTGTTGGAGTAGATATAATCACTCCGTCGGCTCTAAAATTGCAAACTTGGTTATTTCCTATAAAAATATCATAGTCTACAATCTGCGAGTCCTGACTTCGAGAAATAACTATATCATTTAACGCTAAGCAGCTGTACTCCTTACCACAAAGTTGTGCGTCAAACATAATTCTTTCATCTGTAAAATAATTTTCATCAACCATAAAAGAAAGTTTTTTTAGCTCGCTTTTTTCTAAGCTAGACACAAATCCAAGCCTACCTGTGTTTATCCCAACAACGGGCTTATTAAACTCTGCCGCTTTTTTTAAGTTTCTAATAATCGTACCGTCTCCGCCGAGCGCTAACACAACATCACAATTTTTTATTATGTCTTCCTCATCGTTGTTCCAAGTTATGTTGTAATTCATTAACTTTTCATGATAGTCTTCATTCATCATGATTTCTACATTCATTTTTAAAAGTTCCGATACTACCTCTAAAACATCACAAATAATATTTTCTCTTTTCTTATTAACTAATACTGAAACTTTCAAATTTATCGCTCTCCATAGTTCAATTGTGTGTGTGATTTTCTTACAATCTCCTTAACGTCTTCAGAAAATTCAATAGTCGCTTCTTCCGACTTCCGCACATAAATTAAATATTCTATATTTCCCTCAGGTCCCTTTATAGGAGAATAATCAAGTCCTTTAACAGAAAATCCTGCTTCCACGCAGTAATTACAAACTTTGTTTATTGCATATACCCGTAATTTATTATCTCTAACAACGCCATTTTTTCCAACGTTACCTTTGCCAACTTCAAACTGAGGTTTTATTAAACACACTCCACAGGCGTTGTTTTCAACAATTTCATAGATTTTAGGCAGGACTAAATTTAGCGATATAAATGAAACATCAACAGAAAAAAATTCTACGGGTAAATCTATTAAATTACTGTCTATATATCTTATGTTAGTCCCTTCAAGGTTTTCCACTCTCTCATCACAAAGCAGTTGCTTGGAAAGCTGTCCTCTTCCAACGTCTATAGCATAAACCTTTTTACATCCGTTTTTTAACATACAATCCGTAAAACCGCCGGTCGAAGCACCAATGTCCATACAAACGCAATCTTTGACATTTATATTAAAAGCTTTTATTGCTTTAGCAAGTTTAAGACCGCCACGACTTAGATAATCCTCACTATCTGATTTTTGCAAATCTATTTTGACGTCTTCCTCAAAAGCAGTACTGGGTTTTAAAATCACTTTCCCCTCGACCTTAACTCTTCCAGACAAAATCATTTCTTTAGCTTTTTCCCGACTCTTGGCAATGCCTCTCTCACTTAATATCACATCTAATCTTTTCATCTCAGTCGTTATAACACTCCATCAATATTTTATTTACAATTCCTTCTGTGTCGAAAGAAAACTTTTTCAACTGTGATTCAACAGACGCATGTTTTACAAACGTATTATCTATGGCGTTTAACACATACCTGCCACTAAATCCATATTCAGCTAAATTACAACCAAAACGTTCACCAACTCCGCCGGCACGAATTGTTTCCTCAAAGAAAAATATCTTTTTATATGAACTTGCAAAAAGTACTGCTTCTCTATCAAGCGGTTTTATCACGTTTAACTTCATAACACACACTTTTTTGTCTTGTTTGACAAGCTTTAATCTAGCCTGACAAGCATATGAAAAAAGTCTGCCGTAGGTAACTATTAATGTGTCTGCGTCTTTGTCGCCGTATAAATCAAAAGTGCCGCCGTTATATTTGTAACTCAGAGGCTTTAAAGGTTGTCCTCCTCTAGGGTACCTAACCACTGCCACATTTTTACATTTATATACCGAATCAAAAAGCATACTGTCAAGCTCGTCAAAAAAGCTCGGACAATAAATCGTTACGTTAGGAATAGAATTTAAAAACGACACATCAAATATTCCTTGATGAGTTTCACCGTCTTCGCCAATTAATCCGCAGCGGTCTATGGCAAACACCATTCTAAGTTTTTGAAGCGCTGCATCATGAATAATTTGGTCATATCCACGCTGTAAAAAGCTCGAATAAACCGCAAACACTGGTAGCATTCCCCCTGCTGCCAAGCCTCCTGCAAACGTTATTGCGTGTTCCTCCGCTATTCCAACGTCAAAAAAGCGCTCTTTATATTTTTCGGCAAATTCCGTTAAACCCGTCCCTGAAGTCATCGCCGCCGTTATTGCACAAATCTTTTTATTCGTTTCTGCCAACTCACACATAGACTTCCCAAACTCGTTTGAAAAGCTACCTTGAGTTTTAGCGGTTAATCCTGTTTGCACGTCAAATGCTGATATACCATGAAACTTCTTAGGATTTTTCTCTGCAAATTTGTACCCCTTACCTTTAGACGTCAAAACATGAACAACAATCGGATGGTCTATATTTTTCACAATGTTAAACACTCTTATAAGTTCGTTAACATCATGACCGTCAATCGGACCATAATAATTAAATCCCATGCTTTCAAATAGAGTATTGTTAGCCAAAAAGCCTTTTATTGCATATTTAGACCTTCTTGCAACATTTTTTAGCTGTCCTCCGATTAGCGGAACTTTATTTAAAGTTCTCTCTATAGTGCTTTTTAATCTCATGTAAGACGGGCGTATCCTCATACAAGTTAAATACCTAGCCATTGAGCCCACGTTTCTTGATATAGACATTTTATTGTCATTTATAACCACTATGAAATTTTTCTTAAATCTTCCGGCGTTATTTAGTCCCTCATAAGCCAAACCTCCGGTTAATGCTCCGTCGCCTATAACAGCAACAACATTTCCTTTGCTGCCGCTTATTCTTTTGGCTTCTGCTAATCCAAGAGCAGCTGATATTGATGTACTACTATGCCCTGAGATAAATTTATCATAATCACTTTCAAATCTATTCGTAAAACCTGAAAGTCCGCCTTCTTTTCTTATCGTATCTATCGAGTTAAAGCGACCCGTAAGGATTTTATGAGTGTAGCTTTGATGACCAACGTCCCAAACAATAGCGTCATCTTGACTGTTAAACACCTTATGCAATGCAACTGTTAGTTCAACTGCTCCTAAATTTGACGCAAGATGTCCGCCGTTTTTAGAAATTGTATCAATTAATTTTCCTCGTATTTCTTCACACAACTTGTTTAAATCTTCAATTTTTTCTAAATCCTTTGGTGTGTTTATTTTGTTTAGATTTTCAAACTCCATTAGTATTCATTCTCCTATTTTTAATTAGAGTACAATTTCACCTAATTCTAGTCTCTAGTTGCTTTGTCAAACACTTTAAAAATTCATTATTTCCTCCGAGCTTATTTAAAATATCCAGAGAATCTTGCGTTAATTTTTTTATTTTATCTCTCGTTTGCTCCATCCCAAACACGCTTATATATGTAAACTTTTTATTGGAAATATCACTGCCAACGGGTTTCCCAATAATCTCTTCTTGACCAACAACGTCGAGCAAGTCATCAACTAGCTGAAACGCTAACCCTACATTTCTCCCGTAATTTTTAACAAGTGCCAATTTACTTTCATCATTTTCAGACAAAACAGCTCCTATTTCCGCCGAAGATTCTATAAGCATACCTGTTTTCTTTTTATACATTTTAAATATTTCTTCTGTGCCGTGATTGCCCACTTCCATGCTCAAATCGTCTGCCTGACCTGAAACCATTCCCTGAGCGCCGGCTGAAAATGAAAGTATTTTACAAACACGTATAATTTTTTCGGCTCCAAACTTATCTGCTAAATTCTGGTTACTCAAAACCTCAAACGCCATCGTTAACAAAGCATCGCCAGCAAGTAGTGCTATGTCTTCCCCATACACTCTATGGTTAGAAGGCTTTCCCCTTCTAATATCGTCGTTGTCCATACATGGCAAATCATCATGAATTAAAGAGTACGTATGGAGCATTTCTATTGCACAGGCAAACGGTATTGCATCCTCTTTTCTTCCTCCGAATAATTCAAAAAAGGCAAGCAATAATATTCCCCTAATCCGTTTTCCGCCAGACATTAAACTGTATTTTATAGAATCAATCAATTTTTCATTACAATCAACTAAACCTGAAACATAGCTTCTAAGACCACTGTTTATACATTCTTTGTACTCTTCAACACAAGATTTAAAATTCATTCTGCATCATCCTGTTCAATACTGTTTGTTTCTATAATTTTAATCTTTTGTTCTGCTTTGTTAAGCTCATCCATACAATATTTAGCCAAATCCATTCCTTCTTGATACAATTTGATTGTATTTTCTAAGCTTTCATCTTCATTTTCGAGTTTCTCGGTTATTTTATGTAATTTTTCCATAGCATTTTCAAAGTTTAGTTTTTTCCCCATTTAATAAATACTCCTTATGTCTGTAATTTTACATTCAATTTCCCCATCAAAAAACTTTATTTTTATATTACTATTTTCCTTTAATCTCTTCTTTTTACTTATTACTCCGTTTTCATCTGTAATTATCGAGTATCCTCGTTTCATTATTTCTTCCGGATTTAACGATTTAAGTCTGTTTAATAATACGCTCATTTTTAATTTTTTATCATTAATATTTCTGTTTAGCGCCAGCGATAAACCACTTCTAATTTTATTAATATTTTGCTTATTTTCAGGAATTTTCCTTTTAGGTGACAAATTTAAAATTCGATTTTCCTGAAACGATAATTTACTTCTCCACAAATCAAATTTTCTCAAACATAAAACATTAATCTGTTTAACAAGACCGTCAATTTCCTCTTTTAAGTCGTCTGCGCTCGGAACACAAAGCTCAGCTGCCGCTGATGGAGTTGGGGCTCGCTTGTCTGAAACAAAATCACATATCGTAAAATCCGTTTCATGACCAACCGCAGAAATTATCGGAATTTTACTTTCGCTTATAGTCCTTGCTAAATTTTCATCGTTAAATATCCATAAATCCTCCGAGGCTCCCCCGCCCCTACCTAAGATTATAACATCCGCTAAGGATTTACTGCTCATATATTTAACTGCCTCAGAGATTTGACTTGCAGCCATTTCGCCCTGTACATTAACCGGATAAACAATGATTTCGGCAATGGGATATCTTCTCTTTAAAACATTTTCTATATCCTTAATTGCCGCTCCGGACAACGACGTTATAACTCCTATTTTCTTTGGATATTTAGGTATTTTTTTCTTTCTGCTCTCATCAAACAAGCCTTCGTTTGACAATTTTTTCTTTAGTTGTTCAAACTCCAAATAATATGAACCTATTCCATATGGCTGAATGTCGTCAACGTAAATTTGATATTGACCGTTAACTTCATAACTATAAACGCTTCCTCTGACAATTACATTCATTCCGTCTTTTAGCTGAAAGCGTATTCTTCTGGCGTTACTTGCAAACATTACCGCTTTTATTACACTGTTTCCCTCTTTTAACGAAAAGTACATATGTCCAGATTGATAATGTCCCTTAAAGTTTGATATTTCTCCGCTTACAAATATATTCTTTAAATTGGAATCACACTCAAACATAGATTTTATATAAAAATTAAGTTGCGAAACACCAATTATTAATTTGTTTAGCATGTTTCATCATTCGCATTACACTTTTGAATGTCTTTGCTCAGCGAACCTAATACTCCGTTTATGTATGTTGCGTTTTCTTTTGTGCTGTATTTTTTCCCAAGCTCAACCGCTTCATTTATCGAAACACTCACAGGTATTTCATCTTCAAACAAAATCTCATATGCAGCTAATCTTAAGATTGATATTGTTACCCTAGATAATCTGTCTTTTTTCCACTCTTTTAAATATTTTTCAATACACTCGTCTATCTCGCTTTGCTTTAATTTTACCCCTAAAAACAATTTTTTAGCAAAGTCGCTTATCTCTAAATCTCTACTGATTTTTGCAAGTTCTATTATTTCATTTATGTCGTCAACACCAAATGTACTCTCAAATAAAAATACAAACGCCTGTTCTCTTGATTCGTGTCTATTCATATTATACTCATTCCTCCAACCTAAGTTTTTACTTCTTTAATTTTATTTATATTATACCATAAGTTTAAAACATAAAATACTCATATTCTATTTATTAACTTTACTCCGCTTTTGTCTATGTTTTTGAAAGCAGCAGAGAAATCTAAAACGCCGAACTTTTGATTTTCGCACACCTCATTAAGCGGAACCATAACAAAAGCTCTCTCTTTTATTCTCGGATGGGGGACAACAAGTTCCTTGCTATCAATTATTTCGTCACCATAAGCTAAAACATCAATATCTATAATTCTGGAGCAAAATTTATGTTTTCTTACTCTTCCCATAGCCGCTTCTATCCCCAAGCACACTCCTAAAAGTACTTTAGCTGAGTTAACTGTTGATATTCTTAAACAACAATTTATGTAATTTTCCTGCTTATCTGGAACTCCAAAAGGGATTGTTTCATAGTAATTAGACTTTTCTAAAACCTCTATCCCCGGCACAAGCGACAATGCTTTCACAGCGTTTTCTATATTTTGAATTTTATCCCCTATATTAGTTCCCATTCCCAGCAACGCTTCAGACAATATAGTCACCCCTGTTCCTCATTATCATAGCAGACACATACTCAAACTCGGCTTTCATAGGCGCTTCCGGCTTTTTTACCTCTACTTCAATCGCTTGCACATCTTCAAAATTACAAATTATTTCTTTAGCTATTGCCTCGGCTAAAGTTTCTATAAGATTAAACTTATTTTCCGTTACCACCCTTTTAATGACTTTTACTACCTTAGCATAATTTACTGTGGTGTCAAGCAAATCATTAAACTTAAATTTTTTTCTGTCAACGTGAAGAACCACGTCAAATACGAAATTCTGACCTTCTTCTTTTTCCTCTTCGTTGACTCCGTGATAACCAAATATTTTAAGTCCTTTTATTGTTATTTTGTCCAAATCAATTCATCTCGTTTTCTCTTAAAATACTGTCCGCTACTTTAACAGCTTGTACTGTTTCCTTAACGTCGTGAACTCTGACTATATTCGCACCCCCCGCTACTGCTAAAACGTGCGCCGCTATAGTCCCACACAGCCTTTCCTTAAACGGTGGATTCCCACACGACATCCCTATAACTCGTTTTCTTGATGCACCAATAAGAATTGCTATATCTTCAATCTTAAATTCATATGGATTTTTTAAAATATACAAATTTTCTTCATAGCTCTTTCCAAAGCCTATTCCCGGGTCAAAACACAATCTTTGTTTATCAATTCCAAATCTCTCCGCCTTATTAAGCTGAGCATTAAAAAATGATTTTATGTTAAGTCCCGGCATATCGTGCATTATAATGCAACCACAGTCGCTTCCTTTAACAACCTCAAACATATTATTATCCTTAAACCCCGTAACGTCATTAATCACACTTGCACCTAAGTTCAGGGCTTCATATGCCACACTACTGTAAAATGTGTCTATAGATACCGGAATTTTTACAGACTTACAAATCTCTTTCAATGCCGGAGCAAGTCTTTTTAACTCCTCCTCCTCACTAATTTTTATGTATCCGGGTCTTGTGGATTGTGCTCCTATGTCTATTATATCAGCACCTTCGTTTTCTATCTCTTTCGCTCTTTTAAGCGCTAATTCCAATGTGTTAAAATCTCCTCCGTCCGAAAAGGAATCCGGAGTAAGATTAAGTATACCCATAACATATGTTTTTTTGTTCAAATCGAGCGTATATTTACCGCATCTAAAAATGCTCATTTACTATCTTCCCCTAACAAAAGCATTGTTGCTTTTTGCTTTAAATTTTCATCATCTTTAAGGCTTCCGTTAAACGACAAAGTTACAGTTTTTGTCCCAAGCGATTTCACGCCCCTCATCGTCATACACATATGCTCGGCTTTTACCATCACACCTACTCCGTGCACTTCCATATTCTCAAATAAAAATCCTGAAATTTGCGACGTTAGTCGCTCTTGTACCTGTAAGCGTCTTGCATAGCAATTCACTATTCTTGATAGCTTGGAAAGTCCTATTATGTTCCCGTCCTTGGGCATATATACTACGTTCGCCACTCCAACAAACGGCAGCATATGATGCTCACACATAGAATGCACAGGTATATCTCTTAGCAAAACAAATTCATTGTTTAAGTATTCTTCCTTAAATATCCTCAAATGAGAGTTTGGGTCTTCTTTAATTCCAGAAAATATTTCTTCATACATATCAGAAACTCTTTTAGGCGTATCCTTCAATCCCTCTCTTTCAGGATTTTCTCCTATTGCAACTAAAATATCATATATCGCTCTTTTTATTTTATCCTTATCCAAAACACGACTATCCCCATTCTTTAGTTTAAATATTAGTGCTTCTTTTTTTGAACATAAATCTATTTACAAACATCGCAACCACTATTCCTATAATAGTATCAACTACCCTATACACAACATACATGAATGTACTGCTTAAATCGTCACCCAGTTTCGACACGATAACCAAAACTACTATACAGCATATCGACACGGATTCTTTTTGTCCTATTATGTTGCATATGTATATAACCAGCAGTATACAAAACGGTAAAACAAAAATTCTCGACCAATTGTAATGTGGTATATAATTCGAAAGCTCTAATGCTAAATACCCAACTATTCCTCCTATAAAAGTCCCTATAAAACGGTTGATACCCGCTTTCAATGTTTCGTCATACGTTTGCTGCATACATATAATCGTTGCTATCGATGCACAAAACACATCTTCCCTTCCAAACGCCATTGATATTATCGCACAAAGCGACACAGCAATTGCCGTTTTTATAGCTCTATAACCTATATGATAATTTTTTTGAAAATGCATATTTTTTCTCCTATATTAATATCCAAATTTACCGTAAGCTGACTCATCGTTCTTGATAAGCTCATAAACACTTATCTCTCTAAAATCATTTTTATTGTCCCTAATAACAACGCTCTCTATACCTGAATTTATAATCATCCTCTTACACATAGCACAAGGCGCCGCATTTTTTACATAATCACCTGAGCCTACTTCTATTCCCACAAGATAAAGCTTTGCTCCTAACATATCGTTCCTCGAAGCATGAATTATAGCGTTTGCTTCAGCGTGAACAGAGCGACATAGCTCATATCGTTCTCCCCTTGGAATATTAAGCGATTCCCTTACGCACACGCCCATATCTATACAATTTTTTCTTCCCCTGGGAGCTCCCGTGTATCCCGAGGAAATTATTTGGTCGTTGTTCACAATCACCGCTCCAAAATTCCTTCTTCTACATGTTCCTCTTTTTAACACAGCTTCAGCTATATCAAGATAGTAATTAGCTTTGTTTCTCCGCTCCAAAGTTTATCACTCCTAATCTTTTTCTCCTTCAATTATATCATATACAGCTTACTTTAAAAAGCTTACAACAAAATTAAAATAATTTTATCATTAATTTACTGTTTTATTTCTCCGATACTTTTATAATGTAGGATTTACCTATAAAAAATAAAGTCGATTACCTTAAACGTAACCGACCTTATATAAATATTTTTATTCCAGCGCATCTTTAAGCGATAAATTTATTCTTCCCTTTTCGTCTATACCTGTAACCTTTACCAAAACCTCATCATTTACGTTCAACACATCCGTTACTTTTTGAACTCTGTTTTTAGAAAGCTGAGATATATGGCACATTCCCTCTTTATTTGGAGCAATTTGAATAAAAGCTCCGAAGTCAAGTATCTTAGTTACAACGCCTCTATAAGTTACTCCAACTTCTATTTCTTTGGCTATAGAGTTTATAATGTCTAAAGCTTTTTTACAGTTACTTGTATCTTGACCTAATATATAAACCTTACCGTCTTCTTCTATATCAATTTTAACATCACAATCAGAAGAAATCTTTTGAATAACCTTTCCTCCCGAACCGATTACTTCTCTTATTTTATCAACTGCTATTTGAGTAATAACGATTTTAGGAGCATATTCAGACAAATTCTCCCTCGGCTTATCAATAGCTTTAGCCATTATCTCATCTAATATATAATTTCTAGCCTTATGAGTTTTATAAAGTGCCTCTTTAACCATCTCAGGGAGTAAGCCTTCTATTTTTAAGTCCATCTGAATTGCAGTTATTCCGTCGTGAGTTCCTGCTACTTTAAAGTCCATGTCTCCAAAGAAGTCTTCAAGACCTTGAATGTCAACCATAGTCATCCATCTGTCGCCCTCGGTTATCAATCCGCATGATATTCCGGCAACAGCCTCTTTTATCGGCACACCGGCATCCATAAGCGCAAGCGTTGAACCACAAACCGAAGCTTGTGACGTTGACCCGTTTGAAGACACAACTTCAGAAACCAATCTAATTGCATAAGGAAACTCCGAGACATCCGGAATGACAGGCAAAAGAGCTCTTTCAGCAAGTGCGCCATGCCCAATTTCACGCCTGCCCGGACCTCTGCTTGGTCTTGCCTCACCAACAGAATACGGCGGGAAATTATAATGATGCATATAACGTTTGTATTCTTCATTGTCTATACCGTCAAGAATCTGCTCATCACTAACAGGTCCGAGCGTTGCTACGGTTATAACCTGAGTTTGACCCCTCGTAAACATTCCTGAGCCATGTACCCTTGGTAAAATCCCCGCTTCTGCCGCTAGCGGTCTTAATTCGTCCATCTTTCGACCGTCAACTCTTTTTTGTTCGTCTATAAGCCACCTTCTCACAACGTATTTTTGTATTTTATACATACACTCATCTATAAGACTAATTTCATCTTCATATTTTTCATCAAATTTTTCGTGAGCTTTGGCATATACAGGCTTTAACATTTCATCTCTAGTAATTTTATCATCTGTATCAAGAGCCTTCTTTACGTCTTCAATCACATAATTTTTTATCTCTTCATACATCTCTTGAGTTGGCTCTTTAGCCTCATATTCAAATTTTTGCTTTCCAACTTCTTTCTGAATTTTTTTGATAAATTCTATCACCTGCTGGTTTGCCTTATGCCCAGCCATTATGGCTTCATACATTACATCGTCACTTATTCTGTCTGCCCCGGCTTCTATCATAGCTATTCGACTGTCGGTTGACGCCACGGTTAGCGACAGTTTAGAATTTTTACGTTCTTTTTCGCTTGGATTTATCACTATTTTTCCATTCACATAACCAACAGATACCCCTGAAATTGGTCCGTTCCACGGTATATCTGATATGCTAAGAGCTATTGAAGTTCCTATCATCGCAGTGATTTCCGGAGAGCAGTCTTGGTCAACCGACATCACCATACAAACTACTGACACGTCATTTCGCATATTTTTCGGAAATAGCGGTCTTATAGGTCTGTCTATCACCCTTGAAGCCAAGATTGCTTTATCGGTTGGACGCCCTTCTCTCTTAGAAAACGAACCAGGTATTTTCCCAACAGCATATAATCTTTCTTCAAAATCTACCGATAATGGGAAAAAGTCTACTCCCTCTCTCGGCTTTTCAGACGCCGTTACAGCAACATTAATAACTGTATCGCCATATCTTATAAAGCATGAACCATTCGCTAATTGTGCAATTTTTCCTATATCCACCGTTAATTTTCTTCCGGCTAACTCCGTTTCAAAAATTCTATGATTTTTAAACATTTATTTACCTCCAAATTCATCAGGGCAATTTCAATTTAGCAATAAAATAATACTTCAAATTAAGTCTTTTTAAACCTTTGAACTATTATTTAACTGCTAAAATTTTGCCCACCCTCTATAATATGAACAAGCAGGCAACCTTTAAGTTACCCGCTTAAAAATATAATTACTTACGTATTCCTAATCTTGATATAATTGAACGATATCTTTCAACGTCACGTTTCATAAGATAGTTAAGTAAACTTCTTCTTTGACCTATCATTTTATATAGACCTCTGCGAGAATGATGGTCTTTCTTATGAATTTTCAAGTGACCGCTCAAATGGTTTATTCTGTTTGTGAGAATAGCTATTTGAACTTCCGGAGAACCAGTGTCACCCTCATGCTTAGCATACTCATTGATTATTGAAGTTTTTTCTTCCTTTAACATTAATTACACTCACCTTTCAATATTTTACCCAAATGCGAAAGCGCAACAATCTAAGAATAAGAAATAAAAGCGCCAGGTTTTAAACGCAAATATTGATTACCCTTATTCTGAGAAAGGGGGTACGGAATTTATTATACCATTATTTAATAATTTTGTAAATAACTATTTTAAACTCAAACATTTAAAAATTTACTTGCATCTTTTTGTATAGCTGTATATATTTTTTTAGCTTCTTGTAAGGATTTTCCGTTAGTTTGAATATATACCTTTATCTTAGGCTCCGTTCCGGATGGTCTTATAATTAAAATGTTGTCATTTTCAAGCCTGTATTTGAGCACATTTGATTTGGGTAAATTTAATTTCTCTTCTTCTCCCGATTTTACATTTAAAATTTTTGAATTTAAGTAATCCTCTATCTTCAAGACCTCAAGACCACCGATTGTTTTCGGCTGACTATTCCTTAGACCGTCCATTATACTCTGCATTTTAGCTATTCCGGAAGAGCCTTCAAATTGGAAACTCAAGTTTTCATTGTAATAAAATCCATACTTTTCATACAATTCATTTAACACATCAACAAGATTTTTATTTTTGTTTTTATAATAAGCAGCCATCTCACAGAACAACATATTAGCCACAACGCCGTCTTTATCTCTAACATACGTCCCAACAAGGTAGCCATGGCTTTCCTCAAACCCAAACAAATATCTTTTAACATCGTTAGTATTTTCAAGTTTAAGTATCTCTTTTCCTATATACTTAAACCCTGTTAAAACATTTATTGTCCTACAGCCGTATCCTTCGGCTATAACATCTATCATCGGGCTGCTCACAATCGTTTTTACAACTATTCCATTTTTAGGAATGTCACCTTTTGCTTTTCTTGACTCAAGTATGTAGTTTAGCAATAATATTCCTATTTCATTGCCGCTTAAAATTTTGTATTCATTCCCATGTCTTACACCAACTCCTATTCTGTCACTATCAGGGTCAGTTGAAATTAAAACATCCGAATTTTCCTTTTTAGCCAAGTCAATAGCTAGCTTTAAGGCTTCGCTCATTTCAGGATTTGGGTACCTACAAGTTGGAAAATCTCCATCAGGATTTTCTTGTTCTTTAACAACGCTAAGTTTTTTAACTCCAGCTATATTTAAAACTTTTTTTACTAATTTATTTCCTGCTCCGTTTAATGGAGTGTAGGTCACATTTAAATCGCAATTTTTAAACACATCCAAATTAAGTCTTTGGCTCAAAACACAATCCACATATTTATCATAAACACAATCTTCTATAAAAGATATTTTTCCGCTATTTAGTAATTCTTCAAAAGTTTCGTCGTATGTATCTCCAAACATATCTACCTTTTCAATGTAGCCATAAACTTCGTTTGCCTCGGTGTCTGTCATTTGACAGCCATCTTCACTGTAACATTTATAGCCGTTATATTCAGCAGGATTGTGGCTCGCTGTAATCATTACCCCTGCCTGACATTTTAATTCTCTAACACAAAACGATAAAACCGGAGTTGGCTGTAATTCGTGGGAAATATACACTTTAATACCATTAGATGCTAATACCTTAGCTGTTTCTATTGCAAATATTTCAGAATTATTCCTCGAGTCATATGATACTGCAACAGCTCCATTTTTATATTTACTGTTTAAATAGTCAGCTAAACCTTTTGTTGCTCTTCTAACAGTGTAAATATTCATTCTGTTAGTCCCGGCTGCCATAATACCTCTCAAACCTGCCGTCCCGAACTCTAAATTTTTATAGAATCTCTCATATTTTTCTTTTTCGTCATTTTCGATTTTTTTCAATTCTTCTGATAAGTCTTTATTTTCATATGCTTTCTCAACCCAAAGTTTATACATTTCTTCAATATTCATTGCAATAAACCTACCTTTTTATCAGTTTTTTAGATTTTATCACATTGTTATTTTCTTTGCAATTGTAATTTATCGAAAAAAGGTATGGATAAATATTTATCCATACCTTAATAATTTATCTTGTTTAGCTTCATACCGTTATTGTGTTAGAGCTTGAAGAAGTAAATAAATTTCTTCCATCGCCTTTTCCGGCTGCTAGATTACTATTTGCTAAATTAATAAGTTTCTTCACATCAATCTTTTCTGTTACAACATTACGGTTAGAATCTTTAAAATTAGGTAATTTTACTAAATCTCCATTTTTTACAGATACTTCACTGTTGGAAGCCATCATAGAAGATACCTTTTTCTCAATACTATTTTGGAACCTAATTTGTTTATCCATAAGAGATTTGACAGCTGTAAGAAACATCTTAGAATTCTTATTTGCATCAGATAATAATTCCTCAGCATTTTGCATAAACTCATCTTTAGCTGAATAAAATTCCTCATTTTGTACATTCGCGCAGCAATCTCTATAATCTTTTTGATCTGCAAACATAACCCATGTTGTATCTTTTCCGCACTTTTCTATTGCAAATTTTCGTTTGCTGTTGTCAATATCATTTAAGAAGTTTTCCATCTCTATCTTATAAGCGTTCTTTCCTTTTGTAATCCAAACTCTGAAATATTTATAGTTGTTATTTTCAGGGTTTCCTTCAACTGCTTTTTTGAATTTTTCAAGTTCTAATTTAGACATAGTTATAACTTCGCGTTCTTGTTTCAAGATTTTAACTTCAGATTTCGCTTCTTTTATGCTATTATCCACTCCCTTGGATTTTCTCATCATAAAGTCATAAGCTTTAGAAGGTCCTTGTGTGTTTAACACATTTTCTATTTCTTTTGCCACTTCAATAAAAGTTTGACGTTTAGTATTTCTTAAGGAAGAGATAGTAGAGTTTACCATTTTATAAAACTTAAATTCATTTTCAATGCATGAAACGGCAATATCTATAGTTTTTGTGTAAACATCATTTATTTCGCTTAATATCTGAGCTTCTGATTTTCCTTCACCGCGTGCTCTTACAATGTCGTATAAGGCAAAACTGTCTATTCCTTTTTCAATTTCATCTAGCTTTTCATCCTTAGCTGCAACATCAGATAAACCTTTAACGCTGTCATTTAAGGTTTGATGAATTTTTTTCTTCAATTCTTGAAGATTTTGAAGCTGAGATTTTAAATCTTTTCTTTCAATTTCCATCTCTTTTTCAAATTCTTGCTGAGTCTTGATTTTTTGTGATTTTATTTTATCTAAAAGTCTTTGATATTGCGGTCCTATTTGTGGGAAAAATTCTCTTCTAACAGCATCTGTCCATTTCCCAGAATTATAAACTCCTGATCCCCCAAAACTTCCCACTTTGCTTTTAAAGAAGTTTTCTGCCTCTTCTTCTGTTAAATTTTTGTGCTCCCCAACAAATTTTTTGCGTAATTCAAACTTGTCTTCTTTTGTGATTTGCTTAGCTTTAAATGCATCATCAATCTTTTTATTCCACACTTTCATGTCTATTGCCATTTTCAACACTCCTTTTAAAAAATAATTTTTATTATCCTGTATTTAGTATATTACACTAAAATTTTATTTTTGTCAAGTGGTTTTTATAATTATTTTTCTTTTTTCTTGCTTTTTATTACAATTATTGCAATCCAGCTAGAAAATAATAGTACCATAACTACACTAACAATAAATTCATGTTCAACTGCCCAATTATAAGACTTTGAAAACACATTTTCTTCATTTAAATCTTCAATGTTTGCGATGTTCATAGTAGGATTAGAACTGCTGTTGCTTTTTACAACATTCGACGATATAGATGATATTACATCGTCATCAGCCAAAACTTGCTTAATTGTGTTATCATCTGCAATACTCGAAACCGAAATTGTTATGTCTGATGGCTTTTCAACGTAGTTTGGCACCTTTTTAGCCGCAACACCAAACACACTGAACGAAGACGTTTCAAATTGAGCATAGCCATTGTTTATAAGAACATCTAAATATTCTATATTCCCACTTGATTTTTCATGTACTATAACTTCATTTTTATATCCAGTTAAGTCCGGAACGGGTACAACCACAGTTACCGACACATCGCTTGGAAGTACATATTTTTCATTTCTCAAAGTATCCCAAAGCGTTATTTCGTAAAGTGATAAAATTGATTTTCTGTCTACCTTATCCGATAACCTCTGAATAGAAGCTTCATCTGAGCTCAGCGGAGTTACAATTACTTGTATATACCAATCTATGTCGCTAACTTCTATTCCATTTGATGTGTGCAAAATCTTAGCAGCTTCCTCCTGAGCATTTTGAAAGTCATTAAAGTTAGTTACAAGTTTTTGTTCATCCTCTGAAAGTGCTAGAAATGCTCTGCTCGCAGACACCACAGCTTGGGCATCTCCCATATTTTCTATATGTTCCGGCAAGCTTATAATCATACCTATAACCGCCTCTTCGGGATTTTGCTTAACATTTTTTACGCTTATCGTTCTATTGCCTGTTATATTGGTTAGCTCATAAACTCCGCCATTTTCGCTTAATGTTAGCTTATCATCCACCATTACCAAAGGTTTAGAAGCATCATATGCATCCATTAATGTTACTTTAAATATAAATGTGTCATTCCACTCCACTTCAACATTACCTTCTATAACCTTATTCCTCGAGTTTTTATACACCACACCTTCAGCTTTCTGTAAGGTTATTGTGTAAGTATTTTTAGTAATTCCTGAAACTTCTACTATAGTATCTCCACGTATGTCGCTTACTGTATAAATTCCGTTAACTGGTTCTATAGTTTTGTTTCCGCCCTTAATAGTTACCACAGGGTGTGAGGAATTATAAGATTCTCCCAGCGAAAGCATAAACGACACACTATCGCCGTGTTTTACGGAAATTTGACCTTTTATCTGATTTTTAGATGTGTCTAAAACAGACACCCCTTCCGTTGCTGTAATTTCAAGTTTATAAGTTGCCTTGACTATATTTTCCACAACAATCGTATAATCCTCTGTCATCTCCGTTACGGAGTAAACCCCGTCAACCGGACTTAAAACTACACGCTCATCGCTGTTTCCATTAGCCGCCGTTACTATAAGGTTCGAAATATCATAACCTTCGTTCGCTTCTACCATAAAGTTAAAACTTTCGCCATGTTTTACTCTTTGATTTTCAGATAATTTTTCTTGTCCAAATCTGTCCAAGTAGTGATAACCTTCCCCTTGAGTAAGTGTTAAATTATATGTGTTAACTTCAACTCCGGTTACTGTTATATTAGTGTCTTCCTTTATTTCGGATAAAGTATAAACTCCTCTGTCGCTTTCAAGCTTAGATTTATCTGCCCTAACAACCATTTTACTTTGATTGTATGCATCGACAAGCTTTACTTTAAACTTAAATTTTCCATTATACGCCACTTTTATATCAGTTAAAGTTGATAATTCATTGTTGTATTCATCTGTGTAAATTACTCCGTCTGCATAATTCAGCTTTACAGATAACTGTTTTGGCTTTACTCCCTCAACACTTATTGTTATGTTTCTTCTCACGTCACTTACTGTATATTTTCCATCTTTAAGTTCTATTATGTCGGAATTTGCCTTAACTATTATACTATCTATACTATACCCTTCTAAAGCCTCAATTTTAAATTCAAACCAGCCTCCATTGGATACTTTACTTTCATTCTCTAAAGGATTTGAATTAATATCAAAATAATTTATGTCTTTAAATGTTATACCTGTAACATTCGTTGGAAATTTTACATCATATATATCTTTACTAACATTTTCAACGGAAATTGTTATATCTCTCTTTACCCCGGATAATATATAAGTATATCCTTCTTTTTCCTTCTCAAGTTTAGTCTCTTCTGAGTCAATACCTATTACTTTTATTTCATATGAATTTAAATTATATCCTTTTTTAGCTTGGATTACGAATTTATCACTTTGACCATACTTTATTTTAAAGTTAGATATTTGCGTTCCGCTTTCGGTATAAAAATCTACCCCATCACTTTTGAGTGTTACATTATATTCATTAAGCTCAACTCCGCTTACGTTCACGACTACGTTATCTGTTATGTCGTATATAACGTAATATCCTTCTGCAACCTTTTTGATAGATGCATTTCCTACGGGTTTCAAGCTAACATCAATTGAATCAATATTATAGCCTTCCTTGGGCTCTATATATAGCTCTCTTTCAGATAAATATTCCGCTTCAATTTCAGTTACAGCTTCACTTGTATTTCCGCTTTTAAAAATGACCTTATCGTTCATTTCGTTTGATGGGAAAGTTATGCTATATTCATTTTTTACGGCGCCTTCAACCATAATAACCGTACGCTTAGTTACATTGTTTATCGTATAAACTCCGTTCCCGTTTGGATTTGATACGTTTAATTCATCTTTTGTATCATCACTTGGAGGTTGCAATTCTTGTTCATTTTTTGTCCCGTCATCATTTAGTAAATAGAATTTTACCCCATTTTTTATGTTGTATCCCGTATTAGCGTTTATCTTAAATTTTAGCGAACCTTTGTATTCAACCTCTTGTCCTCCGCTTAAAGGCGTGGTCCCTGTTTCATTGTAGAAAGTTAGATTTTCGCCTTTAAGTGTAACGCTGTAGTTCCTTTTTTTCACGTTTGAAACCTTTACTTCTAAGTTTGTTTTTATTTCTCTTACCGTGTATATACTTGAATTTGAACCTGTATATATAACGTCTACATAATTATCCCCTGCAGTAACTGTTATGTCTGACACGTCATATCCATACTTCGCTCTAACTTCAAAAGTCAAGTCAGAACCATAATTAACTTTAGGCGTATTAGTATCTGCCTCGCCCTCTTTAAATGGACTTCCTTCTCCGTCATAGAATTCTATTCCTTCAATTTCGTTTGGTAAAGTTACTTGTAATTTAGAAACTTCAACATTATCCACAGTAATAATTACGTCTTCTGTAACTTCCTTTAGCGTATAGACATTTGCCGCCGAAGGTCCTTCTAATGTGGCTTGAGCCGTCCCTTCCCCAGAAGCTTTTTTAACATTAACTGTTAAAGTTTGGTTTTCTGTAATGTTCCAGCCTCTGTTTACAGATACAGTAAAATTAAGAGTTCCGCTTTCATGCGTAATTTCTTCCGAAGTTATCGCATCAATCGAATTTGCTTTATAAAACGTTACGCCTGTATCCTTAAATGTAACGTTATACTTTTTCGCTTTTAGACCTAAAATTTCTACATTAGTGTCTTGAACTATTCCTTCTATAACATAGCCTCCACTTACCATCTTGGCATTAACCACGGTTACTTCAGATATATCATAACCTTTGTCGGCATTAATTTTAAAATAAAATTCCTCGCCGTAAGCTATATTGAATTTACCGCTTTGACCAAAGGTCAAAGTGTTTTCATCAAAGCCCTCTAAAAAGCTTGGATTCGTCTTACCTTCAGATTCATTATAATACACAGTATAGCCTATTCCATCGATAGCCGGTAGGACAACACTATATTTATTTATTTCTACTCCTGTTACAACTACTTTCATTCCTTCAGAAACATTAGAAATCGTATATTTTTCGTTATACTTTTTATTGATTTGATATTCTGCCTTAGGTTCTCCGTCTTCTTTGTACTCACTTAGCGGAACAGCGTAAACTTTTACTCTATCTTTACTCTTACTATAGCTGCTTTCAAACTTTAAGTCAAATTCATAAGACCCTTGGTACTCAACATTAACCATATTTACTTGAATTCCACTGCCATTAACAAATGTTACGCCTTTTTGGTCTTGAGGAAATTCTATCTTATATTTAGCTTTGGCTATATTGGTTAACTCTATAGTATAATCTTCAGAAATATTTCCTATTTTGTATTTTCCGTTATTCTTTCTTAAATCTACTCCGTTAGCTGTTACAGAAGAACCTTCAACAGAATAGCCTGTTTTTCCTTCAACACCAAATGTGTATGTATCGCCATACTTTACTGTAACCTTTTCCAATGCTCCACCTTTGTTATCAACAAATTGGAACTTGTCCTTCTCGTTTTTAAATGTTAGGTTGTATCTATTTAGCTGCAAACCTTTAACTACTATTTTACCTGCTTCCCAAGAATCACCAGATTTTGTTCCCGTAACTCCTTGAACGGTGTAAACCCCATCAGTAGGAGTTAACAATACTTCTACGTTGTCTTTTACGTAATAAACTTTCATACTTGATTTTGATGATTGGCTGTATTTATGGTCAACGTCAATTGTAAATTGTAAATTAGAGCCGTGCGAAACACTTGTTGATGCGATTTTACTTTTATCAGTTTCATTTCCTTCCGGTGGTTTTAACTGCTCTCCATAAATGTTGTAAAATTTAATAGAGTCTAAAATATTGTATGAACTGCCCTCGTTAGTAACATCGTCGCCAACTCCTAAATATACGTTGTATTGGATTTTTTGAACATTCATCTGCGTATCAATATCACTGCTTATTCCAGTTATTTGATATACTTTATACCCAACTGCATCATTTGGAGTAGCATCTGTATATTTTTCGGGGTTTACACCCAACGTTGATATATCTAACCCTGAACCGGTTTCAATTGTAATCTTTAGGTAAATGTTATCTCCATAATCCGCTAAAATATACCCACTGTTTACTGGTGAATATGTTGAAGTATTATCTCCTATTTTATATTCATACTTTAAACCTGCCTTTGAAGGTATGGAAACTTTATACTGATTTTTTACCACATCTTGCAGTGTTAGCTCTGTGTTATTTGTAACCCTAAAGCTCCAATATTCGCCGTCCTTTATAACATTAAACGTTTTTTCACCAACTATGGCTTTTAGCTGAGGCTTAGATTCATCATATCCTTTATTAGGAGTTAGCTTAAACTTTAAATATGTACCGTAATCCGGAGTGATTTCTTTATATTCACCATCACTGTTTTCTTTATAATACATTTTATAAATTTTCTGTTGGGAAGTTGTAGTTTCTTCAGCTATTTTTATTTCGTTTTCATCTTTATTGAGTTCTTTTAGGTCGCCACCAGAAGTAAATGTAACTGCATCTAAAGTCATTTCTCCTATATTTGTATTTATGTCATCTGTGCCGTTTGTGTAGCTATCTACAAAACTTATTGTATATTGGTCTTTTTCAATTCCTGTAATTTCAAACCCACAATCCTGATCTATTTCAACCTCTTTAGACAAATATGATGAATTAGAACCGTTAGAACCAGTAAAAGTATATTCTGTATTGTTTCCATTAGCATCTATTTTATTCAATTTTATTTTACTACTGTCCATTTTTCCATAACCCTCTGATTTTAGCCTTAATGAAAACCTTATTTTCGTTCCATAATACGTTGTAATATCTGTTTTCCCTGCAACACTTCCATACGATATCCATTTATCATCTCCGTAGCTTAAGTCATACTCAAGTGTATCAATTCCCTCAATTTTTTTCGGAAGTTTAACAGTATAAGTCCTTTTGCTGAAGTTCGACACTGTTATAGTAGTGCTAACATTCAGATGCGTTATTTTACAAATATAACCTGTCTTTTCTTCTATTTTGTTACCATCGCCATCTTTCAAGTCTACTTTTGTAATAGCACTTTGAGATAGTTCACTCAAAGAACTTTCTATTTTTATTCCATCTTCCATATAAACCTTCGGGTCAAAAGAAGCAAAAAATGTAAAGTTAGCCCCTTGCGTTATACTATCTACCTTTTCTCCAAGCTCTTGGTTTGAATTTATGACTCCAGGTGCTAATTCGTCGTTATATTCATAAAACTTCATATTATCCACTTGGGTGAATGTTATAGTAAGACCAGTACCTTCATCAGCGTTAGCCTCACCGATACTTACCGGGCTAATTATCGGTAAACTATAAATCACAAACAACATCGCTAAAAATAAGTTTAGCGTTTTGAATAGTAATTTTCCATTTTTATTATGTATATTTTTATTTAAATCCGTTCTTATTTTCATTTTCCTTCCTCCTAAAACAATACTAGTTCCCTATTGTTACAAGTATAACATTTATTATTTGTTTTTTCAATATATTTTGTCTTGAATTTGTAATTTATTGTTCTTTTAACACTCAATATACTAATGTTATATATTTATAATATATATTTTAATCAAATTTTACGAATTTTTATTTTTAACACAAAAACTCGGAATTAACAAAAGCTAACTCCGAGTTCAAATAATTATATTTATTTTTTCTATTAAATTTTTTCCCCAACTACTACCCTATCAATATTATTTATATCTTTATAAATTGTAATATTTTTAAAACCGTTATGTTCAAAAATTTGCTTAACGTCTTTGCCCTGTCCAATACCTATTTCTACCGCTAAAATTCCTCCCCTTTTAATTTTTTTACTCCATTTTTCACATATAATTCTATAAAAATACAATCCATCTTCTCCGCCGTCCAAAGCCATACGTGGCTCTTTTTGTACCTCAGCTTGCAAATAATTTATATCTTTCGACGGTATATACGGCGGGTTAGACAACACGGCATCAAAATAATTATTTTCAAATCTTTCACAAGCAACAGCAACGTCGTCTTTAACAGCCTTTACCTTCGAACCATTATTCTCTATGTTCTCAGTCAAATAGCCGTAAGCCTCATCAGATAGCTCCACCGCAGTTATTTCGACGTTTTTCAAATTTTGACCCATACACACCGCAATAGCTCCACTTCCGCTGCACAAATCAATAATTTTAGCGTTATCAACATTTCTTAAATAATTAATACTCTCTCTAACCAACACTTCGGTGTCATCTCTTGGTATCAAAACACCCTTCCCGACTTTAAACTCGAGACCCATAAAATACCACTTACCTAAAATATACTGGATAGGCTCACCACTTGCTCGACGTTCTATCATTGAAAATAATTTTTTTACGCCTTCCTCCGGCGCCGGTTTTTCTTTATTTAAAATTAATAAATGTTTATCGCAGCCAAAGCACTCTTCAAACATATAACTTAGTTCTGACTGCTCATATTCTTTTTGTACCCGACTTTCGTATAATTCTTTTCCTGCGATGTAAGCATCCCATAAGTTCATATTAGCAATCCTCACTTTATCATTTTTCATTATTCACAGGCTGCTCCTGCTTAAACACAGGGAACGACAACATTACGGTTGTTCCGAAATTTTCTTCGCTTATTATTTCCATTTTCCCGTTATGTAAAGAAACTATTTCGTCGACTATCGCCAAGCCTATTCCCGAACCTCTCTGCGTTGAGTTGGCTTTATAAAACTTTTCTCTCACCTTACCCAGATGTTCAGCCGGTATTCCACATCCGTTATCTGTTATATTTATACATATATTTTCGTCTTTCTCGCTCACACTAACGCTTACCCCACCTCCACTTGAAGTGTATTTAATGGCATTGTCTATCAAATTTACAAAAACCTGTCTTAACCTGTTTTTGTCCCCCAAAATCGGAGAAAGAATTCTAGGCTCATTATACATCAAGGTCTTACCCTCTGATGCGGCTCTGTCTTTAAACATATAAACAGCTTCGCCTATTTCTGCTAAAATATCTATTTTATCCATCGTTATTATCATTCTGCCACTCTGCAAGCGAGAAAAGTCTAACAGTTCCTCAACTATTCCTGAAAGTCTTTCTGTTTCGTGAACTATTATATCGAGTCCTCTTTTCATCACGTCTTTGTCTATATCGTTTCCATCCTGCATTGTTTCAGCCCAACCTTTTATAGCCGTGAGGGGTGTTCTAAGCTCGTGAGAGACAGACGATATAAAATCATTTTTTAATTTTTCTGAGGCGTCTAATTCTTGAGCCATGTAATTTATAGTGTCACAAAGCTCGCCTATTTCATCATCATATTTCTTTTCAATCTTTGCTTTAAAATTTCCCCTTGCTATGGTTTTCGCTATTCCTGCGATTTCCGTAACGGGATTTACTATCGATTTGACAAAGCTTAATCCCGACAATATCACAAACAATATAATAAGTAAGCTTACACCAGCTAAAAATATAACACTGTAAAATATTCTGGAGTCGGCGTCTTCAAGAGATACCACATATCTAACCGCTCCAAGACATCTTCCATATTGTCCGTAAAGCACCCTTGTTACCGCCATTACCTTTTCCCCTGAACTATTTTTACCTGTCCAAAAACCGTAGTTGTCTGACGAAGACTTCGCCAATTCATAATCCGGCATATCGTTATTAATTTCAGGTGGAAAGCCTGTGGAGGTAATTAAAATTTCATCCTTATCATTAAAAACCATTAATTCCATTAATTCTTCATCCGGAAATTCTTCAACATAAGAACGAACAGTTTTATTAAATCCGCTCGGCGACTGCCAAGAATAGCCGCTAAATATATTGGCAAGTTCATTCGAACGACCGCTTATAGTTTGTTGTATACCACTGTAAAAATAGCCTCTCATAATTAATGCAAAGCTTATCACAAGTACCGTTAAAACAACAATTACCAAGCATAAACTATTAAAAACCCATCGTTTAGTTATTCCCTTTACATTCATTAATTTTACACACCATTTCAATTGTTTTTCAGTTTTCCCATTTGTATCCCATTCCCCAAACCGTAACAATATTTTGTGGTACAGACGGGTCATCTTCTATTTTCATGCGTAGTCTTCTTATATTAACATCAACAATTTTTTCTTCGCCTTCATAGTTTTCTCCCCAAACGTGATGTAAAATTTTCAGTCTACTAAGAACCTCGCCGGGATTCGAAAAGAAATATTCCATTATTTGAAATTCTACTTGCGTAAGTTCGATTGTCTTGCCCCTTTTCTTTAAAACCCTGTTCCTAAGGTTCAACACAAATTCTCCAAACCTTATTTCTTCTTTAAAATTATTTTCTGTACGCATAAGATTAAGCGCCACTCTTCTATATAAAGCATCAACCCTCGCAACCAGTTCAGATGGACTAAATGGTTTTGTTATATAGTCATCCGCTCCATACATTAATCCACTAACTTTGTCTATTTCCTGCGCTTTAGCTGTTAAAAGAATTATACCTATCGTGTCGCTTCGCTTCCTTAGCTCTTTACAAACAGATAAACCATCAATCCCCGGAAGCATAATGTCAAGCACCGCCAAATCAAAGTCACCGTTATATCTGTCGAAATACTCCAGTGCTTTCTCTCCGCTTTCGGCATCAATAACCTCATATCCAGATCTTTTTAAATTTATAACTTCAAACTCTCTTATAGATGTTTCATCCTCTGCAACAAGAACTCTTTTCATGATTGATTTCCTCCATGTTATGATTTATTTATTATTTCAAAATTTTTCTTTAAGTCGTCCCCCGAGATAATAAGCTCATTTTCCTTTTTAGGAATCGTGGCTAAATAAACAAAACCATTATTTTCACCTAAAAATACGTAGTTTTCCTTATCGTTAATTGACTTCCACTCATATAACGATATTTTCTTTATTTCAAGAAGCATATCGCCAACGTCTTTATTGACTGTTGTGTCAATGTGCTGTTCATAAAACTTTTCGCTTTGATACTTCTCGTCAATACTACATATTATATTTTTATCCCAATTATCCGGAACAAAGAAATTGTATCCCATCTCATAATTACAAACTGATTTTTCTATACTTTTAAATTTTTCATTTTCTAAATCATAGTAGCTCCAATTTATCATGTTGGTATTACATTTTTTCTCGGCTCCCGCCACATCTTCAACCGTACTTATCACCGGAACTTCAATAATTCCATCATTATTTATGTCTTTACACAAAATTGGAATATCTCTTTTAGATGAACCTAAATTATATATTTTATTTGTATTTCCGCTAAGTTTCCCGGATACACGTATTATTTCTGTTTTTATTTTGCCGTCAAGATTAGTGTAATCTAAGAAAATACCGTTTTCTTTATCAGTTATTCCGCCATAAACCAAGCTATTACATTTTGTGATTGTTTCTCCAAATTTAATAGCACTAGATTCAGAAAATTTTTTATTTTTTATTTTTATAAGCTTAGTATAAAAGCTGTCGTTCGCGCTTGACGGACAAATAATAAATAATCCATTTTTCTCCAAACACGAAAATTCAATATATTTATCATCTAGCTTAATTTCGTTCATACCGTCTTTTTCCACTTCATAAACAGCTAAATTATTTAAATTTGTGTCTGAATCAGCTAACCCAACTATAATTTCATCTCTGCCATCAGAGTTTAAATCTCCAAAACAAACCTTGTCAACATCATTGCCATACTCTAAATAATCAACTGCTATATTCCATGAACCATTAATTTTTTGCATAATCATTATGTGTATTGCGTTCTTTTCATCTCCGAGCTGATAAAATATTACAGCTTCATTTTTTTCTTCCGAGTCAAAATTATGTAGCACTATTGCAGACCTGTAGTCTCCTCTTTGAGGGTATTTTAATATAAAATCTTTTCCTAGCTTTCTGTCTATAACAGACTTTATTAATTCTTCGTCTTCACTTAACTGGGGAGGTTTCATAATACTTTGAATGTCAAAAAAATTTCCATCTCCGCAGCCTCCGATAAAAACAGTAAATAATATAAGAATCCCTAAACAAAAATATTTCTTTTTCAATTATTTCACTCCACAATTTTTTCTAACAACAATTATAGCATAATATCACATTATTACAAAACATAATATTACAAAAAGTCTTAGAATAATAGATACTCTAAGACTTTTACTCATTTTAAAATTTATTGTTTTTCTTATTAATCAAAGTGTCCTTTTCTCTGTCTTTAACATAATAAATACATTGTCCGATAATACTGTTTGTCACAACAGACGGAAACCCTAAAAAACACCAACCGTCCTTTTGGTATATACAATCATCGTTACACTCTATCATATACGTTTTGTCACCTCATTAATAAGAATTTATTATCAGCTCACGAAACTAGTTTACCCCTTTGCTCACTAATATACTAATCTGAGAACCATATTCCATAACATCCCCAGGTTTATGGTCTTTATAACCTATAACTAAGCCCTCTGCCACAGTGGTACTATTTTCCCTTATCTCAACAGGAACAAAACTTAACTCTGACAAAGCAAGCGAAGCCTCAGAAACTGTTTGCCCCTGTATGTTTGGGAGAGTTCTCTCCTTACTTCCCTTACTTACGGTTACGGCTATCGTTCCTCCACTTGTCATTTCTTCCCCATAACTCGGGTTCTGAGATATTATACAGCCTTCTCCAACGTTGTCGTTAAACTCTTCATTTGGGAGCATTACTATATTATACTGCGTACTGCCCGAGGACACCTCTTCTTGTAATTTTTTAAAGTTTTTCCCCACAAGGTTCGGCACAGATATTTTTTCCGTTTTAACGCTTTCTTCTTCGTTCGTTTCAACTGTTGAAGTACTGCTAGACGACGTTTCATCAGAACTTACTACCTTATCTTTTTTAAACCCAAACCAATAAACAAGAGCACATAACCCCAAAACTGCGAACGCTATCACGCACGACCACACGCCCCACATAAAATTATTATTGTTATTCTTGCTTTGATTATTAGCACTAAATTTAGGAGGAACTTTTTTCATATTTTCGCTAGCGTCTATGTGTACTACCGGAGAATCTGATAATTCAGCTCTAAGCCTGTCGAATAAAAGCGTCCTATTATTCGGATATACTCTAAGTCCTCCCGCTATTGCCGACACAACATTATTTGGTATATTTTTTACTATATCCTGTGACATAAGAAGTTCATCGTGTTTTTCTCTTTCGAGCGCAGGAAGGGGATATTCACCTGTGAGGGCAAAAAACAAAGATGCTGTAAATCCATATATGTCTGTACTTTCGTCTGTTTCATATGCCTCAATATACTGTTCTAACGCTGAGCAGCCTTCGTAAAGCTGACATTTTAAATCTGTTCCCTTTTTTCTTAAGTCCTCACTTGCAAATCCCACTAACTTTATTTTTCCGCTGGGAAGGACTATCAAATTATTCGGACATATTCCCAAGTGCTTTACTTTAGATAAGTGCATCCTTGAAAGCGCAGAAAGCAGTGGCATAAATAACACCCTCGCTTCCTTCCATTCAAGGTATCCTCCTTTTTTGTCCACATACACATCTAATGGTATTCCATCTACCCACTCAAGCACAACATAAGCGGTATTATTTTCGTCAAATATATCATACACCGACTCTAATAAATTTATATTTCTAAGACGTGCAACAGCTCTAAAGTACTTTAAAAACTTTTCACGCTCTCTTTCAAAAAGCTCCGAATAGCCTGTAACAGCTTTTAAAATACAGCTATTCTCTTCCCTTTCACACATCTCTCCAGGAAAAAATTCTCTAATATAAATTTTAGTTTTTTTATTTTTATCAAATCCAATATATCCCAAACCTTCGCCGTTTATCTCTAATCCCTTACCAACTATATATCTTTCTGCAAGCACTTCTCCTTTGGGAAGAAACGGTGTTTTTTGAGGCTCATCTCTTTTTTCTCCGCAATATGGACAAACTTCTTCATTGTCAGTGGGGTTCATGCAGCCCATACAAATTTTCATATTATTTTCAGACATCTTCCTTCCTCCTCACTTTAATAGTTTATTTTCTCTAGTATTTCTTTAATTTTATTGTGAGTATTAAAAATATTTAATTCCACGTCAAATTTATCGCTATCGGTGCCGCTCCACAAAATGGTACCAACTAAATCCGCATTTATAACCGTACATATCCTTTTAAGCTGTTTTTCTATAACACTCGCCTCATCTTTATTATCACATCCACACGTTGCAAGCAGTATCATCTTTTTATGTTTTTCTATTGGTGGCTTTAATCCGAGCGAAAATCTAGCCATAAAATATCTTTGCATCCTGTCTAAGATTGCCTTGAGAGGCGACGGAAAACACATATTATATATTGGAGTTGCTATGATGATTATATCGCTTTGTCTCAAATGTAAATCTATGTCGTCCATGTCGCCAAAAATACACCCCTCAGATTCAGCGCATTTTTTACAGTCTATACAAGGCTTCACATTCCTATCATATGCATATATAACATTTAGACCATATTGATTAATATGGTCTAAAACACAATTATTTAATATAGCGGTAACGCCATTTTTGTGTGGCGAACCAAAAATATTTAATATAGATTTCATTAAATATCCCTCTATAATTATTTATCTATATCTTTCATAGTAAGGCTCACACGCTTGTTTTCAGGATTCAATTCACGCACTTTAACTTTAACAACGTCGCCAACAGATAAAACTTCTTTAGGTGTTTCTATCCTATGGTCGGCTATTTGAGACACATGAATTAATCCATCTATTCCCGGAACCACCTCAACAAAAGCCCCGTATGGTAATATACTTACAACTTTTGATTCAAAAACTGTTCCAACAGGATATTTTTCCTCAACTATTTTCCATGGGTTCTCTTCTTCTTTTTTGTAAGTTAGAGCTACCTTATTTTTATCTTTGTCTAAAGATTTTATACGCACCTCTACCTCTTGACCTACTTTTAACACATCAGATGGTTTTTTTACTCTGTTCCAAGATAATTCTGAAACATGTATCATTCCATCAATACAACCTAAATCAACAAAAACTCCGTAGTTAGTTATAGATTTTACTTTTCCAACGTATGTTTTTCCTACTTCTGCCTCAGACCAGAATTTTTCAAGTTGTTCTTTTCTTTCAATGTCTGAAACAAGTCTAATCGAACCTACTATTCTTCTTCTTGATTTATTTATCTCTATAATTTTAAATTTTACTTCTTTATTTACATAATCTTCAAGAGGCACATTTCTTGCTCCTCCAACGTGAGACGCAGGTATAAACACGTTAAGCGCCTTATAGTTAAGCACTATTCCTCCGTTTACTACCTTTCTTACCACTCCTGTAAGAACTTCGCCGTCATCAAGAGCCTTTTCTAAAACGTCCCAGCCTTTTTTAGCTTCTAGCCTGTTTTTAGAAAGCATTATTGTTCCTTCTTGGTCATTGGTACGCATAATGAGTAAATCTAACTCGTCCCCAACCTTTACTATATCCTCAATTTTTGCATTCGGGTCTGTGGTTAGCTCAGACTTTGTTACTATTCCTGACTGCTTTCTTCCAACGTCAACATAAATTTCGGTTGGTGTTACACCTACTACCGTACCTTTAACTACTCCTCCTGTGCTAAGTTTTTTCAATGACTCCTCTAACATTTCCTCAAAATTTTCACATACATTCTCTTCTACCTTAGAATTTCCGACCATAACACCCTTTACCTCCCTTATTATACTATCCGGAGTTGAAGCTCCGGCAGTGATACCTACGCATTTTTTGTTTTTCAGAATATTAGGATTAACGTCTTCAACAGTTTCAATAAAATATGTATCACAATTTTTTTTGCAAATATCATATAACTTATTTGTGTTAGAACTGTGTCTTCCGCCAATCACTAACATTATATCTGAAATTTTAGATATTTTTTCTGCTTCTTGTTGTCTTAACTGCGTGGTATTACATATTGTATCAAAAATTTTTACATTTGTAAATATATTTTTTATTAAATTTATGCATATTATCCATTCGTTTAAGTTAAAAGTTGTCTGTGATACCGTAATTATTTCTTTACATAATAAAAATTTATTGTTTTCTATTATATTTTTTAATTCCTCTTCGCAGCTAAACACATAGCATTCCGACTTACAATATCCCTTTATTCCCGCAACTTCAGGATGTTTTTTGTTACCAGCTATCAGTACTATTTTACCATTTGCAGATTCTCTACTTACAATATTATGTATTTTTTTGACAAACGGACATGTTGCATCCACATAATTTATTTTTTTCTCCTCTAATTTACATAATATTTCTTCGCTCACTCCATGTGAACGTATCACTAAAGTGTATCCCTCAGGAACATCGCAAACACTTTCCGCTATCTTCACTCCCTTTTCTTTGAGCTCAGACACCACTTGATTATTATGGATTATATGACCCAAGGTACACACATTTTTTCCTTGACTTAGCAGTTCATTTACTATCTTTACCGCTCTGTCCACTCCAAAACAAAAGCCCGCCGTCTTCGCAACGTTTACTATCATATTGTAATTTTTCTTCCTTTCAAGTATTCCTCTCGCATCTCCCTTATTTTATCCATAATTTTATTGCTCGCTATTCTATATTGTCTGATTTCATTTTTCTCTATTCCTAAATCCTTTTCGCTCATTATACTTCCAAACGTTACAACCGTTCGCCTAAACATTCTCACTCTTCCGCCATTTTCTCCAACTATATTAACCGGCAATATGTCTGCCCCCGTGTCGTGAGCCAAAACCGAAACCCCTGAGCGTGGTCTTAGTAGCTCTCCCGTTTTAGAGCGTTTGCCCTCTAGGAATATCCCAAGTACTTTTCCCTCGTTTATTACTTCTTTAGCCGTTATTATTGCCTCTTTGTCGCCTTTTCCCCTGTCCACAGGAAATGCTCCGATTGCCTTTAGTATTCCTCCGAGTATTTTGTTCTTAAAAAGCTCGGCTTTTGCCATAAAACATATCGGTTTTTTGTGTTCAAGGGCTAAAAATACAGCATCAATATTTGAAAGATGGTTAGAACACAGTATGTATCCACCGGACAAATTTTCAATATTTTCTTTTCCTCTCACTTCATACGGGTAAAATATTTTTAAAAACGGCTTTATTATAAAGCACAACGATTTATACAGCTTAACATTTTGCTTCATTTTAACTTCTCCTTAATGATGTTTGTCAGCTCGCTTACAACCTTTTCAAATTCAAGTTTAGTTGAGTCAAATATTATGGCATCTTCGGCAGGTCTTAACGGTGCAACTTTTCTGTTTGTATCGTTAAAATCCCTTTCTCTCATCTGATTAAAGACTTCCTCATATTTTATATTATTATTTACTTTGTTTAATTCCTCAAATCTTCTTCTTGTTCTCTCCTCTAAAGACGCTGTTAAAAAAATTTTTACATCTGCCTTTGGCAAAATTACTGTTCCTATGTCTCTGCCGTCCATCACAACGCTATTTTTTTTAGCAATTTCCCTCTGAGTATCCATAAGAAATTCACGTGTTGCCTTAACCGACGAAATCGCAGAGGCTGCCATTGACACTTCATTTGTACGAATTTTCGACGTAACATCTTCTCCGTTTATAAACACAATTTGTTTGCCATCCGAAAATTTTATGTCTAAAGATATTTTATTTAAATTTTCTTCCACCATTTTACCATTTTTATAATCTAAATTATTTCTTATAAAATAATACCCTATGGCTCTATATAGTGCTCCAGTGTCTAAATACATTATCTTGAAATTTTCAGCTATTTTTTTTGCAACACTACTCTTTCCCGCACCCGACGGTCCATCTATCGCAACAGAAAACATTTTATCATTCTCCTAATATTTCATTAAAAAATTAGGCTCCTATTTTAAAGGAGCCGTATTTTATTTTATTTTTTTAGTTTTTATTTCGTCAACAGCCATACTAATGAAGTCTTCTACTTTCATAGTACCTATATCTCCGTCTTTTCTGTCTCTTACTGAAACAGTGCCTTCGTTTACTTCTTTTTCACCAAGCACTAACATATACGGTACCTTTTCCATTTGAGCTTCACGAATCTTATATCCTATTTTTTCACTTCTCTTATCAACAGACGTATTGACTATTCCGCTTTCGTTTAGCTTCTTTTCAAGAGCTTCAGCTTGTTCGTGTAATTTTTCACTGATAGGTAATATTCTAACTTGCTCCGGCATTAGCCATATCGGGAGAGCTCCTGCGAAATGCTCTATAAGAATTCCTATAAATCTTTCAATACTTCCGAACACTACCCTATGAATCATAACAGGACGTTTTTTAGTGTTATCCTTGTCTATATAAGAAAGGTCAAATCTTTCAGGCATTTGGAAATCAAGTTGTATTGTTCCGCACTGCCACGTTCTGCCTATGGAATCCTCCAAATGGAAGTCTATCTTAGGACCATAAAATGCTCCATCGCCCTCGTTAATTTTATACGGTTTTCCATTAGCCTCAAGTGCCTTTTTAAGAGCGTTTGTTGCGCTTTCCCATTGTTCATCTGTTCCCATAGAATCATCAGGTCTTGTTGAAAGCTCGAGCGCATATTTAAATCCGAACACATTATAGAAATTGTCTATTAATTTCATTACTCCCAAAATTTCACTTTCAATTTGGTCCTCTGTCATGAATATGTGAGCATCGTCTTGAGTAAAGCATCTTACTCTCATTAAGCCGTGCAACGCTCCCGACAATTCATGTCTATGCACGAGTCCAAGTTCTGCCATACGTTGCGGTAAATCTCTGTAAGAATGTAACTTTCTTTTGTAAACCAACATTCCTCCCGGACAGTTCATTGGTTTTATTGCGTAATCTTCATCGTCTATTTTGGTTGTGTACATATTATTTTTATAATGTTCCCAGTGACCTGAGCGGTGCCACAAATCTTCGTTTAATATCATTGGAGTTTTAATTTCTTGATAACCGTGTTTCCTGTGTTCTTCTCTCCAGAAATCTTCAAGCGTATTTCTTAAAATCATACCCTTTGGCATAAAAAACGGAAATCCCGGACCCTCTTCATAAATATCAAAAAGGTCAAGTGCCTTACCTATTTTTCTGTGGTCACGTTTTTTAGCCTCTTCAATTCTTTTCAGATGTTCTTCGAGTAAAGACGCTTTAGGGAATGATATACCATAAACTCTCTGAAGCATCTTACTTTTAGCATCTCCACGCCAATAAGCTCCCGTACAATTTGTAAGCTTAATAGACTTAACCTTCCCAGTAGACATAAGGTGAGGTCCCGCACACAAATCAACAAAGTCCCCCTGGCTGTAGAAAGAAATCGCTTCACCATTTGCTCCGTGTTCCTTTATCAGCTCAACCTTATATGGCTGATGTTTTTCCTCCATAAATTTTACCGCCTCAGAAACAGGCATCGTGAATCTTTCTATTGCAATATCTTCTTTGATTATTTTTTTCATTTCTTCTTCTATTTTTGTTAAATCATCAGGATTTAAAGTACGCTCCAAATCAAAGTCGTAATAAAAACCCGAATCTATTGAAGGTCCTATTGCAAAAACCGCGCCGGGAAATAGTCTGCACACCGCTTGAGCCATAATATGAGATGTGGTATGCCAGTAAGCTTTTTTACCGTCTTCGTCGTCAAAGGTGAGTATTTCAAGCTTGCAGTCATTTTGGATAGGTGTTCTTAAATCCACAACTTTTCCGTTTAATCTTCCCGCACATGCCGCTTTATACAGTCCTTGACCCAAGTCCTTAGCAACTTCAAGCACTGTTGTTCCTTCAGCATACTCTTTTTCAACATTGCCTTTTAGCATAACTTTTACCATATCAATTTCCCCTTTTTAATAATATTTTTCCTTATTCACTTTCTTATATATTAATACCCCTATATATGATAGCACAAATACTAGTATTATGGCAACTAATAATACATAACTTCCATTTCCGCCAATTTTTACTTGTATCCATAAATCATCAAGTAAAGCACTTATTTCCGGCGACAAATTTACAAAAATTTCTGCATTTTTCATTATTCCTTCGCCCGGATAAAAAATTTCATTATTTTTAATGTCATCGCTAAGCTGATTATAAACTTCCTTGTGAGGAGTTGAATATCCTGTACTTTCAACGTTTGCCTTAGCTATATCAGTCCTACACATAAAATTTATATATTTCTCAGCCTCTGCTTTGTGATTAGCACATTTCGGTATACACATTGCGTCCACAAATTCATTCGTTCCTTCTTCAGGAATTACAAAACCTATGTCTTCATTATTTTTCAGCATAACCGCCGCATCTCCGGCATAATAAGGCGCTAAGTATGCTTCGCCATTTCCCATTTTGTCAAATATCTGGTCCATAACGTATGCTTGAACCAGTGGCTTTTGTTCATTCAACTTTTCTAAGGCTTCATACCATTCCTGTTTATTGTTACTATTTATGGAGTGTCCCAATATAATGTGTGCAATTGCAAATGAATCTCTAGCATTGTCAAACATCAATATTTTGCCTTTGTACTTCTCATTCCAAAGCACGTTCCAGCCTTTAGATACATCCTCTTCAGACACATAGTTTTTATTATAAAAAATTCCTATTGTCCCCCATGTGTATGGAACCGAATATTCATTTTTAGGGTCATAGCTTAAATTTCTAAATTTATCATCTATATAGCTATAATTAGGTATATTACTAAAATCCAATTTATATAACATGTCATTTTCTATAAGCTTCGAAACCATATAATCAGACGGAATTATCACATCATAATTTGCTCCGCCTCCTAAGAGTTTCGCATAAAGCTCCTCGTTACTTTGAAATGTTGTGTAATTTACTTTTATACCTGTTTCTTTTGTAAACTCGTCATTAACCGGAATATTTCCGTCTGAGCCATCTGATATACATTGCCCCCAGTTATACACATTTAACACAACTTCTTTTTCATCTTTACTCCTACATCCTGTCATTAAAGCAACCAAACAAAGGGCAAACATTAACAAACATTTTTTCAATATTTTTATCTCTCCTCTAAATGTTTTTCTTTAACTTGCCTCAAATTTATTGCTATGAGTAAAAACAGTATTGCACCGAAAAGCAATGTTGACAAAGCGTTTATTTCCGGGCTAACTAATTTTCTTGTCATAGAATAAATAGCTATGGGTAAAGTTTGGGTTGTCCCACTCGTAAAATAGCTTATAACGAAATCGTCTATCGACATGGTAAACGACATCATCATTCCCGTAATAATCCCGGGCATTATCTCCGGAAGCACTACCTTAAAAAATGCTCTTGCCGGATTACATCCTAAATCTTGTGCAGCCTCATATAAATTAGGGTCCATCTGCCTTATCTTCGGAAGCACCGACAGCACAACATATGGTAGACAAAATGTTGTGTGTGAAAGAACCAATGTTAACATCCCCGGCTTTAATAGTCCCGTACGATTATATATGAACACAAACAACAACATAAATGATACTCCCGTTACTATTTCAGGGTTCATCATTGGAATATTTGTCACATTCATTATTAATTTTTTAGTCCATTTTTTTGTCCCCATTATACCAATAGCTGCCACTGTTCCTAAAATCGTTGCCAAAACAGCAGAAATAGTCGCTATTATTAAAGTGTTAGAAAACGCTGATAGTATATCGCTGTTTTGAAACAATTTTGCATACCACTTTAAAGTAAATCCACTCCAAACAGACCTACTTTTTGAATCATTAAACGAGAACATAACCAACACAAAAATCGGGGCATACAAAAATAAAAATACTAATGATGTGTACACCTTATTAAAAATTTTCATTTATTAAGCCCTCCTAACTTTTAAACAATCATTCCACCGTTGTCTTCTTCATGGTCTAGGTGGTTCATTATGCCCATGCACAGCATTATAATACACATCAATACAAGTGATATCGCCGAACCCAAATTTGGGTTATAAGAGCTACCTAAAAATTGCATTTCAATTAAGTCGCCTATAAGAAGATTCGCTCCTCCTCCGAGCATTTTAGATATTATAAATGTGCTAACCGCCGGAACAAACACCATCGTAACTCCTGAAATTATTCCCGGTATACTAAGCGGGAATATTATTTTAGAAAACACTTTAAATTTATTTGCCCCTAAGTCCTGCGCCGCTTCAACTATTCTTTCGTCGATTTTTGTTAAGACTGTGTATATAGGTAAAATCATATACGGCAAAAAATTATAAACCATTCCAAGAACCACTGCTCCTTGCGTGTTTATAAGATTTTTCCTACCCACTCCTATAAATTCAAAGAAATTATTTATAATTCCGTTGTTCTCTAAAAGAGTCATCCATGCGTATGTCCTCAATAAAAAGCTCATCCACATTGGTATCATCAGCAAAACTAGCAATATACTTTGATTTTTTATTTTCGATTTAGAAATGAAATAAGCTGTTGGATATCCAACTATTAAACAAATTATTGTTGAAATAGCTCCTAAAAATATAGAACGCAAAAATACATTCGAATATTTTCCAACATTTATAATATTGTTTAAAGTAAAATTACTGTTTGAGTCTGTGAAAGCGAAGATTAAGATTAGAAACATAGGGACAAGTACAAACACTATCATCCAAATTGAGTAAGGAATTGCGGCAATTTTATTCCTCTTCATTTTCCGTCACCTCTGCTTTATGATGCTGCTCTTCATACATCTCATCGCTAAACGCACTGTAATCTCCAAATTCCCCCGAATATCTTGATTTTTTCATTATATGAATGTCGTCAGGTTGCAAAATCATTCCGATTACGTCGCCTTGGTCTTGGGTTTCGGTGGTCTGTATCATCCACTTAAATCCTGCCACATCTACTATTATTTCATTGTGAACCCCTTTAAATGTTACCGAAGTAACCTCGCCGGAAATATCCCCCTCCTCCGGAGGCACTACCTTTATATCTTCTGGACGTATCACAACATCCACAAGCTCATTGTTTTTAAATCCCATGTCTAAACACTTAAACCTTTTGCCCGCAAATTCAACAAGGTAATCCTCAACCATTATTCCGTCTATAATGTTACTTTCACCTATGAAATCCGCCACAAAGGCATTTTTAGGTTCATTATATATGTCTTGCGGAGAACCAATTTGCTGTATGTAACCCTTGTCCATAACAACAACAGTGTCAGACATTGAAAGTGCTTCTTCCTGGTCATGCGTTACAAATATAAATGTTATTCCGGTTCTTTGCTGAATATTTTTTAGCTCAACCTGCATATCTTTTCTCAATTTTAAATCAAGCGCACCTAAAGGCTCGTCCAACAACAATACCTTAGGGTGGTTTGCTAAAGCCCTCGCTATTGCTATACGTTGTTGTTGTCCACCGGAAAGAGAGGCAACATTTCTTTTTTCAAAGCCTTTTAAATTAACCATCGATAACATTTCTTGAACTGTCTTTTTTATTTCGGCTTCTGATTTTTTTTGTAGCCTCATCCCAAACGCCACATTTTCATAGACGTTCAAATGTGGAAACAATGCATATTTTTGGAAAATAGTATTTACCTCTCGCTTGTGAGCCGGTAAATCATTTATCCTCTCTCCGTTAAACAGCACATCGCCTTTTTCGGGCGTAAGAAAGCCGCCTATTATTCTTAAGGTTGTAGTTTTCCCACAACCCGACGGTCCTAAAAGTGTTACAAATTCCCCGTCATATATACTTAAGTTTAGACCTTTTAATATCATTTCGCCATCAAACGAAATACTTATATCTTTTAATAAAATAATAGGCTCTTTCAACTGTTTATCCCCCAAACTTTTATTTTTTACTTCCTACCATAATTTAAGCGTTTTTTATCGTCCATTTCACACCTTGAGGAGTGTCTTCCAAAACAACGTTTTTACTTTTTAGAATATCTCTGATTTCATCAGACTTTTTAAAATCTTTATTCTTTCTAGCCTCTTGCCTTAAGTTTATCAAATTTTCAATTTCTTCATCAATGTTTTGTGATTTTTCACTGTAAAGTATTCCTAGCACTTGAGTAAGTTCATTGAAAAGAGATAGCACTTTTTCAACCACTTTTTTATTTTTTTCGTTTGTTCCTATAACATTTAAATTAATGTCTTTTACTAAATCAAATATTACCGCCAACGCATCTGCCGTATTTAAATCGTCATCCATGGATTTTTTAAAGTTTTCTTTGTAGCTGCCAAGCCTTGCCAAGATTTCATTAGAACAGCTGTTTTCGTCACCTTCAATACAGCTTTTATATAAAAACTCTAAGTTTTCTCTACAATTATAAAGTCTTTCCAAAGCTGATTTACATTGCTGGATTATCTCAATACTGTAATTTATAGGACTTCTGTAATGCGAAGATATCATAAGATATCTTATCGGCTCATAGCCATATTTTTCGGCAACCTCTCTTACAGTGAAGAAATTGTTTAACGATTTAGACATTTTTTTACTATCCACATTTATATATCCATTGTGCATCCAGTAGTTAGCAAATTGTGCTCCGTTACAGCATTCGCTTTGAGCTATTTCGTTTTCATGATGCGGGAAAATAAGGTCTTGACCACCACAATGTATGTCTATCGTCTCGCCAAGGTACCTACATGCCATAGCCGAACATTCTATATGCCATCCGGGTCTTCCATTTCCCCATGGACTTTCCCACGACGGTTCGCCCTCTTTTGCTGATTTCCACAACGCAAAATCCATAGGGTCTTTCTTTAGCTCTCCGACCCTTATTCTCGCTCCGGCTTGTAAATCTTCCATTGGCTGATGAGATAGTTTACCATATTCCTCAAAAGATTTTGTGTTAAAATAAACGTCCCCATTCGACGCAGCATAAGCAAATCCCTTTGATATAAGTTTTGACACCATGTTTATAATTTGCTCGATATTTTCCGTTGCTTTCGGGTGAATGTCCGCTTCCTTTATGTTGAGCCCTCTTGCATCGATTTTGTACTCTTCTATATATTTTTTAGACACAGATAAATAATCTGTTGATTCTTCATTTGCCTTTTTTATAATTTTGTCATCTATATCCGTAAAGTTCTGTACAAACGTTACCTTATAACCAATATATTTCATATACCTGCGTAAAGTATCGAAAACACACAGCGGTCTTGCGTTACCTATGTGTATATAATTATAAACCGTTGGACCGCAAGCATATATCTTAGCTTCCCCCTCTTTTATGGGGATAAACTCTTGTTTTTTTCCGGTAAGTGTATTGTAAATTTTCATGTGAATACCTCTCTTCTAAAAAATTAGCCAACATCTTTTATCAAACTTCTGTTTTCATACACATATATTATTCCTGATATTATTGTCATAATAACCGAAATCCAAACAAGGATTTCGCCTATTATAGACGAAATTAAATCATAAACTCCCAAGCTAAAACCGCCGCTGAAATTAGATATTAATTCTTTAACGGCTCGCATTCCTATAATTGACAATATTGCGGACACTTGGCTTACAGTTTTTAATTTTCCCCAATTATTAGCAGGAATTACCTTCCCCTGTTCGGCCGCCACAAGTCTAACAGACGTCACCACAAACTCTCTACACACAATTATAATAAGTGCCACTATATTAACAAGGTTAGCCTGAACCAAACAAATTAAGCAACATATAACTAAAATTTTATCTGCAAGAGGGTCAGCGAACTTTCCAAAATTAGTTATCGCCCCGGTTTTTCTTGCTATTTTTCCATCCATATGGTCAGTGTATGCCGCAATTAAAAATAACAAAAATGCGTAAAGATAATTGTTACTCATAAAATCGCACAGTAAAAAAGTTACTATAATCGGCACAAGAACTATCCTAAAAACAGTCAATTTATTTGGTAAATTCATTCTAATCCTCCAAACGCCTAAATGTATAAACTTAACTACACTAACTTCCCGATTAAATCACAATTTTCATATCCCGTTATCAGAACATCAACGAAGCTTCCCACTTCTACTTCTTTTAATTTAGCATCAAAAATTACTCCACCATCAACATCAGGAGAGTCCGCATCGCTTCTTCCGAACCATTTCCCTGTACTTTCATCATACTCGTCAACAATTACTGTTATTACCTTTCCAACTTGATTTGCACAGTAATCATCCATTATATTCATTTGTTCTCTCATTATAATGTCGCAACGCTTGGATTTTTCATCTTCATCTATCTGGTCAGGGAAATTATACGCCGGAGTATCTTCTTCTCTGGAATAGCTAAAGCAACCCATTCTCTCAAACTTTACTTCCTTCACAAATTTTAAAAGCTCTTCAAAATTTTCTTCGCTCTCTCCGGGAAACCCACATATAAATGTGGTTCTCAAAACAACGTTCTTTACTTTCTCCCTAATTTTATCTATTAATTTTTTGAGTGATTTGCTATTACCCCTTCTGTTCATCTTAGACAATATACCTTCACTACAGTGCTGCAATGGCAAATCTATGTAATTCAATATTTTATCTTCTTTAGACATTAAATCTAAAAGTTCGTCCGTAATTCTATCGGGGTAACAATATAAAAGCCTTATCCACTTTATGCCATCTATTTTACAAAGCTCTTTTAATAGCGGCACGAGCATTAATTTACCATATAAATCTTCGCCATATCTTGTTGTGTCTTGAGCTATAACAAGTAATTCCTTAACTCCGCTATCTGCTAAGCTCTTAGCTTCTTCTACCACATTTTCCATTTTTCGACTTCTAAAGTTCCCTCTTATGAGAGGAATTGCACAATATGTACATCTATTATCGCACCCATCAGCTATTTTTAAATAAGCATAGTGCTTTGGTGTGGTCTGTAACCTAGAGCCGTCAAGCGGCATATTGTACTTACTTTCATACATCTCCACTTTTTTCCCCATCAAGGCTTCATTCAGTACTTCAACTATTTTGCTGTTTGCTCCTATCCCAACAACGGCGTCAACTTCCGGAATTTCGGATAAAATTTGCTGTTTATACCTTTCAGCCAAGCAACCCGTTACAATTACCGCTTTTAAATTACTTTCAGGTGAATTTTTAAGCGCAACCGTATTAAAAATTTCCTCTATACTTTCCTCTTTAGAGGCTTGTATAAACCCGCAAGTGTTAATAATAATAGCGTCTGCATCGTTTGAATTTGACACTATTTCATAACCGTGTTCCCTTATTTTGGATAACAGCATTTCAGCGTCTACCCTATTTTTGGCACACCCCAAGCTTATCAGACCAACCTTATATTTCATTAAAAATCATCCTCTACCATGCTATCACACTCTTGATACATCACATTTTTTATGTCTTCCCATTTGTAGCCCAAACGTTGCAAACTTGCAATAGTACGTCTACGATTTTTTTCATCGTTAAATTTTCCTCTGTACTTCCCCTGCAGCAACTCACTCAGCTGTTCCCTCGCATCAGGATTTATCTCTTCAATAATCTTATCCGCAAGTTCCCTGCTTATCCCCTTCTGGGCAAGTTCATACTTCACTCTGCTTACAGCGAATTTTTTTCTAAAAAACATCTCTTTAGCATACATCAAACAAAAACTTTCATCATCCACAAGTCCTAAACTTTCAAGCTTATTTACGGCTTTTTCAGCCGACTCCTCATTAATGCTGCGTTTTATTTTATCTTTAAGCTCTTTTTTAGAATGACTCCTAAAAGAAATCAACCTCATAGCCTTTTCTTTAGCTCTATAGTCTTCAGACATAGTTATAACTTGACTAAAATCGTCATAATCTAAAGAAGTTCCAACTTTCCATCTGCTTTTAACCAACGTTTCAGAATCAATACTAGCTTTGTATTCTCCATCAATATATATAGCATTCATTCCTCTTTTTGTCTTTTTAATGCATGTTATTTGCATGTTTATCAATCATCCACTAATATATCTATGTTTGTTTTACTTTTTTTAGGCTGAGATACTGTCTCATCTTTCTTCTCTGCTACAACAGCTTTTGGCGCTGCTGCCTTATTAAGAGCCTGTTTTGAATACAATTTATCTGTATTTTCGAAAACCTTATTTTCTATTTCCTTAGCTAGCTCTTGATTTTCCTTGAAATATTCCTTAACGTTATCTCTTCCCTGACCCAAACGTGTTGAACCGTATGAGAACCAAGCTCCGCTTTTTTGCACAATCCCCAACTTAACCGCTAAATCAAGTAATTCGCCAACCCTTGAGATTCCTTGACCATATATAACATCAAATTCGGCTTCTTTAAATGGCGGAGAAATTTTATTTTTAACTACCTTTGCTCTTGTCCTTGAACCTATCATTTCGCCGTTAGCCTTCAAAGTTTCTATTCTTCTTATGTCTATCCTTACCGAAGCATAAAATTTTAAAGCACGTCCGCCGGGAGTAACCTCAGGATTACCGTAGATAACCCCAACTTTTTCACGAAGCTGATTTATGAATATTGCAACACAATTCGATTTTGATATTGCGCCCGCCAATTTTCTGAGCGCTTGCGACATCAATCTAGCTTGTAAGCCAACATGAGAATCGCCCATTTCACCCTCAATTTCAGCCCTTGGCACCAAAGCTGCAACTGAGTCTACCACTATTACATCGATTGCGCCTGAACGAACCAATGATTCAGTTATTTCCAAAGCTTGCTCGCCCGTGTCTGGCTGCGAAACAAGCAAAGAATCAACGTCAACGCCAAGTGCACTTGCGTAAACCGGGTCTAAAGCATGCTCCACATCTATAAACGCTGCATTACCTCCATTTTTTTGTCCTTCAGCTATGCAATGTAATGCTAACGTCGTCTTACCCGAAGACTCCGGTCCGTAAACCTCGATTATTCTTCCTCTGGGAAGTCCGCCTATCCCAAGCGCAAGGTCCAAAGACAAAGACCCCGTTGATATTGCGTCCACGTTCATCGACTGATTTTGCCCAAGTTTCATCACAGCGCCCTTACCAAACTGTTTTTCTATTTGGCTCAGCGCAGTTTCAAGCGCTTTATTTTTATCAAATGCCATTTTATGCCTCCATAAATTATTTTAAATTTAATTTTTTTATACGTTCTGCCGCCTCTAACATAGACTCTCTCTTTCCAAAAGCAGTGAGTCTAAAGAATCCTTCGCCGTTTTTCCCGAATCCACATCCCGGGGTTCCCACTATATTTGCATTGCTTAGCAAATAATCAAAGAATTCCCAAGACTTCATATTGTTAGGACACTTCATCCACACATATGGAGAATTGACTCCGCCAACAAACCATATATTTTTTTCTTTTAGCGCAGAGGCTAATATTTTAGCGTTTTCCTTGTAATAATTTATCGTTTCGTATATTTGTTTTTGTCCTTCGTCTGTGAATATTGCCTCCGCAGCCTTTTGAACTACATAAGACACTCCATTAAATTTTGTGGTTTGTCTCCTCAGCCAAAGCTTATTTATGTTAACATTTTCCCTTTTTAGCTCCATTGGAATAACAGTATATCCACATCTTGTTCCTGTGAAACCGGCTGTCTTAGAGAAAGAGCAAAATTCTATTGCGCATGACTTTGCCCCATCTATCTCAAAGATACTATGCGGATATCCTTCCTCTGATATAAAATACTCATATGCAGAGTCAAATAAAATAACAGATTCGTTTTTGTTGGCGTAGTCCACCCAGAGCTTTAATTGTTCTTTATTATAAACCGCTCCGGTTGGATTATTCGGCGAGCAAATGTATATTAAATCTGCTTTTATATTATTATCCGGTAATGGTAAAAATCCATTTTCCTCATTAGCGTCTATAAACAATATTTTTCTGCCATCCATGATATTTGTGTCAACATACACTGGATAAACCGGGTCTGGAATTAAAACAACATTGTCCTTAGAAAATATATCAAGTATATTACCTAAATCACTTTTGGCACCGTCGCTTATAAAAATGTCGTTTTCTTCAACGCTAACTCCATGTTTTTTATAATGCTCTCTAATTTTACTTCTTAAAAATGAATATCCTTGCTCTGGACCATATCCTTTAAATGTTGACTCATCATACATTTCATTACTTGCGTTGTGCAAAGCACTTACAACTGCTTTACACAAAGGTTTTGTAACATCGCCTATCCCAAGACTTATTATATCTGCATCGACATTTTTAGATTTAAAATCTTTCACTTTTTGTGCCACGGTTGAAAAAAGATAGCTTTCTTCTAAATTTAGATAATTCTTATTTATTTTCACAAATATTACCCCTTTATTGCTGCTTTAATAAATTCTCTAAATAACGGATGTGCATGATTTGGTCTACTCTTAAACTCTGGATGATATTGAACTCCAACGAAAAATTTATTTTCAGGTATTTCAACAGCCTCAACTAACATTCCGTTTGGAGAAGTTCCAGATATACACATACCTTTATTTTCAAACATCTCACGGTATTTATTATTAAATTCGTATCTGTGGCGGTGGCGCTCTTGGATTTCAGACTGTTTATATGCATTTTCAAGAACAGAGCCGCTTTTTATTTTACACGGATATGCTCCTAAGCGCATCGTCCCGCCTTTTTTGGTTGTGCCTTGTTGCTCCTCCATTAGGTCTATTACTGAATTTTTACCATCTTCTACAAACTCGCTTGAATTTGCGTCTGAAAGATTTAACACATTCCTTGCAAATTCTATAACGGCTATCTGCATTCCTAAACATATTCCTAAGTAAGGTATACTATTCTCTCTTGCATACTTGGCAGCAGTTATTTTACCTTCAATTCCTCTGTTTCCAAAACCGCCCGGAACTAAAATCCCATCGCAATCCGACAGTAATTCTTCAACTGTATATTCTGTTATGAGCTCAGAGTCAACCCATTTTATGTCTATCTCTGCACTATTTTCAAATCCAGCATGTCTTAAAGCTTCCGCAACTGATAAATAAGCATCGTGAAGTCTAACATACTTACCAACAAGTGCAATTTTCACTTTTTTATCTTTTTTGTCAATACGTTCAAGCATTTCGTTCCAGTCGGACATATCGCCCTTCTTGCAATCTAAAGACAACTCTCTGCACACTATATCTGAGAAATTACTTTTTTCAAGCATCATCGGAGCGTGATACAATGATGGTAAAGTAAGATTTTCGATTACGCAATCCTTTTTAACATTACAGAATAATGCAATTTTGTTTATTATGTCTTCGTCAATGTGTTCGTCGCACCTTGCCACGATTATATCAGGATTTATACCAAGCGACCTTAATTCTTTAACAGAATGCTGAGTTGGTTTTGACTTATGTTCGCCCGAACTCTTTATATATGGTACAAGCGTAACGTGGATAAAAATACAATTTTCTTTTCCTATTTCCAAAGAAACTTGTCTTATAGCCTCCAAAAACGGTTGACTTTCTATATCACCGGTTGTTCCGCCTATTTCTGTTATTACCACGTCTGCATTAGACTTTTCTCCAACTGAATATATAAATGATTTTATTTCATTTGTTATGTGAGGAATTACTTGGATTGTGTCGCCAAGATATTCTCCGTTTCTTTCTTTTCTTAACACATTCCAATAAACTTTACCCGTTGTAAGATTAGAAAATTTATTAAGGTTTTCGTCTATAAATCTTTCATAGTGACCAAGGTCTAAATCTGTTTCAGCTCCGTCTTCCGTAACAAATACTTCGCCATGCTGATACGGACTCATTGTTCCAGGGTCCACGTTTATATATGGGTCTAATTTTTGCGCCGTTACTTTTAGTCCCCTTGATTTCAATAGCCTTCCCAGTGAAGCTGCTGTTATACCCTTACCTAATCCTGAAACCACTCCACCTGTTACAAATATATATTTTGTCATATTTCTACCTCTCCTTTAAATACTTCTTCTGCATTTCCTGTCATATACACAGTGTCATCTTTATAATTCACAGTTAAATCTCCGCCAAGGAGCTTAACTGTCACATCCTGTCCCATTTTGCAAAGACCATTCTCCACAGCCGCCACAACACTTGCACAAGCCCCTGTGCCACAAGCTAATGTTTCGCCGCTTCCTCGCTCCCACACTCTCATAGAAAGCAAATTATTCCCCAATTTTTCAACAAATTCCGTATTAACGCCCTCAGGGAATATTTTATTATGTTCAAATAATTTGCCAACCTCTTTTATTTTTAAAGATTTTACATCTTCCATAAATATCACGCAATGCGGATTACCCATTGAAACACAATTCACATTATATCTGTGTTCTCCAACATCAATAGGATAATTTAACACCTTGTCTGAATTTAGAACCACTGGTATTTTAGACGGCGAAAACTCTGGTTTTCCCATATCAACTTTAACAGTGGAAACCTTGCCATTACTTTGACATATCGTTACATTTTTTATTCCACTCAAAGTTTCAATCGTCATGTTTGGATTTTTCACTATTTGATTGTCAAACAAAAACTTTCCAACACATCTTATCCCGTTGCCGCACATTTTCCCTTCACTTCCGTCAAGGTTAAACATCCTCATCTTAGCATCGGCAACGTCCGACGGACAAATTAATATTATTCCGTCACCGCCAATCCCATATCTTCTATCTGACAATTTTATGCTTAGCTCATTAGGATTTTTAATTTCCTGATTAAAGCAATTAATATAGATATAATCATTGCCGCAACCGTGCATTTTTGTGAACTTTATACTCATGTAAATCCCCCAAAAACAAACTTATCTCAATCTAATATTTTACATTATAATTACAATAATTACAACCTTTTAATAAGTACTAAAAATGCACCTCAATGGGAAGGTGCATATATTTTTCCAAATTTTATTTTAATATTTATCTGTGTTTTTGGTGTTTAGGTCTATCGTTATATTTTTTGGTGTTCCTTCTCTTTCTATTTTTTCTATTCATATTTTTCTTAATTGTCACAACAACATACCAAACAGACATTATCAAGAACAATGTAAAGCATATCAAAAATACTTTGGAAAATAAAATATTTTTAATCGTGCGCACAATAAGTAAAAACCAGCTCTTAGGAACAGTTTCCCCAGAAACTACATTTATTTCCGCTAATTTCTCCCCTTCATACATGAAAACTGCATTTCCAATCAAATCGCCAGTTTCAACAGTAGCATCTAAACTTTCGGGAACGTTAAGCTCCAATTTTATGCTAGACATATCAAAATCAGTGGGGAGTATTGTGTAAACACTTTTTTCAGGAAATAAAAGCAAATTGTCTTTTTTCCATGCTAAGTTTAGTCCGGTTTGACCAAGCATTTTTTTAGCATCTGCCAACAGCTTCAACTTTAAGCTCGAAAACGCCCATTCATACAATTTTTTACTATCCAACATTGCCATATTATCTTCAATTTTATTTCCATCCGAGTCAAAAGACGGTGCCCCCAACGCAACACACATGTATGTAGTGCCTTCCTTGCTGGCAGTCGATATTAGGCAATACCCCGCTTCATCAAGATATCCTGTTTTTATCCCACGAGCATACTCATAATAATATTTTCCACCCCGAACCTTATCTATCATTTTGTTAGTAGTTATCAAGGGCTTTCTGTCATCTGAAAACACTGCGCTCTCGGACTTACTGCATATATCCATAAATCTTTGCTGTTTAATAGCGTACTTGGTTATTTTATACATATCATTAGCCGTACTGTAATGCTGTTCATCGTATAAACCGTGAGGATTGCTAAAATGAGTATTCGTACAGCCCAGCTCCTGAGCTTTATTGTTCATCATTTCAACAAACTTTTCCACACTTCCCCCACCAACGTAATTAGCCAACACCAAAGCGGCATCTCCTCCGGATGGTACCATCAAACAATTTAAAAGCTGATTCACAGTTAAAACATCGCCATCTTTAAGGTCTGCCATAGCAACGTCGTTTTCTAAATTTCCAAATATCTCCTTCGACACAACAATATTAGTATTATCTAAATCTGCAACATTTTCGGCAACTATTATGTAAGTCATAATTTTAGTCGTTGATGCCATACTCCTTTTCTTATCGGCGTTTTTTGAAAAAACTTCCTTATCTAAATCTGTATTATATAACACAACTGAGTCTGTAGAAATATCATCTTTTTTGTAAAAATTCACCGCTGAAGCAGTATTACAAAACATTAAAATCAGTAACATAATATTCAAATATTTGAAAATTCGGAATTTCATAATTTTATAAACCTCTCCAATACACATAAATTGATATTACATTTAAATAATACTAAACAAAGCTACAAAAATCAATAGATTTTTATAGCTTTAAAATTCTGTATGTTAAATTTCGAAATCCCAATTCAAGTCTAATTTTAATTGTTGCATTTTCCCATGGCTCTTCCAAAGAACCCAGTGTTATTTATCTTGTCTATAACAATTGAACCGCGTTCTATTCCTTCTTGATATTCTACTGCAGCTTCTTCATGTTTTTGAGCACATTTTTGGGAAACTGCTTTTTTTACTTCCTCTTCTGATTTTCCAGAATACTTAGCAGCCATTTTCACATGAAAACTCTGTTGTTCTTTACAATTCTTGACATATTGTTCAGCATTTTTTTTGTTCATTGATGCTTTAACAAGATTAACTCCACACACAAGTGTTGTTACCGCTACTACTGTTGCTACCACTCCTGCAACTGTAATTTTAATACCGAATATTTCCATAATTATACCTCCATAATTAAAATAACAATTCACTCAACTTTGTAATTATATGATATCATATATTTTATATTATGTCAATATTAATTTTTGATTAACTTCGATTTTTTAATCTTACTCACAGAATACATAAAAATTACTAGAAATAAAAGCGAAACAGAAAGCGTTACAAATAAATTTTTAGTAACACCCGCCACAATATATCCTATCACAGAAACTCCCGCCACAGTACAAGCATACGGCATTTGCGTTGATACGTGGTCTATATGGTTGCACCTTGCTCCGGTTGAAGATAATATCATAGTATCGGATATAGGTGAACAATGGTCCCCAAACACAGAACCCGACAACGTTGCTGAAAGTGCTATAGCTGTGATTTCAGGCGCTACTCTTTGACACACTACTGCAACAATAGGTATTAATATTCCAAAAGTACCCCATGATGTTCCCATGGCAAAGGACAAAAATCCTGACATTAAAAATATCAAAGCCGGTATCAACACCGAAGGAATATTTGACTCCGAAACCACGTTACCTATATAATCACCCGTACATATCATGTCTTTGCACATACTGCTCATTGTCCACGCCAAAGCCAGTATAACAAAAGGTCCTATCATGGATTCTATACCCTTTGTTATTCCCGACATAAAATCTGAAAACGACATTAATTTCCTCGGCACAAACATTAAAAATGCCACAACTAACGCACTAAACGCTCCAACTGTTATAGATATACTTGAATTTGTGTTGCCAAAAGCCTGAGAAAGCGTAACTCCACCGTTAAAGTAGCCCCCGGTTTTAAGCATCGTTATAAGCGACATCACTATAAGAACCAGTATCGGCACTATTAAATCGTAGACCTTTCCTTTGTCAGACACAGACTCATCGTTTGTTTCTTTGCCTAAAACTTCTGAATCTGTTGTAAATAAATCGCCATTTTCTATTGCATTACGTTCAAATTTTGCCATAGGTCCGTAATCCATAGAAGTAAAGCAAAGTATAAACACAAACACTATCGTAAACACCGCATACAAATTATATGGTATCGTTTGCATAAACATCATCATTCCGTTCATTCCGGTGCTGTCTATACACGATATAATTGAAGCTGCCCAACTTGATATTGGCGCTATAACACACACAGGTGCTGCCATTGAGTCTATTATATAAGCAAATTTTACTCTTGAAACCCTATGTTTATCTGTTATCGGTCTCATTACCGTGCCAACTGTCAAACAGTTAAAGTAGTCGTCAACCGACAATATAAACCCTAATACCGCCGTTGCTATTTGTACACTTTTGCGAGATTTTATTTTATCAGATGCCCACTTAGCATAAGCTTTTGAGCCACCTGCCATAGTAATCACATGAATTAACGCTCCGAGCAATGCTATAAATATTATTATTAATATATTGCTCCCCATACTGTCTGCCATGACCGAAAACATTATTTCAATCATTCCTATAATTCCACTTCCGGTGTTTAACGAATATATCAAAGCTCCCGATAAAATCCCCAACAACAATGAGGATATTACATTCTTAGATATTAGCGCCAGAACAATTGATAAAACCGGAGGCAACACTGATAATAACCCCACGTTAATTGGCATCATAAAATTTAACTCCTAACATAAATTATTTTTATTATCATATTAACATAATTTATATTTTCTGGCAACACATTATATTTATTAATTTGTTACGGCAAGTTCATGTATACCACTTCTTTTATCTTTTCAAAGAAAACTGAATTTGTTGGTATTTTTCCTCCGTTTGAGTCAAATATACTTTTATAGAAATCACTTTGAATTTCCGTTGCTCTTCTTATTGCGTTTCTAACCGAAACTTCAACACACTGACTCGATGTATTGTTTTTCTCTGCAACAATTTCATACATCTGTTTAAAAGTCATATTATTTTTCTCGAGCATTATGTCTACTACTTGTACTATATATTTGTATCCTGTAAGATTTATTGGTATACATATTTTGTTTATTGTTTCCTTTATTACCCTAAAGTTTGACTTATTTATGTTATACATATCAGTATATGCTTTGTTTTTATGTACCATCCTAACCTTTTCTATCAAGCTCAATAAGTTTACAGGTTTTTTTAAATAGTAATCCACTCCTATTCCAAAGGCAGTGTTTATCACATTCTGGTTACCTATTGCTGTAAACATTATTATTTTAGGGTCTTTCTCCATATCCAACTCTCGGATTTTCTTGGCAACTTCTAATCCATCAATATTTGGCATTATAATATCCAATAAAATTACGTCCGGCATTAACTTCTTAGTCATCTCCACGCCGGCTACTCCATCGTTAACTATTCCGCAAACTTCTATATCATCTGCAATCTCAAATGCTCTTCTTATAATTTCGCATTCATCATAATCGTCGTCCACAACAAGGACTCGTATTGGTAATAAACTACTAATCAAACTCATGTTACTCCCAATATATTAATATATTTTTATTTTGCGCTTACTTTAGTAAGCAAATCATTCACAACATCTCTAAATGAGATAATGTCAATTGCATGTTCATGCAAGTATTTTATAATATCTATGACCAAATACTTATCTTTAGATATATAAACAATATCGCTTTCCGTAAAAACTCCTGACTTTTCAACAATTTCCACTCCATACATTCCATCATAGCAAACATTATAATTCACTATTTTAAAAGGCTGTATGCCAAACCCGATTTCTGAAAACACATTCGTGTATAAATTTTTGCATTCCACTTTATTTTATCCTCTTTTCTAAAATTCGACTTACAAATCAAGGATATCCTAAATACTTTTGGGGTTCAACATAAAATAACCTAAAATTTTCGAAGATTTAATTGTTTTTATTTTGTTATTCGGCTAAAATTTACAACAATAAAATATGTAAAGGAAGTTAAAAATGAAAAAAATCTCAAATATCGACATTTCAACTATTGCTATTTTGTCAGCAAGCGCTTGTATCGGCAGGTTAGCACTTTCCGCTATCCCAAGCGTAGAGCTATTTATCCCTATTATCATCTTGTCATCAGCTTACTTCCAAGGATACTATGGTATTCTTATCTCAATAATTACGGTTCTAACATCAAATATTTTTTTAGGTCAAGGTCCTTGGACTCTTTGGCAAATAGTGTGTTGCGTTCTAGTTTCTGTTTTCGCTCATCTTATATTCTTTAAGAAAAAATACAAAATTACTTCTTTAAATTTATGCTTAGCTTCATTACTGTTAATATTTTTGGTTTACAGTCCGATAATAAATTTACTTTCCATAATTTTTTATTTTCCGAGTGTAAACAAAGAACTAATTACAACTTATTTTCTTTCAAGCCTTCCCTTTGATGTTTTACACTCCATTTCGTGCGCCGCTTTTGTTTTTATGCTTAACAAACCGTTTAAACTTATAAAAGATAAATTTACAAATCCCACTAAATAAAAGCACCCAAAACTCCATAAGATAATATTGCCATTATTATAGCTGCCGTAAAAATGCCGCATACAATTGATAAAAAAGCATTTCTTATTCTTATGTCAAATAGCGCTGCTATCAATGCCCCTGTCCATGCTCCCGTCCCGGGCAGAGGTATTGCCACAAATAAATATAATCCTAAATTTCTATATTTGAATATTTTTTCACTTTTTTCAATTGCTCTTTTTTCTATTTTATCTATAAATTTTACGAATTTAGTGTTTCTTAAAAGCCAAAAAATTTTTTTAATAAAAAGTAAAATAAAAGGTATAGGTATTATATTTCCTAAAATACATATAAACATTGCTACCTTCCAATTTAATCCCAATATACTAGCTGCTATCATTCCTCCCCTTAACTCTAAAACTGGAATCAAAGAAATTATAAACACTATAATTTCCGGACTAAGCGCTGAATTAATTAATCCAATTAAATTATTTATTAAGTATTCCATTTTCAGCACTTTCCTTTCGTTAATTATTGGTAAACATACTTTTTCATAAACTTTAGTATATTACACATCATCGAACCTTCCAGACCGATTTAAATAAATAACAATTATATTTTAATTTATATTTAATAATGCGTCAATATTTTATTTTTCGTCTTTACTATGCAAAACCTTTTCCAGCAGCGAAATAGCTGCATTTTGTCTTATTTTTTTTTCTTTATCATCAATTAAAATTTTTCCGTCATCTTTAATTAACACAACATCTCCTTCCTTAATTCCGTTAGGGAGCTTTTTTATATTAATTTCCCACTTATCCCTGTTATCATCTTCGCAAGTGGCATATCCATCTTCAATACTGTCAACAGAAAGATATATCATAAATTATTTTTCCTCCCTTTCGGTTGTAAATGTTACACCGTCACCGTTTGTGCAACATACAATATTTCCTGATTCATCTGTCCTGTATGTTTTTATATTGCACGAGTTTAATCTTTTTATTATTCTTTCGTTTGGCAAATTACTCTTATCCTTTTTAACAGATATAACGGCATAGTCCGGACTAACCGCATTTAAAAACTTCCATGTTGACGACGTTCTACTACCGTGATGTCCAACTTTCAGTACTGTTGATTTTAAATCAAAACCTCGTTTTATCATGTCTAATTCAGACTGCTCAGATGCATCACCTGTAAATAAAAAGCTGTCTTTGCCAAACGTTATCTTCATAACTATTGATGTGTTGTTTATGTCATCATAAATTCCGCATGGAGCAAATATGTCTATAACCATATCGCCAATTGAAAACCTACTCCCTACTTTAGCTATCTCAACATTTACTTTCTTTTCGTCGAGGGCTTTAAGCATACTAACGTACGTTCTCGAGGGCGGCACAATTTTATTTGGTATGTCGGGCATTAAAAATTTGTCTATATCAAAACTCTTAATAACGTCATCCATCTGACCTATATGGTCACGGTGCGCATGAGACATTACCACTAAATCAAGTTTTTCAACATTTTGTCTTTTTAGGTACTCTCTAACATTGTTAGACACATCTTTATCGGCTGCATCTATCAATATATTCTTATCTCCACAATTTATGTAAGCACAATCGGCTTTCCCAACATTCAGAAAATGTACACTCATTTTATAATCCTTTGAGGATACAGATGTACCAGTATCCTCAAGCATATCCGAAAACGGATTATTCCCCGTCACACAATAACTGTATGCACAGCAAGCCAATAATAAAACAATAATTATACCGTAAAAAACATTTCTTTTACTTTTCCTTTTTTCATAACTAGCCATAGTATTCTTCTCTTTTACTCCTTTATAATTTACTCACATTTATTCATATTCATCTCTAAATACTGCTGATACGTAATAAGTACCTTTCTAGGCTTTGACCCTTCGTGAGGTCCCACTATTCCTTTTTGTTCCATTTCATCTATTAGTCTTCCCGCTCTTGCATAGCCTAATTTTAAACGTCTTTGAAGTAGCGAGGTTGAGGCTTGTCCTGCCTCGACAACACATTTTATTGCATTATTCATTAGTGGGTCTTCGCTTGAACTCGAAGTTTCCTCCTTATCGGCTTCAAGAGCCACACTGTTTTCTATTTCGTCGATTACCTTTTCATCATACTCAGAATTTTTAGCAGATTTCTTTATAAACTCAACAATATTTTCTATTTCGCTATCGCTTACATAGCACCCCTGAACCCTTATAGGTTTATTCTCTCCTATGGGTAAAAACAGCATATCTCCTCGACCTAATAATTTTTCCGCTCCGCTTGAGTCAATTATTGTTCTTGAGTCTACTTGCGACGACACTGCTAAAGCTATCCTACTTGGAATATTTGCCTTTATTATACCAGTAATAACGTCAACCGACGGTCTTTGCGTGGCTATAACAAGATGCATTCCTGCCGCTCTCGCCATCTGTGCAAGACGACATATTGCATCTTCAACTTCGTTTGGCGCAACCATCATCAAATCGGCAAGTTCGTCTATTATTATAACTATCTGCGGCAGGGGCTTTAAAGCGTTACCCTCTTTATCTGTAAGACCCTCATGGCTTCTTACATAGCTATTATAAGATTTTAAATCTCTAACGTTGTTTTCAGCAAACATTTTGTATCTGTCAAGCATTTGCTTAACTGCCCAATTTAACACTTTAGCAGCTTTCCTTGGGTCTGTGACAACCGGAACCAACAGATGTGGAATACCGTTATAAACTCCTAACTCCACAACCTTGGGGTCTACCATTAAAAGTCTAACGTCCTCCGGAGTTGATTTATAAATAAGACTTATTATAAAAGAATTTATACAAACCGATTTTCCTGAACCTGTGGACCCCGCTATAAGAAGGTGGGGCATTTTGGATAAGTCGGCCACCGTTATTTTACCTGAAATATCTCTCCCCAAAACCACAGTGAGGTTACTTTCCGATTTCATAAAAATTTGAGATGATATTAACTCTCTCATTCTCACAACGCTCACTACTTTATTCGGAACTTCTATTCCAACCGCAGATTTCCCCGGGATAGGCGCTTCTATTCTAACCCCTGAAGCTGCTAAGTTTAAAGCTATGTCGTCGGCTAAGTTAGTAATTTTACTTATTTTAACCCCTGCTGCCGGCTGAAGCTCATATCTTGTTACAGATGGTCCTCTACTTATATTTACTATATTGGTTTTAACGTTAAAGCTTTCTAGCGTTTCAACGAGTATTTGACCAGTTTTGTGTCTTTCACTCACAACATCATTTTTGTCTGTTTCTCCTGATGCACTTAAAAGTTCAACTGGAGGAGGATTATAGTCGCTTTGAGATACATTATTTTCTGTTATTTCACTATATTCGCTATCGTCTGCGTCTGAGCTTAAATTATTTTTCTCTTCGGATTCGTCAAATTTACATTCGTTATCTGTAAAATCACCGTCATCTTTACATATATTTTTTTCAGTATTAAACGCAATTTTACTGTTTTCCTCCCAGATAACGTCCTTACTAAATTTATCCTTATTAAACTTACCCCCCTCTAACTCTCCGCTACTACTCACATTTAAGTTATCAGAGATTTTATTTTCACGTCTTTTAGATATTGTACTGCTTACTTTATCTTTTATAAATAAAACCGGTTTTTTAATAAGCCTAAAAAATGTTATGAGGTCCGTCCCCGTAAACAGCATTAAAGACAAAAATATCAAAATTACATTTACAATCTCAGCTCCTGATTTCCCGCACAGCCAAACAAGAGGTATTCCTATGACGCCGCTAAAAATTCCTGCACTTTTATTCTTTATCCCTAAATCATACAGAGTTTTGATTTTATCTAATATAGCTTCATCTTTTACAATATTACTTGTTTTAAAAACATACACACTTGAACAAAACAGAATTATAGAAAAACAAGTAATAATTATCTTATATTTAATATTACTGGTTTCATTGCCTCTGGCTTCCGACACCGCAACATACAACAACAATAACGGTAGAAAAAACGAACACACTCCAAATAAGCCTAATATAAAGTTGTGAATTATAAGCCAAAGATTTTCTCCCTTAACCATCGTAATAAAAAACAGTAACACAGAAACCGAAAACAGTACAACCGTATATACGGATTTATTGCGCTTTTCTGAAACGCTTTTACTGCTTTTGCAGGATGAAAATTTTTTTACTTTTTTAGATTTTGTGCCAGCAGATTTTCCTCTACCGGCACCATTACTTTTCATATTTTTTACCGCCACTATTTTACCCACCTTATATTTTTATAAATTAAAGCGGTAGCCCAGTAAATATATTTACCCCGTTCATCATTTCGAAAATACCTATAATTACTGAAAGCAATCCCACTACCAAGGTATAAATTACAAATATATTCATTTTATCCGTTGCTAAAAGCCATTTAAATAACTTTATAGCCATAAAGCCCACTACGGCTGAAACTACTATCCCAACAACTATAGGCAAAATCTCTATCGACACTCCCATAGGTGACTCATAAGCTTCTTTTAATTCTAAAACCGCTGCTGCCATTATTGATGGTATTCCAAGAACAAATGAATAGTCAAGTGCAGTTTGCCTGTTGATTCCCCTCATCAAGCCTATTGAAAGCGTTGAACCTGACCTTGAAAGTCCCGGAAACACTGCCGCTGCACATTGTGTTAATCCAACCGACAAAGCATCTCCAACATTAAATGATTTTCTTCCTTCTTTTCCGTCTTTACCCTTTAAATGCATATATCTTTTTTTGCCTTTTTCCGCTTTGGAAATACCCGTATGTAATAATAAGCTTGTTATCAGCAAAGAAACTCCAACTACTATTATGTTACTGTCGTTTGATAGCGACTCTGCTATGCCTTTAATATTTGTGCCTGTACCCGGGACAGGTAAAAATAATATAAATAGCGGCAACAGTCCTATTATCAGCATTACTACCATACGTTTTTCGTCGTTTAAATTTTTGAAACTAAATTTCCCTGTAAACACGTCTTTCACAAGTCCAAAGAAAGCCCCTATTAATTTTATCACCAGCTTATAGTAAAACGCCAACACTGCTATTAAAGTTCCTAAATGGAGCATTACGTCAAAAAACAAATTGTTTTCCTGCACTCCTAATATGTGTTGAGACAAAAGTAAATGTCCGCTACTGGACACCGGTAAAAACTCCGTCAGTCCCTGAACTATCCCCTGTATAATTGCATCAAAAATTCCCATCAATACTCCTCCAAAATATTTATATTAAAATTAAAACACCATGTATTAATTATACGTGGTGTTTCAATAATATCCAACTATAAATTTTATTTTTTTAAAATTTTTATTCTTTGTTTTTTTTATGATTTTCCTGATTTTCTTCTATGCTTCGACGATTATATTCATCTATCATATCGTAAAGACATTTCAAAGCATCAGACAAATTCCCCGTTGCGTCTATTATCCCTTCTTTAACCGCAGTGTTTCCGTCTAGTATCGTCCCAACGTCCATAACCAGTTCTTCTGTGTTCATAGCCATTTCGTAGTATCTTTCGGGGGATATTTTAGAATTTTCTACAACAAAATTAGTTATACGCTTTTGCATTCTATGAAAATATTCAAAAGTCTGGGGAACTCCTAGGGTAACGCCGTTCATTCTTACAGGATGTATTGTCATGGTGGCAGACTTAGCTATAAATGATTTTTTAGCAGAAACAGCAAGAGGAACACCTATGGAATGTCCGCCTCCCAAAACCATCGACACCGTAGGTTTACTCATTCCCGCAACAAGCTCGGCTATTGCCAAACCTGCTTCAACGTCCCCGCCGACTGTGTTTAAAAGCATTAAAAGACCGTCTATTTTAGGGCTCTCTTCTATAGCAACCAGCTGAGGTATCACGTGTTCATATTTCGTGGTTTTATTTTGAGAGGGTAAAATGTAGTGTCCCTCTATTTGTCCTATTATCGTTAAGCAATAAACCGTTTTTCCGTTTATCGTTGTAACAACCGACCCTATCTCCTTTATCATCTCGCTGTGGCGCTCACTACCTATGTTTTCAACATTTGCATTATTGTCGTTAATTTTTTGATTGTCTTCATTAGAGTTATCCACTGATTGTTTGTAATCTGATTTTTTCTTGTCTTTTTTCATTAAATCAACTCCTCAACTATAATATTTTTCCTGATTCACAACAGTTAATTCATAAAATATAAATTGTATGTTTTTACATAATGTATAAAAAAATTAAAACTTTTATGATAAAAGTATTGACATATCGAGCAAAAGATTATAAAATATAATACACGTATACATATTTATGTATTTATCTAACATTTTGCTCTAAATTAAATATAATTAATCTTAGCAAAACAACTTAGATAATTAAATTGTTTATGTAGTTGTATTAGATTTTTAAGATTAGGAGGAGAACTTTATGGAACAAAAATTTCAAAATCAAGGATTACTAAATTTAGTAAACAAGCTAAACGAAGACCCCACTTTAATGGAAAGGTTTTCTGTTTTAAAAGAACCTACTTTGGATAGTATTTACGAAATAGCTTTGACTATTTCCGACGGCTATACTAAAGAAGAATTCGTTGAATTTATGAAATATTTAAATGAAATCCGTGAAAAAGTGGAAGCATCAGGCGATATTTCATCATTAAGTGATGCAGATTTAAAAAACATAAATGGAGGCAGCAGCTTTAGTTACAGATTTGGAAAAGCACTTCTTGGACTTAGTGACATTATAGATGGTGGACTTGGAAATATGATAAAACTTTTAGGTAGTTGTTAAAGGAGGTATTATTATGCAAAACGAAGCTTTAGCTGAATTATTTAAAAAATTAAGCACAGACAAAAATCTTGGAAATCAATTTTTGTCGAAAAAAACAGACGATGAAAAATATGAATTTGCTTTGAGTATAGTCAGCGGATACACCAAAGAGGAATTTTTACAAGCGTTGAAATTAATTAAGCAATTTGAAAACACAGAAAAAACTGAACTATCAGATGAAAATTTGGACAACGTTGTTGGCGGAAGTGGATTTTTCCTTGCTATGTCATTTTTAACAGGCTTTTTAGGCGGAGGCGGTAATAATGCATTTAAAACAGCAGGTAATGCCTTTACTAAGGCTGAAAAAGAAAAAAAATATAGGCAATTTAGAGCGAAGTTAGCTGCCATGGGTTACAAAACAGATGAAGAAGTGGCTGGATGGATAATTGAAAATCAGCAAAAAAAACAAAAAGATTCACAAATACAAGCAATTTTAAATGAATACAAGCAGACTCTTTAAACAAAAACTAGGTTAGGCTATAAACCTTACCTAGTTTTTAATTTATATATACATTTCAGTGTAGCCTTTAGGAGCTGTTTCATCTTCGTATATTAATGTTGCTTTCCTATCAGCAATTTTTACATTAACCTTTCTAGAGTTTTTTATATTAGACTCAATTTTACTACGTACTTCACTACAATTTTCATTATTTATTCTTTCGTATATATCCAAAAAAACACGTGGTAGTTCTTCTTTCTTAACACTTCTTAAGTATGGCGATACCCCAATTCTAAAGTCTTTCATAGCTCCATAATCATATTTAACTGATTGTCCGTGTTTTTCAACAAAACTTAAAAAATCATTTGTTTTTGAAAACTCTTGCAACGGATAAGCAAATGTCGGCAAACAAAAAGCTGATGACAAACATAGTGTGGCTAAAAATTTTTTACTGCATTTAAACATTAACATAACCCCTTAACCATTTAATATAATCAACACACAGTTAATTATACCCAAACAGCATACAAATACAAGAGGAATAATAAATAATAATATCTTAAAAATTTGTGTGCTTTTCTATTTGCTATGTCATTTTGACGTGAATATTTTTCTCATCTATATTAATTTGTTTCAAACTGCCATCTTTGTTAAATATAGCTTTAAACTCTCCTGCCTCACAGTTTCCCATGTATATATTATCATCACTGTCGTCAGGCAAATTCTTAAGCAGTTCCTTCTGGTGGAGCGCATTCATTACGCTAACTATGTTCGACATAAATGAACAATCAGGAATAAACTCCTTGTTAAATTCACAGCTCAACTCTTTCCAAGCAACGTTGTATTTATCATTTTCCCAAGAAAAAGTTAGCCCTGAAAGACTGTCGGGCTTAAGTATCTTTATCACGCTTACTTTTTCAGGCGTATGCAAAAGCTCGCATTCATATTGTTTACCATCGCTTTCAACTTGAATGCTTCCGTTAAACGAATCATTTATATTACTAACACTCACGTCCTTTTCAACCGCACAACCTACAGTAAGAGAAAACGCCGTTAAAGCTGTTATTACCAACAATCTTTTTTTCATATTATCACCTTATCATTCAATCTCTAAAAATAAGTTTGGCAACTCGTTTATCATATCCGTGGGAAGCATAGCCGTTTTAGACAACTTTTCAGAACATTTATCTCCCGCAACTCCGTGCAAGTGTACTCCACACACAGCCGCATCTATACCGCTAAGTCCCTGTGCTAAAAACGCTCCTATCATTCCCGACAAAACATCTCCACTTCCTCCCTTTGCCATACCACAATTACCTGTATTGTTCATGAAAAGGTTGCCTTCTTTGTCTGATATAATTGTGTTATGTCCTTTCAAAACCACAGTTATTTCATATTTCTGTGCAAGCTGCTTGGCATAAGATAATCTATTTCTGTTAATCTCGTCTGTACTCACACCCATGAGTCTTGCCATTTCGCCCACGTGAGGTGTGATTACTATTTCTGATTGCTTCTCTTTTAATACATCTATATTCTCGGATAAAACATTTATTCCATCGGCATCTATAAGAAGTGGTATTTTACAATTTTTTATAATATTTTCTAAAATTTCTTTTATATCTTTATTCCACCCTAATCCACAGCCCACAACACATGCTGTTGATTTTTTTAAACAATTTAATATTTTATCGACTTCACTTAAGCCAATCGTTCCATCACTGTTTTCGTCTGCCAGCACATAAACAGCCTCAACAACCTGTTTTGCCACTATATCATAAATCCCTTTCGGCACCACCGCCCTAACAAGTCCCACTCCACACCTAACCGCTGATGATATACACATTGTGGCGGCTCCTGCCATTCCAACACTACCACATACTGCTACAAGCGTACCAAACGTTCCCTTGTGGGCAAAAGCCGAACGAAACGGCAATTTTTTTCTTACCATGTCCATATTTATACTTTGTATATATTCATAATTTCTTATAATTTCCATTTTATCATCCTCCAACTTTCTCACACACCACAACCGCCGAGGCAAATTGTTTTGTGTGCGTTAAACTTACGTCAAATTTGTATCCATTACTAGCAGCTATATCAAAGGCGTTCCCTGTTAATTTTATATACGGTTTTCCCATTTCATTTCTTAAAATTTCCACTTCCCTTAACTTGAATCTTCTTATACCTGTTCCTATCGCTTTAGAAAACGCTTCTTTAGCACAAAAATTTGCTGCTACGCTTTGAATTATAAATTTTTTACTTTTAAGCTGTAATATTTCTTCTTCTCCAAAAAATTTGTTTAAAAATCCTTCTCGTTTCATGCACTTTTCTATTCTTTCAATTTCAATCATGTCTATCCCAACACTAACCATAAAATCATCTCCCTCGCTTTGCTGCTTCTTCAATTTATTATACCATCGTCTAATTTTTCTACAACTTATTTATGCAACAATCCAATTATTTATTAGCGTGTTACAGGATTTAATTAAGAAGTATTTTATGTTGAAAAATCACCTTATAGAGTGTAAAATATTACATATAATAAAGGTGTGATTATATGAACAATGAAATACTCGCTAAATTAGCTGTTGACGCTTTAAAAATAGAATATCCGAACGCTATCTGCTCTTTAACATACAGCTCTCCAGTTCAGATGCTTATTGCAACCAGACTTTCCGCTCAATGTACAGACGCAAGGGTTAACACAGTTACTCCTGCTTTATTCAAGCGGTTCCCAACTGCTTTTGATTTTGCCAATGCAGACGTTAAAGAAGTTGAAGAATACATTTGTCCGTGTGGGTTATACAAAACCAAATCTCGAGATATAATTAATATGTGCAGGCAAATTATAGAAAGATATAATGGCGAAGTTCCTGACACCATGGAAGATTTAACCTCCCTGCCCGGAGTTGGAAGAAAAACCGCAAACTTAGTTTTGGGCGACATTTTCGGTAAGCCCGCTGTTGTTGTTGACACTCACTTTATAAGGATAACTAGACGTCTCGGATTTCACGATACTAAAGACCCTTTTAAAATAGAAACTATTATGAGAAGCGTGTTGCCGGAAAACGAATCTAATGATTTTTGTCACAGAGTGGTAATTCACGGACGTAATGTATGTACAGCAAAAAATCCTAAATGCGAAAAATGTTGTATGAAAGAATTTTGTAAAAGTAGCGCTTATTCCGGTAAATAAATTTACATTTATTATTTATGTAATTATTTGATTATATATTTTTTAAATGCTATAATATTAATTCGTAAATTAAATTTAAAAGTGTGTTACTAAAAATAAAGGAGTACCAAAATGCGAAAAACCGATATTAATAAATTTAACAACGACCCTTCTAATCCTAATGCGTTTTCTTATAAGCCCGACGGCAATATTAGAGCTACCGCATTTTTAAAATCTTTTTTTGTGGTTATTCTTCGTGTACTTTTAAGCTTTTTCGCTATTGGTGCAATAACAGCCGTTCTTATCTTGCTATCTCTTAGATTTTACGTTTTGTCTTTAGACGACGACAACATCGCTCTTAACCTAAGCAATGCAAAACTTGCGCTAACAAGCTTTGTTTATGTAAACGATGAAAACGGCGTTCCTCAAGAATATCAAAGAATATACAACTCCGAAAACCGTATATGGATAGATTTCAGCGATATTCCCAAACACATGACCGACGCCATTATTGCAATTGAAGACAAAAGATTTTATGACCACAAGGGTGTTGACTGGGTGCGTACAACTGGGGCTATAACTAATCTTTTAAAGGGGTCGCAGTCTTATGGAGGCTCTACCTTAACTCAACAATTAATTAAAAACGTGACTGATGACAATGAAGTTAGTTTAGCAAGAAAGCTTCGTGAAATTTTTAGAGCAATCCACCTTGAACAAAAATATTCTAAAGACGAGATTTTAGAAGCTTATTTAAATATAGTAAACTTCGGGGGAGGCTGCCGAGGAGTTCAAACAGCTGCAAATTTATACTTTAATAAGAATATTCAAGATTGCTCTATCGCTGAATGTGCAGCTATAGCGGGAATCACTCAAAATCCTACTTCTTACAATCCTATAAATAATCCTGAAAACAACAAAAAACGTAGGGAAACCGTTATAAGCGAAATGCTCGAGCAAGGGAAAATTTCTCAAAGCGAATTTGAACAAGCAATGCAAGAATCCCAAAACATGACGTTTAAATCGTCTGGCACAAATAGCAATAAAAATAACTCAACCGCAACAATCCACAATTGGTACGTTGAAAATTTATTTAGAGATGTTGTCAATGATTTGTGTGTAAAATACAATATAGGCAAAACTGCCGCTGAAGAAATGCTTTTCACACACGGGTTAAAAATCTACTCTGCTATGGATTCAAATGCTCAATCTATAGTCGAGGCGTCGCTCAAGGACAAATCCATAATGCCTCAAAGTTCGGATTTAGAAATCGGTTACATTATGATGGGATTCGACGGAAGAATCCTTGCAACTGTTGGTTGTCGAGAGGAAAAAACCGGTAACTTGTGGTACGACAGAGCAAATGTTGCAAAACGTCAGCCGGGGTCAACTATAAAGCCAATCGCAGTTTATGCTCCTGCTATAGACTTTGGTCTTTACAATTACTCTTCTTTAATCCCAGACCAACCTTTACAAATCGATTTGGACGGAAGCGGAAATTTAAGAAACTGGCCTAATAACTGGTATAAGAGCTATAAAGGTCACGTTACTTTGCAGTGGGCTTTGGAAAAATCCGCTAACGCTCCTGCGGCGCAAGTGTTAAATAATTTAACCACTTATAAAAGCTATGAATTCTTAACTAATAAATTAGGATTTAGCAGCCTCGATTCCAGCGATGCGTCATCCTTGGCGGCTCTCGCAACCGGAGGAACTCATGTTGGCGTTACAGTTCGTGAAATGGTTGCTGCTTTCCAAATCTTCGGTAATGGGGGAAATTATTGTAAGCCTTTCTCCTACTTCTATGTTACCGACAACGAGGGGAACGTTATACTTGACAACAGAAATAACATTCCGACTAAAGCAATAAGCTCGTCAACGGCAACGATAATTAACAGGCTTTTAAGACAAGTTATCGTTGGAGCCGAGGGAACCGGAAAAGCTGCGAATATCAATGGTTGGGACATTATCGGAAAAACCGGAACAACAACAGATGACTTTGATAGTTGGTTTATAGGTGAAAGTCCTTACGCAGTTGCCGGAATTTGGACAGGGTATGACAATCCAAAACGAATTACCGAGACTGCTGCTGCAGTTCGCATATGGAAACATATTATGACAGAATATTTAAAAAACAAACCTGCTATGGACTTCGCATTTGACCCTGATGTTGCTGAATATACCTATTGTAAATCAACGGGTAACCTTGCAAATACGGCTTGTCCTAATACTGCCGTTGGCTATTATGCAAGCAGCAATGTTCCTCAAAACTGCTATGCTCACTATGGTAAGGCAGAAAATCTTCTCAGCGAAAATCAATCAAATGAAGAAGAAACGGTCGAAAATTCCGACGAAACTATTGATGCAGCCAACATAAGCGAGGAACCAGTTGAAAACTCTATAGACGCTACTATTGATAGTGATGGTCAATAAAACTTGTCTATAACAAATTTGTCAACTTGTGTATATAATGTTATAAATACATTTAATATTAAATTATATCCTTTGTATTTTAAGGAGGCCATAAAAATTATGAGTCTTATAGTTCAAAAATTCGGTGGAAGTTCCGTTGCCGACGCTGACCACGTTTTTAATGTTGCCAGAATTATTACTAGTGAATATTCAAAGGGCAATGATGTTGTTGTGGTTGTGTCGGCTCAGGGAGACACCACTGATGAGTTAATTTTTAAAGCTTCAGAAATTAACTCTCATCCTTCAAGACGTGAAATGGATGTACTTTTATCTGCGGGGGAACAAATTTCTATGTCTCTTCTTGCGATGGCTATTGAAAAATTGGGATTCCCGGTCGTTTCACTACTGGGCTGGCAAGCCGGATTTTTCACAGATGCCGACTATAGTAATGCAAGAATTGAAAAGGTCACGCCTGACAGAATAAAGAGAGAATTAGATAAAAAAAACATAGTTATAGTTGCCGGATTCCAAGGCATAAATAAATTTGGCGACATAACAACTATGGGAAGAGGCGGGTCAGATACGAGTGCGGTTGCCATAGCCGCAGTAATGAACGCAGACGTATGTAAAATTTACACAGACGTTGAAGGGGTTTTTACAGCCGACCCAAGGAGAGTTCCTAATGCTAAAAAACTTGATGCTATCTCTTACGACGAAATGCTAGAGTTGGCGACTCTCGGAGCTCAAGTGTTAAATAATAGGTCTGTTGAAATGGCAAAAAAATATAATGTTGAAATTGAGGTGCTATCAAGCATGAATAACGTCCCCGGTACTATTGTTAAGGAGGCTGCTAGATTGGAAAAAATGCTTATAAGCGGTGTTACAACCGACAATAATGTTGCTAGAATTTCCGTTACAAATATTCCTGACAAACCTGGTTTTGCTTTTAAACTTTTTTCAAAATTGTCGTCTAAGGGTATAAATGTCGATATTATTTTACAATCCATTGGTCGCAACAATCTAAAGGATATTACGTTCACCATAACAAGAGACCAGGTTGAGGAAACTGAAGAGATATTATCAAAGTACATTGAGCCTATTGAAAATGCTCAAATTTTAATCGATGAAGACGTGGCTAAAGTTTCAATAGTTGGAACAGGCATGGAAACCCACGTTGGGATTGCTTCTATGATGTTTGAAGCTTTGTTCGATGCTCAGATAAATATTCAAATGATTTCCACAAGCGAAATAAAAGTGTCTGTGTTGATAGCGTCTGAGGATGTCGACACCGCACTAAATTCTATACATAATAAATTTTTTAGTCACCTAGATTAAATAAAACCTGTAAAACAGTAAAACTACTTAAACTCCGTAATTTTTTGGAATTTAAGTAGTTTTTTTATAGTCATTTATTCAATTAATCTCTTCTCCTCGATATTAACACGAGCCTTAACAGAGATAGCAAAGCTGTAAACGTTGCGGCAAGGTAAGTGAGTGCTGCTGCACTAAGAACTTTTCTTGCTCCCTCGACTTCTTCGCCATACAATATTCCCGATTCTTCCAAAGCCACCAAAGCTCGTTTACTTGCATTAATTTCCACTGGAAGCGTTATAACTTGGAACAACACCGCTAAAGCAAACAGCATTATGCCAATGTTTACTAAAAAATTATATTTACTCGGAAACAATAGTCCTATAAAAATCAGTGGCATTGACATACTAGACCCGAATTGTGATATCGGAACAAGAAACTGTCTTATTTTTATCGGTAAATACTGTTTTGCAGTTTGAACTGCGTGACCTGCCTCGTGAGCTGCTACTCCTATTGCTGATATTGATGTGCTACCATAAACATTGTCTGACAATTTTATCACGTTTTCCCTTGGGTCATAGTAGTCATTCAAATTCCCTGAGATGTGGCTTATGGAAACATCTCCAACATTATCCCTTAAAAGAACCTTTCTTGCTGCTTGTTCACCTGTAAGCCCGCCTTGGCTTTTTACTTTAGAGTACTTATTAAACGTTGTTTGCACTTTAATTTGCGCATACATCGACACTGCCAACGTTACAATCATATATAAAAAATAACTTGTATCATAATAATAAAACATTATAATCACTCCATTTCAAAAAAAGCGCCCACTTCTATTCTATAACCTCTGGCAAAGTCCTCTGCCATCATCCTTTTTTTACCTTCTAACTGTACTTCTTTAAGCTCAATTGAATTTCCATCTCCACAGGCAACCTGCAACGGTTTAACACTAATTATTTCACCGCTCTTGCCACCCTTACCAGATATAATTTCAGAATTGTATATTTTTAATGTCTTACCTTTAAATTTAGTGTGTGCAATAGGCCACGGATTTACCCCTCTAATCAAATTATGTATTTTCAAAGAAGATTTATTCCAGTCTATTTTACCCATACTTTTTTCAAGCATAGGCGCATAAGTTGCATCCTCATTTTGCTGCTTTATTCTTTCAACATTTCCCTTTTCCAGCTTTTTTATTGTTTCAACAATTAAATTTGCTCCCATTTCAGATAATCTGTCATAAAGCTCTCCAGAAGTCTCATTTGCACCTATTTCTGTTTCAGATTTTAAAATTATATCTCCGGTATCCATAGTTTCGTCCATATACATTGTTGTGACGCCCGTTTTTGATTCTCCGTTAATCACGCTCCACTGTATCGGAGCGGCTCCTCTATATTTAGGTAACAACGAACCGTGAACATTTATACAGCCGTATTTAGGCATATCCAGAATATATTTAGGCAATATTTTACCATAAGCTACCACCACTATAACATCGGCATCGAACGATTTTAATTTTTGCTCCACGCCATCGTCACGAAGCCTCGACGGCTGAAAAACCTCCAATCCGTAATCAAGAGCACATTGCTTTACTTCCGGATATGTTATTTTGTAACCTCTTCCACTTGGCTTGTCTGGCTGAGTCACAACACATTTTATTTTATGTCCTGCCTCGATTAACGACTTTAAACATGGAACCGCAAATTTTGGAGTTCCCATAAAAATTATATTCAAGAAATTCACCTCTTTAAATTTATATCTCCTGAAATCACCTTTGATTTAAACAATATTCCGTCTAAGTGGTCTATTTCGTGACAAAAAGCTCTTGCTTTCAAAGCCATTCCGCTTAGTTGAATGTCTTTACCATTTCTGTCTTTCGCCGCCACTTTTACAAACATAGGTCTTATTGTAGTGCCATACTGCCCCGGGCATGACAAACATCCTTCAATTTCTCTTTGCTCGCCGTCTTGCTCGATTATTTCAGGGTTTACAAGCTCAATTAGACCATCGCCAACATCTACAACTACAACCCTTCTTAATATACCAACTTGCGGAGCTGCCAAGCCAACTCCATTTGAATTGTACATCGTTTCTTTCATGTCGTCAATAAGCTGCCATAAACGCTCATCGAATTTTTCAACAGGTCTACATTTTTTATTTAATATTTCATTTCCTTCAAGAATTATATTCCTTATTGCCATTTATATTCCTCCTATAAAACGGTGTCTGGATTTATGTCCACAAACACATTTACACTATTATTTTTAATTTTTGTCTTATTTATCATCAGCATATCAGAAATCATATTTCTGAAAATTTTATTATTTTTACACTTTATTAATATTTTTACTCTATATTTTCCGCCAACTTTATTTATATTCGCCTGGGTTGGTTTAAAAATTCTTAAAGGCATTTGGCTGTATTTGCTTGCAGCAAGCTTTTTTATTTCGCTAAAAAATTTCATTGCCACATCCAAAGTCTTTGCTTCGTTACTCCCGTTAAAGCCAACAACGCACAAATCCACAAACGGTGGATACAACATTAATTTTCTTATTTGTATTTCATTTCTGTAAAATCCTACGTAGTCTTGCCTAGCTGCCAACTCAATTATACTATTTTCGGGAGTAAATGTTTGAATTATCGCTTTGCCTTCAAAATCGCCTCTTCCGGCTCTTCCTATAACTTGCGTCATCATAGAAAACGCCTTTTCATAACTTCTGAAATCATCAGAATACAGCGCCCTATCTGCCAATATTATTCCAACAAGAGTAACATTCGGAAAGTTTAAACCCTTAGATATCATTTGCGTTCCTAGCATTACGTTGTATTTTCCCTGTTTAAACTCGCTAAATAACTTTTCATGCGAATATTTTTTTTGTGTTGTGTCCGCATCAACCCTTAAAACATTAGCCTCTGGAACAAATTTTTCCAATTGTTCAACAGCTTTCTGAGTTCCAAAACCGGTGTAGTAAACAGCTTCCTTGCCACAGCTCACACATACCTTTGAAAATTCCTTTGAATACCCACAATAATGGCACATTAATCTGTTGTTGTCAGAGTGATAATTCAGCGACACGTTACAATTTGGACAATTCAGCACCTCGCCGCATTCCTTACATTTTGCAAATGTGTGATACCCTCTTCTGTTTAAAAACAATATCGATTGCTTGCCACACTTTATATTCTCCTTAACCGCCTCAATCATAGAACGGCTAAATTGCGAGATATTTCCGTTGCTGACCTCATCATTCATGTCCACAACCTCAACATTAGGAAGCGTTGTGTTCCCGTATCTATGAGTCAATTCACACAAATTATATTTACCAACATCCGCAAGGTAATAGCTTTCCACAGACGGCGTTGCTGAAGACAAAAGTACTGTTCCCCCGCACTGTTTACACCTGTATTTCGCCACATCTCTTGCATGAAACCTCGGCAAAGACTCAGATTTATAAGTATACTCATGCTCTTCGTCTATTATAATAAGACCAACTTCATCAAACGGCGCAAACACTGCACTGCGTGTTCCAACTGCTATTTTAGATTTTCCTTCTTTTATTTTTTTCCACTCATCAAATCTTTCCCAGTCCGAAAGACCGCTGTGTATAATAGATACGTCGTCGCCATATCTCCCCTTGAAAAGACTTACTATTTGTGCTGTTAAAGAAATTTCCGGCACCATCATTATAACGTTTTTCCCTAAATTCAACGCATAATCTATAAGCTTAATGAACACTGCCGTTTTTCCGCTTCCAGTGACTCCGTGAAGCAATGAAACCGTATAGTCGTCTGATGACACATCCTTAGATAGTTTATTATACACAATTTTTTGTTCGTCTGATAATTCAAATTCTACATTTACAGCATTATTATATTTTTTTGACAACGGACTTTTATATACTTTTTTTTCACTCGAAATTAAAATATTTTTTTTAATTAGTCCGTCAACAACGCTTGTACTAACACCTAAAAAATAACAAATCTCTTTTATTGATGTATCTTGCGAATTTTTCACAAATTCGTAAACCTTTTTTTGTTTTTCTGTAAGCTTTAACTTTTGCAAATCTAAATTCTCATTTACATTCACTATCTTAAATAATCTTTCGCCAACATTTTTTATTGATGAAATTTCTTCGTGTATTATGCCTGATTTCAATAATTCATCAATATATTTATTATACTCTTTTTCATTATCACTGTCAATAAGACGTGCCTTATTTAATTTTCCGCCGCTATCTATAATTTTTTTTATCAGCTTATTTTGACCTTCGCTTAAATTAATTTTATTAATCAATTTATTATTTTTGTCAAAAATATAAAAAACCTCAGCGCTTTTTTTAGAACCTGTCGGTACAATTAATTTTATCGCATCATACAAACTACAAAAATAATTATTTTTCATCCACAATGCAAGTTGCAACATTTTTTTATTAATAAAAGGTGCTTCATCGAGCACCGTAATAATTGATTTAATATTTCTTATTTTTAAATTCTCGCCGGTAATTTCCACAATAATTCCCTTACGTTTTGAATTTCCTTTGCCAAATGGTACTAAAACTCTTTTCCCAACACAAACTAAGTTTTCAAAATTTTCAGGTACACTGTAAGTATATAATATGTCGGCATCATAGTTTATCTTTTCTATCGCAACTTTAACCATCAATTTATCATCACACTCAACAATTTTATTGTTCATCATCAGGTTCTATTATATCATATTTGTGATTTTTAAAGTCATCTATAGCTAAAATAACTGCCCTTTCCGTACTCTTTTCAGCACTTCTTTCTCCAGTTTCATTTATTTCGTCAATTATCTGCCTAGCCCTCTTGGCAACGGCAATTGCTAAAGCATACCTGCTCTGCTTACCCATAAACATATCGTCTATTGACAATTTACGCATTTTTCAACACCTCATTAATTAAACTTTTCCTTCTTTTTGACTTCATATGCTCAGAAAATATAATGCACAATATACTTTCCACACACTTGTCTAAAGAGTCATTAATAACAACATAGTCATATTTATCGGCTGATTTTATTTCCTGCTTAGCCACTTCGAGCCTTCCTTTGATAACCTCATCACTGTCTAGCCCTCTTCCCCTGAGCCTTGATTCTAACACTTCAAGTGAGGGCGGAACTATAAATATACTAACTGCCTCAGGGCATTTCTCCCTTATTTGTTCTCCGCCAGCAACCTCTATTTCTAAAATAACGTCTTTATTGTCGCCTAACATCTCATTTAATTGAGTAATCGGAGTCCCGTAATAATTCCCACAATACTTCGCATATTCAAGCATCGTTTGCTTTTCGACCATATCCATAAACTCTTGCTCTGACACGAAATAATAATCTTTCCCGTGAATTTCCCCGCTGCGAGGCTGCCTTGTTGTTGCAGACACAGACAAACTAAGACTTTCGCTTTTTAATAATAATTGTTTAAGCACTGTGTCTTTCCCTGCCCCCGACGGACCAGACAAAACTATCAAAAGGCCTTCATGAGAACTCACCATTAACATTATTCCTCGCTTTCTTCAATTAAATTATTTTCCTTTTCAAATCGGCTTGATATAGTTTCCGGCTGCAATGCCGACAAAATAACATGTCCGCTATCCATAACCAAAACGGATTTTGTTCGCCTTCCGTAAGTAGCATCTATCAGCATATTTCTCGCCTTGGTTTCTTGAATAACCCTTTTTATCGGCGCAGAGTCTGAGCTTAATATAGAAACCAATCTTCCATATGAAACCATATTTCCAAATCCAATGTTTAGTAGCTTCAAAACCAATTCCCCTCAAGTTTTTAAATGTAAAGTCTAATAAAAACGGAGTCTCTACAACGGCAGAAACATTCACAAACCGTCAATCAAGACACCTTACTTTATAATAATATTAATTAATGGAGGCGCCACCCAGACTCGAACTGGGGAATAAAGGTTTTGCAGACCTCTGCCTTACCACTTGGCTATGGCGCCATTTACATATAAAAATGGAGCGGATGACGGGGCTCGAACCCGCTACCTCCACCTTGGCAAGGTGGCGCTCTACCAGATGAGCTACATCC
>CAKVEP010000003.1 GCA_934729465.1 uncultured Eubacteriales bacterium | reverse complement strand
GGCACAAATTAAGTAAATAAGTGTTGTTTTATATTCACAAAAATATATTATATTAAGGAGTGGTAAAAATGCCAAATGACAATGGTTTTACTATCGAAAACGGAGTATTGACAAAGTACACAGGTAATGGAGGAAAAGTAACAATCCCGAACTCGGTCACAGTAATAGGAGAGAGTGCTTTCAAGGCCTGTTACAACTTAAAAAACATCGTTATCCCGAACTCGGTCACAGAAATAGGAGAGAGGGCTTTCTCTGGCTGTAGAAGCTTAACTAAAATCTTTATCCCGAACTCGGTCACAAAAATAGGAGATAATGCTTTCTATGGCTGTAGAAGCTTAACTGAAATCAAAATCCCGAACTCGGTCACAGAAATAGGAGATATGGCTTTCTCTGACTGTAGCAGCTTAACTGACATCGTTATCCCGAACTCGGTCACAACAATAGGAGCTGGTGCTTTCAATGGCTGTAGCAGCTTAACTAACATCGTTATCCCGAACTCGGTCACAACAATAGGATCTAGTGCTTTCGATGACTGTAGCAGATTAATTAACATCACTATCCCGAACTCGGTCACAAAAATAGGAGCTGGTGCTTTCGCGGGCTGTAGCAGCTTAACTGACATCACTATCCCGGACTCGGTCAAAAAAGTAGGAATGAAAGCTTTCGAGGGCTGTAGCAGCTTAACTAACATCACTATCCCGGGCATATTAGAAATAATAGGGCGACACGTTACGTTCTATAAACAAGTTAAGTCCGATAAGAGTAACTTATGTTCTATAGAACTTCCCGAGAGTGTAAAAATATTGAATAACAATACTTTTACTGAAACTGATATAAATACAATGATAATTCCTAATGACATTACAAAAATAGCAGATAGCGCTTTTGCAAATAACAAAAAATTAATTAGCATCGTTATCCCGCAATCGGTAACAAAAATAGGAAAGAATGCTTTCTATGGCTGTATTAACTTAACTGAAATCAAAATCCCGAACTCGGTCACAGAAATAGGAGATAATGCTTTCGATGGCTGTATTAACTTAACTAACATCATTATCCCGAACTCGGTCAAAAAAATAGGAAAGAATGCTTTCTATGGCTGTATCAGCTTAACTGCCATCACTATCCCGAACGGTGTCACAACAATAGGAGATAGGGCTTTCTCTGACTGTTTCAGCTTAACTGCCATCACTATCCCGAACGGTGTCACAACAATAGGAGCTTGGGCTTTCTCTGACTGTATCAGCTTAACTGCCATCACTATCCCGAACTCGGTCACAACAATAGGAGCTTGGGCTTTCTCTTGCTGTAAAAGCTTAAAAAACATCACTATCCCGAACTCGGTCACAACAATAGGAGATAGGGCTTTCGAGGGCTGTAGCAGATTAACTAACATCACTATCCCGGACTCGGTCAAAAAAATAGGAAATAGTGTTTTCTCTGGCTGTAGCAGATTAACTAACATCATTATCCCGAACGTAGTAGAAATAATAGGGCGACACGTTATGTTCGATAAACAAGTTAAGTCCGATAAACAAGTTAAGCCCGATAAGAATAACTTATGTTCTATAAAACTTCCAAAGAGTGTAAAAATATTGAATAACAATACTTTTATTGAACATGATATAAATACAATGATAATTCCTTATAACATTACAAAAATAGCAGATAGCGCTTTTGCAAATAACAAAGAATTAAAAAGCATCGTTATCCCGAACTCGGTAACAAAAGTAGGAAAGAATGCTTTCAATGGCTGTATTAACTTAACTAACATCATTATCCCGAACTCGGTAACAAAAATAGAACAGGAAGCTTTCAATGGCTGTAGCAGCTTAGAATACATCGTTATCCCGAACTCGGTCACAACAATAGGAGAGAATATTTTTAAAAGATGCAGTAATCTAAAAAATGTTAAAGCTCCGGCAAAATTTAAAGACACCTTGCTTAAAGAACTGGGAAATAAAGTTGAGTTTATCGATAGTAACGAGAAGAAATAAAAATATTATCGATACAGTATCTTTTATGTACCGATTACTTTTGAAATTGAAGTAATCGGTACAATTTTTTCGTTAAAATTTCATCAAAGGAACAATTAATTTAATTATACAATCACATTATATCACGTGTGAAAATGATTAGATAGTTTTGCAGGATAACCACAGCTGACACAACACAAATTATTTCCGATAACAAAAATATACAATATTAAACTCTTGTTATATTAGATAAATTTTAAAAATACACTTGACATTATACATGTAATGTGTATAATTAGTATATGTGAATAATATAAAAAATGGCACAAATTAAGTAAATAAGTATTATTTTATATTCGCAAAAATATATTATATTAAGGAGTGGTAAAAATGCCAAATGACAATGGTTTTACTATCGAAAACGGAGTACTGACAAAGTACACAGGTAATGGAGGAAAAGTAACAATCCCGAACTCGGTCACAGTAATAGGAGAGAGTGCTTTCAAGGCCTGTTACAACTTAAAAAACATCGTTATCCCGAACTCGGTCACAACAATAGGAGATAGGGCTTTCGAGTACTGTAAAAGCTTAACTAACATCACTATACCGAGCTCGGTCAAAAAAGTAGGAATGAAAGCTTTCGAGGGCTGTGAAAGCTTAACTAACATCAATATCCCGGGCATATTAGAAATAATAGGGCGACACGTTACGTTCCATAAACAAGTTAAGTCCGATAAGAGTAACTTATGTTCTATAGAACTTCCAAAGAATGTAAAAATATTGAATAACAATACTTTTAGTGAAAATGATATAAATACAATGATAATTCCTAATAACATTACAAAAATAGCAGATAGCGCTTTTGCAAATAACAAAAAATTAGAAAGCATCGTTATCCCGCAATCGGTAACAAAAATAGGAAAGAATGCTTTCAATGGCTGTATTAACTTAACTGACATCACTATCCCAAACTCGGTCAAAACAATAGGAGCGAGTGCTTTCGATGGCTGTATTAACTTAACTAAAATCGTTATCCCGAAATCGGTCACAACAATAGGAGATAGTGCTTTCTCTGGCTGTATTAACTTAACTAAAATCATTATCCAGAACTCGGTCACAACAATAGGAGATGGTGCTTTCGAGGACTGTAGCAGCTTAACTGACATCACTATCCCGAACGGTGTCACAGCAATAGGAAATAATGCTTTCGCTGGCTGTATTAACTTAACCAACATCACTATCCCGAACTCGGTCATAACAATAGGGGAAGAAGCTTTCAATGTCTGTACCGGCTTAAAAAACATCGTTATCCCAAACTCAGTCACAACAATAGAAGATAGGGCTTTCTATTACTGTAGAAGCTTAACTAAAATCGTTATCCCGAACTCGGTCAAAAAAATAGGAGATTGGGCTTTCAAGGACTGTAGCAGCTTAACTGACATCACTATCCCGAACTCGGTCAAAGAAATAGGAGGTAGTGCTTTCTCTGGCTGTATTAACTTAACTAAAATCGTTATCCCGAACTCGGTCACAACAATAGGGGATTGGGCTTTCTCTTACTGTATCAGCTTAACTAACATCGTTATCCCGAACTCGGTCAAAGAAATAGGAGAGAGAGCTTTCGAGTGCTGTAGCAGCTTAAAATACATCGAAATCTCGAACTCGGTCACAACAATAGGGAAAGAAGCTTTCTATAAATGTGCCAAATTAACTGAAATCGAAATCCCGAACTCGGTCAAAGAAATAGGAGATAAGGCTTTCTTGGACTGTAGCAGCTTAACTGACATCACTATCCCGGACTCGGTCACAAAAATAGGAGAGAATATTTTTGCAGGATGCAGTAATCTAAAAAATATTAAAGCTCCGGCAGGATTTAAAGACACCTTGCCTGAAAAACTGAAAAAACAAGTTAAGTTTACCGTTTATAACGAGAAGAAACAAAAATATACAATATTAAATTCTTGTTGTATTGAATAAATTTTAAAAATATGCTTGACATTATATATGTAATATGTACAATTAGTATATGTGAATAATATAAAAAATGGCACAAATTAAGTAAATAAGTGTTATTTTATATTCACAAAAATATATTATATTAAGGAGTGGTAAAAATGCCAAATGACAATGGTTTTACTATCGAAAACGGAGTATTGAAAAAGTACAAAGGTAAGGGAGGAAAAGTAACAATCCCGAACGATGTCAAAACAATAGGAGAGAGTGCTTTCGAGGACTGTAGCAGATTAACTAACATCACTATCCCGAACTCGGTCCAAACAATAGGAGATTGTGCTTTCGATGGCTGTAGCAGATTAATTAACATCACTATCCCGAACTCGGTCACAACAATAGGAGATAGGGCTTTCTCTTACTGTAGCAGCTTAACTAACATCACTATACCGAGCTCGGTCAAAAAAATAGGAGAGAGTGTTTTCTCTGGCTGTAGCAGCTTAACTAACATCACTATCCCGGGCATATTAGAAATAATAGGGCGACACGTTACGTTCCATAAACAAGTTAAGTCCGATAAGAGTAACTTATGTTCTATAGAACTTCCAAAGAGTGTAAAAATATTGAATAACAATAATTTTATTGAACATGATATAAATACAATGATAATTCCTTATAACATTACAAAAATAGCAGATAGCGCTTTTGCAAATAACAAAAAATTAGAAAGCATCGTTATCCCGAAATCGGTAACAAAAATAGGAAAGAATGCTTTCAATGGCTGTATTAACTTAACTAACATCATTATCCAGAACTCGGTCACAACAATAGGAGCTATGGCTTTCTATAACTGTAGCAGATTAACTAACATCACTATCCCGAACTCGGTCACAACAATAGGAGATAGTGCTTTCGCTGGCTGTATTAACTTAACCAACATCACTATCCCGAACTCGGTCACAACAATAGGAGATGGTGCTTTCGTTGAGTGTAGCAGCTTAACTGACATCACTATCCTGGGTGGTGTCACAGCAATAGGAAATAATGCTTTCGCTGGCTGTATTAACTTAACCAACATCACTATCCCGAACTCGGTCACAACAATAGGAGATGGTGCTTTCGAGGGCTGTATCAGCTTAACTAACATCGTTATCCCGAACTCGGTCAAAAAAATAGGAGAGAGTGTTTTCTCTGGCTGTATCAGCTTAACTAACATCACTATCCCGAACGTAGTAGAAATAATAGGGCGACACGTTATGTTCGATAAACAAGTTAAGTCCGATAAACAAGTTAAGTCCGATAAGAGTAACTTATGTTCTATAGAACTTCCCGAGAGTGTAAAAATATTGAATAACAATACTTTTATTGAACATGATATAAATACAATGATAATTCCTTATAACATTACAAAAATAGCAGATAGCGCTTTTGCAAATAACAAAAAATTAATTAAAATCTTTATCCCGAACTCGGTCACAAAAATAGGAGAGAGGGCTTTCGATGGCTGTATTAACTTAACTAACATCACTATCCCGAACTCGGTCACAACAATAGGAGATAGTGCTTTCGCTGGCTGTATTAACTTAACCAACATCACTATCCCGAACTCGGTCACAACAATAGGAGATGGTGCTTTCTTTAGATGTAGCAGCTTAACTGACATCACTATCCCGAACTCGGTCACAACAATAGGAGCTGGTGCTTTCTTTAGATGTAGCAGCTTAGAATACATCGTTATCCCGAACTCGGTCACAACAATAGGAATTAGAGCTTTCTATAACTGTAGAAGCTTAACTAAAATCGAAATCCCGAACTCGGTCACAACAATAGGAGAGAGTGCTTTCGAGGGCTGTAGCAGCTTAACTAAAATCGAAATCCCGAACTCGGTCACAACAATAGGAAAGAATGCTTTCAAGGCCTGTTACAACTTAAAAAACATCGTTATCCCGAACTCGGTCAAAGAAATAGGAATAAGTGCTTTCTTTGGCTGTAGCAGCTTAACTAAAATCGTTATCCCGAACTCGGTCACAACAATAGGAGCTTGGTCTTTCGCTGGCTGTAGCAGCTTAACTAAAATTACTATCCCGAACAAGGTCACAGAAATAGGAGATAGGGCTTTCGCTAAATGCAGCAGCTTAACTGACATCACTATCCCGAACTCGGTCACAAAAATAGGAAAGAATATTTTTGAAGAATGCAGTAATCTAAAAGAAGTTAAAGCTCCGGCAAGATTTAAAAAAACCTTGCTTAAAGAACTGGGAAATAAAGTTACGTTTAACTAGAAGAAATAAAAATATTATCGATACAGTATCTTTTATGTACTGATTACTTTTGAAATTGAAGTAATCGGTACAATTTTTTCGTTAAAATTTCATCAAAGGAACAATTAATTTAATTATACAATCACATTATATCACGTGTGAAAATGATTAGATAGTTTTGCAGGATAACCACAGCTGACACAACACAACTTATTTCCGATAACAAAAATATACAATATTAAATTCTTGTTATATTAGATAAATTTTAAAAATATACTTGACATTATACGTGTAATGTGTATAATTAGTATATGTGAATAATATAAAAAATGGCACAAATTAAGTAAATAAGTGTTATTTTATATTCACAAAAATATATTATATTAAGGAGTGGTAAAAATGTCAAATTTTATTATCGAAGACAAAGACAAAGTATTGATAAAGTACAAGGGTAAGGGAGAAAAAGTAGTAACAATCCCGAACTCGGTCACAACAATAGGAGATAATGCTTTCTTGAACTGTAGCAGCTTAACTGAAATCTTTATCCCGAAATCGGTCACAAAAATAGGAGCTTGGGCTTTCGCTGACTGTATCAGCTTAACTGAAATCGAAATCCCGAAATCGGTCAAAGAAATAGGAGAGAGTGCTTTCAAGAACTGTAGCAGCTTAAAAAACATCAAAATCCCGAAATCGGTCACAAAAATAGGAGATAATGCTTTCTATGACTGTATCAGCTTAACTGAAATCGAAATCCCGAAATCGGTCACAACAATAGGAATTAGAGCTTTCAAGAACTGTATCAGCTTAACTGAAATCGAAATCCCGAACTCGGTCACAACAATAGGAGAGAATGCTTTCAAGGACTGTTTCAAATTAACTGCCATCAATATCCCGGACTCGGTCACAACAATAGGAGCGAATGTTTTGGCAGGATGCAGTAATCTAAAAAAAGTTAAAGCCTCCGGCAAGCTTTCCGACAAGGTTAAAGACACCTTGCGTAAAGAACTGGGAAATAAAGTTACGTTTAACTAGAAGAAATAAAAATATTATCGATACGTTGTATTTAAATGAGGTAGCGACACGCTTTTAGACGGTGTCTGGAAAATCGAAAAGATGGCTGCTCAGTTGAGTAGCCATCGGGTACATGGGGATTGAATAATAGGTGTTTGTAAAAAGTGACAACTATAGCTTAAAATGAGGTGTTGGGATACACGCATCTTGAAAAAATGAACATGATGTGATAAAATAATATTCGTATAACTGTAACTAAGAATGAAGTGTACAGCAAAGGAGCGCTACAGATGAAAATAAGCTATAGTAAGCTTCGTAAACTTATGATTGATAACCAGATGAACAGACAGGATTTAATGCGTGCAGCAGATATTTCATCATCTGTTGCAACAAAGTTTAATAAAGATGAAACGGTATCTATGGAAGTGCTGATGAGGATTTGTAAGGTGTTCCATTGTGATATCGGGGATATTTGTCGAATTATAGAGGATTGATATGACAGTTCGGATAGGGTGGGACGAGTATGAAGTCGCATTGTTGATAGATGCTTGTAACAGAATTCGTGACAATAAAATTGATAAAGCAGAGTGCGTCCATAAATTATCCCATTTGCTTAGACAACGTGCAAAAGCAAATGGGATTAACATAGATGAAGTGTTTCGCAATGAAAACGGAATTGCACTTCAGATGACAAAAATGGAGTATCTCTTGACAGATGGGGAAAAAGGGTTACCGGGAGCTAGTAAGTTATATATTAAAATGGCAAAAATGAGTAAATTAAATTCAGATGAATTTGAGAAAATACTCATACTTGCAAAAGAACAAACGGGAGACAAGGAGGCTATGAATAATATGAATACAAGAGAAAAATTTATTCAATGGCTTTCATCTAATCCAATAAGAAAATATAGTTCTAATACAATAGTTAATGCACTTGATGAAGGTTCGGAGTATTGCTGCTCTCGTAGCTTGAGCAAAGTGAGCTTTTGGGATATGAATAATAAAAATGAATTTATAACCGTTGCATCAAAGCTCCTTGGAATGAAAATATATAGGTTGATGCATAAAAAGACCGCAATTGTTCTTGATAAAGCAGTACCTTTATATAAGAAATTTTTGCAACAAAGCGAAAAGAGGTCTGGCATAAAGCTTCCTGATGTAGAAATCTCAACAGAGGATTCAGGCGACAATGTTGAAGCTAAAGATAACCAAAGTTCGGACAGTAAATATTCCAAAATCTATCAGAAACTTTATTATATTTCCAAGGTATACGATGACCCCAATGGAATGACTTTAGAAAAAATAATGTCCATGCTGGGCAATGGTACTGATGAGGAATTAGTAATAAGTATTCTAAATGATGTTTCTTGGGCAACAAAATTGGCAGATGATATTTATTCGTTTGGGAAAAATGCCAACTCAGTTTTACGGGAACAAGTACAACCATATAAGATAGAAGAAAAGGACATAGTTACAGATGGTCAATTTTTCGACTTTTTGTATAATTATGAGAAAATGGCAGAAGCTTCGTGCCGGAGTTATGTTTCAGCAATAAGAACAGTCGAGGAATATGCAAAAAATCATAATTATGCCTCGCACATGATTTATGATTGCGGTTTTAAAGATGCATCAACGCTGATTCGATTGCTCATGGGAGATAATGAGTTTCTGGAGTTTAATGCTAAGCAGCATAATCGATTTAGAGCAGCATTTAAGAAATACTTAAAAATGGGAGGTCAACTTCCTGCAAAAGAAAGAAAATCTTTATCAGTGAAAAAAACATTACTGCCGGTTGCTAATGAGATTGAAAAAGTACAGCCGAAAGATTTTGATAAGTCAAAATTTGAAATCACTCTTTTAAGACGATACCGCAACGGAATGCAATTTGATTCTATTGATTTTGAGAATTTCAGAGAAATGTATGATGCACTTTTTGATGAAACTCTCACTTTTGATGATGAAGCCTTAGAAGAAAGATTGCGTTATTGTGGAGTGCTATATAAAGACAGACTTTTTCCTGCTGAGGGAATAGTTGATAACAACACAAAGGAAACTTTGTTTGCGTATATTGATAACTGCTTCTCCACTGGAAAGTCAGTGCTTTATTATAAGGCAATTTATCAGGATTTATCAGATGCTTTTGCAAGTTGCTTTACACTGGCAGACGAAAAAATGTTGAAGGCTTATATTGAGTATTCGGCTGAGAAAGATAAATATTATTATTTTTCAGATTATATGTCAGTTGATGGAAATGTAAAAATCGACCACACAGAGGAAGTTGAAGAATATTTTCTTTCCGCTGGTAAACCAATGAAACTTGATGATGCTTTCAGCACACTATCACATATCCCACGAGAACGAGTTGACAGAATCATTAAAACGGATTCTCGATTTTTACGAAATTCTAAGGGCGAGTATTTTCATACAGATATTTTTGAAATCACTGATTATGAACTGGAGAATATTGCAGAGATTATTGATGGTTTTATTAGTGAGGACGAATATGCAATCTGGACGAATGTCTGGAATATGATTCAAGATAAATTTCTATTATTTGTTGAAAATAATCTGTACCTTTCAGGTCTTGGAATTAGAAACGCAATCGAACAACGATTTAGCGGAAGGTTTCGTTTTGAAGGTGCTGTTATCAGCCTGCCAAAAGACAGTTTTTCTATGAGAGATGTATATCAGTTGTATGCTAAACATCATACAGAGTTTACAGCAGACGAAATATATATATTTTCAAAAGAATTAGATACTGTAATTTATTTCGACGCTTTATCAGAAGTTTCAGTGCGAGTCAGTCACGATTTATTTGTCTCAAAAAAACGGATAAATTTTGATGTGAATTCAGTCGATAAAGTTATTGAGAGCTTTATGTCAAAGGATTACATCAGAATTCGCGAGATAGACTCTTTCCTTGCGTTTCCATCTGTTGGATATGAATGGAATGAGTATATGTTAGAGAGCTTTTTGATTTCATATAGCAAAAAGTTTGCACTTTTGAATAATGGACAATCCCTGCACAATGTGGCAGGGGCTATTGTCAAAAAAGATGGAAAAATTAAAGAATTTGAGGATGCTTGTGCAGCAGTGCTTTCTGAAAGCCGAATTGAATTAAAGAAAAGCGAAGCACTGAATTATCTTGCAGATGTTAATATGATTACAAGGCGTAGTTATAAGGACTTAGATACTGCTATGAGGAAAGCAACACAAATTCGGAACAGGAAGGAATAAACAGGATGTATGCATACGAATGGGATAGTTCTACCGGTGGTTATATATTAACCCCCATGCCACTGGCATTTTCAAAGGAACCAAGACCCGTTTATTATAAAGAACTTGATATTTTAGGGTTTGATAAATATTGGGATTATGATAAAAATGACAGCTTCCCGTATATGTGGGCAGAAGCCAATAATTATTATTATCGAGGAAGACTCGTTGCAAAAACCAAGGGAGGTTCCCTTTATACACCTCCGGAATTAGTTCTTATTGAAGACCCGGAGCCGGAAGGTTATCCTCTTCGATTTGTTGATATACCTGCTATGGTCGATAAGAATCGACAGTTAATGGAGCAGCTTGTACAGGAAACTATAAAGAAAATATATAATACTTTTATTGAGTATAAAGACAAGGTGGATGTTTTTTATGTAGCTTTTTCCGGTGGTAAGGACAGTGTCGTTGCCTTGGATTTGGTTCAAAGAGCACTTCCTCATAATGAATTTAAAGTTCTGTTTGGTAACACGGGAATGGAATTTCCTGATACATATGATGTTGTGGAAAACATTAAAAGTTTTTGTGAAGAAGAGAAAATAGTTTTTTTGGTTTCAAAATCAGAACTTTCTCCTTTAGATAGCTGGCGTATATTTGGACCACCAGCACAAACAATGAGATGGTGTTGTAGCGTTCATAAGACAGCACCGCAAATAATTAAATTGAGGGAATATACAAATAACCCACATTTTCGTGGAATGGCTTTCACGGGCATAAGAGGAGATGAAAGTGCTTCAAGAAGTGAGTATGATTACGTTAGTTTAGGCGAAAAGGTGCGAGGGCAATATAGTTGCCACCCAATATTAGAGTGGAATTCTGCTGAATTGTTTAATTACATTTATGCAAGAAACTTGATTATAAATAAAGCATACAAAAAAGGTAACAGTAGAGCGGGCTGTTTGGTATGTCCTATGGCAACATACAAAAATATGTTCTTCAAGGAAGTGTGCTATAGTACGCCAACAGAAAATGCTTTTTCAACTACAGATTTTAATGAAATCATTCTTGAAACAAGTTCTAAGATTTTAAATACGAAAAAGCAAATCGATGAATTTATGGAGATTGGTGGATGGAAAGCACGAAGAAGTGGACGAGAACTCTCTATTGCGAGCAGCTTATGTACGGATAGCTTTGAAAAGGGTGTATTTCGAATAAAAGCTCAGAGAAAATCATCAGACTGGAGAGAATGGATTAAAACAATAGGTCAAGTGATTTATCGAACTGAGAATGAAATAGAGATTGTTTTTAAAGGCAAAAGTTATATTGGTGAGTTTACCGATAATGACAGAGAATTTGAGTTTACTTTTAATATAGGGAGTAACACAAAAACAGATATTGATTTTATGTCTACTTTTAAAATCATAATGAGAAAGACTGTGTATTGCGTATTTTGCAGAGTTTGTGAATCGAATTGTCCGCATGGATTTATAAAAATGAACGATGGAAAGGTTAAGATAGACGATAGATGTGTAAAATGCAGGAAATGTCATAAGGTTTTTTATGGCTGCTTGCTTGCTAACTCTATGAGATTACCAAAAGGAGAAGGTAAAATGGGTAGTGTAAATAGATACGGAAATATGGGTGTTGAATATGAGTGGTTAACACAGTATTTTGAAGCGATTGACGGAGGTTATGACTTTTGGACTTCGAGTCATTCACTTGGAACAAATAAAGTGAAGTATCTTAAATGCTTTTTACAGGATTCAGGAATTGCAATAAAGAATAAACGCCAAAAAGAGCCATTATTAACACGATTCGGTGAGATTATTGCTGATATTGGTATTGATTCTTCTCTTGCGTGGGGATTGATTGCCTGCAATTGGGCATACTCTAGTCAGTTTGGATGGTGGATAAAGAATATTGATTTGAATACTTCATATTCACCTGAGGCAATTTATGCAATGTTGGATGATACGATTAGTGAGACCGTTAGGGGACACATAGTTTCTGCTTTTAAAAACATATTTATTTCAATTAAGCCACTAAAGGAATTAGGATTTGGTATATGTGATTATGAGGAAAAGAGTAACGGTCGAAAATTAAACTCGATTATTAGATTTCCATGGTCAAATCCGGATGAGCGAGTAATGTTGTATGCGTTGTATTTATTTGCTGATAAGTGTGGAAGTTATAAGCAGTTCACATTAACCAGATTGCTTGATACATCTGTTGAGAGTACTGGAATTAGTCCGACACAGATTTTTGGATTGAACCGAGAAACAATGGAGAAAATTCTGAATGGTCTTACATTTAATTATCCTGATTTGATTGAAGCTAGATTTACGCTTGGTCTGGATAATATTACGCTCAAAAGTGATAAGACGTCTAATGAAATTTTAAACGAGCTATTTTGAGGAGGAAAAGAGAATGAGCTACAGAGAGTATTTTGACATCGACCCGGATTATTTGCCGCAGGTAGATAAGAAAAGAATAGAGGAACAGCCGGATTTGTGGAAAAAATTCTATCCTCATCCTACATTCATTAAGTTACTGAAGTCAATGGTAGATGTTTTGTCACGCAAGCAGAAATTATCGGTATGGGTTGACGGTGCTTATGGAACGGGTAAGTCGCACGCTGTCTTGACATTAAAGAAACTCATTGAGGCTTCAGACGAGGAAACAAACGCATACTTTGAGCATTATAATCTTGATAATTTTCTTTGCCAAAAATTGATTGCACAGAAAAACGAGGGTAAAATTCTTGTTTGTCATCGTTACGGCTCATCTGATATTCAAAGTGATATGGATTTGGTCGTTGCCATTCAGGAAGGCGTAGAGAAAGCATTGGCTGATGCCGGAATCGAAAATATAGCCAGTGCTTCTTTGAGAAAGTCGCTTATCAGATATTTTGAAGATGAAGAAAATAAGCAGAGCTTTGACATTTATGCTAAGGGTAAATATCAGACAGTGTTGAACGGAGATACTGCCGATAGTATTCTCGAGAAATTAAGAAATTTCAAGGAAGAAGCTTTGAATACTTTGGTTGAAAAAGTGTTTAAAGTTCCAGTTGTAAAGGGAAGTTTTTCCATGACTACAGGGGAACTTTGCGATTGGATGCGTGAAATTATCGAAAAGAATAACCTTAAGGAACTTGTATTCATTTGGGATGAATTTTCAGAGTATTTTGAGAATAACATGCATCATCTTACAGGTTTTCAGCAGGTTGCAGAGCTTGCTGCTACGGCACCGTTCTGTCTTTTGATTGTTACTCATAAAGCTGAAGGCTATTTTTCTGATGGAGACCCAGATAAGCGAAAAATCCTCGACAGATTTGTTTCGCCAATTCACATTTCTTTGCCTGAAAATATAGCCTTTGAATTGATGCATAATGCATTGAAGGTAACAGATGATGTTGATAAAGCTAAGAAATGGAAGGATCACAGGGAAAGTTTAGAAGCCCGTACTATGCAGAGCCGTTCTGCTGTAAGCAAAAAAATTGGTTTAACAGACAAAGATTTAAGTAATGTTTTGCCGATTCATCCTTATGCAGCCCTTATATTGCAGCATATTTCGATTTACTACACATCTACAGCCCGTAGCATGTTCAATTTTATTAAAAATGATGAAGGCGAAGATGTTAAAGCATTTCAGTGGTTTATTGACAGATATGATTTTAGGTCTCAAAATCCATTTGTCACGATTGATATGTTATGGAATTTCTTTTATGAAACAGGCAGCCAGAAATTGGCTGATGGAATAAGAGAGATTTTAAGCTGTTATACTCAGAAAATGGATAAGGAGCTTATGGAAGATGAAAAGCGTGTACTCAAGGTTATCTTGTTACTTCAGGCTATATCTGAAAGAATGAGTGGTAACCGTGATATTTTTCTTCCAAATAACAAAAATTTGACACTTGCTTTCGAGGGCACTGACCTTGAAACTGCGGCACAGAATATTGCAAAGAAACTTTTGAACGACCATGTAGTAACCAGAACGCCTTTGACTGGCGATGTATTCTCATATTGCTGCAAAAACATGGGACCGAGTGTAGACCCGGGTCCGTTCATTGCTCAGGCTAAAGGTAAATCTACAAAAGATATGTCATTTATGGCAGGTAGTAATTTGCGTACTACTATTGAGTTTATGGGTGCATTAAAGCTTCGTTATTCATTGGCATATGCTACACTCTCTGATTTTGATAGTGAAATTAAAAAGGCAAACAATCCAAGTGTAACTAATAACAAACTTTATGCCGTTGCAACTATTGGTAGAGATTCTGCTGAAAGCGGTGCATTAAAGAAAAAGATAGAGAATTTCTTTGTGAATAATCCTGAATCAAATGCAATTGTAATCGATAGTTCAACATGTATTCTCGGTGAAGGCGAGTATAGTGAGTTTGTTGAAAACTATGCCATGTCTCTTGCAATCGGAAACAGCGATTTAGACCAGAGAAAGACATACGAGGGATACGCTATTGAGGTGCTTTCAAATTGGGCGAAGAGAATTAAAGGCGGCGATTTCTATGTATACTCTCGCTATGCAACAAATGGAGAACGAGTAGCTAATATTCAGGATTTGTTTATCTATCTGCTTGATATAGATAAATTCCATTACCCCAAATGTCTTGAGGGTGCTTATACAAGTGTTCTGAATACAATGTATGATGCCAATTTATTGGGAAAAGGTGCAACATGTGGTATTAACGAAGAAACAAAAGGGACATTTCGTTCCGGTAATGAAGCAACTAAACTTGAAAATGCTCTGAAGGGTGCGTGGAAAGTTCAGGAATATTGGAATAACTCTCATTCTTATATTGCAGATTTGAAGAAAACGGTAGATGAGTTTATTAACGAGACTTTTAATAAAAGTGACCGTATTTCTATTGCTTCAATATATGAGATGCTGAAAGCAGAACCATACGGATTTATGCCTTGTAACTTGACGGCTTTTATTCTTGGATTTATTTTAAAGGAATACACAAAAGGCGTTTATTCTTACAGTGACAATTTAACAACAGTACCGTTAGATGCAGAAAAGCTTGCCAGTATGATTTCTGAAATTATTAAGCAGGACAACACGCCGGAAAAACGTTACAAAGATAAGTTTATCGTAACATTGACGGAAGAAGAACGTGCCTTTAACAAGGCTACATCAGTTGCCTTCTATATTCCAGAAATGTATTGTGTTTCTGTTACTGAAACAAGGTCACGAATCCGAGAGCAGATGAAAGGTTTTTCTTTCCCTATTTGGGTAATCAAGTATATGCTTGACGATAAGGCTTTTAAGACAGATAAAGGTGTCGTTTCAAAACTTATTGACAATTATTGTGGCATTGCGAATAATAAGAATATGGAAGGCGAGAAGTCTGATAATGATATTGCTCTTACCATTGGGAAATTATGCTTAGATAATGATGGCGTTGTAGATGATTTGAAGAGTATACTCACAAAGGACAATTGCAAAACTGGTATGCTTGAGTATTTAAAGTTATACGATGGAGGAAAACTTCCTGCTGTTGCTGAAAAAATCAATGATGGCGGTCAGTATATCAATCAGTTGCAATATAAATTTAGCTCAGATGCTGCCAATTGGGTATGGAATACAGATACAGTCAATGCAAAAATAGATGAGCTTATTTGTGAATATGAAATTATTGAAATAAGCAATGGTGTTTTATCTAAAAATGCAACCTATATGGAAGCAATTCGTGCATGGGTTGATAAGATTGGTCAGATTCGATTGGCTTATTCAATGATTAAAAATGAGCTTGGCGATAGCAAAGCTTTTTATGAGATGCTTTACAACCTGTATAAGCAAAGAAATCTTCTTGATTCACAAAAGAAGCCATTTCTTGATTTACTTCGTGAGAATATAGAAAACTTTAAATATTTTATGGGCTCACAGAGCAGTTTATTTATTAAAGCTTGTAGTTTCTATTTAGACGACCTTTCAGAAGAAGATGTTAAATCCATTCTTGATGATGATACATATGGATTTGGAGGTTCTTATTTACTTGAGCGAGATAAGTATACCGACAAGGTTCAAAAAGCAGTTGATTTATATAAGAATGCTCAGTTGTATACTCAACTCAAAAAGAAATGGAACGATTTGACCGGTACTGATTCACCATATATGTGGTCGAATAAGTATCATATGCCTATCCTTGCCATGGTTCCTGATGATGAAGTCGCAACAGCAAGAAAGCTATTTGGAGCTATAAATTCTAAAACTAAAGATGAGAGTACCATTACAAAAGCACTAGACTATCTTGATAAAATGACCTATGTGCAGAAATTGAATAATAAAGAAGATAGAGATAAAGCATTTAGAGATGTTTTCCTTGAAGAGTTCTCTGAACTGTTTGATGATGTTGATGAAGTTAGAACTTACCTTCAGAACCATATCTCAGATTTGCCGTATCATTGGCTTGGAAATAAAGCGGTTACAGCAAAGATTAAGGCGATGGCTAATGCGAAATATAATGAGTCAGGGTATGGAAGAGCCAAAAAAGTAATAGACGAAATGCCAGCTGAACAGGTAAAAGAATATCTGAAGAAAATGATTGAAGATAATTTTGTTGTTGGGTTGGAAATCATAAAGAAACAAAAGTGATTCGGAGGACAAAACATATGAATCTGGATGACACAAAAAAGAGAGTTCAAAAATATCTGAACTCTAATAAAAGATATCCTTTGATTGTTGATGTTCAGACAAAGGAAGATTTAGCAAATATAGCAGAATATTTTGATGTGGGGAAGAACAAGTTCCCATCTATAGAGGAGTTTTGCAACCAAGATGAGGCAATAAAACTGGATGAGTTATACGCATCTGTATCAAGTAACAGTGGTAATACATTCATAACTGGATTGTCTGGATTCCTTATGCTATTTGGAGAAAATGTGGCAAAGCAGGCTTTAAAAACACTGATTACAACAAGCATTTCTGGTCATGTTGTAATTATTACCTATCAATGTGAGAAATATCTCAAATTTACAGATCCTAGAATATCTGAGAGTGGAAGACTGGTTATCGTTGATGGAAATCCTGACAATATTTGCAATATGAATTTCATTTCTCCGATGCTCTCCGATATTTTTACGGATTCATATAGTGGGATACAGAAAATTGGAACAGCCATAGATAGTTGCTTCAATAGAGATGCATATATTGCAACAGCAATAGATAAAAGCTCTTTTGCTGAATCAGTCTTTCATATTTCACAAGTAAATAATAGTTATGATATTCTCCGCAATAAAGATTCAAGAACAGGAATTGTTCCTCAAGCATGTGGATTGCCGGAACAATGGGATGACATACTCCATCAAATGGGAAAATCAGGAACGTGGACTACGGTTATTGCAGACAATTTTGGGTCAGAAAATAATCTTTTACATGCAATAAGCGAATATCAGGAATTTGATGTTAAAAAGAGATGTCTCTACTATGTTGCACTTCTGATTTGTGGTGTTAAGAATAATGATTACCTCAAGCTTGTGTTAAATAAGACGTCAAAATCTAATGAATTGATAAAGAATATTTTTCGGGCTGTACTTGATATTGATTGGAAGAGTGAAAACTATCAGAAACTGTATAGGCAAAGAAAAGGTTTAATTAGTGAGCTGAAAAAACCATTGTCTGAGACGATAGATTTTTGTAAGATTTTATCAACCAAAGGAGAAGATGAAATTTACTATCTGACAGATTTAACACAACCGGAAAAAGAAAAAATCATCAAATGGCTTAGCAATTATGGTGTGAAGTATTCAAAGGACGAATTGGTTTCTATTTTGATGAATATCTATCCTGATTTAGCGAATTATTTGTCAAGTTATAGATATAGAAATGAATTTTTGAATAGCTATTTTGAGGATTACAAATATCAAAAGATAACAAATCGTATTCTGCCATCTTTTGAAAAAGTTGTTGAAGAGCAGGCAATAAAAAGGGATTTTGTTACAATCTTAAAACCACGTACAGCCTATGTAGATAAGCTTGATACACAAAACGCACAAGTATTTTTTGTTGATGCAATGGGAGTTGAATACTTAAGCTTTATTCAGCAGAAGTGTAGCGAACATGGACTTTCAACAAATATATCTTGTGCAAGATGTGAGTTGCCTTCATTAACTGTATTTAACAAGGAATTTGTAGACACGTTAAAAGGTAAAGGATGTCCAATATCAGATATAAAGGATTTAGATGATATTAAGCATCATGGCAAAGATAGCTTCGACTATGAGAAAGAAAAAACACCAATTTACCTCATAAAAGAGCTCGAAATAATAGATGATTTATTGATAAAAATTAAAGCAAGCATATTTGCGGGTTCATATAATAAAGCAATTATTATTTCTGACCATGGTGCCAGCCGACTTGCTGTTCTTCATGGAACTGAAAATATTTGGAGTATGGAGACAAAAGGCGAGCATTCAGGAAGATGTTGCAAGATAAGTGAAATTGACGATAAACCAGATTTTGCAATTGAAGAGTCTGGGTATTGGATTCTGGCAAATTATGACAGATTTAGGGGAAGCCGACGTGCAAATGTAGAAGTACATGGTGGAGCTTCTATGGAGGAAGTCGCGGTTCCGATTATTGAAATTGCACAAAAAATATCTAATATAGAAGCTTTTATTGTTGACGAATCAAGAGTTTTAACATTATGTGCAAAAGAATACGCAATCATTAAAATTTACGTTGGAATTAGAAGTAATAATATTGCCATTAAATTGGATGGTAATTATTACAATGCAGAAGAAACTGCTGAACCTTATATATATAGCGTAGAACTGAAAAATTACAGCAAAAAAGGCAAGTTTGCTATTGATATCCTTGATGGTGGCGGTGTTCTCGCATCTGGACAGCAGTTTGAAATTGAGAAAAAGGGAATGTCACAGAATAATATGTTCGATTTTTAGGGGTGAAAATAAATGACTGATAAACTTAGAGACTATTTTGATGAAATGGTTGTTTATAAAGATTTAAAAAACAATAATTTCTTTTCTTCTCTTGGACTTCCTGCATTTTTAAGAGATTATCTTTTGAAAATGTTCAGCGATGATTTTGGCAATTTTGATGTGGATGAAGTATCTGCATTTGTTAAGAAGTTCATACCCAAAAAAGAGGACTGGATGAGTATAAAGAATAAAATCATCTATGAGAATGAAAGTGTTCAAATCCTGACAAAAATTTCTGTAGATATCAATATAAAGACTGGAGAAATATCATTTGCTATTCCTGATTTTGGAGTGACTGAAAAAGAAACTTTGATTGAACCAGCTATTTGGGATGTCTATAAAGAAGATTTGATAAATACAGGAGAAACTTGGGGGATTATAAAATTAGGATATCGTCCACCTGACGATACAGTAAAGCCAAAGATTCCGGGGAAAATAAAGCTGACTGGTTTCAAGAATTTCCGCCCTTATACGGTAGATGTTGAGTATTTTAAAGAAATGAGGTCAAACTTTGAAACGGATGAATGGATAGATATCTTATTAGGAGCTATCGACTATAATGCTGACGGATATGAAACGAAACTTCAAAAGCTGACAATGCTTACTAGATTATTGCCGTTTGTAGAGAAAAGAATAAACCTTATTGAACTAGCTCCTAAGGGAACTGGAAAGAGCTATGTTTTTGGTCATATCAGTAAAAACGGCTTACTGACAGACGGCGGAAAAGTAACCCGTTCAAAAATGTTTTATGATGCTAACAGAAGAAAACCGGGTTATATTTGTGGTCCGGACTATGTAGCGATTGATGAAGTAAAGCTTGTAAACTTCGGTAACGAAAATGAAATGCGTTCCATACTTCAAGGATATCTTGAATACGGCACATTTAATTCCAATGGCTATAATGGAGAATCTGATGCTGGTGTAGTATTCCTTGGTAATATAAAAGAAGAAAACATGAATGAGTATAGTTATATGTTAGGAGAATTACCTACGTTGTTTCAGGAAACGGCGCTTCTTGACCGTATTCACGGATTTGTTAAGGGTTGGGATATACCTAGAATGAACGATGGGCTTAAACTGACCGGATGGGCACTTAACTCTGAATATTTCTGCTCTATTCTTCATGAACTCAGAAATGATATGAGTTATCGTGCCATTGTGGAAAAGATTGTAGAAGTTCCCGAGCATGCGGATACTCGTGATACAGAGGCAATTAAGAGGTTGGCAACTGCATATTTAAAGCTGCTGTTTCCAAATGTTAGAAATGAGTTTGATGTTGACAAGATGGAATTTAGAGACTACTGTTTAACGCTAGCTATGAAAATGCGAAGAATTATCAAACTTCAGCAAGGCATGATTGACAGTGAATATAAAAATAAAGATGTTCCATGTTTAATGGTGAGAGAATAATGAGTAAAGAGTGTATTGCTTGTGGAAAAAAGCAATTGGATAAAGATACTGTAGGCATAAACAAAAAGCTTCTTGGAAAAGACATTGCCAACTTTTATTGTATGGACTGTTTGGCTGATTTTTTAGGATGTACTGTTGATGATTTGCTGGACAAAATAGAAGAATTTAAGGATGAAGGGTGTACACTTTTTAAGTGAGGAATAACTATGAAGCATTTTATATACGCTGATAATGCAGCAACAACAAAATTGGATAAAGATGCATTTAATGCAATGCTTCCATGGCTTCAAGAAGAATATTGCAATGCTTCGCAACTATATTCATTTGCACGTAAACCGAAAAAAGCCTTGATGGAAGCTAGAACTTTAATTGCAGAATGTATCGGTGCTCAACCAGATGAAATTTATTTTACATCAGGAGGCACGGAGAGTGATAACTGGGCAATCAAGGGGATTGCTGAGAAGGGGAAAAAACATCATACAATTGCAACGCAGATTGAGCATCATGCAATCTTGAATGCCTGTAGAAGATTAGAACACTTTGGATTTCAAGTGGATTATCTTCCAGTTGACAAACAAGGTGTTGTATCATGCGAAGATTTAGTGAAATTTATTAAAGGTAATACTGAGCTGATTTCTGTAATGATGGTTAATAATGAAATTGGAACGATTGAACCAATAAAAGAGTTAGCAACCGTAGCTCATGATAACGGTATCTTATTTCATACAGATGCAGTTCAGGCAGTTGGGCATATTCCAATTGATGTCAGTAACTTAGGTGTGGATATGCTTTCTGCCTCGGCACATAAATTTAACGGACCAAAGGGAATTGGCTTTTTGTACATTAAGAGAGGTACAAAAATATCTTCATTTGAAGATGGTGGTGCTCAGGAATTCCATAAGCGTGCAGGAACTGAAAATATTGCCTCGATTGTAGGAATGTCCATTGCATTGAAAAAAAGTTGCGATGAAATGGAAAAAGTGAATAAAAAACTACGTGCTTTAGATGAAGCATTTAACGATGTTCTTCTGAAGTCTAAGATAGATTTTATTAGAAATGGTTCTAATAATCATGTTCCGGGGAATATAAATTTGTCTATCCGCAGAACGAGTGGGGAAATGTTACTGCATCGTTTGGATTTGATGGGAATTTGTATATCAACTGGTTCGGCTTGTGATTCTGTAAATACAAAAGTCTCGCATGTTATTAAGGCAATCGGAGTACCATCTGAGTATTCAGAAGGTACTATTCGTATTTCGTTTGGTAGAGACAATACAGAAAAAGACGCAATTATGATTGCAAAGGCTCTTGTTAAAGTCATTAAAGGATAAGATGGCTTCTAAGGAAAGTAAGTGGTAAACTACACGGACATACCATTTTCTTTAATTGACCACGTTTTGGAATATGAGCCTGGAACAACGAAACTGGTCAAAACATATAAGGTGGAAAAGAACAGTGCAAGCTTCGGACATGTGCTTTATTGCCCTTATGATTATGATAAGGTAAGATTGATTGTAAAGAAAATGACTGACTAGATGGGTTCTGGGCTTGGAAGATAAGAGACTTTGATAATGACAGATGGAACAGTTATTCCTATATGACGAATAAGAGAGTTAGGGAGAAGTATTTGGAGATATGTATGAGTAGTTCATAAAGGAAATCAATGGAATCAAAATCAAGGATTTTATATTTACAAAATATACTGCTTGAGAGAACAGATGAGGAAAATATGCTTTCCACAACGTAGCTAATCAATATATTAAATGATGAATATGGGATATCTGCTCACAGGACTACTATAACAAAGGATATTGCGGCTTTTCAGGAGTTTGGAATGGATATTGTTGTTATTCATTCCACTCAGAGTAAATACTTTGTGGCAAGCCGTAAGTTTGAGCTACCTGAGCTGAAATTTTTGATTGACGCAGTAGAATCATCCAAATTTATTACGAGTAAGAAAAGCGATGCACTGATTGAGAAGATACATACAATGACAAGTGCAGGGCAGGTGGAAAAACTCAGGAGAAACAACTATGTTGTTAATCGGATAAAGCCGGACAATGAGCAGATTTATTATATTATTGACACGATAAATGAAGCCATAAATAGTGGTAAGCAGATTTCATTCCAGTATTACGACTACACAGGACTAAAGAAGGAAGTTCTTAAGAATAAAGGCGAGGTGTATAAGCTCAGTCTGTATAAACTTCTCTGGTGTGGGGACTATTATTATGTTCTCGGATATTCTGAAAAGCAGAGAAAGGTTATAAATTTCAGAGTAGACCGCATTGTATTGAGACCAGATATACTTGCTAAGGATATCATTCCGATGCCTGATGATTTCGATATTGAGAATTACACAAAAGAAGTATTTTTTATGTTCTCAGGCGAGAAGGTTCTTGTGGATTTACGATGTGATAACAGCCTGATGAAAACAATGGTTAACCGTTTCGGAGAAGATGTGACAACCCTTGCGTATGATATGACTTCTTTCAGAGTACAGACCGAAGTATCAGCCAGTCCTACTTTTTTCGGTTGGGTGTTTGGTTTCAATGGTAAGGTACAGATACTTGCACCGGAGAGTGTGAAAGAACAGTACAGACAAATGATTGCAAAAGCCGATGAGGGATATGCAAGAGAGTGAGTAGTGATTCGTAAATGATTTAGAATTTGTGTGAAAAATCAATTATTGTGAATATGAAAATGATATGTTTTTAAATTGTGCAGACCGTCTGCACAATTTGCAAAATGAAAGTTCATTTGAATAAAAAAGCCTTTATGGGCGGGAATTTTCAATGAAATGTTGAAAGATACTGAGATGTTAGCAAATTGCGACACCTCTTTTCTTTTGCGAAAAACCTACTTGCAATTTTTTGAGTATCAGGTATAATAAAACTATCGAAAGCAGATTGCTTCCGATAGAAAAGAAAGCGAGGTGCAGGTATGAGGAGCAAGAGTCCTGAACTTATGAGTGAGATAAAAAAGTATATTGAGGATTATTACCTGCAAAACAGACAATCTCCATCGAATACAAAGATTGCTGAAGCTGTTGGCATTGCCAGAGGTACAGCATACAAATACTTGGTAGAGATGGCTGAGAAGAATTGTGGTTGTCAAAAAGCAGGTAGAAGCCAATGAGGGCGATATAGTAGTTGCCCTTGTGGATAATCAGAATACATTAAAACGCTACTTCCGAGATGATGAGAATAAGAAAATCATTCTCCACCCGGAAAATAAAAAAATGAAAGACATCGTTGTAGATGATTGCTGCATTCAGGGTGTGGCTTGCCATATCATCAAAGAACTATAACAGAGGACAGGCTAATGAAAACATTTGAAGGAATTCGCTATCTAATCAATTTGGATAGTGCGGAAATAAAACAGAACTTTGCCGGAGGAGTTGCTCCGCCGGACAAGGTGGAGTCGGAGGTGGACACAACTTGAGTATTTATATGTCACGAGCCGAACTGGAAGAAATCAGTGAAGGTTTGATAACAGCTTATGCTAATCAGTTTAGCAATCGTGTTATTCAGTTCATTGACATAGAACACTTTATTACAGAGTTTCTGATGTTAAAGATTGAATATACTTCCTTTGCAGAGAGTGACGCAGGCAGGATTGGGTTTTTGGCAGATGGGCAGACCCCATTGCTGATACATCAGGACGGAAAAATTATTCCCTTTGTTTTCCCGAAAGATACCATCGTGCTTGATAAGTTCCTTCTTGCAGAAAGGGAGCAGGGACGCCACAGATTTACAATGGCACACGAAGCGTCACATCATATCCTGAGTAAGATGTACGCAATGCCGAGTGAGGGACGCTTTCATACAGAGTATGACAGTGAGCGTAGTTATTCCAAAGAAGAACTGGCTCAGATGTTTGCGTCTGTTGAGTGGCAGGCAGATACAATGGGAGCTTCGCTTCTTATGCCGAAAAGAATTATAGAAAATGCCTTGGCGAAATATAATCAGTCAAATCCGATAAAGGTTTATGGCGATAATACCATTACTTCTAAGGATAAAGCAGTTATCCGTAGAATGGCAGCTTATATCGGAGTGTCTTATACAGCCTTGATTATCAGATTGAAAGATATGGGACTATTTGAGTATCACAATATTCTTGAGTACATTTCCAATGAACTGAATTTAGGAGGTGTTTCGCAATGAGGTTACAGACTCAGGTAGCACCTGAAATACAAAAGAGATTGCTTCTGTCAAGAGTGGAAACAGAAAGCCTGAAAGAGCGTGATATTCTCTGCCCGACTTGTGGGTTCAGGATACAGAGAGTTTTTTCAGACGCAACCGGACATTTGAGTGTGAAGTGTCAGAAATGCAAGAATGTCCACATCTTAAATCTCGCTTACTTCCGAAAAATCCGTAGGAACGGATATGGCAGGAATTGCAGGCGATGAAGCTTACAAGTAAATATCGTAACGATTTCTAATCGAGTAAGCGGAGATAAACAATTTTATTTGTTAAACTACCAAGCACCGTACGAAGCCGGATAAGTGAAGAATAGAAATATTCTTTACTGTCCCAATTCTGCGGTGCTTTTTTTGTTGCTGTTTTATTCGATTATGATTCGTACTGTATTAGGTCTTTTCCCTTACTTGGGAAAGGACTTTTATGTTTTATACCGTTTGGCAGTGCCAAATAGTTAAGTATCCGTAATCTCCGAATTTTGAAACTTATCAATTTTTCAAAATTCACCTGAAGCGAGGTCTGAAAAATAACACTTTTGAAAATTACAAATGTATGTATGAAACCTTTGTCCGTCAGCAAATCGGTTCTAAGAGAGTTTTAACATTTTTGAAATCTGATATTAAGAGATTTTATAATTATCTGGTTGATGAGCGAGGACTGAAACCTGCAACGGTTGATGGTGTCCACAATATTCTTCATCAGATATTTGATATGGCAGTTGATGATAACTATATCAGAAACAACCCGACAAATAATGTTTTAAGAGAATTGAAAAAAGCTCATTGCTTAAAGACGAAGAAACGCAGGAGATTAACCCGACCTGAGCAGGAATTATTTATGGATTATCTGAAGAACTCAAATACATCAGTTGATTGCGTTCTTCCATACTTAAATATATATGATACTTATCTTCTTTCACGGTATTTGCCTCCAAGTTTTGATTTCTGATTTAATGGATACACGAAGAAGAGAACGCTATCAAATATGCAAAAAGGCTTTCATCCTTTTTGGATGGAAGCCTTAAAAATTATGCGAATTTTAGGTTTATTTGCAAGCTAAAGGGAACTATTTCATCTGTTGCAAAACACGTTTTTGAAAAAAAGTATTGCAAAAATGGTTACCTGAAAAGTGCCAAGTCCGCAAACCCGCATATCTACTGGTTTTTTAGACTTTCTGTGATTATTCCCACTCGATTCAGGGTTTTGGAACTGTAACATTTTAGCACAGGTAATATTGTTCACATTGTCCCTGCTATCAGTATTATCTAATACCTATTACCTATAAAATTTTCTGTTGCCATATTGTTGCCACGAAGTAATGATATTATACCATAGCGCTTGTTTAGTATCAATACTTTAAGTAATAAATCTTAAGTAATACCTTTTCCATGAACTGAAGAATTCTGTGCTTTTCTTGTATTCTCATTATTAAATTTACATTGCCATTGTAAATAATCACATAAGTTTTCCCAAGTTACATTAGCATCTGAAAGAGATTGTGGATATATACACACAGTCATTTTTCTTGATACAAATTCATCCTGACTTTTTGTAATAAAAGAAAAAATAGATTCGTGAACAACGTCCTCAAGTGTTCCATCTCGTAAGCCACCACGACCAGTTCCTATAACCGGTATCGTGATTGGCTCATTGTGCCCTTCTTGCGAAAGAAAATCCCATAATCCAACAAGAGCCTTTGTCATATTTTGCATTGTTACATTTTCAGGTTTGCCGGTCGGAGAAACATCAGCAACGGCTAAAAAATAAAAATGCTGACCCCTTTGAGTGACTTTTGCAACTGTCCCAATATCATAACGTTTAGTATTAGTTTTTGTTCGATCTTGTAAAACACTAAAACTATTAGCGTGAAATTGATCTAAATAGCTTTTAATAGAATTATTTAATTCTGAATAGTCGTTTCCATAAAACTTTTTTTGAAATTGACCTTGAATGCTTTTAACACTGATAAATTCGTCGCTAATTATTGTGTCAAATGTAGTATTTGTAGGAATAACTATTGCTGATTTTTTTATGCTTAATAAATTAGCCAATTTCAAAGAAACAATAGTATCTTTCGAGCCAATATAAGAACTTTTTTCAGATTTTTCTTTGAGAATACAAATAGTAATTAATATAAATCCAATTATAAAACAAGCGATATGTTTTCTAAAACAACCAATTAAAAAATCCGTTTTGAATACATTTTGCTCAATTTCACAGAGTGTGTAATAACCACCTACAATTGCAAATAATGTTGAAATATAAACAAAAGGTTTTTTAGTTATAGGCAATATGTATTGAATATATAGTTTATAACCCCAGTTTTTCATATACACTCTCTTTATAATAATATGCCCCTATTTTTCCTTCTCTTCGATATTTTTCGTCAGACTCAGACCAGTTTTCTAAAGCATATTGAAGTATCTTTGCATTAAAACTAATATGTATAGCAAGATTATCTTTCATCAATGCGGGACAAAGAGATTCATCAGCACTTCTTTTACCATTGAGGTTTACAACGATACAAGGAAGTTCTCTTTTTATGGCTTGCTCAATTTCCCAACGTACATATTTGTATAAGTATTTAGTATGATCTCCGACTAAAAGAACAAAAACTTTAGTATTCCTAAATCTTTCCTGTAATCCTGCTTTAATTGATGCTTCACTTTTATCATAAATATTGTTTAAATCGTGAGCATCATAAAAATTAAAAGATGTGTTGTCGTTTTGTTTCCAGGCTTTCATTAAGTAGTAATATCTAAGATCATTGTCTGCATCCATAGACACATATACTTTGTTTCTGTAAGACATTTACTTTTCCCCTTTCAAAAATAAAAATATTTTAACCCAAACAACAGTTTTACACTTTTTACCAAAGGAATAAATTAATAATAATGACTCGCTATGCAAATTAATTATAATATATTATACAATAATTTGTAAACATATTTCCTTAATTGATCCTCTTGAATGTCAACACTAACTCCATGTGACCGCTTTTCAAATATTTGAGAAAGTTGTTTTTAACATATTATCAATAATTCATCATCAACTTCAGGCGACTTATACTTCCATTACATTATCTGTCCAAAGTTCGCACTGTGTCATAACGGTTTGCACAGCGTCTTCCATGCCTTCAGGCGGATATTTATGTTTCTTCAAAAGTTTTTTGATAAGCATACGCATTTTTGCTCTTGCGGACTCTCGTTTTTGCCAATCAATCGTTTTATTCTTACGGAGAGTATCAGCAAGTTCTTTTGTAATTGCGATTAACTCGTCATTTTCGTAAAAATCCTTAATTGCTTGTGGCTTAGTCAAAGCGTCATAGAAAGCAAGTTCATCAGCAGTAAGACCAAGTTGGTCTCCTTCTTTTTGTGCCGATGCAATTTGTTTTGCCAACTTCAGCATTTCTTCAATTACTTCTTCATTTGTCAGCATACCATTAAGATATGCGTTGATAGAACGCTGCATAATTTCGCTGAATTTCTCGGATTTAACTATATTTGTTCTACGATAAACGGACACCTGTTCTGCAATAAGTTTTTTTAACAACTCAACAGCAAGGTTCTTTTCTTTCATATTGGCAACTTCTTCAAGAAATTTCGGATCAAACAAAGAGAATTCTTCCTTAATATCTGAGAAAAGATTGATTACTCCGTCGCTTTTAATGCTTTGTTTAAGAAGTTCATTTATTCTTGCGTTCATTTCCGGTAATGAGATTTTTTTGCCTACACCGGTATTTGTAAGCCTGAGAACAAGCACACGAACGGCATCAAAGAATGCTGCTTCAAGCCTGTCACCTTCATCAACAAGCGAAGAACAAAGAGACAATGCCTGATGAAGCATAAGTGCTTCTTTTACGAAAGAGTCTTTATCGTCAACTTTTTCTCTACCCATAATAAAGTTGACAGCACCACTAATGGTTTTTGACCTTTCAAGGTCTGTTCCGATTGTGAATTTCGAATAATCATAACCATGGAATTTATCTCGGCACACATCTAATTTTTTAAGGAATTCAGGATATGCAACCTTTGCGACATTGGTATCGCCATAATTTTTCTTATCACGAGCGGTATAGTCATTCATTGCCTGCTTCAAAGCTGTAGCAATTCCTACATAGTCAACAACAAGACCGCCTTCCTTATCACGGAACACACGGTTTACACGGGCAATAGCCTGCATAAGATTGTGCCCGGACATCGGCTTGTAAACATACATCGTTGCAAGTGACGGCACATCAAATCCCGTCAACCACATATCAACAACAATTGCAATTTTAAGCGGGCTGTTGTTGTCCTTAAATTTCTTAGCAAGTTCATCCTTATGATGTTTGTTACCGATTATTTCACGCCATTCTTCCGGGTCGTTGTTGCCGGAAGTCATTACTACTGCAACCTTTTCTGTCCAAGCAGGGCGGAGTTCTAAGATACGCTTGTAAATCTTCATAGCGATAGGGCGAGAATAAGCAACAATCATTGCCTTACCGGTGAGCAAACTTTCACGATTATTCTCATAATGGTCGAGAATATCCGAAACAAGAGAATTTATAGTATTGTCATTGCCGAGTACAGCTTCCAACTGACCGAGTTCTCGTTTGCTCTTTTCAACAACTTCTTCATCGGCATTTAAAGCCATAATATCATATTCTTTATCAATCAACTTCAATGTTGCTTCATCAAGATTGAGCTTGATAACACGGCTTTCATAGTAAACAGGGCGAGTAGCTCCGTCCTCAACAGCTTGTGTCATATCGTAAATGTCGATATAATCACCGAATACTTCACGGGTACTGCGGTCTTTAGATGAAATAGGAGTGCCTGTAAATCCGATATATGTAGCATTAGGAAGTGAATTACGAATAATGCGAGCAGTTCCTATTTTGACCTTACCCGTCTTAGCGTCTACAGTTTCGGTAAGTCCGTATTGACCTCTGTGTGCTTCATCAGCCATAACGATAATATTGTGGCGTTCAGATAACGGCTCGTGTGATTCCTCAAATTTCTGCATTGTGGTAAAGATAATGCCGTTTGCCTGTCTGCCATCAAGCCAGTCTTTTAATCCGACATCATTTTTACCCGAAGTTTCTGTTAGCTTTCTGCAAGTTGCGTGTACCGGTTCTTGACGCAAAAAATCTTTACACTTTGCAAACTGGCCGTAAAGTTGGTCGTCAAGGTCGTTTCTGTCGGTAATTACTACAATAGTCGGGCTGTCTAATGCTTGTTGTAATAAATGAGCATAGAAAACCATAGAAAGCGATTTTCCGCTTCCTTGTGTGTGCCAAAACACACCGCCTTTACCGTCGGTAACGGTAGCGTGTTTCGTAGATTCAATTGCCTTTCTAACCGCAAAATACTGGTGGTATCCGGCAAGAATTTTGAATGTATTGATACCCTCGTTAGAAAAGCAGATAAAGTTTTTAATAATATCCAGCAGTCTTTCCTTTTGGAACATACCCTCAAAGAAAGTATCAAACTGGGCATACTGTGTGTTTTCATAGTCGCCATCTTTTGTTTTCCACTCCATAAAGCGGTCTTCACCGGAGGTGATCGTACCCGCTTTGGAGGTCAACTGGTCGCTCATAACACAGATGGCGTTATATACAAACATTGACGGGATTTCCTGCATATAGTTACGGAGCTGCCTGTACGCTTCGGAAGCATCCGTTTCTTCACGGGAGGGAGATTTCAGCTCAACTAAAACTACCGGTAAGCCGTTCAGAAAGAGAATTACATCGGGGCGTTTGTTACTGTTTTCAATAAATGTCCATTGATTAGCAACGATAAAGGAGTTATTGTCGGGATTTTTGTAGTCAACGAGATAGACGATAGAGGAGCGTTCCTCACCGTCAACAAAATACCTAACAGGAATACCGTTTTGCAGATAGTCCATAAAGACAGCGTTTTTCTGCACAAGCTCCCCATTTTCAAAATTTTTGAGCTTGAATAAGGCGTCCTGAATTGCGTCATCAGGCAACCCTCTGTTCAAACGATACAGAGAGTCAATCAAAACTTCCTCATATAACGGGCAGTAAAAATCCCTTTCTATATCGGGACCGTATGCGTAATCGTACCCCAAATCATTTCTAAACAGCTCGATTACAGAGTTTTCATAATCGGCTTCGGTATATAATCCCGGCATTTTAGTTTCTCCTTTATTTCATAATTTCTCGTTTAAGCAATGATAAATCAGCCTGAGATAGAAGTACCCTTGCTGTAATATTTCCGCTTTTATTATAATCTTCAAACAATATGTATTTTCTATTACCTGCATTTGATAAATAGAGATTGCAATGAGCTATTGAATTTCTCAAATGGCGTAACACACATTGATACTCTGTTTTTGCTTTGTTTTTTCTTTTGCAAACTATGGCTTTTAATCTACGACTGACTGTTGACTCATCGCTCAATCCGTATTTTTCAAACTGTTGTATGAGTTTTTCGGAAGAATATGAATCCGAATATAGTGATATTCTGCCGTTTGCAAATTGTGATACAAAATCATTCCAATTTTTTAACAATCTATCTTCATCAATTCTTGACGCCAAGATACTATCAATTGTTGGTGCAGAGTGTAAGAAAAAGCTAAATAATCTTGTCAGTTTAATATCTTCGATTTCAAAAGGGGCAATTTTGTTTTCTTTAATATCACTGATTGTCATTAAAAATCCCCCTTTTGATAAACAATAATTTAGCGGCTTAAAGGTCAATGTCAGAGACATCAAGTTCGCCGGACATCAACCTTGGAAGCAGGGTATCACGTAAAGAAGCGAGCTTGGCAGATTGAATAACATTATTTGATATTCCTGCAAAAATGGAATCAAGTGTACAAAACAGAGCGTTTTTATCCTTTTCACTTAATAGCGGAATAGGAATAGCTTGTATGTTTTTAATAGGTAACTTCTGCTGTACAGCACCCACTGTACCTTTAGCAATGGCTTCTCTTCCTAATTGAGATCGCAGGTATAGCAATAGATATTCTGGTGTTATATGCTTTAAGTTGGTTACTTTGACGCAATTTTCGGTCAGATTAGCCTTATCCAAAGTTGAATCTACAATAGCTGTTAAACCGATTGTTCCAACAATCGAAATCAGAACATCTCCCGTAGAAACTATGTAACGGGAAATACTTTTTTGTGTTTCTTTGTCAACATATGCGTAATTAGGAGTAAGAGATGCAAACAGAGCATTATTTAAGTCTCGTACTCTAATATATGGATGAGCATTGGGTATATCTATAAGGTTGACACCTTTAGGTAATCGCTTACCACCTTTCACATCTGCAATTTCGCCAAGATTAACGGTTGTGATAGCGTTGCTAAGGATTGATTGAAAAATTGCTTCTGCTTGCTGCTCTAAATTATTGTTTATGGCATTATTAAGTGCAATTTTTTCATCTATCGGATTAAGGCAAGAAAGTATTGTTTCTTGCTCTACCAATGACGGAATATCAAATTCAAGTCTATTAAGAGTTTCAGTTCTCAAGCTTGGAATTGTTGTCCCCTCATTATAGTTATTTAAGTCAATAAGCGACATAACATAATAAAGATATTTAGGAAGTACAATATCAGTATTTACGATGGTGTAGAAAAGCGTGTCAACTGTCCAAAACGGATGCTCTACATACTTAACTTTTCCTATTGTGCCTTTTCTTCCAATCAATACAGAAGGTTTATCATAAAGAGCGGTTGTCGCATACCCCATCAGTCCACCAGTACCATAGATAGGAATGTTTCCACTTTCTGAAAGAACCTTTTTTTGATTCTTTCCGTATTTAATAGTTGCCAAGTCGGAAAGAGCGTATCTATTAAATTTCATATCCAATCGCCCCCAGTTTCTTACGGATTTCGTCCTCCAGTTCGTGAGACTTTGCAAACATCTCCGATAATTCAGAAGTAAGACGGGTCATCTTTTCTTCAAACGGTTCGCCGTCGTCCTCGACTTCTTCAATACCCACATATCTGCCCGGTGTCAGAATGAAGTCCTGCTTTTCGATTTCCTGAAGGTCGGCAACCGCACAGAAGCCTTTGACATCTTCAAGCGTACCTTCTTGGAATGCCGTAAATGTATCTGCCAGCTTTTGAATATCCTCATCGGTAAAATCTCTGTGCTTACGGTCAACCATATAACCCATTTTGCGAGCGTCGATAAACAAAGTCTTGCATTTTTGCTTTTTATTCTTTGTAATGAACCAAAGGGTAACGGGGATAGTAACGCTGTAAAAGAGCTGCGTAGGCAAAGCAACAATTCCTTCTACAAGGTCGGCTTGAATGATATTCTTTCTGATTTCTCCCTCGCCGCTGGACTGAGAGGACAACGCACCGTTAGCAAGTACAAGACCGATTTTTCCATTCGGTGCAAGATGGTGTATCATATGCTGAATCCACGCATAGTTGGCGTTGCTAGCAGGCGGTGTCCCATATTTCCAACGAACATCGTCTTTGAGCTTTTCCTGTCCCCAGTTGGAAAGATTGAAAGGCGGATTAGCCATAATGAAATCTGCTTTCAGTGTTTTATGTAAGTCATTGAAGAATGTATCTGCTTGATATGCCCCGAAGTCTGCGTCAATGCCACGAATAGCCATATTCATTTTAGCCATTTTCCAAGTATCAGCATTGGACTCCTGACCGTAAACAGCGATTTCTCCACGCTTGCCGCTGTGTGCCTGAATGAACTTCGCACTCTGTACAAACATACCGCCCGAACCGCAACAAGGGTCATATACACGACAATTCTTGAACGGCTTTAAGATAGCAACGATTGTTTTAACAATACTTGCCGGGGTATAGAACTCGCCACCTTTAACACCTTCATATGCGGCAAACTGCTGAATACAATACTCATAAGTTCTTCCGAGAAGGTCTTTGCTTTCCTCTGTATCGCCCATATCCATATTAGTGAACAAGTCAACAACGTCACCCAAAACACGCTTGTCCAAATCAGGGCTGGCATAGTTTTTAGGAAGCACATTTTTAAGGGTTGTGTTTTCCTTTTCTATGGCTCTCATTGCGTCATCAATGACAGTTCCGATTTCAGGTGTATGGGCAGCTGACGCAATCTTGCGCCAACGAGCGTCCTCCGGTACGAAGAAGATATTGTCCTCTGCGTATGCGTCCTTATCATCTTCAAAGCCGTCGCCCTCATCAACAAGCTGTTGATAGCGTTTCTCAAAAGCACTTGAAATGTAACGCAGGAAAATCAAACCTACGATAACCTTTCTGTATTCTGCTGCGGGGATATGCCCCCAAAGGACACACGCTGCGTCCCAAATCTGTTTTTCAAAGCCGATATTGGCGTTATTTACATTTGCCATATTTATCCTCCTAAAAAGCTATAATAACTAAGTATTATAACATATGCAGATTATAATAAATTCTTTTATGTACCCAATTATACTATAACATAATATAAGTATATCATATTTTTATAATGAGTACAAATAATTTTGAAGTCGGTACAATTATTAGTACATTAAACGAATAAAGGACCACCTCGATTTTGTGAGGCAGCCCCTTAAAATTTAATCTTTTAGTTTTTTAATTGCTTTATCGAAATCGCTTTCAAGTGTTTTCATTTCTCTTTCACGATAAACTTCAAATTCTTTTTCTGCTTTTTCGATAGCTTGTTTGTGCGACACTGTGCCTTTGCCTTCAAGCAATCTTCTGTGATTCGCAATGATTTGATTATCCAATTCATTTGACCAATCCTGCATAGTCATACTTCTTTGCTCTAATGCCTGAAATTCGGCATAATCTAAGAATTGTGACACAAGCAAATTGAGCCTTTGAAGTTCGATTTCAGATAAATAATTTTTTGCTATTTTAACATCATCACGAGTTACATAATTACCTTTAAAATTAGTCATACCGACAAAAGGTTTTTCGTTATCAACTCTGTTATAAATAACTTCAGCAGCTGTTTGTTCGTGCACTGCGAAGTGAAGTTTATTTTGAACAGTCGCAAAAAATTCCTTTGTCAAATTTGAACGGGGATCATAATCGATTGAAGTAGCATATATATCCGTAACCTGCTGATAAAAGTTTCTTTCCGACGAACGAATGTCACGAATTCGCTGTAATAATTCCCTGAAATATCTATTCCCGCCTTGTTTTAATCTTTCGTCATCAAGTGCAAATCCTTTTTGGATATATTCGTGTAAACGCTGCGTTGCCCATTGACGAAAACGAACGGCAACAGGTGATTGTATTCTGTAACCGAGTGCTATAATCATATCAAGATTATAGTGATCAAGATTACGATTAACCTTTCTGCCTCCTTCATTTTGAACTGTCAAGTATTTCTTGACAGTTGAATTTTGACTTAATTCACCGTCATTGAAAATATTGTTTATGTGAAGGCTGATGTTTTGTTTAGTTGTATTATAAAGTTCTGCAATCTGATTTTGCGTAAGCCAAATATCATCTTCATCAAGCCTAACCGAAACTTTTGTAATTCCGTTTTCATCTTGATATATCAACATATTGTTTTCCATATTATCACAACCTTTTCGCTTATTATATCATAGATTATTGTAATTCTCAATTACAAACTCATTATGCACAATCTTCCTTGCTCTATTTGAGATATTGTTCATAGCCCGAATCCAGGCGAGCATATCGGTCGCCTTGAGAGATTCGGTTATATTTTCTTGCTCGGCTAATTGCCTAACTAGGGTATCATACATTTCTATTGCTCTGACATCAACATCGTGCAAGTATGAATTGAGTTTACACTGCGTAAGCAGGGTTGTATAAAATACCGGTTTATATCGTTTAATATATTCCTTATGTTTTCTGCCCCAATAGCAGATTTTATAATTCGTATCAGTTGATACGAGATTTGGAATATATACATCACCTACAAGCGTGTAGCTAATGACTGTGTTTTCATCGGTAATATGTTTTTTCATAAAATTCTCCTTATCTGCATAGGTCATCATACCTATGTCTTGTCTTTTGCTTTGTAATAAAGCGTTTTTGTTGCATTGCTTTTTCAGCTTTCATATTGTGTTTGATTTCATCGCTATCCTCCAAAATATTGGTTGCTACCTTAACTTCTTTTCGCAACAAAGTCAAAGTTTTTGTAAAATCATCTCGCATTGATTTTAGCTCTGCCATAACACTTGGCTCTTTGCAACGCCTCATTTTGTTGTAGCAATGCTGCCGTTGGTTTTCAACAAAAGCAATTTGTTCCTTTGTTACTGAAATAAATTCATTTACAGCCAAAATTGTAGTCAATTCTTTAGAGTCTATCAACCTTATTTCCTTTGAATACCTGTTAATTTTTCTCCAAGCCGCCCTCATTTCGGGTGACAAAGGCTTATGCTGTTTTGCTTTTGGCAAATAGCCCAACATATAGCAGTAATGCAAATACAATGCTTTCAGACCGGTTATTTTTCTTGTTGTTGCAAAGTGACCTTTAAATTCAACTTTCTTTGAAGCAACATATTTCGGCTTTGTTGATTTTTGGAATGTGTTAAATTCGGGAGCAGTTTTCCAAAAATCATTTTCTTTAAGCGTTTGAAAAATATGCTCTTTGTCATACTTCTCACCTAACCGATAAAGGCGTGTGTTACGGGTATCATTAACAGAACGAATTGTTGCATATTTCAAACCGGGATTGAGATTAACAATATAGCCTTGCTTTTTGATTACATAGGTAAATTCTTTTGGTGAACAGCTGATACTTAATGCCTTATCTATTGCCTCTCGCATTAAATTGTATTTTGTAGGCTCACCGTTTTTCTCTGCATAATACAAAGTCCTTGAAATTTTATTTTGTGGATTTGCTATTACAGTTAAGTGCTCACGCTCACACAGTGAATCGGATAAATCTCTGAACTTATAATATGCTTTCTTATTGCAATTATATTTTTTGCCGTTCCACATATTGACAGAGTTGATTACAAAATGATTGTGATAAGTGCCTGTATTAAAATGCGTTGCTACAAGCACTTGATAATCTGTGCCCCACATTTGCTTTGCAAGTTCAACGCCAAGCCTATGGCATTGTTCAGGTGTTACTTCGCCTGTCTTAAAACTTTGATATGCGTGGTAGGCAACATTGCCGGATGTCTTACCAAAATGAACTTGAACATTTTTCATTTCTTCATAGGCTGTATCGGTATTGCAATTTACGCCTGTGACAAAGCACGCTTCTTCACTGATTGTTTTTTATCCGTTCTCGGAATAGTGAATTGCATTTTTCAAATCAGAATAAATTGTTTTGTTTGGATTAGCGGCATAATCAACAACACGAGACAGACTGTCTTTGATTGCCCAAATTTTTGTTACAGCCATTATCCGTCATCACCCATAACACGCTTTGAGCAGAAGTTCTTTTATTTTATCAAGCCTGCTGTCATTCATTTGACAAACTAATTGATAAGCCTGTTTCAAATATTTATTGGGTGCTGACCTTACATTTTGACTTAATGCGCACTTACGAATATACTCTGATAACGATAAGCCTGAACGCTTTACCTTTCTGCAAATATTTGATTTTTCATTTTCGGTTACTCTGACATTTATTGATAAATTTCTTTCTCTCATTTGTTCTCCTTTCTTAGGGGTTAAAGGGTACTCCCTATCTATCTGGCAATACATTGCCTATGCTCGCTACGGTCTGCGACTGCAAATATAACCTTAGAGTTGATCAGTTGCAAAACCTTTTATTTTCGGTTATAATATTAGTGCTTTTATTAGCAGATCGCTTGTCATCTGTTGCCGCAGATGAATCCCAAGCGGTCTTTTTTATTTGTTTATTCATCTTTAACACCCTTCATTTCATAAAGCGTTTTGCTGATAAGTTTAATCGTTTCGAGAAGTTTCGGTGACGGTTGAGCGTCATTTGAGGACTTCAATTCAATCAAAACTTCTTCAAGTTTTTTCTTCAAAGCAATATAAACTTTTGGATTGCCGACAACAACAATATCCCTTTGAAGTGCTCGATTGATTAAGTAATCTTGCTTTGTCAAACCTGATAATTTAACTCTTGTATCAAGTTCTTTGCTCTCTTCGGGTGACATTCTGAAAGCAACGGTTTTGTTTCTCCAGCGGTTATGTTCGTCACGATTTTTAGCCGACATTTTTAAATTCATCTCTTTCGTTTTCAAGTTTATTTGCCATTTCGTCTTGCCTTGACGGAAACATATGAGCATAATGATATGTCATATCGACGCTTTCATGTCCCATCCTGTCTGCAATTTCAACAGCAGAAAAGCCTAAATCAATGAGCAATGAAACATGTGAATGACGCAAATCATGAATACGAATTTTCTTAACTCCGGCCTTTTCACAGCCTGTTTTCATTGCCCGATACAATGCAGTTTTTGAAATCGGAAACAGCCTTGTATCTTTTTCTGCACCGTAAAGCATACCGATATAATCTTGCATTTCGTCACAAAGAAACGACGGCATTTTAATTATTCTATTGCTCTTTGGTGTCTTCGGTTCGGTAATAATATCACAACCGTTTATTCTTTGATAGCTTTTGTTAATCCTTAAAGCTCGCTTGTTAAAATCAAAATCACTTGGAGTTAAGGCTAACAATTCACCCTCACGAATGCCGCACCAATACAATAATTCAAAAGCATAGTAATGCATTGGTTCTTCCATTTTTGCTTCGGCGAATCGCATATATTCATCTTTAGTCCAAACAAGCATCTCTCTGTCGCTTTCTTTTTTGCCCATTGCTCCTGCTCTTCTTGCAACATTTTCTTTAAGCCCATAGTATTTAACGGCAAAATTTAATATCGCACTCATTTGGTTATGAATTGTCTTTAAGTAGGTTTGAGAAAACGGTTTTCCGTTTTCATCCTTTGCTTTAATTAACTTGTTTTGCCAATTGATAATATCAGTCGCTTTGATTTCATTTATTTTCTTATCGGCAAAATACGGCAATATTTTAGTTTCAAATATATGTCTTTTTGTATTTATTGTGTTAAGTTTCAGCTTTGTGCTCAGGCTTTCAAAATACAATTCGACAAACGAATCAAATGTCATATTACAAGCACCTTGCAGCTTTAACATTTCTTCTTTTTCCCAAGCCTTTGCCGCTCTTTGAGTAATAAAGCCTCGCTTTTGCGTTTGTTTTTTCTCACCTGTCCAATCGGTATATCTAAACACCGCTCGCCAAGTATTTGTTTTATTTTCCTTATATACAGGCATTTTTATCCTCCTTCCGTTTTGTCTGTGCAGTCAATTCTTTGGTAAAAATATTTGCGATTAACTCTGCCAGAAACAATAATTTTTCCTTTTTCGGCAAGTTCTTTATTCAGTTTTTTGATAATCTTATATGCATAAGACTCGGAAACATCAAGAACTTTTGCAACTTCGTCAACCCTCATAAAAATAGAATTATCATACATTTTTACACCTCCTTCGGCTATCACAATTACATAATATGTTGCAATTATGATACTTATACTTATATTTTCGTAACTGTTTGGTTACGGTTTTTATATTAACACCTTGCAATTCACTTGTCAAGAATAATTTCAAAATTATCGTACTTATTTTGATAATTTAATTTGACTTGTCGTAACATATATGGTACAGTAATGCTTGAGGTGATGCTTAATGGCAATCAGTGAAAGAATAAGATACATAAGAAAAAAACACAATATGACTCAAAAATATTTAGGTTTACAGCTCGGATTCGGTGAAAAGAATGCAGATTCTCGTGTTGCACAATACGAAAACGGTAGGCGTGAACCTAAAAGCGATATGCTAAAAGAAATCGCAGGAGTATTGCAGGTATCAACGCTTGCACTTGACAGTCCTAATCTTGATGACCATATCAGGTTGATGCACACATTATTTACTATTGAGGATATTTACGGACTTACTATTGAAAGAATAAACGGCAAGCTCTGTCTTATTCCCGATGAAAACAGACCGGAGTGCTTTACCGGTTTATACAGCTGCTTAAACGAATGGAACGAGATAAAAGATAAAATGAAAAGCGGCGAAATAACACAGGGGCAATATGACGATTGGCGCTACAATTATCCCGAAGATTTACCCGAAAACATAATCAACACTCTTGACCATTGCTGGGAAAAAGCAAAACAGGAAAACAAGAAAAGAGAAAAGAACTACAATCCTTTCAATGAGCCGCAAAAAGACCTCTTAGCCGAATTTGATAAAATCAAAAAAGAACACGCAGAAAAAGAAAGCGAATAATAGCAAAAGAGCTATCGGACTTCTCTAACAGAAATCTGATAGCTCTTAATCTTTTGTGAATATTTTATTGTTGCCAAAATGTTGCCATTTGGGGTTGCAAAACTCTCGATTGCCTTATAAATAGGGCATTTATCGAGATTGCGGAGTTATTCCCACTCAATAGTTGCCGGAGGCTTTGAAGTTATGTCATACACGACTCTATTAACGTTATTAACCTCATTTATTATTTTTATAGATGCTTTTTCAAGAACATCATAAGGGATTCTTGACCAATCGGCAGTCATGAAATCTGAAGTGTCAACGGCTCTTAAAGCGATGGTATAATCATAAGTTCTGCCGTCGCCCATAACACCAACGCTTTTAATGTTAGTTAAAACAGCAAAATACTGGCTTGGACGTTTAATGCCGGAGTTCATAATTTCATGCCTGAATATATAGTCAGCCTCTTTTAGTATGTTTAATTTTTGTTTTGTTATGTCTCCGATTATCCTTATCGCTAATCCTGGACCAGGGAAGGGCTGTCTGTTTACTAATTCTTCGGGAATGTCTAGTTCCAGACCGAGCCTTCTGACTTCATCTTTAAATAAGTTTCTTAAAGGCTCTATTATTCCGGAGAAAGACATATTTTCAGGAAGTCCCCCAACGTTATGGTGACTTTTTATAACATCTGCGTTACCAATTCCGCTTTCCACAACATCAGGATATATTGTCCCTTGACATAATATGTCCATTTTACCAAGCTTTTTAGATTCATCTTCAAATACTCTTATAAACTCTTCACCGATAATTTTACGTTTTTGTTCTGGCTCAACAACTCCATCAAGCTTACTTAAAAAGCGTTCTTGAGCGTCCACACAAACAAGATTCATGCTGAATTTTTCACGAAAAATCCTTTCAACAGACTCTCGTTCGTTTTTACGCAAAAATCCGTGGTCAACGAATATACATGTTAATTGGTCACCGATAGCCTTGTGAACCAGCACGGCAGCAACAGATGAATCAACGCCTCCGGAAAGCGCACATAAAACTTTCTTATCTCCAACTTTTTCCTTTATGTCTTTTATTGCCGTGTTTACAAAAGAAGTCATCTTCCAGTCGCCCGAGCAGTCGCATATATCATATAAAAACGATTTTAGCATTACATTTCCTTGGACGGTATGCTCAACTTCTGGGTGGAATTGAACAGCATAAAGATTTTTTGATTCGTTCGCCATGCAGGCAACAGGACAATTATTTGAAGTTGCTAAGATAGAAAATCCTTGTGGAATTTCAGAGATGCAGTCAGTATGACTCATCCAGCATTTACTAGTTTTATCTAAATTTCTTGTAAACACAGATAAATTAATAAAATTTACGCTTGTATTTCCGTACTCCTTGTTATCAGAGCTTTGTACTTTACCCCCAAGCAAGTGAGCCATTAGTTGAGCTCCGTAGCATATTCCGAGCACTGGAATACCCATTTCGAAAATTTCACGCTCACATTTAGGTGCATTTTCAGCGTAAACACTGTTTGGTCCGCCTGAGAATATAACCCCTTTATAATTACTGTTTTTTATTTCGGAGATTGGCGTTTTATACGACTTTATCTCACAATACACATTCAGATCACGCACTCTTCTTGCGATAAGCTGACTATACTGACCGCCAAAATCCATAATCAAGATTTTTTCATTACTAATATTCATTTATTTTTACACATCCTATTCAACTGTTACTGATTTTGCCAAATTACGAGGCTTATCTATATCGCACCCCCTGAACAATGCGACGTAGTAGGAGAAAAGCTGCAAAGGTATTATAGACAATGAAGGAGTCATTATATCGCATGTTTTTGGTATGAACACAGATAAATCCGACACTTCATTCATTTTGTCTTTATTATTTTCTGTGGTGATAGCTAAAATTATTGCTCCTCGTGATTTAACTTCACGTATGTTACTTACCATTTTGTCAAATAATTCATCCTGAGTTGCGATTGACACAACTAACGTACCATTTTCTATTAAAGATATAGTTCCGTGTTTTAATTCACCGGCAGCGTAAGCCTCTGAATGAACATATGATATTTCTTTTAATTTAAGCGAGCCTTCCATACACACTGCATAATCCAGCGTTCTTCCTATGAAAAATACGTTATCTAAGTTACTATTTTTTTGTGCAATTTCTTTTATATTGTCGCTTTGCTCTAGTATACATTCAACTTGGCTTGGTAATTTTAGAAGAGCTTCTATATATTTTTGTCTTTCGTCTTGAGAGATTGTTTCTAAAACTTGGCTTATGTATAAAGCTAAAAGATATATAACTGAAAGCTGAGTACTGTATGCCTTGGTTGTTGCAACGGCTATTTCAGGACCGGCACACGTATATAACACGTAATCAGACTCACTTGCTATGGAGCTTCCAACAACATTTACGATTGATAAAACCTTAGCCTTTAACTTTTTAGCTTCTCTGAGAGCTGATAAAGTGTCTGCAGTTTCGCCTGATTGGCTTACAACTATTACTAATGTTTTATCATCTATAATAGGGGAGCGGTATCTAAATTCAGAAGCGAGGTCCACTTCAACTGGTATTTTAGCTATTTTTTCGATAACGTATTTTCCAACGCAGCCAACGTGATATGCCGACCCACACGCTACAATACATATTTTATTTAATCCTTTAAGGTAGTCCTCAGACAAATTTATTTCATCTAATTTAATTCTATTTCCGTCTATTCTTGGATCTATGGTATTTTTCAAAGCCTTTGGCTGCTCCATTATTTCTTTAATCATAAAGTGTTCATAACCACTTTTTTCAGCAGAGTCAACGTCCCAATTAACGTGGGTAATTTTATTTTCAAGTTTGTTTCCGTCTTCGTCGAAAACCTTAATTTCATCACTTGTAACCAAAGCGATTTGATTTTCTTCGAGTCTAATCACATCTCTTGTTTTACTCAACGTTGCAGGAATATCCGAAGCTATATAATTTTCTCCGTTTCCGATTCCTATGATTAACGGACTTGCTTGTTTAACTGCGACAAGCCTGTCTGGCTCATCCGAGCATGTTATAACCAAGGAATAAGAGCCTTCGAGCATTTTTACTACTTTTAAAACGGTATCAAGGATATCTCCGTTATACATAGAATCAATAAGCTGAGCAATTACTTCTGTATCTGTTTCAGATTTAAAGCTATATCCTTTTTCGATTAAAGATTTTTTTAATGATATGTAATTTTCTATTATTCCATTATGCACAACAGCAACTTTTCCAGATTCAGACACATGAGGATGAGCATTAACATCACATGGTTTTCCGTGTGTTGCCCAACGAGTGTGTCCTATTCCGACTGTGCTAGCCGGAAGGGGAGAGGCTTTTAAAGCTTCCCTTAAATTTTTTAGACGTCCTTTTTTCTTTTCAATTGCTATTTTTCCGTTGCTACACACAGCAATTCCAGCGGAATCATAGCCTCTGTACTCTAACTTTTCAAGACCGTCTAACAAAAACGGAACGGCTTGATTTTTCCCGATATATCCAACTATTCCACACATAATTCTAACACTCCTTGTGAAACTATTTAATCCTTTTAAATTAAATAGTAAGCCTAATTTTTATAGTTTGGTTTTTAAGTACGGCGCTTGTTTAGCGCTATTATAAAAATATTTATCGTTCCTAAATTTTATTTTCGCCTTTGATTGACTTTAATAAATTATTTATATGAGCTGCATTGCTTGTAAAAGAACTGATTTTATAAGCAATGCAAAGTTTACTTAATTAAAGCGTACGGCTAATCATACATCAGTTTAAAATTTATTTGTATATTATGTGATCTCTTGAAGGACCGTTAGATACAATGCTAATTGGAATACCTATTTTACTTTCAACAAATTCAATGTATTTACGACAATTAACAGGCAAATCTTCATACTTCCGGATATCCTTAATATCACATTTCCAACCTGGAAGAGTTTCGTAAACAGGTTCTGCTATCTTGAGCTCTGATGAATTAGGGAAGTCCTCGGTGACTTTACCGTTTATTTTATATCCAACACAAACTTTAATTTCGTCTAAGTATCCTAAAACGTCAAGCACGGTAAATGCTATGCTTGTTGCGCCCTGTACTCTACAGCCGTAGCGTGTTGCAACTAAGTCTAACCAACCCATTCTTCTTGGTCTTCCTGTCGTTGCGCCAAATTCTCCGCAGTCACCCCCGCGACGTCTTAATTCGTCTGCTTCATCTCCGAATATTTCGCTTACGAATTCTCCGCCTCCAACAGCGCTTGAATAAGCTTTGACAACAGCGATTATTTCTTTTATTTCGTAAGGAGGGATACCTGCTCCGATAGCGCCGTAACCTGCGATTGTGTTAGAGGACGTTACCATTGGGTATATACCAAAATCTGTATCTTTCAAAGCGCCAAGCTGACCTTCTAACAAAATACGTTTATTTTCTTTTATGCAGTTATACATAAATTTGAAAGTATCGCCAACATAAGGCTCAAGAATTTTTTTGTATTCACGTAACTTATCCATCATTTCATCAACGGAAATTTTTGGTTTATGATACAAATTTTCTAAAATTACGTTTTTAACTTCCAACACAGAAGCAACGTGATTTTTTAAGTCTTCTTCATTGCCGAACAACTCATGAATTTGAATACCTATTTTTGCAAATTTATCAGAGTAAAAAGGAGCGATTCCTGACTTTGTTGAACCGAATTTTTTAGAGAACAATCTTTCTTCTTCGTAAACATCAAAAAGTATGTGATAAGGCATAACAATTTGAGCTCGGTCCGAAACCATTAATTTAGGAGCCGGAACGCCTGCCTCTTTAAGCATTTTAAGTTCTTTTTCTAAATTTTCTACGCTAACAGCAACTCCGTTTCCGATAACGTTTGTAACATTATCGCAAAACATTCCGGACGGAAGTTGATGAAGTGCAAATTTTCCGTATTCGTTAATAATTGTGTGACCTGCGTTACTTCCTCCTTGAAAGCGAACCACAACATCTGCATTTTTTGCCATGAAATCTGTAACTTTACCTTTACCTTCGTCGCCCCAATTGGCGCCAACTATAGCTTTAACCAAAATAATTCCTCCATTATACGTTTATTTTACTGTTATTTGAATTTTTTTCTACATTATATTTAGACAAAACCGGATTTACAACATTATAAATATAATTTTGAGTTTGTTCAATAGCCCTTCCTATATATTTATCAGCCGATGCAAGTTCCTTAACGTCATTATACGACATATTAAATATGTTGTCATCAGCAATACGTTTAAGTAAATCGTTGCTTTTGCCTTCTTCTTTTATTAATTTTGACACTTCCATCGACAGTACCCTGATATGTTCGTGAAGTTCCTGACGGTTTCCACCATTTTTAACGCAGTCCATCATTATATTTTCAGTACACATAAAAGGCATTTCGTCGTTTAAGTGCTTCTTAATTACCTCTTTATATACCACTAAGCCATCAGCTATGTTCATGTATAAATTCAATATCGCATCAACAGCTAAGAAAGCTTCGGATATACTTAATCTTTTATTGGCAGAATCGTCTAACGTGCGCTCAAACCATTGAGCAGAAGCGGTTAAACAAGGATTTAAGCATTGTACTATAACGAACCTTGAAAGAGCTGCCATTCTTTCGCAGCGCATAGGATTACGCTTGTAAGCCATAGCTGAAGAGCCGATTTGATTTTTTTCAAATGGTTCTTCGATTTCCTTTAGATGCTGGAGTAAGCGAATGTCATTTGAAAATTTAGCCGCACTTTGAGCTATTCCGCTTAAAACGTTTAAAACCTGACTGTCTAACTTTCTTGTGTATGTTTGCCCTGAAACATCAAAGCACTTTTCATATCCCATTTTAGCTGCGATTTTTTCTTCAAGTATGTCAACTTTTTTGCTGTCGCCGTTAAATAATTCAAGGAAACTTGCTTGAGTTCCGGTTGTTCCTTTACAGCCTAAGAGTCTTAGCTTAGATATTCTGTAACACACTTCTTCCAAATCCATCATTAAGTCTTGAATCCATAAGGTTGCTCGTTTTCCCACGGTAGTAGGTTGAGCGGGTTGAAAATGAGTGTAGGATAAAGTTGGGATGTCTTTATTCTTTATTGCGAAATCCGAGAGTATATTTATTATGGAAGCAAGCTTGGTTTCAACTAAACGTAAAGCCTTATCCATAACAATAACATCGGTGTTGTCCCCAACATAACAAGACGTTGCTCCAAGATGAATTATAGGCATGGCATTTGGACATTGCTTACCGTATGCATACACATGAGACATAACGTCATGCCTTATTTCTCTCTCTTTTTTTTCGGCATCTTCGTAATTAATGTCGTCTGCGAATTTTTTAAGCTCATCAATTTGTTCTTTTGATATATTAAGACCTAGCTCCATTTCTGACTCAGCAAGAGCAATCCAAAGTTTCCTCCATGTTTTAAATTTCATGTCTGGAGAAAAGATATAAGACATCTCTTTGCTTGCATAGCGTGAAGACAGCGGTGACTGATAACTTTGCTTCAAAATATGAGAACCTCCTAAGTTTTTAATACACAGGGCGATTTTAAAATAACAAATCCCCCACAACAATTATATATTATACACATATCAATAACTTTTTACAATCTTTTCTAAAATAACTTTTAATAATAAAGAAAGTGTTTTACTTATCATATAGATGTGTAGTATAATATATGTAATACATATAAGGAGGAGAAATTATGTTTGACAGACTGGATTCAACAGAAAAAAGATTTCAAGAAATTAACAGTGAATTATGTAATCCAGAAATAGTATCTAATCAAGAAAGCTATAAAAATTTAATGAAGGAATTAAAGGCTTTAACGCCTATTGTTGAAAAATACAGAGAATATAAAAAAGCTAAAGGTAACCTAAAAGAAGCAAAAGAAATATTGTCTGAATCGGGTAACGACAAAGAACTTCGTGAAATGGCTGAAATGGAAGCCGAAGGCGCAAAGCAAGACCTTGAAAAAATTTCCGAAGAACTTAAAATTTTGCTCTTGCCCAAAGACCCAAATGATGATAGAAACGTAATAATAGAAATAAGAGGCGGAGCTGGAGGTGATGAGGCTGCGCTGTTTTCCGGCGTATTGTTCAGAATGTATAATATGTATGCAGAGTCGAGAAGATGGAAAGTCGAACTGTTAAACTGTAATGAAACGCAACTCGGCGGCTTTAAAGAAGTAAGCTTTATGATAAACGGCGAAGGAGCATATTCAAAACTTAAATTTGAAAGCGGTGTTCACAGGGTTCAGAGAGTACCGGAAACCGAAGCTCAGGGAAGGGTACATACTTCAACTGTTACCGTAGCTGTACTCCCTGAAGCGGAGGATGTGGAAATAGACATAAACCCAACAGACCTGCAAATAGACACATACCGCTCAGGTGGAGCAGGCGGTCAGCACGTTAATAAGACAGAGTCTGCTATAAGAATTACCCATATTCCAACAGGTGTTGTGGTTGAATGTCAAGACGAAAGAAGCCAATACAAAAACAAGGATAAGGCAATGAAAATACTTAAATCAAGGCTTCTTGAAGCTAAGAGGGAAGAACAAAATTCTGCAGTTGCAGAGGAAAGACGACTCCAAGTTGGAACCGGCGACCGCTCCGAAAGAATAAGAACATATAACTATCCTCAAAGCAGGGTAACAGACCACAGAATAGGTTTAACACTTTATAAGCTTGAAGATATTTTAAACGGAAACTTAGACGAAATAATTGACGCATTAATAACAGCAGACAGAGCTGCAAAATTGTCAGGTAATAATTAGGGAAAGTGATTTAATGAATACTGCTATTTTAAAAGAAAGTGAAATTTCAAAAGCTGCAAAAATTATACGTAGCGGCGGGCTAGTTGCGATACCAACGGAGACGGTTTATGGTCTTGCGGCAAACGCTCTTGACGGTAAAGCTGTAAGTAAAATATTTGTGGCAAAGGGTCGTCCTATGGATAATCCTTTGATAGTTCATATAGCAAGTGTAGACGACATTGAAAATCTTGTTTCGGAGTTCCCGGAAAAAGCACATCTACTTGCTAAATATTTTTGGCCCGGACCTCTTACAATGATACTCCCAAAATCAAAGATTATCCCCGATGAAGTAAGCGCTGGGCTTGAAACCGTTGCTGTGAGATTTCCGTCGAATAAAACAGCTCAAAAAATAATAGCTGAGTCGGGTGTTCCGCTAGCCGCACCGTCAGCTAATAGTTCGGGGTATCCGAGTCCAACGGAGGCTTCTCACGTTAAAGAGGATTTATTCGGAAAGATTGACGCTATAGTTGATGGCGGAAAATGTAATGTTGGGGTCGAATCTACTGTTATAACACTTGCAAGTGATGTTCCTAGACTCTTAAGACCTGGAGCGGTTACTTTAGAACAGATTAAAGATGTAATTGGAGAAGTTGAGGTGGATAAGGCTATTTGCAACCGTCTTGACGAAGGTGAAAAGGTGATATCTCCGGGAATGAAATATAAGCATTATTCTCCGCTGGCAAAGGTTATATTGGTTAAAGGAAGCGATGATGCTTACATCAAATATGTTAATAGTTTAAGAGATAAAAAGAATGTTTTTGCATTGTGTTTTAACGAAGACGTAAAATCTATTAAAATTCCGTGTGTTTCTTACGGGGAATCAGGAAATAGCGAAGAACAGGCGAATAAATTATTTTCTTGTTTGAGAGAGCTTGACAAATTAAATGCAAAATTAGTGTATGCCAGATGTCCAAAAGAGAACGGCGTTGGGCTGGCAGTTTATAATAGATTAATAAGGGCGGCTGGATTTGAAGTGATGATTGTTGAATAAAAGTATAGTAATTGGTATAACCGGACCAACTGGGTCGGGTAAAAGTACTATTGCAAAAATGATTGAACAAATGGGTTATGAATTGCTCGATGTTGATTGTATTGCTAAAAGCGTGATTCAAGACAGTGCATATTGTATTAATGATTTAAAAAATGAGTTTTCAAGTAACGTAATAAATGAAGACGGCAGTATAAACAGGGCTGAGTTGTTTGATAGAGCTTTTTCGTCTAAGGACAGCTTAAAAAGGCTTAATGAAATAGTTCACCCAGAGATAGTTAAAAAACTAGAGGGATTGATAGATAATATTAAAATGTCTGGTAAGAATGTGGTTGTGGATGCTGCTGTTCTCTTTGAAAGCGGAGCGGATAAGCTGTGTGATTTTACGATTTCGGTTCTAGCTCCTAAAAGAACACGAACATATAGAGTAATATATAGAGATGGTATATCAAGAACTGTGGCAAATAAGAGAATTAATGCTCAGCAAAAGGATAGTTTTTATAAGGAAAATGCAGATTACATATTAGACGGAAGCAAAAATGTGCTTTCTTTGTACAGCGACATAAAGAAAATTATTTTGAATCACACGCCTGATTTAAATGAAAATTAGTTCTAATAGTAAGAGTAAATTTTTAGTTTATGGCATCATTTTGATTTTTTCTTTATTTATTACTGTATTTTCTTATAATAAATTTATGCATATTGTTTATCCTGTTAAATATCAAGATATTGTATCTGAATCTTGCGAAAGGTATGGCGTTGAGCCAGAGCTTGTGTATGCCATCATTAAAAGCGAAAGTAATTTCGATGAAAGTGCCAAGTCGGCAGCCGGAGCTTACGGTTTGATGCAGATTACAGCAGATACTTTTAAATGGCTTCAGATTTATACAGGTGACAGTAACCTTAGCATTCAAGACCTCTTGAATCCTCAAATAAATATTAATTACGGGACAATGCTTATATCAATGCTTAAAAATAAATATTTTTCGGAAGAAGTTGCCCTATGCGCATATAATGCAGGAATGAGTACGGTGGATAAATGGCTTAAAGACGAAAAATATACTGAAAATGGTGAAGAATTGAGCTTTGTTCCTTATAAGGAAACAAGAGATTATGCGTTGAAAGTATCGGAAACAAAATTTATTTATAAAAACTTATATTTTAGGAATACTAAAGTGGAAATACATTAAAATGCTAATTTTGGAGGGTAATGGTATGGAAAATTTAAAAAATTCCGAAGTGAATAAATTAAAAGACCAACTGTTTATGAAAAGAAGAAACGGTGGAGCGGTATTGTCTGATGACGAATTAAAAGATGTTTTTAAGTTTGCGGAAAATTATAAAACATTTTTAGACAGCTCGAAGACAGAAAGAGAGGCTGTTAGTTATGTGCTGAAACTCGCTAAGCAAAAAGGTTTTAAAGAATTTGATTGTAATGCTAAATATGGTCCGGGAGATAAAATTTATTATGTGAACAGAGAGCGCTCTTTAGTTTTAGCTGTTATAGGTAAAAACGGAATGAAAAACGGTGCGAGATTATCTGTTGCTCATATAGATTCTCCTAGGTTAGACTTAAAGCCTAATCCTCTTTACGAATCAAACGAATTGGCTCTTTTTAAAACTCATTATTATGGTGGCATTAAAAAATATCAATGGACGGCAATTCCTTTGTCGCTGCACGGAAGAGTAATTAGACGTGATGGAAGTGTTTTGGACGTTTGTTTAGGAGAAGACCAAAACGACCCTTGTTTTTGTGTTACTGATTTATTGCCTCATCTTGCTAAGGAACAGATGAACAAAACCGTTTTAAAGGCATTTACTGGGGAAGACTTAAATGTTCTTATTGGAAGCTTACCATTTAAAAGTGACGAAGGTTCTGAGCTTGTAAAGCTTAATATCATGAAACTTATAAACGAAAAATATGGGCTGATAGAGTCGGACTTTGTTTCGGCGGAACTTGAGCTTGTGCCAACATTTAAAGCTAAAGACATAGGCTTTGACAGAAGTATGATAGGTGGATACGGTCATGACGATAGGGTGTGTGCTTATCCTTGCGTTGAGGCTATATTCAACTGCAAAAACCCTGAAGATACTGTAATGACTGTGCTTGCCGACAAAGAAGAAATAGGAAGCGACGGGAACACAGGAATGAAATCTGCTTTCATAAAATATTTTATTGCCGATTTGGCATCTAAAGAGGGTTTGAAGTGTAGAAACGTTTTAAGGAAGTGTAAATGCTTATCAGCTGATGTTAATGCAGCTTTCGACCCAACTTATAAAAGTGCGTATGAAGAGGCTAACAGTGCATATATAAACAGGGGCGTTGTTATTACTAAATACACAGGTAGCGGCGGAAAGGGAGACACGTCAGATGCTTCTGCGGAATATATGGGAGAAGTAAGAAGAATTTTAGACAGCAATGAAGTTTTATGGCAAACCGGTGAGCTTGGAAAGGTAGACGGTGGCGGAGGAGGAACCATAGCTAAATATATGGCGCAGCTTGACATGGACGTTGTAGATTTAGGGGTTCCGGTTTTATCGATGCATGCACCGTTTGAAGTCATATCTAAAATAGATTTATATATGGCATACAGAGCTGTGGGAGCATTTTTTAAATAGTTAGTTGCCAAGGACGTATTTAAATATGGTCCTTGGCAAATTCTTTTATGGGAGGATTTTAACCAAATAAAAATATTTTGTGAAATTTGTTTAAAAAAATAAAATAAAGGGTTGACATATAAGTATTTATATGACATAATATTACTCAAGTATAGGAAATTAATATACAATTAGACGTATTTATTTTTTGTGCTTTTTTTATCATTAAAAAGGTGTTATCATGGTTTTGCTTGATGCAAATAATGATAGCGTTTAGATTGGAGGTCTTTATATTGCTTGATATGATTGAAAAAATAATAAGTAGCGATAAAAAATCCAGAGAAGCTGTTTTTAAGGCGCAACAATTAAAGGTTATGTCTGCGCAGAAAATCAATGATACGTGTGATAAAAAGCGTAATGAGTATTTAGAAAGGGCACGTATTAATATAAAAAACAGTGAAAAGGCTGAAAGAGCCAAGGCGGATGAGAAAATCCAACAAATTGGAAAAGCGTATGGAGAAATTTCCGACAGGTTAGATAGAATCTTTTCAGAAAATTGTGATGAATGGGTAGACGCAGTTGTAAAAAGAGTAGTGGAGGGGTGATTTTATGCTTTCGTCCTATGCCTCCAATGCGGTACTTTCAAAGGCAAGAGCTATGTATGGCAAAAGAATAACAGATAAAAATTATAACGATTTATTATCATGTAACAACGTTTGTGAAATAGCGTCTTATCTTAAGCATTATACGGCTTATTCGTCGGTGCTTACGGATATAGATGAACATGATGTACACAGAGGATATCTTGAAGCATTATTAAAGCAAAAATTATTTTATGATTTTGCGCTTTTGGGAAGATACGATATATCTGTTGGAGAACATTTTTTTGTTTATATGATGTCTAGAGCTGAAGTTGAGCAGTTTATGCATAGCTTGATGTTAATCTCAGCCGGACGCAAAAATAGAGAAGTTTATAACATACCGAGTTTTTTTAATTATAATGCCAAGGTGGATTTATCTAAGCTTGCTGATGTTAAAAATTATGATGAATTTTTAAATGTTGTAAAAAATTCTCCTTATTATGATATACTGCTACCTTTTAAAAACGCAGAAAATAATATAGATTTACCTCAAATTGAAACCGCGTTGTACAATTACCTTTATAAAGTACTTTTCGACACGATAAACAAATATGTTAAAGGTAAGTCTAAAGAGGAGCTACTGCAGTTATTTAATTCTTATATAGATTTAAATAACTTTGTTAGAATTAAAAGAATGAAGGAATCTTATAATTTAAGTAATGATTATATAATGTCGTGCTTAATATCTTTTGGGAACTTGAGCAAAAAAGCTCTTGTAAATTTAATTAAATCAAAAAATATGTCTTCTTTGATGGCTGACATTCAAAGTACTCACATAGGGAAAAAGTGGATGACCGATTTCGATGATGACATTGATAAAATTCCTAAAAGAATGAGGTTTGCTAAGTCTAAACACAATGTGAGATTTTCTATTTCTCCGCCTGTGGTATTGATGTCGTATATATTTCTTAAAGACACAGAAATCTCTAATATAATAAATATTATAGAGGGAATACGATATAAGGTGCCTAGCAGTGAAATAAGTAAAATGCTTATAAGGTAGAAAAGGAGGGATAATTTTGGCTGTTTCTGAAATGAAGTTTATAAGTATTATTGGCATGATGTCAGAGATTGATGAAGTAATAAATGTTTGTGGGAAATCCGGTATTTTTCAACCAGACGATGTTTTTTCATTCTATTTAAATACTAAAAATTTTTCTCATATGGATAATGAAAATATATATGCCGCTCCGCTGAAGCTTTTAAGCGATACGGTTAAGTCTTCGGGGATGAAACTTGAAAATGTTAATGTGGAAGATTTTGAAGTGGAGAATACTCAAATTAATGAATATGTTGAATATTTATCAAGTAAGCTTGGCGGGATGGTATCCAGGAGTAAAGAAATAGAGCAAAATATAGAGGCTTATAATGAAGAAATTCGACAAATTAGTCATTTTACGGGGCTAAGCGTGAATTTAAAAGACATATTTGAGTGTAAATATGTAAAGCCTAGGTTTGGAAAATTATCAAAAGAAGGGTATGAAAAATTAGAGTCTTATGATGACCCTAAGTTGATGTTTTTTCCGTGTACTGATGAACAGGATTATTATTGGGGATTATATTTTGCGCCGGTTGAAAATGAGGATGAGGTAGACAGAATATTTTCAGGACTGTATTTTGAAAGAATAAGAATTGCTCAATCTGAAGACACAATAAGTGGAAGAATAGAAAAACTAAATTCTATGATTAAGCAGTCTAAAAACGAGCTTGAAATAATTAAAGAGAAAATAAAATCTTTTTGGAAAATTCAACATGACCAATGTATGAGGTTTTATTCTAAGCTTAACGAACTTAACACTTATTGTGATATAAGAAAATATGTTGCTAGATACAACGACTGTTTTATAATGGTTGGGTGGATACCAAAAGAAAATGAAAAAAGCTTTTGCAAGAAGCTTAGCGAAATAAACAGTGTTGAGTATTCACTTGAAAACGGAAAGAATGTTTTGAGTCATTCTCCGCCGGTAAAGCTTTCAAATAAAAAGCCGTTTAAAGCTTTCGAGTTTTTCGTTGATACTTACGGATTACCGTCTTACGACGAGATTGACCCAACTATATTTGTGGCAATAACATATACTGTTTTGTTTGGAGTTATGTTTGCTGATTTGGGGCAAGGACTTTTAGTATCTTTGGTTGGATACTTTATGTGGAAATTTAAAAAGATGAAGTTAGGCAAAATAATGATGACCTGCGGTGTTTCATCTGCTATATTCGGCACGATTTTCGGTTCTGTTTTTGGGTTTGAACATGCTCTTGACCCGTTTTATAAAAAGGTTTTCGGTATGTCTGAAAAGCCCATAGAAGTAATGGACTCTTCGTCAACCAACATGATTATATATTCAACTGTTGGAATAGGAATAGTTTTACTAATTGTTGCGATGCTCATAAACATATATTCTTCTGTTAAAAGACGAAGGTATGCAAATGCATTGTTCGGCTCCAATGGGGTTTGTGGACTGATTTTCTATATTTCAGTAGTGTTTTTACTTCTTGATTCTATGATGTTTAGAACGGGGTTAGTAAATACATTTTATATAATTTTATTTATGGTGGTTCCTGTGATTTTGATGTTCTTTAAGGAGATACTTGAAAAGATTATTGACAAGGACCCAAACTGGAAACCCGAAAAATGGAGCGACTATATTTTACAAAACATTTTTGAAATGTTTGAGGTTTTATTGAGTTACTTAACAAACACAGTATCATTTTTAAGAGTGGGTGCATTTGTTTTGGTTCACGCCGGAATGATGATGGTTGTGTTTACGATAGCTGAAATGTGTAATCCGGTGGGGTACGTTATAGCTGTGGTTATAGGAAATATATTTGTTGCAGCGCTTGAGGCACTTTTATCCGGAATACAGGTTTTAAGACTTGAATTTTATGAATTGTTTAGTAGGTTTTTCGAAGCCCAGGGTAGACCATTTACCCCTGTTGTTATTGAAAATAAATAGTTTAAAATTTTGGAGGATGATTTATAATGAATATTTTATATTTTTTAATACCAGTTTTATTTATTGTGGGAACTTCATTTATAGCAGTAAAAGCAGTTAAAAAGGGAGCAAATAAAAAACATGCAGTTATAGCTCAAATAGCTTCTGTGGCATGTGCAATGGTGGTTTGTACGGCTATGCCGGCTATTACAAACGTATCTGCAGAAACGTCAGACAAAGCTACCGTATCAACAAGCGAAAACGCTTCAAACGACGGAGCAAGTGCAAAAGCTTCTGCATTTGGTTGGGGTCTTATCGCAGCAGCAATTGTTACAGGACTTTCAGGTATAGGCGGAGGAATAGCGGTTGCGTCAGCAGCTCCTGCAGCTATAGCAGCTACTTCCGAAGACCCTAAAGCTTTTGGTAAAGCTCTAATATTCGTTGTTCTTGGAGAAGGTATAGCAATTTACGGTCTTTTGATATCAATTATGATATTCAGCAAAATAGACCAACTGGGAGTGTGATTATATGCGCTTCTATCTAATCAGCGATAATATAGACACAATGGTTGGAATGAGACTTGCCGGTATTGAAGGTATAGTGGTCCATGAAGAAGAAGAGGTTCAAAAAGCGCTGTATAACGCTGTGAAAATGGAAGATGTTGCTGTAATCCTTATAACCGACAGGCTAGTAAGAATGTGTGAAGAACTAGTTTATGAATTAAAATTAACGTGTCAAAAGCCTCTTATAATTGAAATCCCTGACAGACATGGAAACGGTAGGGCGAAAGACTCTATTACTAAGTATGTTAAAGAGGCTATAGGAGTAAAATTTTAATATATACATTATTGAAAGGGGGCATATGGATTGTATAGCACGGATGAAAAAACAAGTAGCTTTTTAAAGGCTATAGACAAATACGCAAGAGAAGAACAAAACAAAATAGCAAAAGAAATGCGTGAAATAGAAGAAAAAGAGCTGGAAAAAGCTGAAATCGCTATTATGGAAGACGTGCGTCATATGGCTCAAAAAGAGCATATGCGGATGAAAAATAAAATTACAATCGAAATTTCTCACAAGGAACTTGACGAAAGAAGAAAACTTGCGCAAAAAAGGCAATGTATAGTGAAAGACGTGTTCACTCTTTGCAGAGAAAAATTAATAAAATTTTCAGAATCGTCAAAATATCCAGAGTATTTATGTAGTTGCGCAACAAAGATATCAAAAGTATTGGATAAATCCGATACGGTGCTGTATATTCGCCCGAAAGACAAAAACTTTATCGACATGATAAAGGTAAGCTTTGGAAATAATTTCGAGATAAAGTTTGACGATGAAATACTTATAGGCGGAATAAAAGGTGTCAGCTCAGAAAAAAGTATGGCAGTTGACGAAACTCTTGACTCAAAATTAGAATCTCAGAAAGATTGGTTTTGTGAAAAATATGGAGTAATGCTTGTTTAAAAAGCATCTATAAACACTAAGATGGAAGGCGGGGTGAACAAGCGTATCCATTAGTCTTGGTTTATTCTAAGACTGGACGCTTTTAAATATGAAAGAAACAGATGTTATATATGGGATTAATGGACCAGTTGTGACAGTTATTAATACCAAGGCATTTTCAATGATGGAGATGGTATATGTTGGGAAGTCTAAACTGGTAGGCGAGGTAATAGGCGTGAATGAAGCTGTTACCACTATCCAAGTTTACGAGGAAACAACCGGTTTGAAGCCCGGTGAACCTGTTATCGGAACAGGGACGCCTATGAGTGTACATTTAGGACCGGGCATAATAAGCAATATATTTGACGGTATAGAAAGACCTCTTAAGGCAATAGAAAAAAATTCAGGTGCATTTATAGAAAGAGGATGCAATGTTTCATCTCTGGATGAAGAAAAACTTTGGGATGTAACAATAGTAGCGAAAATAGGAGAAGTCTTGCATGAGGGAAGCATATATGCAACATGTCCTGAGACGGCTGTTATAACACACAAATGTATGGTTCCTCCGGGATTATCCGGGGAGGTTGTAAAAATCGTCCCTAATGGAAAGTATAGGGTAAATGATACGGTTGTTACTATTAAAGATAAAAAAGGTAAATTGCATAATTTGTCTTTGTCTCAAAAGTGGGCAATACGTATGCCAAGACCATATTCTAAAAGATTGCCGCTAAATATTCCTCTTATTACTGGACAGAGGATAATAGACACTCTTTTCCCGATAGCTAAGGGCGGAGCAGCAGCTATCCCAGGAGGATTCGGAACCGGAAAGACAATGACTCAGCATCAGTTGGCAAAGTGGTGCGACGCAGATATAATAGTTTACGTTGGATGCGGTGAACGTGGAAATGAAATGAGTCAGGTTTTAGACGAATTTTCAGAATTGATAGACCCTAAATCCGGAAAACCAATGACAGAACGTACTGTTCTTATAGCAAACACTTCAAATATGCCGGTTGCGGCTCGTGAGGCGTCTATATACACAGGTATAACGCTTGCAGAGTACTACAGAGATATGGGTTACGATGTTGCGATAATGGCAGACTCTACTTCAAGATGGGCTGAGGCTCTTCGTGAAATATCAGGCAGACTTGAAGAAATGCCTGCTGAAGAAGGTTTTCCGGCGTATTTACCGTCTAGGCTTTCTGAGTTCTATGAACGTGCGGGAAGAGTTGAAACGTTTAATCACAGCGAGGGGTCGGTTACAATAATCGGTGCAGTTTCTCCGCAGGGGTCCGACTTTTCAGAGCCTGTAACTCAAAACACCAAGAGATTTACTAGATGCTTTTGGGCTCTTGACAAATCTCTGGCTTATGCAAGGCACTATCCTGCAATAAACTGGACTTCGAGTTACAGTGAATATTTTAGCGATTTAGACCCATGGTATTCAAAAAATCTTGGAGATTCCTTTATAAGATATAGAAAAAAAATGTCTGCAATTTTGCACGAAGAGGAAAAATTAATGGAGATAGTAAAGCTAATCGGTGCAGACGTTCTTCCCGATGACCAAAAGCTTGTTATTGAAATTGCAAGAGTTATAAGAGTAGGATTTCTTCAGCAAAATGCGTTCCATGCAGATGACACATTCGTATCGTTGAAAAAACAGAAAAAAATGATGAAAGTAATTTTATATCTTAACAGAAGAGTAAGGCAGCTCATTTTAGCCTCTATACCAATATCTAGGGTACTGGAATTAGGGCTTTTCGATAAGCTAACCAAGATGAAATATGATGTTCCTAATGACCATATAGAAATTTTAGACGGATATATCGATGAAATTGAAAATGCAATTTCAGGAATAATAAACAAATAAACGTTATGCTAGGGGTGAAAAAGAGTGATAATTAATTATATTGGAGCTAAAGAAATAAGCGGAGCATTGCTTGTTTTGGATAATGTTTCTAATGCTTCTTATGAAGAGATTGTAGACATACGCCTTGAAGACGGAACAATGCGTCAGGGAAGAATTGTACAAATAGAGGGGAAAAGGGTCGTTATTCAGGTTTTTGAGGGGACTAACTTAATGAGTTTATCTAACACACAAACTCATCTTACAGGTCACCCAATGGAGCTTGCGCTTTCTCCTGAAATTTTGGGAAGAATTTTTGACGGTGCCGGAAATCCTATAGATAATCTCGGAAAAATTTTTCCAAAGAAAAAAATGAATATTAACGGTACGCCTATAAATCCTGTTTCAAGAATATACCCAAGGAACTATATAAATACTGGTATATCAACTATTGACACGCTTACGACTTTAATACGTGGACAAAAATTACCTATATTTTCAGGGTCTGGTATGAAACATAATGAACTTGCCGTTCAAATTGCGAGGCAGGCTAAAATATTAGGCGCTTCTTCTGAAAACTTTGCTATAGTTTTCGCAGCTATGGGTGTTAAAAACGATGTTGCTGATTACTTTAAAAGAAGCTTTGATGAATCCGGAGTATTGCAAAAGGTTGTAATGTTTTTGAACTTATCAAACGACCCTATAATCGAAAGAATATTAACGCCGAGGTGTGCTTTAACAGCGGCTGAGTATTTGGCGTTTGAGCTTGGAATGCATGTTCTTGTAATCATGACGGACATGACGTCTTATGCTGAAGCTCTTCGTGAATTTAGCTCATCTAAGGGCGAAATACCTGGAAGAAAAGGGTATCCGGGGTATTTGTATTCAGACCTTGCGTCGTTATACGAAAGAGCAGGTATGGTAAAAGGAAAGTCGGGTTCTGTTACTCAAATTCCGATTCTTACGATGCCAAATGATGATATAACCCATCCGGTACCAGACTTGACCGGATATATTACCGAGGGTCAAATAGTTCTTGACAGGTCCTTGGAAAAAATGGGATACTATCCTCCAATATCTGTTTTACCGTCACTATCTCGTCTTATGAAAGACGGAATAGGCGAAGGCTACACTCGTGATGACCATTCGGCACTTGCCAATCAGCTATTTGCGTCATACGCTAAGGTTATGGACGCTAGGGCTCTTGCTTCTGTAATAGGAGAAGAGGACTTATCACCTGTGGATAAACAGTATATAAAATTTGGTAAGAAATTTGAAAAGAGGTTTATAAATCAGGGATTCAGCGAAAACAGGTCTATTGAAGAAAGTTTGGACCTTGGATGGAATTTGCTGTCGCTGCTTCCGAGGCAAGAGCTTGACAGAGTTGACGATAAATTGCTTGATTTGCATTATATTGAAGATAAGGAATTACTGAAAAATAGCAGTAAACTTGACCTTTTCGATGATGAAAACAACAATGAAGATGATGACGACACGGAAGTCGACGATGATTAATAGTAGTAAGGGGGTATGAAAATGTCTGACCGTGTGTTTCCAACCAAAGGAGCGCTAATATCAACCAAAAAATCACTTTCGCTTTCAAGGCTCGGATTCGAACTTTTAGATAAGAAACGCAACATATTGATAAGGGAAATGATGGCGCTTATAGACCGTGCTGAGGCTATACAAGGCAAGATAGATGCTATATACAGCGAAGCTTATTTAGTTTTACAAAAGGCTAATATGGAGTTGGGTATATGTAGGGAATTGTCTGAAACTGTTCCTATAGAGCAAGGTTTAGATATATCCTATAGGAGCGTTATGGGGGTAGAGATACCAATTTTAACGTTAAAGGAACAAACTTTAGACGACATACCTTTTGGATTGTATTCGTCAAATTCAACCTTAGATAAGGCGTATAAAAGCTTTATAGAAGTTAAAAAATTAACGGTAGAATTAGCAGAAGTAGAAAGTAGCGTGTATTTACTTGCGGATTCCATTAAAAAAACACAAAAACGTGCAAATGCGCTGAAAAACATAATGATACCTAAATTTGAAAAAACCGTTAAATTTATTTCTGACTCTTTAGAAGAAAAAGAGCGTGAGGAATTTTCAAGGCTGAAAGTTATAAAAAATAAGAATATATAAAACCTCGAGAGACATAAAATCTTTCGAGGTTTTATTCTTTAATTTAACTTTGTTTTTTTGCTGATTCATTTAGTGTTTTTTCAGATATTTTTTGAATTTTTTTGAATTTTTGTGATTTCTCTATCTCGTTTAGTTCTTTATCGCAAAAATATTGAATACGTCCCAGCTGCTTTATAAATTTCTCATCATTTAAAAAAGCTTTTATTATATTAAGTCTTCTTTGATTTACCTCATCTGTTTGTGCAGTTGTTTTAATTTCGCTGATGGGAATTTTTTTAATATCTTGTGTTATTTGTTTTGTTTTAACGTCATATTCTTCAAAAATTTTATTAATTTGTTTGATTTGATTTTCAGCTTGTTTTTCAGCATTTTTAAGAGCTTCATTCGCTTCACTTATTTTTTGGTCTATTTTTTCGCAAGAAATTCCTTCATTAAATTCTTTTATTGCTGCATCTTCTTTATCTGCTTTGAGCGCATATTTTTCTTGAATTTCTTGAATTTTTTGACATTTTTCTTTCATAAGTAAACTTTTTTTATTTAAATAGTCTGCAAAGTTATCACGTGCTTTAATACCTTTTTGTTTTCCTTCCCCTTCCAAATCGTTTTCATTTGACAAGCTATTTCTTATTATTCCATCTAAATAATAAGTAGTTTGATTAAATTGACTAGAAGTATCTCTTACGGTTATGCAAAAATTTTTCCTGTTAACCAGTGATAAATAATCTTTGTTAAGTTTTGCGTAAGCTTTTTTTGTGGGTTTTACGAAATTAACTTCAATTTGTCTTTTAATTAAGTCGTCTGGTATTGACTTTTCCCATTTTTCAAATGCTTCCACAAGTTTTTTAGCTACCTCAGGATTTGAAATTCTGAATTGTTTTTCGTCATCGAAAAATTTGGCGATGTTTCTTTTTAACTTGTTTGAAATTTTATTTTTTTTGTAAAATTTATCTCTTTCATCGTCAATGTCGAAATAGTCAGCTATAGTTTTTATGTTCGTGTTAGATATTGACATTTAAATCACTCCTTTTTAGAAATATGTAATAATTATAATGTATTTGTTGGGTTTTGTCAATAGTTTATGAAAATTAATTTTAGTAATTTAGTCACAATTTTTTAAAAACTGTATAAACTGTAATGAGCAGTCTTTGTAGTTGTATTTAAATTTAGATAGGGTGTGCCGTTAATGATTACAATTAGTCTATGTATGATAGTGAAAAATGAACAACAAACACTTTCGAGGTGTTTGGAAAGCGTTAGAGATGTAGTTGATGAAATTATCATAGTAGATACTGGCTCCACTGACGGTACTAAGGACGTAGCTAAAAAATATACCGATAAAATTTATGATTTTAAGTGGATAGACGATTTTTCTTCAGCAAGAAATTTTTCGTTTTCTAAAGCTTCTATGGATTACTGCATGTGGCTCGACGCCGATGATATAATTTCAGAAAAAAATAAGGTTAAATTACTTAAATTAAAAAATAGATTATCTACAAATCAAGTTGACGTAATAATGCTTAAGTATGAAACTGGTTTTGACGAAAACAATAATCCGAATTTTTTTTATTATAGAGAAAGAATATTAAAAAATAATAGTAATGCTAAGTGGTACGGACAAATACACGAAACAATCCCTCCGTTTGGAAAGATAGTATATGAAGACATATCTATAACCCATAGAAAGTTAAAGTCAGATGATGCCGACAGAAATATAAACATATTCGAAAAAATGATATCAAACAATGTTAAGCTTTCCCCTAGGCAGCAATTTTATTATGCAAGAGAGTTGTATTATCATAAAAATTATTTAAAAGCCGTAGATATATTTGAGGGCTTTTTAAACTGCGAAGATGGATGGATAGAAAATAAAATAGACGCATGTAAAATAATGTCTTATTGCTATAGTGAGGTGGGAGAAAAAAACAAAATTTTAAGTTGCTTGTTAAGGAGTTTTCAATTCGACAAGCCACGTGCAGAAATATGCTGTGAAATAGGAAATTATTTTTTGTCATGTAAAGATTACCCCACAGCCATATTTTGGTATAAAATAGCTCTTGATTTGCCTCAAGACTATAAATCCGGAGGCTTTATATCCACAGATTATTATGGTTATATCCCAAATATACAATTATGCGTTTGTTATTATCATATTGGTCAAATTGACAAAGCAAGGATGTTTAATCAAGAAGCAGGAAAATATAAACCTAAATCTGAAGCCTACCTAACCAATAAATTATTTTTTGAAAAAATTTTTAAAGGAGATGAACATGATGCATTATAAAAATGATTGTTCATGTAGCGGGTGCGGGAGTTGTTCTGGATATGTGCCTTGCGGGTATATAGGACCTGTGGGACCAACAGGAGCAACAGGTCCAACTGGAGTAACAGGACCAACAGGTCCGACTGGAATAGGAATAACTGGTGCGACAGGTCCTACAGGTGTAACAGGTGCAACTGGTGTAACAGGACCGACAGGTCCAACTGGAGTAGGAATAACCGGTGCGACAGGTCCTACAGGTGTAACAGGTGCAACTGGTGTAACAGGACCGACAGGTCCGACTGGAATAGGAATAACTGGTGCAACGGGACCAACAGGTGTAACCGGTGCAACAGGAGTAACAGGACCAACAGGTCCGACTGGAATAGGAATAACTGGTGCGACAGGTCCTACAGGTCCAACGGGTCCAACTGGTGCGACAGGTCCAACTGGTCCAACCGGTGCAACGGGTGAAGATGGTTTGGCTGCCGAAATAGCTGTTGGTACAACATCTGCCGGAGCTCCCGGTACGCCAGCTTCAATAGTTAATTCGGGTACTTCAAGTTCAGCTGTGTTTGACTTTGTTATACCTCAAGGTGCAACAGGTCCTACAGGTGTTACAGGACCAACTGGACCAACGGGTCCGACTGGAGTAGGAATAACTGGTGCGACAGGTCCTACAGGTGCAACTGGTGTAACAGGACCAACTGGAGTAGGAATAACTGGTGCAACGGGACCAACAGGTGCTACAGGTCCAACGGGACCAACTGGACCAACGGGAACTTATGAATCTGTCCAAAGTGGTGAGTTAGTAACAAACGGAACTATGGAAGCGTTTGTAGACAATCTTCCTTCTAACTGGGTTTCAACCACGGCAGATAACGTATCTCAGGTTGTAACTCCAATACGTGTTCACACAGGAGCCTCCTCTGTTAACATGACAAACTCAGCAAATTTAACTCAGACAATTAATATTGATGGAAACAGTTTTTATAATTTTTCGTTCTTTGCTCATGCTAATAATGTAACAACAAGTTTAATCGCAAGAGTAATATTTATTGCCGATGGCGTTGAAACAACGGGTTTGGAAATAAACTTAGCAGCAGGTAGTATTCCAAATTCAGACAGTCAATTTGGATACTATCGTGGGGTTACAATAGAATCCCCATCAGGAGCAACTCAAGCAAGAATAGAATTTGTTGTTGGCGAAGGAGAGAGTCAGTCTGTTGATATAGACGACGTTTCATTAACTTTGCTATCATAATTAAAAAATAATTTCAAATATTTAGCACTCTATAAATTTATATTATGTAATGTTTTATGTATATAAAATAGAGTGCTATATTATTGATTTTAATGTGCATAATCAATATAATTTTATATATATACTTTTATATTAAATAAAAAAGGGGGATTTATAATGTTTAGTGGTTTTGTTGGTATGATAGAATCAGTTATGTTGGTTATCGCACTTTCAATAGATGCGTTTGTGGCAAGTTTTGCTTACGGTGCAGGAAAAATAAAAGTACCTATTATGTCTGCGGTAATGATAGATTTGGTGTGTACTTTTATTCTTGGGGTATCGTTGTTTTTAGGTAAAATAATAAGACCCTTTATTCCAGACAGAGCTACAAATATAATATGTTTTGTAATAATTTTTTCGATAGGTGTAATAAAACTATTTGACAGCAGATTAAAGGCATACATAAAGAAAAATAATAGCGAACATAAAAAATTATCTTTTTCATTTAAAAACTTAAACTTTATAATTGATATGTATGCAAATCCCGAAAAGGCTGATAAAGACGTATCTAAAGAACTTTCCCCGACAGAGGCAATTCCACTGGCTCTTGCACTTTCTATAGACGGTTTAGCTGTTGGACTTAGCGCGGCGCTTACAGAAATAAATAATTTAGAAATTATATTCTTTTCTTTGATAATAAATATAATTATGGTATTAATGGGCTGTTTTTTGGGAAATAAAATCGCCGAAAAAACAAAAATGGATTTATCTTGGGTTAGCGGATTAATACTTATAATATTGTCGATATTAAAATTGTAATACTAAATATGTATAATTTTTGAGATTTAATTTATTATATTTGTATTTTGTGATAATTTTCACATTTTAAAAATATATTTACCTCGCATGTATTGACAATTAATTGTTTTAATGGTAAAATTAATAAGAAATTAAAATTTGTTGGGAGTAGTTAAAATGATGAATAAAATTAAAAGTGGTTTATTAGGTTTAGCTGTAACTGCTGGTTTGTTAGGTGTAGGTTCGGTTTCAGACGTATCTGCAAGGTCAAATGTTAATGTTCAAAATTATCCTAGTAATTATTCAGAAGTAAAAGCTGAAAGCAAAACTTATTGTATTTATACGCCTGATCATCTTAGATGGGTGTCTTATATGGCAAGCCAAGGCTATGATTTCTATGGCTATGAAATTAGGCTAATGAGAGATATTGACTTTGATGATGAAGACTTTTATCCCATAGGAACTTATGACGTTCATTTTAATGGTACTTTAAACGGAAATGGTTACAGAATCAAAAATATGAACATGAAATTTTCAAATTATACCGGAATAGGATTTATAGGATATTTGGGATGCAATGGTGTTGTTAAAGATTTAACCATTAATTCTAGCTGTGTTGTTGAGGGATACACTAATGTTGGTGCTATAGCAGGCTGTAACTGCGGAGGAAAAATTTTGAATTGTTCTAGCTATGCTGACGTTTATGCTAATGGTTCATATGTTGGTGGAATAGTTGGATACAATGGTGTTAATGGTAGAGTTATTAACTGTTCTGTGTGGGCATATGCTGACATCAGGTCAGGCAATGGATGCTATGAAGGTAGATTTATAGGTCAAAATGATGGATTTAATCCTAAAAAATGTAGAGTTATTAGGAGCAGGAGAATTTAAAAGAGGAGTGGAGTTTTCTATGTCAATTGAAAGAACTTATATTATGTTGAAACCTGACTGTTTAAAAAGAGGTTTAGTAGGTGAGGTAATCTCTAGGATAGAAAAAAAGGGTTATAAAATTGCAGATATTAAGCTTATGAATTTGGATGAAAATATATTGCGTGAGCACTATGCTCATATAGCTGACCGTCCATTTTTCCCTGAAATAGTAAGCTACATGACTTCAGGTCCTGTAATTGGAATGATTATCGAAGGAGAAAATGCTGTTAAGGGAATGCGTATTTTAATGGGAGCAACCAAGTTTGAAGAAGCTTTGGCTGGTACGATTAGAGGAGACTATGCTTTCTGTACAAGCGAAAATATAATCCATGGTTCTGACTCCGTTGAAAACGGCAAAATTGAAATTGAACGTTTTTTTGGTAAATAATGTTTTAATAAAAACTGCTATGTTTAATTAAGCGTAGCAGTTTTTTGTTGTGAAAAAAGTATTCTCAATATTAAATACTATACAGTCAATTTTATGCATAATAATATTATGAAAATATAATATTAAGGGGGATATTCATGGTATATGATAATATTCTTTTAGCTATTGGAAATACTCCTGCTATAAAATTGAATAGAATTATAGACGAAAATTGTGCAGAAATAATAGTCAAATATGAGGGACTAAATGTTGGAGGCTCGATTAAAACTAGAACGGCGTATAACATGATAGTTAATGCGGAGAAGGAAGGACTCATTAGCCAAGACACGATAATAGTTGAGCCGACAAGTGGAAATCAGGGAATTGGATTGGCTATGGTTTGTGCGGTAAAGGGGTATAGAGCAATTATCGTGATGCCCGATTCCGTTAGCGAAGAAAGAAGAAAATTGATAAAAAATTATGGAGCAGAGGTTGTGTTGGTGCATGATAGTGGCAATATAGGAGAGTGCATAGACCAATGCTTAAACAAGGCAATCGAAATAAAAATGAACAATAAAAACGTTTATATTCCTCAACAATTTATGAACAAATACAATGTTGCAGCACATAAAAATCAGACTGCAGAAGAAATTGTAACACAAATAGGAAAGAAAATAGATGGATTTTGTTCAGGAATAGGTACGGGTGGAACAATAACAGGTGTTGGCGAAAGACTTAAAAAGGAAAATCCAGATACTGTTATATGGGCGGTCGAACCTGAAAATGCGGCCATACTTTCTGGCGGGTGTATTGGAACACATTTGCAAATGGGCATTGGTGACGGGATTATTCCGCCTATTTTAAACGGCAGTATTTATGATAAAATATGTCTGGTGTCGGATGATGATGCTATAAATATGGCGAAAAAATTAGCAAAATTAGAAGGTATTATGTGCGGAATATCAAGTGGAAGTAACGTGTTTGCGGCATTAAAAATGGCGAAAGAGCTAGGTCCGGGAAAAACTGTTGTTACCATATTGCCAGACACTGCAGAAAGATATTTTTCGACCCCTTTATTCTAAGATGTTACGTGTTTTTAATGGTTTATTATTTGACAAAAAATGTTATATGTGATATAAATAATTAGAAACTTTTTGAAATACACAATTTTAAAGAGAGAAGATGTATATAAAAATGAATAAATTATTAAAAAACAGTACAGTCCTACTAATAATTAGCTTAATTTTGGGCATAGGGTTTGGATTATTTATGAAATCGTTGCCGCCCGAAGCCTATGTTGACGACATACTTGTTAACGGGCTTTTCAAACTCTTGGGAACGGGTTTTATAGAGCTTGTCAAAATGACGGTTATGCCATTGGTTTTTGTGTCGCTGGTGTGCGGGATAGCGTCATTTGGAGACACCAAGAAATTAGGTGTTGTTGGAGGAAAAACTTTATTGATGTTTTTAACAACAACCATATTTGCAACGGTTATTGCAATCTTTTTTGCTTGCTTGTTTAAGCCCGGTGTTGGACTTGAAATACCTAAAAAGGTTGATAATATTTATGTCCCTCCTGAGGCTAAAAGTATAGTAGACATTTTTTTAGACATGATTCCAAGCAATCCTGTTAAGTCTATGTCTAAGGGCAATTTATTACAAGTATTAGTGTTTGCGGTATTTTTCGGAGTATCGTTAGGAAGCATGGGCGAAAGAGCTAGGTCTGTGGTTGAGGCATTTAATGTTATAAACGACTGTATAATGAAAATAGTTTCTATGATTATGACATTAGCTCCGATTGGTGTTTTTGCCTTAATATCAAACACGGTTTATTCGGTTGGTTTTGAATCGTTGGTTGGCATACTTAAAATGGTGTTTGTTGTTATATTGTGTTTATTTGTACAGTCATTTGTCTGCTATGGCGGCATACTAAAATTATTTACTGGATTATCTTTTACCAAATTCTTAAAAAGATATATGAAAGTTGCGGGTGTGGCATTTTCTACTTCATCAAGCAATGCTGCGTTGCCTTTAAGTATGGAGATTATGGATGAAATGGGTGTAAGCAAATCGATATATCAATTTGTGTTGCCGATAGGAGCAACGATGAATATGTCGGGAACGGCAATAATGCAAGGAGTTTCTGCAATTTTTATTGCACAGGCATACGGAATAGATTTATCATTTAGCTCGATGTTTACCATAGTTATTACGGCGGTACTTGCTTCTGTTGGAGCTGCGGGAGTTCCCGGAGTGGGAATGATAATGATGGCTATGGTTTTGGGGTCTGTTAATTTACCGGTTGAAGGTATAGCACTTATTATTGGATTCGACAGAATTTTAGACATGATAAGAACGGTTGTAAATGTTATGGGAGATTGCATTTGTTCAGTAATGGTAGCCAAGAGCGAAAATGCTTTAGATGAGGAAAAGTATAACAACACTTCAAAAAAAGAGATGGCTAATGTTTAGTTTTATTAGTTTGAAAATACGGTAAAGCGGTAAAATGCTTTTCCGTATTTTTTGTTTGGATGAAAAATAATTTTATGGTTTTTATTGTGCTGTATATAATTAACAAATCAGTAAAATAATAATTTGAAAACAAAAATATTATTTCATTAAAATATTTGTTTATATACGCCTATTTTGTATTGACATTTATAGTTAATTAGTTTATTATATACATAAATGTCGATGTGGAAAATTTTTCAATCTAAAATATATTCACACACAGAGAAAGGAGAAAATATTTAATGGAGATAGTAAGGTTTTTAAAAAATTTTAAATTACAAGTATTGTTAGTAGTATTTTTATTAACAATTGAAGTTGTGTGCGAGTTATCGCTCCCTTCCTATACGAGCGACATTGTTGATATCGGAATACAGCAAAAAGGTATATCAGAAGCAATCCCAGAACAAATCAGTTCTAACACGCTTGAAAATTTAGAGATATTTATGAATGAAGAAGAAGTTTCGAAAATTAATAGTTTGTATACTATTACGAATAACCATAATTATAAATTAAAATATAATGATATCGATAACAGAGATACCATCAACAAAATATTCAGAGACAACATTTTAGCTTTATCTGAATATAGTTCCAACGCAGATTTAGGTACACTTAAAGCGAAAGTAGAAAAAAATGAAATTAGTTCAGAGCAAATAACTTCTATAAAAAACGGTATTGTAAGTTCATTTGAAAAGATTGGAGATAGTATTATTGACCAAAAGGTCGCTCTGTTTTTACAAAATGAATATGAAACCATAGGGGTTAACATTGATGATTTACAAATAAATTACCTTTGGGGTAAGGGAATGAAAATGATTGTGTTCACTCTCATTTTGCTTTTTGTAGCGATAATAGAAAGACTTCTCTCAAGTAAAATTTCAGCCGACGTTGGCAGAGACATCAGATATAAATTGTTTGAAAAAGTTTTGTCTTTTTCCAATACGGAAATGGACGAGTTTTCCACAGCCTCTTTAATAACCAGAGCAACAAATGATGTACAGCAAGTGCAACAGGTTGTGTTTACGATACTTTACATTTTATTATACGCTCCTATTATGGCAACAGGGGGAATTATAAAAGTATGTCAAACGGCAAGCAGTATGGGGTGGATAATAATTGTAGCGGTAGCGTTTATTCTTGCTATAGTTGTATTCCTCTTTAAGGTAGCTATGCCAAAATTTAAGATTATGCAAACTTTAGTTGACAAATTAAATTTAGTCAGCAGAGAGATACTTACGGGTATACAAGTAATAAGAGCCTTCAGCAGAGAAAGGTATGAAGAGGAGCGCTTTGATAAGGCTAATAAACAATTAACCAAAACTCAGTTATTCACAAGCCGAGTAATGAGTTTTATGTTCCCTGTTATGCTTTTGATAATGAATGTTATAACCATTATGATAGTTTGGTTCGGCTCTAAAGAAATAGATTTTGGTAATCTTCAAGTTGGAAACATGATGGCTTTTATATCCTACACTATGCAAATTGTTATGGCGTTTATGATGATAACAATGGTTTCAATAATGTTGCCAAGAGCAAATGTTGCAGCAAAGCGTATTGAAGAAGTGCTTAATGTTGAACCTTACATTATTGACAAAGCTTCTGTTTTAGATGATGAAATTAAAGAATTTAAAGGAACTGTAAAATTTAATGACGTTTGTTTTAGATATAAAAATGCAGACGAATACTCACTTAGCAATATAAATTTTACAGCAAGTCCCGGAAAAACTACAGCTATAATCGGAGGTACAGGAAGTGGAAAATCAACTTTAGTAAATTTATTATTAAGGTTTTATGACGTAACCAAAGGAAGTATAACTATAGATAATGTCGACATAAGAGATTTAAGTCAGCACAAATTAAGAAGTTTAGAGGGATTAGTTCCTCAGAAAAACGTGTTGTTTAGCGGAAACATAAGCGAAAACATAAAATTTGGAGGCGATTATATATCAGATGACGCTATGGTTAAAGCTGCTAACATAGCTCAAGCAACAGAGTTTATTGAAGAGAAACCTGAAAAGTATTTAAGACACATTTCTCAAGGTGGAACGAACGTGTCTGGAGGACAAAAACAAAGATTGTCAATAGCAAGAGCAATAGCTAAAAATCCTAAAATATTTATATTTGACGACAGTTTTTCAGCTCTTGACTATAAAACAGATTCTATGCTGCGAAAAGCACTAAAAAACGAAATTAAAGATGCAACGGTAATAATAGTCGCACAAAGGATTTCAACTATTTTACACGCTGACCAAATAATTGTTTTGAATGACGGGAAAATTGACGGAATAGGAAATCATGAGCAGCTAATGAAATATTGTAAAACGTATAGGGAAATAGCGAAAAGTCAGCTAAGCGACAAAGAGCTTGCTATTTCAAGTAATTCAAATGATAACGGAGGTGAAGAAAATGAGTAAGCATAAAAAGAATACTGCCAAAGGACCGTTCGGTGGAATGCACGGAGGACTTTCAAGTACCGAAAAAGCAAAAGATTTTAAGGGTACGATTAAAAAATTAATGTCTTATATAGGTGACTACAAATTTGCTGTTGCGGTTGTTATGTTGTTTGCTATTGGGAGTACGTTCTTTAATGTTATAGGTCCAAAGATATTAAGCAGGGCAACAACGGAACTTTTTAATGGTCTTATAAGCAAGATATCGGGTGTTGGAGGAATTAATTTTAGCTCTATAGGAAAAATACTTTTAATTCTTTTAAGCGTGTATGTAATAAGTGCAATATTTAATTTTCTTCAGGGATGGATTATGACCGGAGTTTCACAGAAAATTTGTTTCAAGATGAGAAGACAATTAAGCGAAAAAATTAATCGTATGCCGTTGTCTTACTTTGAGAATAATACAGTGGGAGATATTTTATCTCGCATAACAAATGACGTTGACACATTAGGACAAAGTCTAAATCAAAGCGTAACTCAGCTAATCACAAGCGTTACCACTATTATAGGCGTTCTTATTATGATGCTTACGATAAATCCTTTAATGACTCTTATAATATTTATGATTTTGCCTATATCTGCAATAATAGTTGGAATAATAGTTAAGGTTAGTCAGAAATATTTTAACCAGCAGCAGGAATACTTAGGAAAGATTAACGGACAAATTGAAGAATTTTACAGTGGTCATAATGTTGTAAAAGCGTTTAACAGAGAAAGTAAAGTGACAACCGAGTTTAAAGAAACAAATGACGTACTTTTTGAATGTGCATGGAGAAGTCAGTTTTTATCGGGATTAATGTTCCCTATAATGAACTTCGTTTCAAATCTTGCATATGTTGGTATTGCAATATTCGGAAGTATATTTGCAATAGAGGGAATAATAACAGTTGGCGATATTCAAGCCTTTATACAATACGTTAGAAATTTTACTCAACCGATAACACAGCTTACACAGGTTTCAAATATGCTTCAAACGATGGTGGCTGCCTCTGAAAGAATTTTTGAATTTTTAGACGAGAAGGAAGAAGAACAAAAAGTAGAGAATCCGGTTTCGGTTGACAAAATTATAGGTGAAGTGAATTTTTGCGACGTGCGCTTTGGATACACTGAAGATAAAATAATAATAAAAGATTTTAATTGTAAAGTAAAACCGGGTCAAACAGTGGCTATAGTCGGACCAACCGGTGCCGGAAAAACCACTATGATAAAGTTATTAATGAGATTTTATGATGTAAACAGCGGTTGTATAAAAATAGACGGAAATGATATTAAAAATTTCGACAGAAAAGAATTACGTAAAATATTTGGTATGGTTCTTCAAGAAACCTGGCTCTACAAAGGTACTATAATGGAAAATATACGCTATGGAAAGTTAGATGCATCCGACAAAGAGGTAATAGAAGCTGCTAAGGCTGCTCATGCCGATAGTTTTATAAGGTCGTTACCTGATGGGTATAATATGGAGTTGAACGAAGATGCAAGTAATGTGTCTCAGGGACAAAAACAATTATTAACTATAGCTCGTGCAATCCTTGCAAACAGACCAATTTTAATTTTAGATGAAGCAACTTCAAGCGTTGATACAAGAACAGAAATACTGATACAAAAAGCCATGGACAACTTAATGAAAGGCAGAACAAGCTTTGTTATAGCACATAGATTGTCCACAATAAAAGATGCCGATTTAATACTCGTTATGAAAGACGGAAACATTATCGAACAGGGTACTCATGAAGAATTACTAAGTAAAAAAGGTTTTTATGCAGAACTTTATAACAGTCAGTTTGAATTGACGTCTGCTTAATCAGGGGGTGTTTAAAATGAAGGAATATTTAAAAAAAGCTCAGGAAGTAATAGATGAAATTGACGGTAATATTAATGGTCTTTCAAGAGAAGAAGTTTCACTAAGACAGCACAAATTTGGACACAATAAATTAAACGAAACTAAAAAACAATCTCTTGTAGAAAAATTTTTGGAAAAGCTAATCGACCCCATGACGATTGTTTTAATTATAGCGGCACTAATATCTGCTATAACTTCCGTTTATTCAAATGAGTCTTTTGCCGATGTTATTATAATAGCTCTTGTTGTTATTATTAATGCAGTTTTAGGAGTCCTCCAGGAAAGCAAGGCAGAAAAAGCATTAGATGCATTAAAAGAAATTACCGCCGCAACTTCAAAGGTATTAAGAAACGGAAATCATGAAATAGTTAAGAGCGAAGAGATAGTTCCCGGGGACATAATAATTCTTGAAGCCGGTGATTTAATTCCGGCTGACGCAAGAGTTATAGAAAGCGCAAGTTTGAAGGTGGAGGAATCTGCGCTAACCGGAGAGTCGTTGCCTGTTGATAAAATAAGCGATGCTTTAAAAGTTTCGGATAAAAGCGATGTCCCACTTGGCGACAGAAAAAATATGGTATACACAGGAAGTACGGTGGTTTACGGTCGTGGGAAGGCTGTGGTTACAGGCATCGGAATGAACACTGAAATGGGGAAAATAGCAAATGCTCTTTCGAGCGCTAAAGAAGGACAAACTCCCTTGCAAATAAAACTAACCCAGCTAAGCAAAACATTAAGCTTCATAATTTTAGGAATATGTGTTGCAATATTCTTAATAGACGTGTTTAGACTATACCCTAATATATCAACTCAAGGAATTCTTGACTCATTTATGGTTGCTGTAAGTTTGGCTGTGGCTGCGATACCTGAAGGACTCGCCGCTGTTGTTACGATTGTTTTGTCTATAGGCGTTACAAATATGTCTAAACGAAACGCCGTTATGAGAAAATTAATGGCTGTTGAAACTTTGGGCTGTACGCAAGTTATTTGCTCAGACAAAACAGGAACTTTAACACAAAACAAAATGACGGTAGTGGAAAGCGTCGGCGACGATGAAAATTTATTAGCGATAGCGATGTCTATGTGTAGCGACGCCGAACTTGATGAAAGTGGTAATGCGACCGGCGAACCTACGGAATGTGCGCTTGTAAATTACTCCTATAAAATCGGACTGCCTAAAAACAAAATGAAAAATGAATATAACCGTATAGGAGAGGCTCCGTTTGATTCCGACAGAAAAATGATGTCTACAGTTCATAAAAAACCTAATAATAGTGTTGTACAATTTACAAAAGGAGCTCCTGATGAAGTACTCAAACACTGCGATAAAGCTCTTGTAAAAGGAAAAGTAGTTCCTCTAACAGATGATTTAAAGGAGCAAATATTAAAGCAAAACAAAAGTTTAGCAGACAAAGCTTTAAGAGTGCTATGTGCCGCAACAAGAGAGTGGCAGGAAACTCCTCAAAATTACAGTCCGCAACATCTAGAAAACTCTATGTGTTATATAGGTCTTGTTGGCATGATTGACCCTATAAGACCAGAGGTTAAAGATTCTATAAGAGAATGTCATCAAGCAGGAATAAAAACAGTAATGATAACAGGGGACCACAAAAATACAGCTGTGGCAATAGCTAAACAACTCGGTATAATAAATAATGAAGGCGAGGCTATAACGGGCGAAGAATTGGATAAACTGTCTGAGGAGGAGCTTAATAAAAATGTCAAAAAATATTCGGTTTATGCAAGAGTACAGCCGGAACATAAGGTAAGAATCGTAAAAGCGTGGCAAAATAACGGTAACATAACAGCTATGACGGGCGATGGAGTTAATGATGCGCCATCAATAAAAAATGCCGATATAGGAGTTGGAATGGGCGTTACCGGAACTGATGTAACAAAAAATATAGCTGACATGGTACTAGCTGACGATAATTTTACAACAATTGTTTTTGCTGTGGAAGAGGGAAGAAGAATATATGACAACATAAGAAAAGCAATACAATTTCTGCTTGCTTCTAATTTATCTGAGGTACTTTCAATATTCTTTGCAACCCTTTTAGGATTTGTAATTTTAAAGCCAATCCATCTTCTATGGATAAATCTTATAACGGATTCTTTGCCGGCTCTTGCTCTGGGATTTGAAGAATCGGAAAAAAATATAATGAAAAGACCTCCAAGAGATTCAAAAGAAGGTATTTTTGCTCAAGGAATGTTCTATGATATAGTTATACAAGGCTTTTTAACAACCGTAATAACATTAATGTCTTATTTTATAGGACACTTTATAGAATCAGGAAAATGGGAAATAGTAAATAGTAATGATGGAGTAACAATGGCATTTTTAACTCTTTCCATGACAGAAGTTTTTCATGCATTTAATATGCGCTCAAGAAGAGGCTCTACCTTTAAGCTCAAAGGTCAAAATAAATATTTATGGTATGCTATGGTAATATCTTTGGTATGTACGGCACTTGTGATATATGTCCCGTTCTTATCTGAGGCGTTTGAATTTGAACACATATCATTATTTGAGTATTTTATATCCATAGCATTGGCGTTTACCATTATCCCTATGGTAGAGATAATAAAGTTTATACAGAGAAAATTAAATATTTAAAAGAAAGGTTGAAGTGTATATGAATGAAAATATTCAAAAATTAACTGAAGTTCAGGAAGAAAAAGTGGTTGGAGGGAAAGAAATTACAAATGTAAATATAAATAATAAATGGAATCGGGACCCTAAAAGTGAAATCTGTTGTAAAAAAAGGGAGGAATGGAAATTAGACGATAATAAAAAAGAGCAAATAAAGAAAATGTGCCAAGCATTTGACTCTACAGAGGCTCAGAACAGCGCTATAGGGGAATGTCCGGGGTGTGGATGCTTAGTTCCAAGTATCGGGGATGTTTGTGAAGAATGTAGGAAGCAGGCGAACTCTAAAATACTGTGATATGGTAAAAGGTAGAGCTCAAATTTATAATTTAAATTGAAAGGATTTTGAAAATGATAAAAAATGTAAATTATGATGAGTTTAACAGTATTCTTAATGGTGGAAAGACAGCCGTTGTTGATTGTTATGCAGATTGGTGCGGATATTGTAAAATGCTGGAACCTGTATTAGAAGATTTAAGCAATGAGTATGAAATAGAGTTTCTTAGCATTAACACAGACGATAATCCGGAATTTACTAGGGAGTATCAGATAATGTCTTTACCAACGCTTCTGTTTATTAAAAAAGGCGAAGTGGTTCATAGGACGACGGGATTTTTACAAAAAGAACAAATAATTAATTTGTTAAAAGACAAGATATTATAAAAAGACTGGTGGTAAAATGACAGACGTTTTAATAATAGGAGCAGGACCTTCCGGTCTTACAGCAGCACTGTATGCTTTAAGAGCCGGTCTTAAAGTCACTGTGATTGAGAAAAAGGTATACGGCGGTCAAGTTGCAATTACAAACAAAATTGAAAATTATCCCGGATTTAATGAAATTTCCGGGATAGAGTTATCTAATAGTATTTTTAATCAAGTTACAAAACTAGGCTGTGAGTTTATATTTGAAGAAGTGGTGAAAGTAGACTTAAAGGGCAACGTTAAAAAAGTAATTACTAAAACAAAAGAAATATGTTCAAAAAGTGTGATAATAGCAAACGGTCTGAAAAGACGAAAACTAGGGTGTAGCGGCGAAAATGAATTTGAAGGAAAAGGCGTTTCTTACTGCGCAACTTGCGACGGCTCGCTTTTTAAGGGTAAAAAGGTTTGCGTGGTTGGAGGAGGAAATACCGCTTTAGAAGATGCTTTGTATTTGTCTAATATATGTGAAAGTGTCATATTGATTGTCAGGCGGGAAGAGTCTAGAGCGGAAACATATTTGATAGAATCAATAAAGAGTAAAGATAATGTAACGTGTGAGATGGGAAAAAGGGTTGACAGTATTCAAGGAGACAAAATTGTTAAATCCGTAAACATAGTTGACAAAAATAACGATATTAAAAAAATAGATGTTTCGGGAGTGTTCATATCTATAGGGTATGAGCCGGACAATTCAATCTACAAAAACGAACTAAACTTAGATGAAAATAATTATTTCATATCAAACGAAGATTGCTTAACTAATATTGAGGGAGTGTTCGTTGCGGGAGATTGTAGAAAAAAATTCCTTAGACAAATTGTAACCGCCGTGGCAGACGGAGCGGTTGCTGCAGCACAAGCTTCTAAGTTTTTAATAACTAATTTTAATTCATGATATAAATAAACCTGCTGATATATTCAAAATCAGCAGGTAAAATTATGTTCTATTTAGCCTCAACTATTTTAATTTTATCGTAAGGTATTCCTGTTTGACCAGATACTATATCAAATATGGTAACAGCAGTATTGTCGTTTAATTTATTCGGACTTATTACTACGCTACATTCTCCGTTTTGGATAAATACCAAACATTCATCAAATCCTTTAGCTTTAAGTAAGCTTTCTATATTAGACTCTTTTTGAATTAAGTCCGAAAGCTCGCCCGCTTGTTTAACTGCTTCGGCTTTAGCTTGGTCGGTTGCTTGCACGTCTGATGTAACGTTTTTTATTAGCTCGGTTGCTTCATCTCTAGCTTTTTGTCTGTTAACCTTTGCTTGTGCAAAATATTCCTTTGTTTCATCAGACATATTAGCAACTTGTTCAACTTGAGCGTTGCTTGTTTCATCACTGTTTATGTCTTCGGGAACCTTTGAATTATTAACAAATCTTGCTTCTCCAAGCTCTCTTTGGGGTTGAAGAATATCTGTAGCTATTAAACCTTTGTCGTCGGAAAATTGCCAGTTTAAATATACGGCTGTCCCGAGGGCTACTACTAAGGCTGCTAAAATTAATTGACGTCTACGAAATTTCATGTAAAATTCCTCCTGAAAATTTAATTTGATTTTGTTACGCACACACGCTTAGATGTAATATTTAATGCGGTAGTAACAGCGTTTATTACTCTTTGCTGGACAAGAGGGTCATCACCTCCCGCACATACCACTATTACTCCTTTTATTCTTGGCTGTATTTCGGTTACTGCAAGAGCTTTTTCGGTACCATTTGAATCTTTAACCGTTATGTATTTTTTTTCACAGTCATCACATTCCTTTCGTCTTGTGGTTTCTCCGTTGGTTTTGTCTTCAGAAGCCTCCTTGTTTTTCTTTTCTTCGGTTGCATAAACTGTTTCGGTTGTACTCTCTATCGTTACTAAAACTTTTGAATTTCCGGCTCCCTTTATGTTAGACACTATTGTTTCTAAATTTTTTTCAAGGTTAGATATATATTGTTCTGACGAATTTGTTGTGGTTGTGTTTATCACCTCTTTTGAATTGTCTTGTTTGAAAGTGTTTGAAATGAAGATTAAAGCAATTCCTATCATTGCGCACACGATTATAATATTTTTATATTTATCGTTAGAAGATACGCTTGAAATAAGACTTTTAAATTTTTTTATGTAAGAATTTTTACACGACATTATTTTTTACACCTACTTTTTTTCCTTTTAATTTATAATTACCTCCGTTTCTATTTTTAACTTACTTTCTATTGTATTTTTTGCCTTGTCGGCTAAATCAAGATATTCTTTATTAAGGAAAATCTTGCATTTAATAATTGATATGCAGTTGTCCTCATTTGTATCCATAAAAATTTCAATATTTTTAGGATTAATTTTTATATCCTTGAGAGTGTTTAAAATTATTGCTTTAATGTTGTCTTGAGCAATGCTTTCTATTTGAGAATTTATATTGTTTAAAAAACCAAGTTTGTCATCCATAAAGTCCTTATTTGCCATATTAAAATTTATTTTGATGTTAGATAGTCCCTTTATAGGTGACATTACTGCACATAATGTGAAAAGTCCCAAAACCATCTTCATCGTTTTTTCCATCTTTCCGGGAGGCAAAACTAACTCTATAATTATACAAATCATTGATGTTAGACATATCAAAACAGACCAGTTTTTTATATATTTCATTAAGAGCCTCCCCCAACTATAAGAATGATAACCGTCGACACAATCAAAATCATCATACAGCAAAGTATAATAGCAAGCATAGTACCCATAACTTTGCCTGAAGAACGAAGTAAGCCACATACTCTTTTTAGCTCAAACATATCGCCTATTACAGCACAAACATTTAAAAACGCTATCCAAACCCCACACTCGATTATAAGCGGCAAAAATATTGCTCCTCCGGCAATTATTCCGAAAGCACCTATTCCGGATTTAAGTAATTTTACGCAACCGTTTACCGTTCCGAATGCATCGCTTAAGGCGTTTCCGACTATCGGGACGAAATTATTAAGAGCAAATTTTAAAGTTTTACTTCCTATGTTGTCTGCGGCGGAGGTAACCAGACTTTGAACAGTTAGAAATCCAACAAAAGTTGACACTGAAAATCCAAGAACACATTTTATTGTTTTGTGAAATAAATCACATAGTTTGTCTAAATCGAGCCGTGGAGAAATCGCTGAAATAACCGAGATGCCGAGTATAGTATTCATTATGGGGATAAGAAGATTTGCTGATATTTGAGAAATAATTTGTCCGGCACCCATCATTACAACATGATATGAAGTTGCTGACAACGATTGTCCTGAGGTTATCATAACTCCTGTCATTATCGGGATATAGCAAAGCATAAACCCTGCGGCACACTTTATTATTAGTGCTATTGACGATATGCTTTTTACAATTGGAGTGACTATACATATACACACACACAATGCGCTGACAACCGTTATTATTTGCGACATATTTTGATTGTCAAAAGATATTTTTAATGCATCCACAATCGCATTAAGAAGGATAATCGCTATAACCGGAACTAAAGCTGAAATTGGAGAAAATGTTTTTTCTTTGGAAACGTTTATTATTTCCTCAAAAAATTTGTCTGGAGTGAGATTTGATATTTCGTCCCAGCTTGTACCACTTATTCCTAAATTATCCAGTATTTCAAGGGATTCCTTTGGCATATTTTCTTTAAGACTTTCCGCACCGCTCATTTTAAATTGTTCTTTGTATATATCGTTGTAGATTCGGTTATCCGATGCCTTAACACTACAGCACGACAAAAATAATAAAATTATTAAATATAGTATTTTTTTCATCTTAAGAACCACCTATTAACGAGATAGCTATTTTAGTGATTTTTTCAAAAAGGGGAAGGGCAATAAGAAGAATTGCTATTTTCCCTGCAAGCTCCACCTTTGAAGCAAGAGAGTTTTCTCCGGCGTCTTTACAAGCGTCGGATGCAAACTGGGTTAAAAAGCATACTCCCAAAGATTTAAAAAGGATTGTACCATATTCCTTAGGAAGCTTTGTTGCAAAAAGTAAGTCCTTTATTTGGTAAACAGCCGGAAGAAAGTGGCACATAATTACAGAAAGTACAATTACGCCCGTTACTATATTTACCATCATGGAAAATTCCGGGACATACTTTTTTAAAGTAACGGACATAACCGCAATAACAATCACAACTCCTATAATAGCTACAATGTTCATATTATCACAGTCCAAACACGGATTTTATAGTTCTAAACAACAAGTCTATTTGTTGAATTATCATCATTAAAACAACAATAAGCCCGGCAAGAGTAGTCATCATAGCTTGTTCCTCACGCCCCGAGCGTATCAAAACTTGATTTAGCACCGCAACTATAATTCCTATTGCCGCTATTTTAAAAATTAAGTCTACGTTCATTTGATTTCCTCCACATTAAATAATAGTAATTCCGACTATTATGCCAAGGCATGTGCCGAGTATGCCATACATTTTACTTTTATTTCGTTTATTTTCCAGCTCGTCTTGAAGATAGGGCTTGATTGTCTGCTTGTGATACTCGCAGTGAGCAATTTGACCGTCTATGTCGCTAGAGCCAAGACCTTCCCCGAAATTTTTAATTAGCCTGTAAGTTTCGGGCGATAAATTTAAATTTTGTTTGTATTCTTCTAAAGATTTTTTCCATGCTTTAGGAAAAGGTGTGCCTAAACAATAGTAATCAGAACAATTTTTTAGAAAAAGATGAAACTTTCCAGACCCAGAATATTTTTTAATTATGTCTGATGGCTGACAATATGTATAACGTATTTCTGTTTCCATGGTTGATATAAATTCCAAGTATTGCTCTAAAAAATTTACTCTTTCGGATATGCTCTTTGAAATACTGCATCCACTAAGCATTCCGGCTGTCACTAACATAAAAAAACCTATTATTTTAAACATTTATATCCTCCGCATTATATATATCATGAATTTTCCCGGGAGTATTCCTATTTTCGAGTATAATTATATTTTTAAACGCTTTGGTATTTAAAAGACGTTTTGCTTGAGGTCTGTTTAAAAATTCCTCAAGACTTCCGGCATGTATACTTGCTATTACTTTTACTCCTGCATTTAAACTCATTTCGATTGAGCGAACATCATCATCACTTCCCACTTCGTCGCATACAACGATGTCTGGCGATAAAGAACGAATAGCTTGTAAAATTCCTTCGCCTTTGGGATAAGCGTCTAAAAGGTCACACAAACCTATGTCGCACTGCGGTATTCCTTTATAAGAACAACCGATTTCACCACGCTCGTCAACAATACAAACCTTTTTAAAATAGCCTTCGCTTATGTTCGACAGCTGTCTTGATATATCTCTGAGAATAGTAGTTTTTCCGCTTGATGGTGGTCCAACTATTAAAGTACTACCAACATTGCCGTCTAATAGCTTTATTATGTCATTTGCGCAGCCGTACATTTGCCGTGCAATCCTGATGTTTATTGAAGAAATATCTCTTATGTTTATAATTACTCCGTTACTTATCACAGCTGTTCCGCATATTCCGGCTCTGTGACCACCACGAAGTGTGATGTAGCCGTTTCTTATTTGGTTTTGATGGCTGTAAAGCGAATAGTTACAAATACTTTTAAACGTTTCATCTATGTCCGTTGGCGTTATGCAAAAAAGCGTTTCCTTTTCAGATAGTTCCCCGTCAACCGAAAGAGCATAAGACCCATTAGGACAATTTAAAATAATGTTTTTATTAATTCTGAGTCTGATTTCTTGAACACAGCATTTAATATTGTCTGGAATATTGTTTATAATGTTTCTGATTCTTTCGCTCAAGCAAGCCGACACATCGTAAAAATTTTTTGTTCCTATTATATTACTATTCATATACTTGTCCCTCCTTTTTAAATCTTTATGCAGAAATCTTTTGGTGTAGAACAGATTGTGTAAAAATTAAATTGTGTGAGAATAATGTTAAAATAGATAAAAATTATTGCTTTTATTTTCAATTTGTGGTACTATCAAAACTAATATAAATGTTAGATTAGTTAATTTTAATTGTATGATTAGTACAATTTGATTGTGGGGGATTTTAAATGAATAAATTCTTGAAATACATTTTTTGTTCTATATTATTTTGTAGTTCCTTAGCTTTTATATCGGGTTGCGCAAACAATTCAGGAAATACAGATAATTCTGCTTCTTCCGAAACTAGCAAAGAAACGTCTAAAAAAGACTATGATTTACTTGTTTTTAACGGCGACAGCAGTATAGCCGAAAACTTTAAAAAAATGTGTGAAGAATACAGTAACCGTACGGGCGTAATAGTAAAAGGAATAACCGCCAATGAAGAAACAGACAGTATTGAGCAACTTAGAGATTATATGAAAACATCAAATCAGCCCGATGTGTTTACAGTAAATAATATGAAAGAGCTTAAAGAGTGGCAAGAATCGGGAAATATACTTGATTTTAGTAATGCTTCTGAAGAATCGTTTAAAAAAATGGTTAACGAAATTCCTCAAAATTTAAGGTTAAGCTCTAATAATGTGGATAGCTTCGGAGTGCCTTGTACAATACAGGGATATGGATATCTTGTTGACCCTAAAATGTTGTCTTCGCTTTTCGGGGGAGATAAATATCGTTCTGTGTTAAATGACCTTAAAGAATGTACCTATGACGAATTTGAAGGATTCATTTCTGCTGTGGACTTATTCATAAAGGGAGGGGGAGTTTATGAAATTAATCTAAACGCACATAAATATTCTCTTTTACCTGAAAAAAGCGGTATTTCCGAAAATCTAAACGGCGTGTTTTCTTTTGCCGCAGGGGACGAAAAAGAAACAGGAACATATATGTTAAACATACCTCTTGCCGCTACCTTTAATTCTGCGGCAGACGCAAACATGGCTTCGGAAGATAAAATAAATAAACTTGAAAAACCTTTAATTGAATTTGCCCAAGCTCTTGATGTTAGGACAAACTCAGTTTCTGGCAAAAACAGTTCTCTTTCGAGGGGCGTTTCACTTATTGACAGCGTAAATAACAGCTATAAACAGGCGATTAAAAATTTTGTTAACGGAAAGTCTGTGTTTATGCTTAACGGCACATGGGCTTACAACGACATTGCTGTTTATGATTCTTCTGTCGCCAAAAGACTAACATTTATTCCCATTAAAATGCCTATTGAAGAAACAGACATATCTGCCGAAAATATGACAGTTGAAAAATTAAATACTTCAATAACCGTTTCTGCTCCTATGTATTATTCAATAAATGCGAAATCTTCGGATAATGAACGTAAATTAGCTCAGGACTTTTTAACATGGCTTAAAACTTCGGAACTCGGGAAAAAGTATTTGATACAAGAATTTTCATATGTCCCTTATGACATACAAGACAGTAATGTTATAGATAATCCGTTAAGTCGAGATATGATAACCTATTTGGAAGAAAAGCATACTTTACCCGCTGTGTATGACGGGACTCCGGAAGGCTGGGGAAATACTTATATTGGTAAGTATATGGTTGAGCAATACTACACAAAAGCTTCTTGGTTTTACAGTGATTACGAAAAAATTGCAGAATATGCAATAAGTAAATGGAAAGAAATTAAATAGTTAAGGGAGGAAAATAAAGTGGGCGAAAGTAAAGTTGATATATCATATATAGATTCTGGATATATTTGGAGTCGTAATTTTATGGAATCGTTTCTAAAATTTTTAAGTAGCATAAAAAAAGAAATAGAAGGTGTTTCAGAAAAAGCGTTTATTGATATGGAAATCGAAATAATAAATGCTTATAGAGAGCTACAGTTAAACATTAAAGACCTAAATTTAATTATGAACTGTAGAACAAAAGGTGACGATAACTCTAATTTTGGAGGTTTGCAGTGTTGCTCTTTTGCAAGTAAAATTGTTAATTCAATAAATAAGTATTTTAAAAATTCTGATTACATCAAATCTAGCAATGACGACGACCCTGATAGCGAGTGTGAGAATGACAGGAGAGAATTATACCATGCGTTACAAAAAATTAAACAAAAAGCACTCATCGACAAAAAATATGCCTTTAATTTTGAATGTGAAACTAGACAGAAATACTTAAGCTATGGCAAAGATGACTCAAAGGATATATTTGAAAATTCAGGATACACTTTTTAATTATGTAATATGTACCCCAAGTAAAAGATAAGTTAAAACTTGACTTTTACTTGGCTTTTTTTATTATTTGTCTTGTTCTAAAACTAACATTGGGTCTATAAATTTTTCTCCCTTTTTAATCATAAGGTGTAAATGAGGTTCTTCCGCTATTTCAATCGGTACGCTTTTTATCGAACCTATATCTTGTCCGGATTTAACGGTTTCTCCCTTTTTCACTAGAGTAGTAGCTCCTAGTCCACAATAGTAAGCTGTAAACCCTGTGTTATGGTCGATAACAACGGTTGTCCCGTAAGCGGAGTCGTTATACACATCCTTTACAGTTCCTGCTGAGATAGATTTTACTATACTTCCTTGTCCTGCTTTAAAGTCTATGCCGTCGTGAGTCCTCCAGTCACCAAGCGTGTTTGAATATACAGGTTTGCCATCGCTAAACTCTTTAATTACGGTTTTATCTGTTGGATAAATAATTAAAGTGTCAACTTGCTCTGTGGCAACAGATTGTAAATTAGTATCATCTTGGGCGGGCTGCGGAGATTGAGTTATTTTCTGAGGACCTTTTGCAGAATCCGAATTTGATGGTTTCTCCTCGGGTTTTGATTTATCTTTTGCAAATTTCTTTGAGACTATTTCATTGGTAACCTTAGGATTTCTGTCATCCGGAATGCTGCTATTCTTCTTTGATACATCGCTTTTAGACGGACTTGAAAAATTTTTAACACTCTTATAAGTTGACCAACTAGCCGCAGTAATGGCAGTTAAACAAATTACTAACGCAACATAAAAGCCCTTACCTTTGAAGTTTTTGTTTTGTGTATTCATAAAATTGCACCTCCATTAGTTATTATTGTTAAAATGAGCGATTATATACAATAACTTTATTCAAAATTTTAATTTACTTTGGTTTTATCCTTAAGCAGGAACATATCTGTTTACATTTTATCGTAAATATAATATAATAAAATATAGATGTAATTTGCTTAGGAAGGACTAATATAATAATGGGATTTAAAGAGGATTTTATTAATATTTACAATGAAAATATCCAAAGACCTGGCGCTCAAGAACTGCTTAAGTGGCTAAACACAACTGATTTTTTTACTGCTCCAGCAAGTACTAAATTTCACTGCGCTTGTGAAGGTGGTCTGGTTCAGCATAGTGTGAATGTTTATGATGTGCTTATGAACAAACACTTCGACAAAGAAACTGATAACAAAGAAAGTTTTGCTATTTGCGGTCTTTTACACGATATTTGTAAAGCAAAATTTTATAAAAAGTCTATGAGGAATGTAAAAAATGAAGAAACAGGGCAATGGGAAAAACAGCCGTTTTATTCTGTTGATGATTTATTTCCTTACGGTCATGGTGAAAAATCCGTATTTTTGATAGAAAGATTTTTAAGACTTAACACAAACGAGGCTATGGCTATTCGTTGGCATATGGGCGGTTTTGACGAATCAGTAAAAGGCGGCAGCTATGCTATGAGTAATGCGTATTATAAATATCCTCTTGCTGTAAAGATGCATTTAGCCGATTTAGAAGCAACCTTTTTAGTTGAAAAAAATACTTCTGATGTGAAAAGATAAGGTCTTACAAAATAAAATACGTTAAACTTGGTTACCGTAATTGAAAAATTGATTTTAAGTAAGGTAGGTTTATATATGAAAATTCTCGTAATTAATTCAGGTAGCTCTTCGCTAAAGTATCAGCTAGTTGATATGAGAGATGAAACTATTTTAGCCAAGGGTATTTGTGAACGTATTGGAACGGAGGACGGTCATTTTAAACACTTAACTTATGATAAGCGTAAAATTGACGAAAAACTCATAATGAAAGACCATAAACAAGCACTTTTACATGTTAAAGATATTTTGACGGATAAAAATTTCGGAGTTATAAATAATTTAAATGAATTGTCTGCGGTTGGACATAGGGTTGTTCAGGGCGGAAAATATTTTAATAAATCTGTTTTTATAAACGATTATGTGATAGACAAAATAAAAGAACTTATCCCATTAGCGCCGCTTCACAACGAAGCTAACCTTAATGTTATTCTGGCGTGTAGAGAAATGCTCGGCGAAGATTTAACGCAAGTTGCGGTGTTCGACACGGCGTTTCATGCATCTATGCCGCCAAAGGCTTACATGTTTGCGATACCTTACGAGTATTATGAAAAAGACAATATTCGTAAATACGGTTTTCATGGTATTTCACATAAATACGTTAGTGAACGTTGCTCAAGTTTAATGGATAGAAAATTTAAAGACCTTAAAATTATAACGTGCCACATTGGAAATGGCTCTTCTATAACGGCAATAAATAAAGGCGAGGTTTTAGACACAAGTATGGGATTAACTCCGCTTGACGGACTAATGATGGGAACAAGATGCGGAAGTATAGACCCATCTGTTGTAACGTTTTTGGCGGAAAAAGAAGGTTTGTCGTTTGATGAAGTAAACCGTATGCTAAATAAAAAATCCGGTTTACTGGGAATATCGGGAATATCAAATGATGAAAGAGATATAATGAGAGAAGCAAAAAAAGGAAATAAAAGAGCAATACTTGCTCATGAAATGCTTACATATCAAATAACAAAGTTTATAGGCAGCTACTTTGCAGTTATGCAGGGATGCGATGCAATTGTATTTACAGCCGGTATAGGCGAAAACCAATGGATACACAGAAAAGTAATTTGCGAAAATTTAGGATTTTTAGGAGTAAAGTTAAGTAAAGAGTTAAACAGAAGTACTTTTGGAGGAAAAGAAGGTAAAATTTCTTCAAATGATTCTAGTGTTGATGTGTATGTCATTCCGACTAATGAGGAAATTGTTATTGCGAGAGACACAAAATGTATTTTAGAAAGTTTCAATAAGAGGGATTAAATAATGTCAAATTTTACTCACCTTCATGTTCATAGCGAATATAGTCTGCTTGACGGAGCTTGCAGGATTAAAGAGCTTGTTAGCACAGTTAAAAAAATGGGTCAAAACTCTGTTGCTATAACAGACCACGGAGTTATGTATGGAGCAATAGAATTTTATAAAGAAGCTAAAAAACAAGGTATAAAGCCAATAATAGGATGCGAGGTGTATGTTGCTCCGAGAACCAGGTTTGACAAAGTTCAACAATTTGACAGACAAAGCTATCATTTAGTTTTGCTCTGTAAAAACAACAAAGGTTACCAAAATCTTATGAAAATAGTTTCAGAGGCTTGGACAACAGGATTTTACGGTAAACCAAGAGTTGATAAAGATTTACTGAAAAAATACAGCGAAGGTATAATTGCACTTTCAGGTTGTCTAGCCGGGGAAATTTCTCGTTCTTTGGAAATTAATGATTATAACGGTGCTAAAAGTACGGCTCTTGAGTACCTTGAAATCTTCAAAGAAGGAAATTTTTATTTAGAAATTCAAGACCACGCAATTCCGGAACAACGCCATATAAACCCTTCTATAATAAGACTTTCTAAAGAAACAGGTATTCCTGTTGTTGCAACGAATGATTGTCATTACATAAATCATGAAGATGTTTATATGCATAAAATTTTGCTCTGTATTCAGACTAATCATACTATAGAGGAAGAAAATACTTTTGAATTTTCCTCCGACCAATTTTATTTAAAGTCCGAAGAAGAGATGCTAGAGTTGTTTAAGGATTGTCCTGAAGCCGTTTATAACACTTCTAAAATTGCAGAGATGTGTAATGTTGACATTCAATTTGGCGATACTAAACTTCCACATTTTGATGTGCCGAATGGTCAAAATCATTTCGACTACTTTAAAGAAAAATGTTATGAAGGGTTTTATAAACATTATGGAGAAAATCCTGACAAAGCGTTGGTAGAGCGGCTTGAATACGAGCTTAATATGATAAATAAAATGGGCTATGTTGATTACTATTTGATTGTGCAAGACTTTGTAAATTATGCAAAATCTTGCAAGATTCCCGTTGGACCCGGAAGAGGCTCCGGAGCAGGAAGTATTGCAGCGTATTGTATAGGTATAACCGGAATAGACCCTATTAAATATAATTTACTGTTTGAGAGATTTTTAAATCCGGAAAGAGTAAGTATGCCTGATTTCGACATAGATTTTTGCTATGAAAGAAGGCAAGAAGTAATAGACTATGTTATTGAAAAATACGGAGCTGACCATGTTTCACAGATAGTAACTTTCGGAACAATGGCTGCTAAAGCCGCTATTAAAGACGTTGGTAGGGCAATGGCAATTCCCTATGCAACCACAGACACTATCTCTAAGTTAATACCCTCAGAAATAGGTATTACGATAGATAAAGCGCTGAACAAATCAAAAGAGTTGCGCTCCCTATACGAAAATGATGAAAAAATACGTAAATTTATAGATATGGCTAAAAAACTTGAAGGTATGCCAAGACATTCATCAACACACGCGGCGGGCGTTGTTATAACACGAGAACCTGTTGATGTTTATGTACCTTTAGCTAAAAATGATGATGTGATTGTAACTCAATACACCATGACAACTTTAGAAGAGCTAGGTCTTTTGAAAATGGACTTTTTAGGTCTTCGTACTCTCACCGTTATAAACGATGCTCAAAATATGATAAGAAAAAGTAAACCGGATTTTAGTATTGATAATGTCGGTGAAAATGATAAAAATGTGTTTAATATGATTTCAAGAGGGGAAACAGACGGTGTTTTTCAATTTGAATCTGCTGGTATAAAGAATGTGCTTTGTCAGCTAAAGCCGGAAACTATCGAGGATTTAATTGCTGTTATATCACTATATCGCCCTGGTCCAATGGATTCGATATCTGCTTACATACAAAACAGACACAGCCCTAATGCGATAAAATACAAATACCCACTTCTATCTAAGATTTTAGATGTTACATATGGCTGTATAGTGTATCAAGAACAGGTTATGCGTATATTCAGGGAGCTTGCGGGTTACTCTTTAGGAAGAGCGGATATTGTTAGAAGAGCTATGGCTAAGAAGAAAAAAGACGTTATGCAAAGTGAAAAAGACGTCTTTATAAATGGTCTTTTAGATGATGAAGGGAATGTTTTGGTAGACGGCTGCGTTAGACGAGGAATTTCTAAAGATATTGCTGAAGATATATATTCTCAGATGGAAAGCTTTGCTTCTTATGCGTTTAATAAATCTCACGCTGCAGCTTATGCTTTGATATCTTATCAGACTGCATGGCTAAAAAATAAGTATCCGTGTGAGTATATGGCGGCATTGCTCACAAGCGTGTTAAACTATAGCGATAAAATGGTTGGGTATATATCGGAGTGCAGAAAATTAGGAATAGAAGTTTTATCGCCTAGCGTTAATGAGAGTAATAAAACGTTTACGGTGGTTAATGGGAAAATAAGATTTGGGTTAGGCGCTATAAAAGGGATGTCTGACAATCTTATAGATACCATTATTGCCGAAAGACGAAAGTTTGGAAAGTTTACATCGTTTTATGATTTTTGCAAAAGAATTTACGGAAAAGACTTAAACAAAAAAATGCTTGAAAATGTCGTAAAAAGTGGAGCTGCAGATGGTTTTGGCGTGAATCGCAGACAAATGCTAAGCGTGATGGACAAGATTATAAACGATTTATCCACAGATAAAAAACGTAATATAGAAGGACAAATAGGTTTCTTTGATTCAAATTCTTTAAGTAAACCCTCAAACGATGTTATATATCCCGATATCCCGGAATTTGATATGGAACAGCTCTTGGCTATGGAAAAAGATATTATTAGAATTTATGTTTCGGGACATCCGATGCTAAATTATGGCGATGCTTTAAAGACGGATAATTTCGATAGTATTTCAGATATAATAAATGATGAAAACAGAAATAAATATTGCGATAAAACTAAGGTTAAATTAATGGGGGTAATTTCTTCTGTTAATGTTAAAGCAACTAAAAATAACGCTATGATGGCGTTTGTAAAATTAGAAGATTTATCGGGAATTATAGACGTAGTTTTATTTCCGAAAACATTGTCTTGCTGTTCTAACTACATTAAAGAAGGTAATGTTATTAAGCTCTGCGGATACATAAAATCCGAAGAGGGGAACGACATTAAAATTATATGTAACCAAGCTGTTTTGCCAGACGGTGTTTTAGACGATGGAATAAAAAAGCAAAGCGAAAGTAATAATAGTAATAATAGAAGCGGTCTTTACGTTAAAATAAAAAATAAAGATTGCAAGGAATATCAAATACTAACATTACTTTTGAGTATCTTTGAAGGCAGTACTCCCGTTTATGTGTTTTTTGAAGATATGAATAAATTAACGTTGTCGCCTAAAAGTATGTGGGTGTCGCTAAACGATGTGTTAGTAAAAGAACTGAAGCATAGGATAGGCGAAAAAAATGTGGTTGTCAAATGATAGTATAATATAATATTATAGGTAATATAATAGTTAACACTCGATGGTGATATAAAATAAATATTAAGGTGTGTTTTGTTGGAGGTGTGCTCTGTTGAATGATAAATGTATAGCTATTTTGACAAGCGGTGGAGATGCTCCTGGTATGAATGCCGTTATAAGGTCTGTAGTCAGAGCAGGAATTGCGCAAGGAATGCGAATTTTAGGGGTAAGAAGAGGTTTCAATGGTCTTATAAACGGCGATATGTTTGAAATGAATCTTAGAAGCGTTTCAGATATAATTCACAGGGGCGGCACGATTCTTTATACTGCCAGAAGTCCTGAATTTAGAACAGAACAGGGAGTATCAAAGGCTGTTGAAGTATGCAAAGATATAGGAATAAACGGGGTAATAGTAGTTGGCGGAGACGGTTCTTTTAACGGTGCTTATGAACTAAGCAAAGCTGGTATACCGTGCGTTTGTATACCGTGTACGATTGATAACGATGTTTCTTGCAGTGAATACACAATCGGATTCGACACTGCTATGAACACAGCCATGGAAATGGTTGACCGAATTAGAGATACGGCTCAATCTCATGAAAGATGCAGTGTTGTTGAAGTTATGGGCAGACGTTGCGGTGACATTGCCGTTCATACCGGAATTGCCGTTGGGGCAACAGCTATATTAATTCCTGAAGTGGACTATGATTTCGATGTTGACGTTATTGAAAGAATAAAGTTTACCCAAAAAATCGGTAAAAAACATTTTATTATAATAGTTGCAGAAGGTCTTGGAAAAATAAACGAAATAACCTCTGAAATAGAAATGCGTACCGGAATAGAATCAAGAGCAACTATTTTAGGGCACGTTCAAAGAGGCGGCTCTCCAACGCTTAGAGACAGAGTTGTGGCAAGTATGATGGGCTGCAGAGCTATAGAAATATTTTCTAAAAGTATAGGAAACCGTATTGTTGCAACTAAAAATGATAAAATAGTTGACTACGACATTGAGCAAGGATTAAACATGAAAAGGATATTTAATATGGGTCTTTATAATGAAGCTTTAAAAATATCAATTTAGATTAACTTTATTTAAACGGTCTCCCAATTATACAAAATATTCATTTTGTATAATTGGGAATAACTGTAGTTTGATTGGAGGCGATGCAAATAAAAATTTCTGCTGTGCAAAAAATTGTTTACGGTTCTATGTTTACTGTAATTTCTCTTATTTTAGCTTTCTTTATAAAATTTCCTGTTATTCCTGCAACGCCCTATTTAAAATTTGATATTTCAGATGTACCTGTGTTCGTTGCAACAATGCTGTTGGGTCCTCAGACTGGGCTATCTATTTTGCTATGCGTTTGCACATTACGTTCCATACTGTTTAGTTCTGCTGGTATTGTTGGGTTTGTAATTCGAATGACGTCAGCAATAAATGTATTGTTTTTGGGCTACCTTTATAATAAGCCAAAAAATATTGTCAGAACAACGCTTACTATTATTTTGAGTATTTTTGCGTGCTTAATCATAAAAATTCCTCTAAACTATGTATTTTGGGTATATTTTTGGGGCATTCCTAAAGCAAATTTAGATGAATTTATGCTAAGCGTGATAATTCCTTTTAATATAATAAAGATAATTGTTAACTCTGTGTTATCTGTATACATTTTTCGTGTTATAGAAAAATTCTTGAGTAGAAATAAATTTACATATCATTAGTGTTTTTGTTGTGGTGTACTAAAATTTTTATTGTGTATTGACTTATCTATATATGTGGAGTAAACTCTATTTATAAAGGAGTTCGCTACGCTATATATAGCGTAGCGATAAATATGAACACACTATAAAAACTATGAATGGAGTACGGTTAAAATGATAAAGAATATCGTTAAAAGAGACGGTCGTGTCGTTGCGTTTGACAAAAATAAAATTGCTAACGCTATATATTTAGCTGCAAAACGTGTTGGAGGAAACGATAAAAAAATATCAGACAATTTAGCTGATGAAATCGTATCTCACCTGGAATATGAATTTAAAGATACTCAGCCTACTGTAGAACAAGTTCAAGATGTGGTTGAAAAATTCTTGATAGAAAACGGACATGCTAAAACCGCTAAAGAATACATACTTCATAGAGCTGAGCGTACACGTGTTAGAGAAATGAACACTAAACTTATGAAAATATATGAAGGTCTTACCTTTAAACTGGCTAAAGACAATGACGTGAAGCGTGAAAACGCAAACATAGACGGCGACACTGCCATGGGAACCATGCTTAAATACGGTTCGGAAGGCGCAAAACAATTTTATGAAATGTATATTTTAAAGCCTGAACACTCTAAGGCTCATGCAAACGGTGACATTCACATACATGACTTGGATTTTCTAACTTTAACAACTACTTGCTGTCAGATTGATATTGACAGACTATTCACAAAGGGATTTTCTACTGGTCACGGATACTTAAGAGAGCCTAATGATATTATGAGCTACTCTGCCCTAGCCTGTATTGCAATACAAGCTAATCAAAATGACCAACACGGTGGTCAAAGTATTCCTAATTTTGATTACGCTATGGGCAAAGGTGTTGCTAAAACATTTTTGAAAGTTTATAAACAAAATCTCTCAAGAGCTTTGGAGTTACTATCTAATATTGATTGTCAAAAAGCTGTGGAATTATCAAAAGAAATCGTTGAACAAGCAACTGAAACTTGTAACGGGATAAAACCTAGTTTGAAAATGAACCAAGAATATTCTAAAGCTGAACTTGAAATTTTATCAAATTTAGTAGGTAAAGAGCTTACTGATAAAATTCAAAAGTTTGTGTATGAACATGCTCTAGCTGAAACCGAAAGAACAACATATCAAGCCATGGAAGCATTTATTCATAATTTAAATACGATGCACTCAAGAGCTGGTGCTCAAGTTCCGTTTAGCTCGATAAACTACGGGACAGACACTTCTCCAGAAGGTCGTTTGGTAATGAAACAGCTATTGTTGGCAACTGAAAAAGGTCTTGGAAATTCTGAAACCCCTATCTTCCCTGTTCAAATATTTAAAATCAAGGAAGGAATTAACTATAATAAAGAAGACCCGAATTACGATTTATTTAAATTAGCTTGTAGGGTTAGCGCTAAGAGACTGTTCCCTAACTTTGCTTTTATAGATGCTCCATTTAATTTACAGTATTATGTTAAAGGACGTCCTGAGACAGAGGTTGCTTACATGGGATGTAGAACTCGTGTTATGGCAAATAGTTACGACCCTAGTAAAGAAATTGTAAACGGAAGAGGAAACCTTAGTTTTACTTCTATTAACCTTCCCCGCCTTGCAATACTGAGCAACAAAAATATTGAATTGTTCTATAAAATGCTTGACGAAAAAATTGATTTGGTAATAGACCAACTTTTATGTAGATTTGAATTGCAGTGCCAAAAACGTGTTAAGAACTTTCCTTTCTTGATGGGACAAGGAATATGGATAGATTCAGAAAAATTGTCTGAAGAGGACGAGGTCAGAGAAGTACTTAAACACGGAACTTTAACTGCCGGCTTTATAGGTCTTGCAGAGTGTTTGAAAGCTTTAGTCGGTGCACATCACGGTGAAAGTAAAGAGGCTCAAAAACTAGGCTTAGAAATAATCTCTCATATGAGAAAGCGCATGGATGAAGCAACAGAGAAATATGGTTTGAATTTCTCTTTAATAGCAACCCCTGCCGAGGGATTGTCGGGAAGATTTGTTAGAATGGATGCTAAAAGATTTGGCAAAATCCCGGGTGTAACAGATAGAGATTTTTATACTAACTCTTTCCATGTTCCTGTTTATTACAATATATCGGCTTGGGATAAAATTCACATCGAAGCTCCTTATCATGAGCTAACTAACGGAGGGCATATTTCATATATAGAATTAGACGGAGACCCAACTCAAAATATTGAGGCATTCGAACAAATAATTCGCTGTATGAAAGAAGCCGGAATAGGTTACGGCTCAATAAATCACCCTGTGGATAGAGACCCTATATGCGGATACACAGGAATTATTGGAGATAGCTGTCCAAAATGCGGAAGAACAGAAAATGACAACGGTCCAAAGTTTGAAAGGATTCGCCGAATTACGGGATATCTCGTTGGAACGCTTGACAGATTTAATAATGCTAAACGTGCGGAAGAAAGTTGCAGAGTAAAGCACTCGCTAGGCAGTAGTAATAAAAATTAATTTTAAAATTAGAAAAGGTAGTATTATGTGTAAGCTGAGATTATCAGGAATAGTTGAAGAATCAATTGTAGACGGTCCCGGGATAAGATTTGTGGTGTTTGTCCAGGGCTGCCCCCACAATTGCGAAGGATGTCATAATCCTGCTACCCACAATTACAATGGCGGTTATGACGAATCTATAGAAAATATATTTAATAATATAAAGAATAATCGCATGATATCCGGAGTTACTTTTTCAGGAGGAGAACCTCTGGAACAAGCGGAAAATTTAAGTAAGTTAGCCGAAAAAATTAAAACGTTAGGACTTGATATATTGGTGTATAGTGGGTACACCATGGAATATATATTAAGTAAATTAGATGAAAAGCCGCATTGGAAAGAACTATTAATGAACTGCGATACTCTTATTGACGGACCTTTTATTTTAAAAAAACGTAGTTTAGAGTTGAGATTTCGTGGCTCTTCAAATCAAAGAGTAATTGATTTGAAAAGGTCATTGACTGAAAAACTAGTAGTAGAAAAAAGCGAAATATAAAACAATTAAAATCCCCAAAATTCAAATTGGGGATTTTATAATTTTATTTTTTATAGTATAATGATTTTACAAATTAAAAAGGGGTGTTAATGTGTCTAACGTAATTAAAAGCGCAGTAAAGCAAATAGGCTGTTCTGATAAAATTTTATGGGCTATAATTATCGCAATATCAGCTTATTGTTTAGTGTTAATGAAAAGCGTGTCGAACACCGGAACTGATTTTTTTACAACTCAGTTCATAGCAATATCAGTGGGATACGTAATTGCGTTTATCATACAATTTGTAGATTATCGTAAAATAGCTAATCAATGGAAATGGATTGCTTTAGTGGGCGTAGCGCTGATAGTTTACACTATATTTTTTGGTATAGCCGTAGAAGGTACGTCTGGGGTGAATGCTCGTGCTTGGATAAAAATTCCGGGCGGACTAACATTTCAACCATCAGAATTGGTGAAGATAGGATTTATGGTAACGTTTTCAAAGCATTTAGCTATGATAAAAGAACAAAGAGAAAAATTCAAATTTAAAGATATCGTCGCTTTGATATTTCATGCGATTGTCCCTGTTGCACTAACCCACATGCAAGGCGATGACGGGGCAGCAATTATTTTTTTATGTATGGCAATATGTATGGCTTTCATTGCGGGAGTACAGTTAAGATATTTCATTATAGCTTTTGTTTTGTGCGTATTTTCATTGCCGATTATATGGAATTTTGTTCTGGCAGACTATCAAAAATTAAGACTAATTAACCAAATCAATCCAGAGGCAGACCCTTTAAATATGGGATTTCAACAAATTCAAGGAAAATTATCAATCGCTTCAGGTGGACTAACCGGAAAAGGACTGTTTAATGGACCAAGAGTTGCAAATGGAATTGTACCAGTCCAAGAGAGCGACTTTATCTTTTCGGTTGCAGGTGAAGAATTAGGATTTTTGGGATGTTTTATGATAATTTTTTTACTATTTGCACTAATTTGGAGAGTAATTCATTTGGGCAGCAACTCTAAGGATTATTTAGGATGTTTTATGTGTTTTGGATTTTTCGGGTTAATTGCATCGCAAATGATTTTCAATTTAGGAATGTGCCTAAGCATGCTTCCTGTGATGGGAGTCACATTGCCGTTTTTTAGTGCCGGAGGCTCTTCAACTATATGTTTATATATAGGAATAGGTTTAATTCAAAGTGTAAATATCGCACAAAGCTATAAATAAAAAATGAATTTTGCCCTGTAACACCCACATCTCGAAAACACAAATAAAAATCACTAAAATTAACAACATAATTATTCAAATAAAAGAGGCGATTTTATGAAAATATCACCGTCCATGTTAGCTTGTGATTTTTCTAACATGGAAAATGAAATTAAAAAATTAAAAAATGCCGACATGGTTCATATGGATGTAATGGATGGACATTTTGTACCAAATATATCATTTGGACCTGATGTAATTAAATCTCTTAGGAAACATTCTAATTTACCATTTGATGTACATTTAATGATATCTGAGCCTTATAAATATATAGAAAATTTTGTTGAAAGCGGAGCAGATATTATAACATTTCACATTGAATCCAATTCAGATGTTAATAAAACAATAGATAAAATTCATTCATTAGGTAAAAAAGTTGGTTTAGCAATAAAGCCTAAAACACCAATAGAAAATATTTATAAATATATAAATAAAATCGATTTAGCCTTAATAATGACTGTAGAACCAGGGTTCGGTGGACAGCTTTTTATGTATTCTCAGATGGAAAAAGTGAAAAAGCTCAAGGAAAATATTAAATCAAAAAGCTTAGATGTAGAAATTGAAATCGATGGCGGAGTAAACATTAACACTATTAATTTTGCTTACGAATTTGGTGTTGATATCTGTGTTGCAGGAACGAGTGTGTTTAATTCAGATGATATTTCTGCTTGTATAAAAAAATTAAAACATGAACAATAAATTTATATTATGCAACTTAATACTAGCATATTTTCTAATTTATTATATATAGGAACAATATCTTCTAGCGGAAGGGGATTTTTCCCCTTCCCTATTTCTATGGTAAAAGCAGGTCGCTTGAATTCTTTAATAAACCAATCTTTAAATCCTCCACCGACGGCTAATCCTTCCGGCTCAGACATTTTATATCCACTAATCATAGACAAAACTCTAGCTATTAACTCGGATTTTTCAGTTAAATCGTCACCATATTGCCAGTATATTTCTTCGCCTTGACTGTGAAAGGCAAAAGCTTGTCTAAAATAATTTTTCCTGCAAAGGCTAGTAATTGCCTGTGTTTCCAACTCACTTTCTGCATATTCACCGCCATATCTCGTAGAAGAAGGACCAGTTATATTTGACTTAATTTCTAAATTATGTAATTTATCCCAATCTGCATCAAAATTATGGTTTATATCCACCCCTCTTGCATTGGATTGCCATAATTTTGTATTATTTTTTGATATATTTTTTACAATTTTAGAATATTCTCTAGCACTTTCATATCCATTTATCGAAATTTCTATCCCATCAGGATTAACACATGGAACAAAAGTTATTCCTCTTAACTCTAAATATTCAGCAATATTTATACCAGCAATAGGTTGTCCGGTTTTTATGCATTTTGAAATTTTTTCAATAAAATTAAAAATCAACAATGTTGTAAGCCATTCCATTCCGTGATAACCAGCAGTTATCAAGACATTATTATCATTATTACCCAAAATCAAGCAATCAATATTTCTTTTACAGTGACTTTCGCCTATAATTTTATGCTTTAAAAAAGGGTATTCACTAATTAAATTATCTATAATTTTATTTCTTTCTGCTTCAGTTGGTTTATTATCCTTAAATAATATTTGGGACATAAAAAATCCTCCTCAAAATTCATTTATAAATCTATATATATTAACCACAACATAAATTTATTCATAAATTTTGAGAAGTTTTAAAAAAATTATCCAACCCCTAAATCTGTATTATTTAATAATATTTCGGCTTTTTTACATTTTAATAAATCTGGATAAATTTTATCAATAAAATTGTTAATTAAGACATTATCTCTCTTTACTTTTGTAGAATTTTCTATGAATACATTTACACTAAAATATTCAAAATTTTCTTCTGCAATTTTAATATCATTAACAATATCAGCTAATTGTTGACCTTCAAATCCAACTAGCAAGCATACCCCAGAAAAATATTTTTTGATTTCCAAAGGCGTAACATTTTCTGGGATACCTTTGTTGATGTAATTACGCAATTTAGGATTAAAAGTTTCTACTCCAGTTCGCCATTTTATTGTTACATTTTCACTAAATTGTTTTGAAAATTTTTCTAGTAAGTTACGATACATCCAATGTGATTCAAACCAAACCGTACTAATATTTTTTTCAATTATTATTTTTTTTAAAAGAAATATTGTTTCATTATCCAATTCGATAGCAGAACCTGAATTAATTATGTCCAAAACACCGGATTTTCCATTGATTAAATTTAATACATTTTTATTAACTTCAAACGGTTTAGAACTAGTGTCTAAATAATAATCACAATACTTACATTTTTTCCAACGGCAACCAGATCCTTGCAAAAGCAAAAATTCTCTGGGAAAATTCCCTTCTATAAAAGAGTATCTTTGCATAAAATAACTCCTTTTTTATTGTTAATTTCAGCAGATAATATATTTAAATCATTTTTATTATTAGATGGATAGCTAAAAAAGCAGTACCCAGCAAAAATTATATCAAAAACGAACGCTGTTATAACAACAAATAATACAACACATATAATTTTAATATTAATTTTCTTCATTTTTATTTTTAAACCCTATTTTTTTAATTTTACATTCAAATTTTGTTTTAGTTCATTTAAGAAAATTTGTTCAACTTGTTCAATTTGTTCAGAGGTAAGTGTTTCACGGTTGCTACAATAATTGATTTCAAAAAGAACAGCATGTTCATTATCTGCCATACCTTTTTCATAAATATCCAAAACATCTATATTTTTTATCAAATCACTTGATTTTTTCATAATATAAACTATTTCACTAACATTTACATTTTTGTCATAAACTAAATTATATAAACGTTTAATAGGTGGATATTTAGATTCAAACGACAATGTTTTAGATGTTTCATTTAGATATTTTAAATATATTTCACAATAAAACATTTTGCTCTTTATTAATTTAGCATTTGGAATTTTATTTGCAACTGACTTTTTAATTTCACCAAGGAATCCAACCTTTTTTCCCTGGATTATTATGTCTAAACCGGTTCCGTTTTCAAAAAACGGACATTGATTTTTTTTCAATTCAAATTTGTGGTTAAATTCACCTAAAATTACACTTAAATAATTTATAATATCGTAGTAAGTGTATTTTATATCTTTTTCTATTCCCCATCCACGACGAATCCTATTTCCTGAAATAATCATTCCCAGAGTGTCAACTTCATTACATCCAGTATCCTTTGACTCATCTTTAAAGTAAGTTCTTCCAATTTCAAATAAAGCCAAATCTGTATTGTTTCTGGAATAATTATAAGCCAAGCAGTTTATTAAAGAGTAAACCAAGGTTGGACGCATTAATGCATAAGCTGGAGTTATTGGATTTTTTAATAAAATATCTGAATAAAGTTCATTATTACTATCTATTTCTAAAATTTTCATAGAGTTCGAGGGTATAAATGAATAGGTTATTATCTCATTAAAATTCATGCCTCTTAGCGCCATTCTAATTTTATCCATATTAGACCAAATCGTATTATTGTTATATTGCATTAAAACTTTTGGCATTTTAGGTTCAATATTGTCATAACCATAAATTCTAGCAATTTCTTCTATCAAATCTACTTCTTTAAAAACGTCCAACCTATAGCTTGGACAAGTTACATTTAAGGTGTCGCTGTCGCAAACATTGCATTTAAAGCCATATTTTTCGAGAAATTGTTTCATTTGAGTTTGGCTAACATTAATCCCAAGTAAGGTGTTAGTCCTTGAAGTTCTTATCGATATACAATTTTCATTTTTGGGATTAGGATAATAGTCAAAAACAACATTGTCAACTTCGCCTTTACAAGTTTCATTTATTAATTTTGCACAATTCATAAGAGAGTCGATTGTTTTAATTTCATCAACACCTCTCTCAAATCTGAAAGAAGAAGGAGTGGAAGTTTTCATAATTCTTGACGACAGACGAACTTTAATTTCATCAAAAATTGCTGATTCTATTAATATATTTTTAGAATTTTTTTCTACAGTAGAAGCTTCAGCACCGATAATTCCGGCAACACACAAAATTTTATCTTTATCTGATATTATTATGTCTCCATTTTTTACATTTACAATTTTATTTCCTAATGTTTCCAATTCGATATCAGATTCAGCTTCAGAAATATTAATTTGATTTCCTGAAATTTTGTCTAAATCATACGTATGAAAAGGTTGACCTAATTCCAACATCATAAAATTAGCAATATCCACCACTGCATTTATACAATGTATTCCTAATTTAGTTAAATAGTCTTTTATGTATTGTGGAGTTTCAATAGTATTGTCTACATTTTTAATACATATACCTGAATATCTTCTGCAATCTTTTGAAGAACTTATATTAATGTCTACAGGAAAATTTTTATTGTCTATTTTCACATCATATTTTGGTACATCAGGAATTTTTTCTCCTAAAAATGCACAAATTTCACGAGCTACTCCAATGTGTGACAACATATCCGGTCTGTTTGCTTTTACCTCTATTGTTATAACGGTATCGTCCTCTGTATCTTCAGTACTTTTTATTTCGAATCCTTGTAGGTTAAGTATTTCTAATATTTTTTCACTGGTAACATCTTTTTGGCAACATTTTTTTATCCAATTTAACGAACATTTAAACATTTATATTCCCCCTTTTCTATAATTGACGCCATAAATTAATGTCGTTTTCATATATTTTTCTTATTTCGCCAAGACCATAATACAACAACGCTAACCTGTTAAGCCCTAAGCCGAAAGCAAAACCCGTGTATTTTTCGCTGTCGTAGCCAACGCCTTCTAAAACATTAGGATGAACCATACCTGAACCTAAAACCGTAATCCAGCCCGAACCGCCGCAAGTTCTGCAACCTTTTTTGCCGCACTCTGTACAAGACATATCAATAGCAGCACTTGGTTCAGTATAAGGGTAATAGGTGGGTCTAAACCTAACCTCTGTTTTTTGACCGAAAATCTCTTTAAGTAAAAGAGTGAGCATTGCTTTTAAGTTAGCAAAAGAAATTCCTTCTCCAACCATTAATCCTTCAACCTGATAAAACATTGGAGTGTGTTGGGGGTCTATGTCGTCAACTCTATATACCGTACCAGGAGAGATTATTTGAATTGGTGGTTTATGTTTTTCCATAGTTCTTATTTGTACGGAAGAGGTGTGGGAACGCAATAAAACGCTTGGAGGAGTAACGTAGAAAGTGTCTTGCATATCTCTGGCCGGGTGATGAGGAGGAATATTTAATTTTTCAAAATTATATTTATCTAGCTCGATTTCAGGACCCTGTACAACAGAAAATCCCATGCTTACAAATATTTTTTCTATTTTTTTATAGAGCTTAACCAAAGGATGCTCAGCGCCTAAAGTGATATTGTTTTTAACTAAGGTCAAGTCATATTTCGGCACGTCAGAGTTTCCATTAGAAAATTTTGCTCTTAATTTTTCTAATTCCGACTCAACTAAAGATTTAAAATCATTTATACTTTTACCAAATTTCTTCTTTTCCTCAGGTAAACTACAATTTTTCAATTCGCTATAAAGCGACTTAACGAAATTTTTTAAATACTTACTATTTAAATTAACTATTTCTTTTTCCGACTCAACTTTAGCCACAGTTTCCAAAAATTCTTTTTTAGCCTCGTTTATAGTTTGTTCAATATTAGACATTTATTACTACTCCCCCATCATAAAATTTATTTTTGTTCACTTAATATACTGTACACAGCATTTTTTATATCGTCAACCTTATCTAGCCTCTCCCAGCTCACATTTAAGTCTTCTCTTCCCATATGACCGTAAGCAGCTAGCTTAGCATAGATTGGTTTTCTTAAATCAAGGTGTTCTATAATTGCAGAAGGTCTTAAATCAAACACCCTGTTAACAGCTTTGGATAAAACGTCGCTGTTGACTTTAGATGTTCCGAAAGTGTCGACCATAACAGACACAGGTTTTGCAACTCCTATTGCATAAGCTATTTGTACCTCACATTTTTTAGCAAGTCCCGCACCAACTATATTTTTAGCAACATACCTTGCTGCATATGCCGCAGAACGGTCTACTTTCGTTGGGTCTTTGCCTGAAAAAGCTCCTCCCCCATGTCTTGAATATCCGCCGTATGTATCAACTATAATTTTTCGCCCAGTTAAACCGCTATCCCCAACCGGACCTCCTATTACAAACCTTCCTGTTGGATTAATAAATATTTTTGTATTTTCATCCATCATATTGCTAGGGATAACATCAGATATAACAAACTTTATTATATCTTCACGCAATTTATTTAGTTCAACATCAGCTGAGTGCTGCGATGAAACAACCACAGCATCAACTCTTGAAGGCTTATCGTTTTCGTATTCAACAGTGACTTGAGTTTTACCGTCAGGACCTAGATAAGAAAGCGTCCCATTCTTTCTAACCTCGGATAAACGTTTAGCTAATTTATGAGCTAATGATATTGGTAAAGGCATTAACTCTGGTGTTTCATCACAAGCGTAACCAAACATCATGCCTTGGTCTCCGGCTCCTATAAAATTATTTTTGTCATCTTCCCCCTGTTTTTTTTCAAGGGCACAATCTACTCCCATGGCTATATCTGGAGATTGGGAATCTATAGAAGTGATAACACCGCATGTGTTTCCATCAAAACTATAAGAATTACTATCATATCCTATAGCTTTAACAACATCTCTTGCTTTACTTGCGATATCGATATAACAAGTGGTTGAGATTTCACCCATAACATGAATTAAACCTGTTGTTGCGGTAACTTCGCAAGCAACATGAGCCATTGGATCTTTTTCTAAAATAGCGTCGAGGATTGTATCAGAAATTTGGTCGCATACTTTATCAGGATGACCCTCGGTTACAGATTCAGACGTAAACATATATTTTGACATTTTTATCTTCCTTATTATTATTTTATTTATAATTATATGATAAACTAAATATATAATGATGTCAATTAATTATTTAATTAACTGTTATAGTATCTTTTATTTTTTCAAATACTTTATCACCTATTCCTTTAACATTTTTGAGTTCTTCTATGGTTGAAAAACCACCGTTTTTCTCTCTGTAGTCCACTATTCTTTTGGCAACAACTGTGCCAATTCCCTTAAGACGTTCAGAAAGTTCATCTTGTGTGGCTTTGTTAATATTTACTAATTCGCTGAAATTAGTTTTATTGTCGGATTTTCTCGAAGTAGGTTTGCTACTGTCGGTGTTACTTTCGCTTGTACTTTTAACGTTGTCGCTACTATTTACGCTTTCTTCAGGTAAACTTTCAGTTTGAGTATTATTAGAATTTTCTACCTTTTCGCTTTGGACTATAGTTGTTGTTCCAGCTTCAGGGACGAAAAATGCATTATACCCAACTATGAACGCTCCCATAAACAGACCTATTGCTAGGAGTAATTTTTCACTCTTTTCTAATTTCATTTGAAAGTTCCTTCTTTCTGTGTATTTTATACTCAATAAAATAATATTGAAAAATTTTTGATTATGCAATAAAATATACATAATATTAAAAGATAAAGAAACGGAGGATTATTATGAAGATAACAAAAGCTGTTATACCGGCTGCAGGGTTAGGTACACGTGTGTTGCCGGCAACTAAAGCTATGCCTAAAGAAATGTTCCCAATTGTTGACAGACCTGCCATACAGTATATTGTTGAAGAGGCGGTTGCTTCTGGCATAACAGACATATTAATAATTACTAACAGAGGCAAGGGCATCATAGAAGACCACTTCGACAGAGTTCCAGAGCTTGAGGCAAATCTTATTTCTCACGATAAAAGAAATCTTCTCGGGGGAATAATCGAAAGCTCTAAGCTTGCTAACATTTATTTTATACGTCAAAAAGAGGCTAAGGGGTTAGGACATGCTATAAGATGTGCAAAATCCTTTGTTGGAAACGAGCCTTTTGCCGTGTTATATGGAGATGACGTAATTGTTGGAAAAGAACCTGTATGTAAACAGTTAATCGACGCTTACGATAAATACGGATTAGGTGTGTTGGGTGCTAAGGAAGTTCCGGAAAAGGACATTTGCAAATATGGTTCCTTAAAAGTTGAGCATTTGGTAGACAATATATTTAAATGTACAGACATGGTCGAAAAGCCTACTCCCGATAAAGTCTTATCGCTTTATTCCATACTCGGCAGATGTATTTTAACCCCTGACATATTTGATATTTTAGACAATACAAAACCGGGTGTTGGCGGTGAAATACAGCTAACAGATGCAATGCGAGTATTAGCTCGTTCCGTTGGAATGACTATGGTAGATTTTGTTGGAAAGCGATATGACATCGGTAATAAGCTCGGAATAATGAAAGCATGCGTTGAACTTGCAATGCAGCATAATGAAATCGGCGAAGATTTCAAAAAATATCTTAAACAGATTGTTTCAACCTTTTAAAAATCTATAATATTATTAAATGCTCTCAGTATACGAGAGCATTTATTTTATTTCTGTATTTATAATTTTATAGAATTTAATTAGTCTTTTTGAATTGAAATATTTACTTTATTACCATTTATATCCCAATCTTTTGACATCAATACGTTTTGAGGAGCATCGTTTGAATAAGTTAATTCATTTGCAAGAAGTTCTGTTTTTACGCCGTCTGACGCTTTATCTATAGCGTCAAAAACAACGTCGCTGCCTGAATAATATACGTTTATGTGGTCCATAACTTCAAGACCTGAATCTTTTCTCATATTCTGAACTTTATTGACAAATTCTCTGACAATACCTTCTCTTATAAGCTGCTTGTCTAGTGAAGTGTCTATAACAACACAATAGTTGGTGTCTTTGTCGAAAGAAAATCCCTCAGCTTGCTCTTGAACGATTATCAAACATTCTTCATCTAATTTTATTTCTTCTTCGCCAACGTTAACCGAAATAAATTTATCTTTCTTGAGCTTTTCCATTACGGCGTTACCGTCTTTAATATTCTTCAAAAACTCAGATATTTTAGACAAATATTTTCCATACCTCGGACCAACAACCTTTAATTGAGGCTTAAATTTATAATTTACGAACTTGTCTATATTGTCGGCGTACTCCACAGCTTTTATATTAAGTTCATCTTTTATTAGCTCGATATATTCTTGAGGCAGATTATTTTTTTGCTCTGAATAAACATACATTTTGCTTAAAGGCTGCCTGTTTTTTATAGAGGCAGAATTTCTGCAAGCTCTTCCTAAGCTGACGATATCTAAAACAGATTCCATGTTTTTTTCAATTTCATTGTCGATAAATGATTTATCGCACACTGGATAGTCGCACAAATGAACGCTACGTGGAGCAGATTTATCTAAACTCAAAACGAGATTTTGATATATTTGTTCTGAGATAAACGGAACAAACGGAGCAATAAGTTTAGAAAGTGTGGTTAAAACAGTGTAAAGAGTAACGTAAGCGGAAACTTTATCGTCGGTTACGCTATTTTTCCAATATCTCTCTCTTCCTCTGCGCACATACCAATTAGATAATTCATCCACGAAATTTTGTATGCCCCTAGCAGACTCAACTATTTTATAATTATTTAAATTATCATCCACCTCTGCAATAAGCGTGTTAAGCCTTGAGAGAATCCATTTGTCCATTAAAGACAATTTTAACTTCTTTATGTCATAATCAAGCGGATTAAATTTATCTATATTCGCATACAAAACATAAAATGAGTAAACATTCCATAAGGTTCCCATAAACTTTCTCTGAGTTTCATTTACAGCTTCTTCATAAAACCTGTTTGGAAGCCAAGGTGCACTGTTAATATAGAAGTACCACCTTACAGCATCGGCTCCTTGTTTGTTCAGAACAACATCAGGACTTATAACATTTCCCTTGTGTTTAGACATTTTTATACCGTTTTTATCATTAACATGACCAAGAACAATACAATTTTTAAATGGTGCTTTATCGAAAAGTAACGTTGATATTACAAGCAAAGTATAAAACCATCCTCTTGTTTGGTCAATTGCTTCGCTTATGAAGTCAGCCGGGAAATTCTTTTGGAAAATATCTTTATTTTCAAATGGATAGTGCCATTGAGCGAACGGCATTGAACCACTGTCAAACCAGCAGTCGATAACATCTGTGACTCTTTTCATAGGTTTGTGACATTTAGGACACTCTATTGAAATTTTGTCAACATACGGGCGATGTAGTTCAATATTTTCTCCAACGTCCTTTCCTAATTCACGAAGTTCTTCTTTACTCCCTACAACATGGAAGTGACCGCATTCACATTCCCAAACAGGAAGTGGAGTACCCCAGTATCTCGAGCGACTAAGACCCCAATCAACAACGTTGTTTAAGAAATTACCCATTCTTCCGTTTTTGATGTTTTCAGGAATCCAGTTGATTGAGTTATTGTTCTTTATTAATTGCTCTTTTACCTTAGTAACCTCAATAAACCAAGTGTCTAAAGCGTAATAAAGCAAAGGAGTGTCACATCTCCAGCAGAAGGGGTAAGTGTGAGAATGTTCTTTTACAGAGTAAACAAGCCCTCTTTGCTTTAAGTGTTTTATTATTAAAGGGTCTGCGTCTTTAACAAACATTTTTGCCCAAGGTTTAACGTATTCCGGGAAACATCCCTTACTGTCAACAGCTTGAATGAACGGTAAATCATACTTTCTTCCAACCTTTGCATCGTCTTCACCGAAAGCCGGAGCAGTATGAACTATTCCTGTACCGTCAGTAGTAGTAACAAAATCATCTGTTACAACATACCATGCTTTTTTATTTGTGTCTGCAAAGTCAAATATTCTATTGTACTCTAACCCGAACAACTCAGAACCTTTCATAGTCTTAACGGTTTTATACTCTTCTATAACCTTAGGAGCTAATTCTTCTGAAAGAATTAGTATTTCGCCATCAACTTCAGCTTCAATATAATTTATATTTGGGTTTACGGTTAGTGCGGCATTAGAAGGTAGAGTCCAAGGGGTAGTTGTCCAAGCCAGAAGATATACGTTATCTCTTCCTTTTACCGGGAATTTCACATAAACAGATTTTTCTTTAACTTCTTTATAGCCCTGAGAAACTTCGTGACTTGAAAGCGATGTCCCGCAACGCGGACAATAAGGTACGATTTTATGACCTTTGTAAAGCAACCCTTTTTCCCATATTGTCTTTATAGCCCACCAAACAGATTCAATATAATTGTCGTTATAAGTGATGTAAGGATTTTCCATATCAGCCCAATATCCTATTTTATCGCTCATTTGTTCCCATTCTGTTTTGTATTTCCAAACGCTTTTTTTACATTCTTCATTAAACTTATCTATACCAAACTTTTCTATTTCAGGCTTACCGTTAATTCCAAGCATTTTTTCAACTTCGAGTTCAACCGGTAACCCGTGAGTGTCCCATCCAGCCTTCCTTAACACGCTGTAATTTTTCATAGTTTTGTATCTAGGGATAAGGTCTTTTATAGCACGAGTCAAAACGTGACCTATATGAGGTTTTCCGTTTGCAGTAGGAGGTCCGTCAAAGAAAGTAAAAGTTTTTCCTTCTTTTCTCTCTTCTATACTTTTATTAAAAATATCATTTTCTTTCCAGAATTTTAACACTTCTTTTTCGCGTTCTGAAAAGTTCATGGAATCTGAAACACTTTTATACATAATAAATCCCCTTTACGAATATATGACTTTTATTAATCAAACTTGTAAAAATACAATTCATAAAATTAATTATATCATTTTATCATAACAAATTCAATTGATTTTAAAGATCGCTTTAAACTATCTAAGTATTTTTGCGGTGCTTATAAGATTTAATTCCCAGTAAAACGCAAGACACCACAACAATAGCTAAGGAAAAGACTTGAGAAACTCTTATCCCAAGATATGGCACGATTAAACTGTCAGTTCTTATTCCTTCAATAAAAAATCTTCCCATGCCATACCATATCATGTAAAGATAAAATATATAGCCGTCTTTTCTTTTTTCAGATTTTCTACTGTAAATATGCAAAATAAGAAATCCTATTAAGCACCAAAGGGATTCATACAAAAAACAAGGATGCACCGTTTGATACCCTGTGCGCTGACTCATCATTCCCCATGGTAAATCCGTGTAAACCCCAAAGGCTTCCTGATTTACGAAGTTCCCCCATCTTCCAATAGATTGTCCAATTAAAAATCCTAGCGAAGCAGCATCAAGTATTGGCAGAATCTTTAGATTTCTTCTTTTAGCAATAACGCTCGCCCCTATAAGACCTCCTATTATTCCGCCGTATATGGCAATTCCTCCGTTTGTTATATCTAAAATCTTCCATGGATTTTTAATATAATAATCACCCGGGTAAAATATAACATAATAAAGTCTTGCCCCGATAATCCCAAAAATTACACCGTATAAAACCATATCTAAAAAATCTGAGCTTTTTATTTTAAATCTTTTAAGGTTTTTATTTATGTAAATAAACGCACTTAAAAAGCCAATAGCGAGTATAATTCCATACCAATATATTTTTAAAAACCCCAAATTAAGCGCTATAGGATTTATAGTAACGCTAATGTTTAGCTTTGGAAAAGATATATCATTGTATATAAAAATCACCTTACTTAAAAATTTTAAGAACTAGGGTAAAAACTCTAGTTCTTCTTTTTAGGACTAATAATTGAAAGTGCCGAAAGTTCTTTATTAAACATACCTTTAAGCTTTTCATTTACTTCTTGTAAGTTTGCATTTGCAACGTGGTCAACATAATTAAATAGCTCTCTGTTTGAAAACGCCAAGCCTAGCAAAGCATTTGCAATTGAAGACACACTGTTAAAGTTTGCAACATTAGCTCCATACACGGCTTTTTTAGCACGATTAAACGTTACTTCGTCAATCCCTGTTTTACTTATCTTATATAATTCGTTTCGTATAATATCCGAAACTAAGTCAGGGTCTCTCGACTCGCCTGAGAATATTATGCTTGAAAACCACGGTCCTTCAAAATGCTCATAAGAAAAAGAAGATGTGTTTATAAGACCATCATTTAGAAGCTTTTGATACATAGGCGACGATTTAGATGCAACAGCATATAAAATAATATCAATATAAGCTATGTCTTTAGTGTCCATCCATTCTTTGTCAACCTTTTGCTTGTATCCCATATTGAAAATCGGAGATAAAACATCAAACTCTCTTTCAACACGGTTTGTTACAATAGAATTTGGTTCATCTGGGAAAATTTTCTCCACATTTATTGTTTTGGAAGGTTTTAATTTTTTGTCAATTAACATTAATGTCTTATCAACATCCACCTTCCCGGCTATACACAACGCCATGTTGTTTAGATTATAAAAAGCGTTGTAGCAATCATAAAGTTTTTTAGGAGTAATTTCGGCTATCGATTCAACTGTTCCTGCTATGTCTATTTTCACAGGGTGATTGTGATAAAGTGATTTAAGAAGGTTAAAAAGTACATTCCAATCAGGACTGTCTTCATACATTTTTATTTCCTGACCAATAATTCCCTGCTCTTTTTTCACGGTTTCATCTGTAAAGTAAGGCGTCTGAACGAAATCAAGAAGTATATTTAAAGACTCTTCGAAATTTTGAGAACACGAAAACAAATAAGCTGTTTTTTCAAAAGAAGTGTAAGCATTAGCCGAGGCTCCCGTTTTAGCGTATTTAACAAAAGCGTCTCCGTCTTCACACTCAAATAATTTGTGCTCTAAATAATGAGCTATACCGTCCGGTACTTCTATAATTTCTTTTCCGTCAACTTTAAATTTATTGTTTACTGAGCCAAAGTTTGTTCCGAATAAAACGTAAGTTGAATTATAATCTTCCTTTGGATAAATGTATATATTCAGTCCCGTGGGATGAACAAAATGAAAATATTTTTCATCTAAATTTTTGCTTATAATTTCTTTCTTTTTCATAAATTATTTCACCTCTTCGTCTGTTAACACATAAACTGTATCTAAATAAATTTCCTTTGATGCTTTAATAACGTCTTCTCTTTTAACGTTTTTTATATCCTCTATAGCATCTTCAGGAGAATTTATTTTTTCCTGCATAGACTGAAGCACATACCAATTATCAAGCGCTCCTAAACTGTCTTTAACCTTTTCAAAGCTTTGACAAATGTATTTTTTAGTGTCGTTAAATTCTTCATCTGAAAAGTCACCTGTTTGGATTAACTTTAATTGATTTAAGATTTCCTGTTTTGCCTTTAAAATATTTTTCCTTTCAACGCCACTTTCGATTGTCATTACGCCCTTATGCTTATTATACGAAGCCAGACAATAGTAACATAGACTAAGCTTTTCTCTAACATTTGTAAATAATTTAGAAGTCGGAGTACCTCCTAAAAGAGCAGCGGTTACCCTCATTATCGGAACCTTGCTGTCTGGAAGCATTATAGGCGTTCTAAATCCCATCACAAGTTTACTCTGGGTTACATTCATTATATCTTTATATTCGCTTACTTTGTCAGGTTTAATTAAAGCTTCTTCTTTAATTTCCTCAAACTCTTCTCTTTTTACATCTTTAAAAGCATCTGTAAATTCATCTATAACCGAATCAAATTCAGCGTCACCTATCATCATGATTTCTATTTTTGCTTTTTCAAGAGCATTTTTCCATGCTAAAGTCACGTCATTAGAATTGATAGATTGAACACTCGAACGTTTACCATATTTATTTATTCCAAATCTTTGCTTAGCAAACATTAATTCTTCACAGCGTGTTCTTGCAAATTTACGTTTGTCATTGTATTCAGCGTCAATAAGCTCAACAAGCTGTCTGCGCTCTTGGAAAACCTGTTCGTCTTTAAATCGACCGTCATCAAGCACCGGGTTAAAAATTACTTCTCTTAGCAAATGTGCAACTTCCTTGACAATATCTTTATCGTCTAAAGAAAACTTATCATTTATACAAACCGCCGAAACAGTCAACACTTGGAAATCTCCTAATTTTCCAACTCCAGAATATATTGCAGCGCCGTATAAATCGTCTAGCTTCTTGCTTAGTTCCGCAAGACTTGGGTAAAGTTTACACGATTTTTCGAGTATTCCCGGAAGAATAGCATATTTAGATGCCCAGTTTTTATCTAGCGGTAAAAACATCGTAAAAGATAATCTAACAGTTTTAAACTTAGTGTTTTTAATATATGAAAGGTTTACTCCCTTACATATATTAACTCTTTTGAGACCATTTTCCATAAGTAGTTCATCTCCACTTCTAAATTTGTTCAATTTTAATGATAGCACTGATAAAAGCGTTATAAAAGACCAAAACTTAAAAATTTAAAAACTTTTAATATTTATAAATTTTTCTGCATATTATTATATACTTTCATTATTATAGTGTTAGTTATTATCGCTATAATACTAAAAAATTAATGTCAAATAATCACTTTTTTTGGTTGATAAAAATATTTATAATGTGATATAGTACTTTTGATGGCAAAAATTAAAATAACATCGGAAAGGAAGGATATTTTTAATTTATTTTCTCGAAATTGTAATTTTATTTATTAAAACAATTAAGGCAAGAGGTGAATGAAATCAATTTTATAATTTTAAATTGTAAAATATTGATTTTTTATTTATGAATATGAAATGTAAACAAAAACAAAAACACAGTGCTTTCTTAAGCATCTTTAAAGAACAAAAATCCAAGCAAACTATTAAAGACCCTTTAAAAATTAAGAGAATGTATGGAATACTTCAACCAACAATATTTATCGTAATGTACTTAATGTATTTTATATCCTACTTGGGAAGAAAATCTTTATGCGTTGGATTTAACGGTCCAAAGGGAGCTGCCACCTTATTAAATCTCCCTTGTTACACTTACGGTATTTTAGGAATGGTGTATTACGCTGCGTATATGAGCGGAAAATTTTTAGGAGGAATAATTGCCGACAGGTCAAATATAAGATACACTTTGCCACTTTCTATCGGAGTTTCTTCAATATTCAGCGCAGGGATTGCTATTGCGGGATGCTTAAATCACGCTAACATATTGACTTCAACAGGTTCTGTGACAATGTTTATGTATATAACATGGGGGCTTGCAGCGTTTATTCAGTCGTTAACTTTCCCTATGTGTGCTAAAGCGCTAGTTTACTGGTATTCAAACAAAAACAGGGCGTATATCTGGGCATGGTGGTCAACATCTCATGAAATTGGCTCAGCTTGTTCGTTACTCTTATCCGGCTTTTTGCTTCAGTATGGAGACTGGAAATCTGTTTTTATAGTACCGGCTTTACTGGGAGTTTCAATATCAATAGTTGCTGTGTTTTTGCTAAGAGATAAACCTTGTACAATCGGTTTACCCGACGTCGAAACTTATGCCGGTAACGCTGAAAATAATGATAATGAATGTATTATAGGGAATTGTGAAAGCGAAGATAATCGCACTTACTGGGAAATATTTAAAACGGATGTTTTGAAAAATAAAGTTTTATGGATTTTAAGCTTTACATATATATCGGTATACATTTTAAGAGCTGGAACAGTTGATTGGATTCCCAAAATATTTATGGAAAGTGCAAATATTCCTCCTGTGATGGCCGCTTTACCGGTTGTTTTTCTTTCTGTATGCGGAACTTTGGGGACATTGTCCATACCGTTTGTGTCTGAAAAGATATTTAAAGGCAGAAGAGCTCCTGCTTTAGTATGCTATTTCATGTTAGTTACTGTATGCTTGATAATATTTAGATTAGTATTTTCGTTTAACGGTAAAGCTATAATAGAAGTTCCTGAACCGTTTAAAACGGTATTGATGTTCGTTTTGATGGGTCTTTCCGGAGTTGGAATATATGGTCCTCAAATGATGGTTGGAGGAATAGCAGCAATTGAAACAGGGTCTAAACGTGTTTCCGCAACAATATCGGGTATAACAGGTTCTATAGGATATTTTGGCTCTATTATAAGCTCTTTCTTCGGCGTATTTGCAGAGCACTGGGGATATCAATTTTTAAACGACATTTGGATTATCTCAGGTATAATAGGAACGCTGCTAATGGTTTCAATATGGAATGTTAAAGCTGATAAAGATTATTCTCATTAAAACTACAATTTAAAATTAACCCTTCACAGGTATATCTGTGAAGGGTTTTCTTATACAATAATGGGCAATTCCAATCGGGATTGCCCACTCACTGTACTAATTATGCGATTGTTTATTTACACTTAATTTAATGAATTACATCTCACTTATTCAGTGTTTTAATAGAGCTTTGCACCTGCTGGAATGTGGTCATCAACCATCAGAAGATGGAGTTTCTCTTCGCCTTCTTCTTTGTGAACAGCGCTGAGAAGCATACCGCAAGAATCAATGCCCATCATAGCTCTCGGTGGAAGATTTGTAATAGCAATAAGAGTCTTTCCAATGAGCTCTTCCGGCTCGTAGTATGCATGAATACCGCTTAAAATAGTTCTGTCTGTGCCTGTTCCGTCATCAAGAGTGAACTGTAACAGCTTCTTTGACTTCGGTACGGGCGCACATTCTTTAACCTTTACTGCGCGGAAATCCGACTTACTAAATGTTTCAAAATCAACGCAGTCTTTGAACAACGGCTCAATTTCAACTTTAGAGAAATTGATTTTCTCAGGTTCCGTTGCTACTTCTTCACAAGCTCTAGGTTTTACATCACTTTTATTTACAGCGTCATTTAATGGTTTCATCGTAGGGAATATTATAACGTCTCTAATTGAAGCACTGTCTGTCAAAAGCATAACAAGCCTGTCTATCCCCATTCCGAGACCTCCAGTTGGAGCCATTCCGTATTCAAGAGATGTAACAAAATCGTCATCTATCATGTTAGCCTCATCGTTACCCATCTCTCTTAACATCATCTGATGTTTAAATCTTTCCATTTGGTCTATCGGGTCATTAAGCTCAGAGTAAGCGTTAGCAAGCTCTCTTCCGACTATAAACAATTCAAATCTTTCAACGAGTTGCGGAGTTCCCTTTTTACGTTTGGTTAACGGAGAAATTTCCACAGGGTAGTCATATATAAACGTTGGCTGGATTAGGTTTTCCTCCACCTTCTCTTCAAACGCTAAGTTCAGTATGTCACCCCACACAGCGTTAGCATCCGGAACTATACCTATACGTTTTGCCGCCTCTTTAGCTTTTTCTGTGTCGCCTATAAATGCACCGAAATCTTCGCCCGTATATTTTTTAACAGCCTCTATCATCGTCATGCGCTCGAACGGCTTTGATAAGTTTATGTTTTTGCCTTGATACGTTATTTCGTCTGAACCGCACACAGCCTTTGCACACTCATTTATTAAATTTTCAGCTATGTCCATCATGCCGTTGTAGTCGGTGTAAGCCTCGTATAGCTCTATCGTCGTAAACTCAGGGTTATGCTTTATAGACATTCCTTCATTTCTGAACAATCGACCTATTTCATAAACCTTTTCCATTCCGCCTACTATTAATCTTTTTAGATAAAGTTCAGGGGCTATTCTTAAATACATATCTAAATTAAGAGTGTTATGGTGCGTAACAAACGGTCTTGCAGCTGCTCCGCCCGGGATTGTGTTAAGAATAGGGGTTTCAACCTCTATGTATCCTAACTTATCAAGATAACTTCTTATAGTTTTTATGATTGTACTTCTTTTAACAAAAGCGTCTTTCACTTCAGGATTCATAATTAAGTCAACGTATCTTTGACGATATCTTAAATCAGTGTCTTTAAGACCATGAAATTTCTCAGGAAGCGGAAGTAACGACTTCGAAAGTAGCGTTAACTTCTTAGCATGGACAGACACTTCCCCACGTTTTGTGCGGAACACATATCCTTCAACTCCGATTATGTCTCCTATATCCCACAAAGACAACGCCTTATAGCTTTCTTCTCCAACATCGTCCATTTTTATATACACTTGCATTCTTCCATTAATATCGTGTATATCCATAAAAGACGCCTTTCCCATATCTCTCCAACTCATAATTCTTCCGGCTATAGCAACGTCTTTTCCTTCTAATTCTTCAAACCTCTCTCTTATCTCTCCTGATAATATATTTCTATTAAAAGTAGTGATTTCAAAAGGGTCGTTACCCGATTTTTGCATTTGAGCAAGCTTGTCCTTACGTATTTTAACAAGCTCGTTAACATCCTTTGTTTCAACATTCTTATTTTCAGCCATAAATATTCCTTCTCCTCTCACCAAATTAAGGGCAAGACAAACCCTGCCTTTGCCCCTAATTCAAACATTATTTTATTTTGATATTTCAAGTATTTTATAAACGCAAGCTCCAGACGGAGTGTCTATGCTTATGCTCTCTCCAACCTTGTGACCCAAAAGTCCTGCCCCAACAGGAGACTCATCAGATATTTTTCCGGAAACAGGGTCTGCTTCATTTGAGCCCACGATTTTATAATCACATTCTTCATCGAACTCAGTGTCATACACTTTAACTCTTGAACCAACATGCACTATCTCTGTGCTAAGTTCGTGTTCATCAATGACCTTAACATTTTTAAGCATTGCCTCAAGCTCTAAAATTCTTGCTTCCATTATAGCTTGTTCGTTCTTAGCCTCATCGTATTCACTGTTTTCAGATAAGTCGCCGAAAGAAAGAGCTACTTTAATTTTTTCTGCTATTTCCTTTCTTTTAACGCTCTTTAATTCTTCAAGTTCATTTTCAAGATTTTTTAATCCTTCTTCAGTCAAGATAGTCTGTTTTTGACTAGCCAATATTAATCACTCCATATCATATAAAAAAACAACATTATTATATAAAAATTCTCTTACAATGTCAATATCTTGAACCACATTTGCTTTGTATTATCACATTAGTGTTTGAAGTTTTTAACAATCTCTTTAGCCTTATTTGCTTTACTTACATTATCTTTATCGCTTGACAAATCGTTATATATCATTAAATATCTTCCCTCGCCTGAAACAACAGCAGGAAATTCTTCTCCAGCAATAACTATGGTTTCGTTAGCTTTTGCGTTGTCTATAATTTTCTTAGCGCTGTCATCAAGCTGACTGTATTCGTTGCCGTAGTCATACACCTCGGCGTTTACCATAGATTTCTTGACTTTAAATTGATACTTAACGCCTTTTTGAGCGCCTATAAACCCTGCCGACATTTCTTTTGCATCACCAGACACTACTTCGTTGTCAGAAAGCAGCTTGCAAAGTCCGTCAAGACTGTTTTCATAGCCGTCCTGACTCACTATTACCTGCTCATCACCGGCGTTTTCCGTTCCTCCAACGTCGCCAACTCCGCAACCCGTTAAAGTTACCGCTATCATTGAAAATGCTAAAATTACTTTTCCTTTATTCATATTCTTCCACCCACACATTAAAATTTATCTGTATATAGGGTAATGAGCACACATTTCTTGCACACTACTCCTTATATAATCACTTTGATTTTCAAAATCATTTAAAGCTAAAACTATATATTCAGCTATTTTGTCCATGTCTTCTTGCTTCATACCTCTTGTTGTCACAGCAGCGGTTCCTATCCTTATTCCGCTGGTTATAAACGGACTTCTCTTTTCATTTGGCACCGTATTTTTATTAACTGTTATATACACTTCGTCTAATCGTCTTTCAAGCTCTTTCCCCGTTACTTCGCCATCACTTAAATCGACTAGTATAAGATGATTGTCAGTGCCCCCCGAAACGAGCTTACAGCCACGTTTTAAAAGACCTTCAGAAAGTGCCTTACAATTTTTCACAACATTTTTACCGTATTCCTTAAACTCCGGTTTTAGCGCTTCTTTAAAGCACACAGCTTTTGCTGCTATAGTATGCATCAAAGGACCTCCCTGAGTTCCGGGAAAAATTGCTTTGTCTATAATTTTTGCATACTTTTCTTTGCACAGTATCATTCCGCCTCTTGGACCACGCAATGTCTTATGAGTGGTTGTTGTAACGAAATCTGCGTAAGGAACAGGACTTGGATGAACTCCCGCAGCAACAAGTCCGGCTATATGCGCCATATCTACCATCAAATATGCCCCACAGGCATCGGCAATTTCTCTAAACTTCTTAAAATCTATAATTCTAGGATAAGCGCTCGCTCCACAAACAATAAGTTTAGGTTTTGATTCAAGTGCTTTTTTCAAAACGTCTTCATAATCAATCAAATGGGTTTCGGGGTCGACTCCGTAAGCCACAAAATTATAATATTTCCCCGATATATTTACCGGTGAACCATGAGTAAGATGTCCGCCCGACGCCAAGCTCATTCCTAAAACGGTGTCCCCAGGCTCGAGAATTGAAAAATAAACCGCCTCGTTAGCTTGAGCTCCGGAGTGAGGCTGAACATTTGCATGTTCTGCTCCAAAAAGCTCACACGCTCTTTTCCTTGCAAGTTCCTCAGCTACATCAACATATTGACATCCTCCATAGTATCTCTTTCCCGGGTATCCTTCAGCATATTTGTTTGTCATCACGCTTCCCATCGCCGCCATAACCGCCGGCGAAACAATATTTTCAGACGCTATTAATTCCAAATTACGTCTTTGTCTTGAAAGCTCCATATTAATAGCTTCGCTTATCTCAGGGTCGTAGGATTTCAAAAATTCTATACTGCTTTCAACATAGTTTATCATTTTAACACTCCTAAATCGATTTAAAAACATTATATCACAACAATAATTATTAAAACAACTAATTTAATCTAAGTTATAGCGTTAAACGCTTCTCTGATATTTTTAACGCCACATATCTCCATATTATGTTTAGCACCATTTTCAAGATTATTTAAATTATAATATGGAATTATACATTTTTTAAACCCTAATCTTGTGCCTTCGGATATCCTAAGCGAACAATTGGGAACAGCTCTTATCTCCCCGGCAAGACCAAGTTCACCAAAAACTATGGCGTCTTCTCTTATGGGAGTGTCTTTAAGGCTTGAAATTAAAGCCATAGCAAGAGCTAAGTCTGCCCCGGGCTCGTCCAGCCTAAGCCCTCCCACTATGTTTACATACACGTCCATATTTGAAAAAAAGTACCCCGCCCGCTTTTCAAGTACCGCCAAAATCAGCGATAATCTGTTGTAGTCAAACCCGGTCGCCATCCTTCGAGGATTTCCGAAACCCGTTGTTGTGACAAGCGCTTGAACCTCGGTAAAGATTGGTCTTGTGCCTTCCATAATACAAGCAACGCACGTCCCTGAAACGCCCTTGGGTCTACCCGAAAGAAGCATAAGCGATGGATTTTCAACTTGGCTTAATCCTGAGTTTCCCATACTAAACACGCCTATTTCATTTGTGGAACCGTGCCTATTTTTCACAGCTCTTAGTATTCTGTAAGACATCTGATTGTCGCCCTCAAAATACAAAACCACGTCAACTATGTGTTCTAAAACTTTAGGACCTGCAATTGCACCGTCCTTGTTAACGTGACCAACAACCAAAATAGGAATGTCCATACTCTTAGAAACCTTTAAAAACACGTTGGTACATTCTTTAACCTGTGCAATACTTCCGGGAAGTGAGTTTAGCTCACTGTGACTCATTGTTTGAATGGAGTCTATGATAACGACGTCGGGCTTACAAGCCATTATTTGTTCCGCTACAGCCTCAACGTCTGTTTCAGTCATTATCATCAGATTATCACTTTCCACATTTAAACGGCTTGCTCTCATTTTTATTTGCCTCTTTGATTCCTCGCCCGAAACGTATAACACATTTAATTTTTCGCATAAATAATTGCATATTTGCAAAAGCAAAGTGGATTTACCAATCCCAGGAGCTCCTCCTAAAAGAACAAGCGAACCTTTAACTATTCCGCCACCAAAAACTCTATCTAATTCTTCTATGCCGGTGTGGTATCTTGTTTCGTCATGAATATTTATTTCAGACATCGACACCGGTTTTTCAAAGCACACAGATTTCTTAACGCTTAACTTAGAAGATTTGCTAACATCTTTTATTTCTTCGTTCATAGTGTTCCCTTGACCGCAAGACGGACAAATTCCATTCCATTTTGCAGACTCAAATCCGCACTCGCTGCAAACATACACACTTTTTAATTTTTTTGGCATACAACAACCTCATTAAAAATTATTAATTATCTTTGTTATATTACCATAATTTCTTTTGTTTTACAAACTTTCTATAAATTCATAAAATAATGTGTGATTCCGCAGTATATACTAAAGGCTAGCTGCTGTTGATATTCTTTTGTGTTTAGCTTTTTGGCTTCTTCTGCATTCGATAAGAAGCCGCACTCTACAATCACCGAGGGACCGGTTGAATTATGAAGAAGATATATATTTTTATCTGCAGGCTTTATTTCTCGAGTGTTGTTAGGCTGTATTAAACCAACGATGGAGTCTTTTATGTTGGTTGCCAATTCCTGACTTTTGGCATTGTTTTTGGAATAAAATATTTGAGCACCCGAATATTTTTCATCTGTGAATTTATTTTGATGTATGCTAACAAATATAGAGTCTTCGCCGGTGTTGGATTTTACCATCTCTAGTCTGTTTTTTAAGTCAGAACGTTTCTTTTGTCTTAATGTTTCGGCGTTGTCGTCATATATTGCGGTGTCTTCTTCCCTTGTCATTATGACGTGATAACCTGACGTTTCAAGCATATCTCTTATTTTTTTGGATATTTCCAAGTTTATGTTTTTTTCTGTTATGCCGTCTTGCCCCACAGCACCACCGTCTTCTCCTCCGTGACCGGCGTCGAGAACCACTGTGTAAACTTTTTCGTTAGAAAATACCTGGCTAGTTATTTTTCCGTACACAACAAACATTAGTCCAGAAAACACCATCATACTCGTAAACACACTCAAATAAAGCATTAAATTTTTAGATACCTTTTTCAATTAATTCAACTCCAAAAATATTATTAATAACGAATTTTTATATAAATTATAAATACTAATATTTATTGTGTTTAAATTTAAAATATGATAAGTAAAACATAAATTTTAAAGAAAAACAAAAATAAAAAGGCTCTCCTCAGAAAGGAAGCCTCTTTTATCTAATTATTTCAATTCATACACTAAAGACACAGCGTAATTAGATAAACCGTCATTTTTCATATTATTCCAGTCACTCATCAAAACCATAGAGTCACTTTTCATATACCATTGATTATCAATTTTTAAATAAACGTAATAATGTCCGCTAATGCCATCTCCTTTATACATAGTTACTCCTGTAAGCTCAAATTGAGGATTTTTTAATTCTTTTGTTCCGTCCATAAAGGTTATAACAGATTCAACACTACTTCCATCAAATGTTTTTTCAATTCCTTGGATAGCGGATCCTAAACCACTTTGACGCAATATATTAATAACAAATTTTTTTGAACATAACACAACTTTTTTCTTCTCATCGTCAGTTAAAGCATTTTCGCTTAATTTATCGAATTTATGTTTTCGGGTATAAATAATATTTTCTATTAAATTATTTGTAAAAGTTACTGCTCTAACTCGACAGCTCTCCTTAGCTTTTTTAATATAGGTTTTTTCAAAATCCTCCGCTTCTTTGCTAATACTTTTGTTTATTTCAAGCTGTTTAATTATACTTTCACAGTCTTTCATAACTCCCTTAAAAGAGCTAATAGAATCTTCTTGCATTCCTGTGTGTCCTAAAGCCATCATACAAGACTGTATATAATTTGTTAAGTCAGAGCCTTTTAAAACTTTGCCTTTAGTATTCTTTCTGGTCTGAAGATATACAAATAATTTTTTAACTGCAATTAACTTGTTAATTTTTGTTTCAATTTCTTTGTCACTACTATTCTCTTTGATAAAATTCAAAGTATTTTCATCTGTATTAAGAACTGATTTTCTGAAACCCGATATTTGATATAATTGTTGGATTGCAGAATTTAAATAACAGCTTTCTCCAACGTTAACCAAACCTATTTTTGCTTCATTTAATCTCTCGCTGTATATTGTCTCGAATTTTGTTAATTCATCAAATAATTTTTGAATGCTTTCTTTATTTTCAGGTGTTGCGAATAAAGAAGTATGTCCAAAAAATTTTTTAACAGTTCCTGTTTGTTTTTCGAGTATATTTTTAAATTTATTAACTGCCGCTAAAAATTTTTGAAATTCCTTATAACTTTTAATCTTGTCTACTTTAACAAGTTCATTTTTAAATTTCAAAGTTTCACTTCTTGTTTTTTGAATGTCTCCGTAATTATTTTGGATTGCATCTATAAAAGACTTTCTGCATTCTTCGCATTCTTTCCAATAATCTGTTACGTTCCAATCTTTGCGTAAGCCTTCCAACGCTTTTACAGATTTGTCTATAAATCCAAATTGAACTTTTTCTCCGCGCATAATAAATTACCTCCCACAAATAATTTAATGCCACTTTATATTTTTTTAAATTCTTGAATAAAATTATCAAAATAATCAATATGTTTCTTACAATTTTTTATATTAACAGTCTTAATACAATCTCTAATATTTCCGATTTCGTTAAAAGTTCTATAATGCCCTGCACCTATATTATTAATTGTATGTTGGTCTGTACTGTTAATCCCCCCCTCAGTAAGTCTTCTTTTTATTTCATTTTCACAAAGTTCATAAAGTTGCTGAGCTTTTTCATTTTTTAGATTTGATGCTGCTACATTAACACCTACTTCCATATTTACACAAATAACACTTTTAACATCATTTATACAATCTTCAAAATATTCTATAGACGCCAATGAACATTTTACACAAATAATAAGATAATTTGTTATATTTTCAATAGATGGCATACTTGAAGTACACTTTTTTAACTCATTTTCGGTAAACTTTAAAAAATCAGATGTCATAAATTCATCATCAGCTTTCCCCTTCACCTTAGGGGCAATTTTGTTATATATTTTCTCAACTTCCTCGTCACCCTTTAACAACCTTAAAACTTCTAAATATGTTTTTTTGAAATTTCCAAATGTATAGATACCATTAAAATCTGGGTGACCGATAAAATCTTCCAATAGAGTATTCTTTTTATAAAAAGCATTGAATTCATTAAGTAATTTTTGAAGTTTTTCTCTATTTTCAGGTGTTGCAAATAAAGAAGTATGACCAAAAAATTTTCTCACAGTTCCTGTTTGTTTTCCAAGTGTCTCTTTAAACCCATTAACAATTTTTGAAAACTTTAAAAGTGTTTTCATGCTTGTAATATTGCCTACTGCATCAAGTTCATTTTTAAATTTCAAAGTTTCACTTCTTGTTTTTTGAATGTCTCCGTAATTATTTTTGATTGCATCTATAAAAGACTTTCTGCATTCTTCGCATTCTTTCCAATAATCTGTTACGTTCCAATCTTTGCGTAAGCCTTCCAACACTTTTACAGATTTGTCTATAAATCCAAATTGAACTTTTTCTCCCTTCATAGGAAAATTCCTCCTTTAAACTTAAAAATTTCTAGCTAATAATGATTTAGCTATGCATATATTAACATAAAATAATTATATGTCAATATATTTTGTGTTAATTTTATAAAATAATCAAAAATATTTATTTTTTTGCTCTAAACCAAACTATTTCAAACTTTACTATTCTAACTAAAATTTGCAAATAATATAGATATGTAATATAATTTTAAGTTATGAAGACGCTGTTTCTTACTTTAAAATAAAAACCACAGATACATTCGTATTTGTGGCTAAATTTATTTTTATATTTTAATACACTCAATTTCTGAAAAAAGAACGAAATATATGAGGTCTTTTACGTCTCTTACAAATGGGATTGTATCTTACTAAAATAGTGTCTTCGCCAATAACTTCTATATTCTCCCACCTTATTATTATATCTTCTTCCCTTCCGAGAATACCAAAACATTTAAGTCTTCCGTATATTACTATTGCAACTAATTTTGCACATTTCATATCTACTTCCACATCATTAACACATCCTATTCTCGTACCGTCTTTGACGTTTATCACTTCTTTATTTCTCATATCTACTATCCTACACGTCATAATAATATCATCCCTTTCTTTAAATAAACCGTATTTATTCTGATTTATCATTCTTTAAGGAGGTAAAATAATGGAAAATTTTCAAAGACTTGTAAGATTCATGCCAAACTTAGACGAGGGGTTATCCGACGAACAAGTTAAAACACGCATAAGCCAAGGGTTAACCAATTTTGACTCGTCGATTAAAACTAAAACTTTCTCTGAAATAGTGAAGAGTCATGTGTTAACATTGTTTAATTTTCTAAACATAGTCTTAGCTGCTGCCATACTTTACGTTGGCTCTTACAAAAATCTTATGTTTATGGGAGTTGTAATATGCAACTGTATTATAGGTATTGTTCAAGAAGTACGTGCTAAAAAAGCTGTTGACAGCTTAAATTTAATATCCTCAAAAAGCGTTACGGCAATAAGAAACGGTGAAAAGGTTTCTTTACATATAGAAGACATCGTTAAAGACGATATTATTTTATATTCAACCGGAAATCAGGTTGCATCAGATTGTATAATTTTAGACGGAACCTGCGAAGTTAATGAGTCTTTACTCACGGGAGAGTCTAATTCCATAACAAAGAAGAGGGGAGATTTACTTCTTTCCGGAAGTTTTATAGTTAGCGGGAACTGTACTTCAAGGGTTGAACATGTTGGAGCGGAAAATTATGTTTCCACTGTCCTCCACGGAACTAAGTATATTAAAAACACCGAATCTGAAATTATGTTTACAATTAAAAAAATTATAAAAATTATTTCTATCCTGATAATCCCCATCGGTGCTCTGCTTTTTATTCACCAGTTAAAGGCTAACAATTTCGATTACAGTAACGCAGTAATAAACACCTCGGCAGCGTTAATCGGAATGATTCCTGAGGGGCTTGTTCTGCTTATAAGCACAGTTTTGGCAGTTAGCGTAATTCGGCTATCCAAATACAAAGTACTTGTTCAGGATATATACTGCATTGAAACTTTAGCTAGAGTCGATATGTTATGTCTTGACAAAACCGGAACAATCACAACCGGTGAGCTCGAAGTTAAAGACGTTGCTTTAAAAAATGATTTTTCTTTTGAAGAGGTGTCGGGCGTACTTTCGTCTTTGACTCATTGTCTTAACGACTCAGGAAGTACCTTTAACGCTGTAAAAGCAAAATTCCCTCCGAAAAACTTTCTCGGTGAAACCATTAAATCATTTCCGTTTTCTTCGGAAAAGAAATGGTCGGGCGTATACTTTAAAAACAGCGGTTTTTACGCAATGGGTGCTGCTGAATTTATCCTACCAAAAGAGCTCTACGAAAATATAAAATCTGAGCTTGACTCTCACTCAAGCAATTACAGAGTACTGACTCTCATAAAAGCAGAAGAGCCTATTGACGAAAATACTTTAAGCAAAGATATTTCTGTTATGGCATTCATACTCATTAAAGACAAACTAAGAGATAACGCTCAAGAAACTTTAAAATATTTCTCTGAACAAAATGTTGATATAAAAATAATATCCGGAGATAACCCTATAACAGTTTCAAATATTGCAAAGTCGGTATGTCTTAAAGGCTACGACAAATATATAGATGCCACCTCTTTAAAGACCAGTGATGACATTAAAAATGCCGTTAAACAATACACAGTCTTCGGAAGGGTAACGCCTCAGCAAAAGCTCGAAATTATAAAAAGCTTGAAGCTTCAAGGACATACCGTTGCAATGACCGGTGACGGCGTAAACGATGTTTTGGCGCTTAAAGAAGCTGACTGTAGTATTGCAATCGCAAACGGAAGCGATGCTGCAAGAAATGTGTCGCACCTTGTACTCCTTAATTCTGACTTCTCCTCTATGCCTAAGGTGGTCGGAGAAGGACGAAGAGATATTAATAATATTCAGCGTTCGTCTTGCTTGTTTCTGGTAAAGACAATATATTCTGCTCTACTTTCCTTATTATTTATATTCCTTTCTATCCCCTACCCTTTCTTCCCCATACAGATGACTTTAATAAGTACCTTAACAATAGGAATTCCCTCTTTTGTTCTCGCACTCGAGCCTAATAACGAACTTGTTAAGTCGAACCTTTTTAAAAATATTATTAATAAGTCTTTACCGGCTGCTTTAATGGTAGTTGCTGGAATAATAGGATGTATATTCTGCTATAAGAGACTTGGTTGGTCTTTTGAGGAGTACTCCACGATTTCGGTTATTCTAACTTCTTATGTAGGCTTTTTATTGCTTAGATATATTTCAACTCCGTTTAACGCTTTAAGGAAAACTCTTTTCTACACTTTGTTAGTTGCTTTCGCTGCCGGGATAACGGTTTTCGGAAAACTATTTTCGGTTTCTGTTTTTTACTTATCATACACCGGAATAGCTGTTTTATTAACGCTTTGCTTCTTATTTTACTTTCTATTTCGATTTACTATGAAGTGTATAAAATATTATTCTTCCACTCATTAATTTCTTGACAAAAAAATAAATGTATATTATAATTATTACTACACTATTAATTAATGGAGGGTAAATCTTATGAATAACGATAGCTTTAAAACGATAGCTCAAAACAAGAAAGCCTTCCATGATTATTTTATAATTGAAAAAATCGAAGCCGGTATCGTCTTAAAAGGAACCGAAGTTAAATCCTTACGCTTGGGTAGGGTTAACCTTAAAGACTCTTGGTGTTCTATCGTTAAAAATGAAATGTTTTTAAACGGTATGCACATCTCCCCTTACGAGCAAGGTAACATCTTTAACTGCGACCCCATGAGAGTTAGAAAGCTGCTTTTGCACAAACGTGAAATTAATAAGCTGTTTTCTCAAGTTAAACAGAAAGGTTACTCTTTAATCCCTGTTTCCATATATTTTAAAGGGTCCAAGGTTAAGCTAAGCATAGGTTTATGCAAAGGCAAGAAGGTTTACGACAAGCGAGCTGATATCGCTAAAAAAACTGCTAAGATAGATATTGCTCGTGCTTTCAAGGAAAAAAACAGATTAAATTAAAAGAGGTGAGGTAAATTGAATTTATATTCTATGTGTAACATAGCAACAAACGGGAAATGTGAATTTAAAGACCAAAGTAATTCTGTTTTATTTTATGCAACCACACAAAGAGATGAATTTCGTGGTAAAGAAGCTGTGACTTCTGTTTACGATGACAAAGGAAGTCTTTTAGCTACCATCAGCTATTATTACGGTAAATTAAAGACATTGAAGTTTAAAATTAATGAAGTTAACGGTAATTCGTTTGTTATTAACCTCGATGGAAACGACATATCAAGCGATGACGGAAAAATTTTATTAAAGAGGACTTTCTTTAATAAAAAAATTAGTCTTTATGTGTGCGATAAATTGGTTATGCAAACTAAATGTACAACTCTTATCAGACAATGGATGCAGGGAAACTACAAAATAAATATTTTAGATGAATCTAAAGTTAATTTAAGTGTTTACATGCTAGTAATTGCTTATGTTGTTATCGCTAATGAATATATATGTACTGAAAACAATATTCTGTAATTCTTTAACATGGGGACGCAATGGGTTCGACAGGGATTATGAGTTTAAGTAAGCGAGTAGCGGGGCGGGACGCTTTAAACAACGCAAACTAAATTTTAAATGACAAAAATAAAAATAACGTAGTTAAGGCAAACTTTGGTAAAAAGAAGGTAGCTTTAGCAGCCTAGTTATAGGCAACGTCTTTATCTTGAGTACCGCGGCTTGATAGGGGCGTCGACTAGCGGTGAACGTGAATTGGGCAGTTTTCCGGGCTCGGTCATGACTTAGGAAATACTCTAATATCAAGCTTTCCGTTTGGCTTAATGTTGGGGGAATCTTTGACAATCGGATACACTCGTAGAAAGCTTAGGTTAGTAATTTTTGGACAGGGGTTCGATTCCCCTCGTCTCCACCATATAATGTATACAAAATTGATACAATGTAAAAGCCCAGTAATACTGGGCTTTTGAGCGTTTTAAGGCGGATTTTACATGTGAATTTTAAGGGCTTTTTTACTCCATTTTGAGCTTTCCGTGTGAACGTATGCAACCGGTTGCATTTTTTGAAAATTGTTTTATGGGTGGTTGCATACTTTCACACGGTTAAAATTTATAAAAATAATCATCCGCCAATATTTTTATTGACGGATTTGTCATTTGTTTATTAAATTGTTTTTTTAGCTAATTTAATACCAAATTTCATGCCATACATAAACATTTTCTTTGAAAAATCATCAATTAGATCATGGTATTCATTTCTAATTTCTGTAACCATGGATTCGTCAATATTAAACCCCTCCTCACCTTTACGTGCTTGTTCTTCAATGTCCTGCAATTTATCTTCAAGCTTATAAATTATATCAAAATGCTTTTTTAAAACACCATCTTTGTTATATTCATCAGGAACGACACTTTCAAGATATTTTTCAGGGTATCCTATTTTATCTAAGTCCCAAAATCCATGCACAAAGCTATAAAAACAGTCTGCAATTTTTTCCAACTCTGCATCTACATATTTATCTAAATCATCATTATTTTTTATAAATTCTTCTATATTCATAATTTTATTCCATCTTTCTAAAATTAGTTATTATTTTTATTATCAATTATTAATTTAAAAATACTTCTTTTGCTTTCTGTATCTTGATATATAATAAATTCAACTATTTTTAACATTAAAGCCTGAACAAAAATTGTATTTATAGGACACATAATGAAAGCTTCATCTAATAAAGAATTTAAAAGATCTATTTTACGCTCGTCTATTAAGCCAGTTATTTCTTTATATTTAAGATTGATATTTTCATACTTAGATAAACTTAAAATTTTATTTTTATTTTCACGTGCAAAGATCTTAATCATATTTTCTATATTATCAATTAAGACATTTGCTGCGTAAAAATATACTTTTGTTTCAAAATTTATAGATTTAAAATTATGGGTTTCTATGTACTGTTTAGTTTCTTTGTAAAATCGTCTTTGCTTGGTAACAGGCTGATTTTTTAGAACACATCTACATGAATGAAGAACATCTGCACATAAATTGTCAGCCATATTGGTGGCCGACAAAATATCTATAGAATTTATAGCTTCGAAAACTACCATTAAATATTCATCTAATAGCTTACTTTTCTCACCTAGTGAATCTTTAATATCATTAGAAACATCCAAAAATCGATTAATTAAATCATTGCAACCTTTCACGTTGCCACATAAAAATTCAACATTTTCAAACACATTCATATTTACTATAACTCCTTAAATATATTATTCGGATAAATTAAAACAGAAAAACGCATATAAGGTCATTTTAATTCCCTTACACACGTTTAAAATCGCCACTTGTGAATTTACACATACTAATGTATAATTAAAGAGTTATGGTGTCGTTTTTACGATTGTGAAGGGTAGCTTATTTACCTTTTGCAGGGATTAAGTGGCGTTAACACTTAATTCTGCCATGACATTTTTTGTCGCAAATTTTCCGTACATCCATATAAACTCTAATAGACAACAGAGTCAAGAGGGATTTTAAACATTGTAAAGATTTACACAAATAAATTACCAATATTAGTTTTTAATAATTGTATCTATATCGTCTCTGATCTGTTTTAATATATTTTTCTGACTACCTCTAATAATGGAGCCAATCCCAAGTGCTGAAAGAGTGCAAATTTTATTACTTTTAAAGGTGTTATCAAGTTGTGTTTCTAAGTCCATAACAATTTTTATATTTTCAAAAATTCTTTTTTTAATTTGCTGTCGCTGTCAATCAATGTCATCATTTTTACTCCCAGTATCTATGAATATAATTTTTTTGCCTAGTTTTTTAGCATAATTTACAGTGTAATATGTACCACCTCTCTTTCTACCATCCCACGCAGCTATAACAAAATCAGATTTATCGACCATATATCTATTCCGTTTTAGCATACAACTGCTTTCGTATTTTTCTGATAAATATATAACTTTATCTGATGCGTTTTTAATTTTTTCGTATTCTACCTTATTATAGTAACTCCACTTATCAGATTGATTTTTGCATGGAATCGCAAGAATCAGTTTTATTTGTGCATAATCTTTTTTCAAATCTAACACAGTTTGTGCGGCTAAAGTATCAAATACTAATGCACCACCAGCGATAAAATATGTCACACCTTGATCTATAAGTTTGATTGCTTCATCGGTAATTATTTGTTTTGTAAAAACTTTCAAAGCTTGGTTTAGTATTCTATGTCCAGTAAAACAACAAGTTTTTATTTTTATACCTCCTTATTTTTGACACCCAGTGAATGTCATATATAAGTCTATATTAGCATAAAATTTACTTAATGACAACTAGTAAATGTCAAATCAAGGAGGTTGATGTTATGTATAAAAATAAAAATGCTGACGGTACTCTCAATATATGTGGAAAAAAGGTTGCTGATTTGAGGAGGAAGTTAGTTCCAAAAACATCTCAGAGGAAATTAGCTGATATGTTGCAATTGCGAGGGTTAGATGTAAACAAAAATGCAGTACAAAAAATAGAAAGTGGAGAAAGGTTTGTCACTGATATAGAACTTAATATAATAGCTGAAGTTTTAAATGTTTCGAGCGACTATTTGCTTGAAAGGACAAAATTTTCCAAACCTTATCCTAAAAATGAAAAAGATTTGGAAAATTAAATTTTTAGTATTAATTTATATGAAGGTGATTAAATATGAGTGATAAATGTGAACTATAAGCGTTTAGGGGAAAAAATAAAGAAAGATCGATTAGCAAATAGCTTGACACAAGCAAAACTTGCCGAAAAAGTCGAGATTTCGCCAACGTTCTTGGGGCAAATAGAACGAGGAGAAAGGGTTCCAAGTTTAGAAACAGTTGTAAATATAGCAATAACACTAAATATAACTATAGATGGACTTTTGTGCGAAAGTGAATTATCTGATGCGGCAGTTATTTCGGAGTTATCTTTAGCATTATCTAAAATGAGCAATAGTGAAAAAACACTTTTAATTGATATAATTAGATGTTTTTTAAACCGAACGTCAAACCAAAATTCTTAATCTAATAAAATTTTACAGCCCTATTCAAGGGCTTTCTTATGTTCTGATAAATAATTAAAGGCATAAATAAATATATACAGTATGTAACATATTTATTTATAGGTAATACCTATAATATTATATATTTTAAAATGTTCTTTGATTTCATGCAATACCCTAAAATATAAAAAGGGGTATTTTTCATGAACAAAATTGATAAAAATCGTTATATTCAAATTGGCTTGAAAATTGCATATTATCGTAAATTAAATGGTATGACACAAGAATGTTTAGCAGAAAAAGTTGAATTAAGTCCCGGATATTTGTCGCAAGTTGAAACTCCGAACTTTGTACAGCCAATTTCATTGAAAACACTGTTTGCAATTGCAGACACTTTTAAAATTCCGCCATATAAGCTATTGGAGTTTGAAGATTAAATTAGGTAATTGTTTTTTGAATTAAAAAAGATAAATTTATAAGATTACCCACTCAGGCTAGAAACAATCTTTCACTGAGTGGGTATTTTTTATAGTTAGTTGTATTTAATAAAAAACTTTTATACATCCAATAAGCATTTTTCAAAAAATGAGATTTTAATTTTGTCTGTGCTTTCATTCACAGAACTATCTTGTCTATATTTTTTGGCTAAATATAGCATAAATTCTCTTGGAGTAGGAGCGCCATTTTCTTCAGAGATTGGTCCATGATAATTTTGTTTTATCTTCTTAAGTATTTCCGGATCGCGTGAACTCCAATGATTCTTTAATAAGTTACTTATATTCATTTCCACGCTTTTAGGCTGTACTCCTAAGATTTTCCCAGTATAAAAATAAATGCCAGATCTCATATTTACTTTTTCCGGATTTTCTTCTTGATTAATCAGAACGTTACAATGTACCAGTTGTTTAGCTTTTTTATCTTCTATGTCGATTCCGATTATGTATAGCTCATGTTGAAAATACTTCATTTGTGAATTTAATTCTTTTAATTCAAAAATCAGTCCGGTATACCCCTTATCCTTTTGCAGTTTGGCTTCTTCTATCGCCGGATTTATTTTCCTTTTGTGGAAAGCTTCAATTATTTCTAAAAAATTTTTTGAGGAAAAAGTAAATATAAGGGTTAAAACTATAAAGGATACAAATATAATAGATAAAATATCGTGGAATTCATTTGAAATAGTATATTTAATGTGATGCTTTAAATAGACAATTACCCCTAGGGCAATTATAAAAAATATACGGAAAATTCTATAATTTGAGAGTTTACATACTGATTTTATATTTATTTGGTCAAATTTATAAATTAACATAATAATTAAAGCGTACAGTAAAAGAACTGTTACTCTAAAAAGCAACAAACTTGTATAATTATCATACTTAGCCTCAGGGAATTCAAAGTATTTCCATACGTTTGAAACACCCTCAAAAATAATAAAGTGGGTATACTCAAGCATACATGCTATAAAAAGTGAGTATGTAACCATAGTTTTGGGTGTCTCCATCTTATTCTTTAAAAACAGGCACCCGAAAATCGCCATAGCTGAAATCAACGTAATTATTGGATTATCAATTACAAAAGTTTTAAATACGGTAAGGGAAATAGTATATAAAATTGACTGAATACCAGTAACTTTAAAAGGATATTTTTTTGAATTGTTAAATATAGAAAAAGCGAAAGAACCACTTATTAAATACCGAATTATACTGATTAATGTAAGAAGTATCAAAAATTTCACCCTATTTTACATAAGTTAATTATTTATATTATAAGGTAAAAGATTACAAAAAGATACATAAATCGACAAATTTAGATTTATGTATCTTTTTTTATATTAACCAACAATTTTTTAGTGCTAGTTATCCCATCCATCGCCGTTGTGATCGCAACAGACACAATAACAAGCATCTGCTAAATTTTTAGGAATACTTGTGTTCGAAACTGCACCAAAAACTAAAGCAACAGCTGCCAACGTAACAAATACTTTTTTAAGCATGATTTTTCCTCCTTATGTTATTGTTCTTTTCGATATTAACATTTATTTCCAGTAAAAATTTATCACAAAAAGGCGAATATTTCTTTCGCTTAATCTTTGTGAAATATATACATTTTTTGTATGTCATTTGTACTCTACAAGGATTGGGTGCTGAACCCAAAGAATTTGGGTCGGCAACCCAACGAATTTGGGTCGCTGACCTAAAGATAATTTAAGCATAATTTATGAAAATTAAAGACGTCATTTTAAGCATCGGAGTGATTCAAAGTTGCTTATCAGCGTCTTTTTTTGTTTTGTGCGAGGTCCACCAAGAGTCCTTCGTTTTTTGAACATAAATCAAAAATTCGGAAGGACGAGGACAATGAAAATAGAATATAAATTTGTGACTGGCGAAGATGTATCTATAGAAGTATATGGTGAGTTTGAGGAAATTATGCTTGAACTGGATAAAAATCTTAAAAATAACGATCGTAAGGAAACCCGAAGACACGAAAGTCTGGACTTGTTTGATAAAGACGAGAGAAATTCTGACATAACGGTTGATATTTTAGGAGATGTTTGTAGAAGTTTTGATAAGGACAAGCTATATGATGCTATAGCAAAGCTGAAACCTCAAGAGAAGGAGTTAATACATAAACTTTATTTGGATAAGAATCCAATGACACAAGCAGAGTATGCGAAAGAATTAAATATTTCATACATTGTTCTCAGAAAACGCCTTGAACGAATACGCAGAAAATTATCAAATTTTCTTAAACAATAGGTTCGTTAAACATTAACAAATTTATGCATATTTAAATAAAAATGTTTGTCACATAAAAAGTGTCACATTTATTTATTCCCGTGGCTTATATATAGAGGCGTTTTTAAGGAAACAAAAATAAGGTCTCGGAATAGAGGTGAAAAGTATGTATAAACATGAAATGAAAATTACGGTCAGAAGGTCAGGAGAGGAGCCAATAAGCATAGCAAAATTTAAAAAGCTACCGCTCCTCGAAAGGCTCCGCAGCAGGTGGTTCGGAAATGCTCAAAAATTAATGGTCATAGTGCCACAGGACAGCGTTCAAAAAATTGAAATCAAGGAGGTTTAATTTTGGAATTTGAAAATTTAAAGATGCCGATAAAAGCAATACCATATCAGCATCAGGAAGAAGCGTTTAAATTTGTAATGAATAAGTTTGAGAATCCGGGAGGAGCAGCACTTTTAATTGAGATGGGTTGTGGGAAAAGTCTTATATCTGTAGCCACAGCAGGAGCACTGTATAAAGAATCAAAAATCAGAAAGTTGCTCATAGTGTGTCCATTATCAATCTGCGGAGTGTGGGAAGAAGAATTTTCAAAGTTTGCCGACTTTGACTATGACTTAAAAGTTTTAAAGGGTACGTCTGATGGCAAAGCCATGACGCTTAATTCAATGAACGGTGCTTCCCTGCAAGTAGCGGTGGTAAATTATGAGTCTGTTTGGAGGATCGAACCGCAAATTAAAAATTGGATACCCGACATGATCCTTGTTGATGAGTCTCACAAAATAAAGACTCATAATATCGCAGCATCAAAATCGCTTCATAGGCTTGGTGAAAAGACAGAATACAGGTTAATCCTTACTGGGACATTGATAACAAATAAAGCGATTGATGCTTTCTCGCAGTATAAATTCTTAGAACCAAGAATATTTGGTAAAAGTTTTTATGCCTTTAGAAATCGTTACTTCGACATGGTCGGGTACGGAAATCATACTCCGGTTTTAAAAAAGTCAATGGAACCTGAGCTAAAGGAAAAAATCCATAGTATTGCGTTCAGGGCAACAAAGTCTGATTGTCTGGATCTACCTGAAACGACCGATATAGTTCGTTCTGTCGAATTAGAACCAAATGCTATGAATATTTACAAACACCTTGTGAAGGACAGCTTTGCAGAGCTTTCAAGAGGCGAAGTAACAGCGACAAATATTCTGACCAAGATACTGCGCCTATCGCAGTTGACTGGAGGATTTTTAGGCGATGACGAAGGCAAAAAGATACATCAAATAAGTACCGCAAAGCTAGGTGCTCTTGAGGACATTGTAGATGAAGTAACGTCAAGCGGTAAAAAACTTGTGGTAATAGCCCGATTTATTCCTGAGATTGAAGCAATAACAGATTTGCTGTCAAAGAAAAAACTGAAATTTTCACTTATAACCGGAAATATAAAAAACCGCAGTGAGCAGATCGAGCAGTTTCAAAATGACTCGGATGTACTGGTATTTGTGGGTCAGATTGCGACAGCAGGGCTTGGTATAACGCTCACAGCAGCCAGTACAATGGTGTTTTATTCACTTGATTATTCGATGAGCAACTTCGAGCAGACAAAAGCTAGAATTCATCGTGCCGGTCAGTGCGATCCGTGCACATATATTTATCTGATAGCCAAAGATACGATAGATGAAAAAGTAATGAAATCACTTAATAAAAAATACGATTTAGCCTCATCACTTATTGATGATTACAGGCAAGGACTCAATCCATTTAAATCAGAAAGGAAATAAATTATGGAAAATGTAATGTTTGAATTAGCGGATAGACTTAAGGATTTAAAGGATCAGAAGAAACAAAAAGAACTGGAGCTTCGGGGTATTAACGATATGATTTTTGAAGTGGATAGCGAACTTTCAGAGCTTATGATACTCAAAGAAACACAGAACTTTACTCGTGGTGGTACTACCTTCTGTTTGACGACAAGTACCAAAGCCTCAGCCGTAGCTGGGCTAAAAGACGAACTATACTCGAAACTTCGTGAGAAAGGCTATGAAGATTTAATTCACGAAACTATAAATGCAAATTCTCTATCCTCTTTTGTGAAAGAACAGATTTCTGAAAATGATAATCTTCTCCCTTCTTGGCTTGAAGGACTTGTTAATGTATATGAAAAAAACACAGTTGGTATAAGAAAGGCATCAAAATAAATTTTGGAGGAATTGAAATGAAAGAAAATACGAAATTAATGATAACAAACGAAGGATATTCAATTAATTTAAACTTAGGAATTGATGTAAAAAATGAACTTGCAGGACTTGACAGTGGGTTTGATCGTATAAAAATTCCTGCAGGAGGAGGTACGAACTTTGAATTTCCTAATCTTGAGGATGCCGATAATCCCATAACTGTTAAGGAATTTTCTGCAGCAATTTTACACCATCATCCGATGTTTACTTACTATAAGAGTAAATATAGCGGAAGCAATAATCCACCGGATTGTTGCAGTTTTGATGGGATTAATGGTAATGGTATCCCCGGAGGAAAGTGCAAATTATGCAAATTAAATGCATTTGGAAGCGGTGAAAATGGCTCCAAAGCGTGTAAGAACAAACACAGACTATACCTTCTTCGTGAAAATGAAATATTACCTGCAGTTTTAGTACTTCCGGCGAGTTCAATTCAGGAATTTTCAAAGTATATCAGAAGATTACTTGGTGTGGGTAAAAGGTCGGATAGTGTTGTAACAAAGCTATCTCTTAAAAAAGCAGTAAATAAAACGGGGATAGCCTTTTCTATGGTTCATTTTTCTGTAATTCGAGACTTAAGTCAAACAGAAAAAGATAACCTACAAGAACTTATTACACAAATCAAAAATCACGCAAGTTTAGGTGAATCTCAACCACAGGAGGATGTGGACAATGAAGTATAAATTAGTAAAGACAGCAGAGGAAATTAAAAACTATATCGGGAGTCATGCTCTCTTGGCGATTGATATAGAAACCTCTCCCAAACATGAATACAGAAGTGATGAAAAAGCATCGCTTGACTCGAATAAATCAGAAATCACAGGTATTAGTCTATCGGTTGAATACGGAACGGGGATATATGTTCCCCTCCGTCATAGAAATTACGACAATGCTGATTTTAACGAAGTTTTCTCGTTTATTAAAGAGGAGATTTTGCTAAACGAAAATAAAACTGTGGTAATTCATAATGTAGCGTTTGAAAGTGCCTTTTTCTACGCTCTTGGCGTAGTTATGAGGTGCAAAGTTTACGACACAATGGCAGCGGCTCAGCTTACTCTTAAGACAAATACAGAATTTAGAAATTTGTCTGACAGCGGTCTTAAAAAATTGGTTCCTGAACTTTTGAAGGTGGAGCTACCTAAATTTGAAAGCGTGACAGAAGGAGCATTTTTTGATGAGCTTAATCCAGAGAACTTTGAAACGATCAGATATGTCTGTGCAGACAGCGACTATGCTCTGAGACTGTATCACTTGTTTAACGATTGGTTTGATAAAAACTTACCTAAACACAGATTTTTGGTCGAGAATATAGAGTCACCTGTAGCGGTGTATGTGGGATTAATGAAACATAACGGAATGCTCGTTGATCGCAACTTGCTAACTCAAAAGCGAGACCAAGCCACCGCAATGCTCAGACAATTAAAAGAGGACCTATCACTCCTTACAGGTAATATAAATATTGGCTCTAACGCTACAACTCAGGAATTTAAGAACTTTCTCTATAACACGTTGGGACTGCCTATTCTGAAAACAACGCAGAAAAACAAGAAAGCCGCAGACGATGAAACGTTTACTCTTCTATCATTTTATTGCAAACAACATGAGCCTGAATATGTGCCATTGTTTGATATAATCAAGGATTATCGCAAGTGGGGGAAAATTAAGTCGACGTATATAGACAGTTATTTTAAGCATCTTAACTCCGCAACAGGACGTATACATCCAGATCTCTTCCCTCTTGGAACTGAGACAGGAAGGTTTGCAAGTAGAAATCCCAATCTTCAAAATTGCCCCCGTAAGGATAATGATCCAATCGGAGTAAGGAATTTCTTTGTTGCACCTAAAAGTAAAGTTCTGATGTCGCTCGATTTCTCGCAGATTGAACTTCGTGTTGGGGCGTTTTACTGCAGAGATGAAGCCATGATGGAAACATATAAAAGCGGCGGCGATATTCATGCAAAGACGACATCTGTAATCTATAAGATACCGTTTGAAGAGGCTGTCGATAAAAACGCACCTCACTACAAGGAACGCAGAACCATTGCAAAAGCGTGTAATTTTGGAGTATTCTTTGGCCTTTTTGCAAAGGGACTTCTCAGAAGCCTTAAGTTTAAAGCCGGACTTAATAAAACTCTTGAAGAATGCGAAGAGATTATAAAAAACCTTAAGGCAGGATATCCACAGCTTGAAAATTGGCAACGCAAGGTAAAAGTCACAGCAAAATTTAATGAATATACAGAGACGTATCTCGGCAGGAGAAGATATCTTCCGAATATTCTGTCATCGAACTGGAATAAAAAGAGTTTTTCTGAAAGACAAGCTCTTAACACTCCGATACAAGGAACCGCAGCTGATATCTTAAAGTTAGCAATAGTCAGGATACTTCGTGGACTACCTGAAAGGCCATGGCTTAGACCTCTGCTTCAAATACACGATGAATTAATTTTCGAATTGCCGGAAGAAAAGTTAGATGAAGCAGTAGAGTTTGTAAAAGAGTGCATGGAAACACAGCCGTTTGAGGACTTTGATATACCGCTGGTAGCTGAAGCCGCTGTCGGAACAAGATTTGGCTCTCTTAAAGAGATGGAGGGATAAAATTATGGATTTAGGACTAAAAAATGCTGAAGGATACTACGATTTAACAGCTTATGAAGCAATTAAAAATGTATATGCAGAAGAAAGACGTAAAAAAGCTATGCATATTTTTTCGTTATCCTGTATCCCAAAAAGCAAATCTAAAAAACGTAAGGTGGTGAGATCATGAATACCCCTGAATTTTTAAGCGAAATTTATAAAGGCTGCGATACTGGATTTATAACAATCACATCTCTCCCTAGCAGAAATACTAAGTGGTTCAAAGTAGACGACATAAAGAAAGTTGCAAAAACTGCTGAAAATATAGGCAAAAAAACAAATGTATTCTTTGGCGTGGGACTCAGAAATAAGGTACTTAAAAATGGTCTTCGAGGAAGCGAAAAAGACATCTCGTGTATTGGGGCTTTGTATGCCGATATTGACGTTAAAGGCGATGCTCATGCTGAAAAATCACTTCCTGAGACAACGTCCGAAGCCGCATCGTTTCTTAACAATCTGGATATCAAACCAAGCATAATTGTAAATTCAGGTAACGGAATACATGGATACTGGCTTTTAAAAGAACCATTTAATATTGAAAACACCCAAGACAGAAGCTACATTGTTTCGATATTTAAGGAATTTGGAAGATACATAAACCTTAAAGCTAAAAAGCATGGTTGGAGAATCGATAATATTTATGATTTGGCACGTATTTTAAGGGTACCGGGAACTATTAACCATAAGCTGAAAGATGGAGCTATGTGCGAAGTAATAGAAAGTAATCTTAAAAGGTACAGTTTAGATAAATTTAGTCAATATGTACATTGTAACGATATAATTGCACCCATTGTTAAAAATGCACAAGGTGCTGATAAAGTCCTAGGAAAATGCAATTTTATAAAATATTGTGTGGACAATGCAGCGGAGCTGCCGGAGCCTTTGTGGCATGCTATGGTTACCAATCTTGCTCCGCTTAAATGGGGTAACGATTCGGTACATCAGTTTAGCAAGAGCTATCCTAAGTACAGTTTTGAAGAAACTGAGAGAAAAATACAAAGGGCCATAACGGAAAATAAACCGCATACTTGCGAGTATATCAAAGAAAATCTTAACTTTGACTGTGGCAAAAACTGCCATGTGAAAGCTCCTATAGTTTATGGCCTGCCGAGTTTGGAGGAGCGTTTTAAGGATTTACTTTCTTGTAACGAAATTAATGTGGATGAAGTTTTGTCGGAGCAAAATATGAAGCTATGTGCATGGGCTAAGTCTAATCTCCCATCTGAGTATGTTAAACTTAAGACCAAACTTAAGGGAAAGATTAATCTTAGAGATTTTGAAAAAGCTGTGAGACATGAAACACATCGTGTATTTGAAAATACTCAAAAATCTAAAATTTTAAAACTTGATGGAGTTGAGACTTCCGGTGCGGTTACTCCGCCAGGCTGGGATGTTTCTATTGACCATGGTGTTCAAAAAATACTAAAAAGCAATAATTCAGACGAACTTGCTCCTGCGTGTTCATGTCCTCTGATTATATCTCGCAGGTTCGAGAATATTGACGATGGAACCCAGAAAGTGGAGATAAAATTTTTAAATCATAATCATTGGAAATCGGTCATCGCACCTCGTTCCCATATATTCAATAGAAACTCGATAATTAAGTATGCTGACAGCGGTCTGCCTGTTTCTTCGGGCAATGCTTCAGATATAGTAAAATACCTCTCCGACTATGAAAGTGCAAATGATAAGTGTATCCCCTTTGTGAAATCAATTTCTCGTATTGGATGGATCTGCCGGGAGTTCTTTCCTTATAAGGTGAAAGATGAGATTGTTTTTGAAACGGAATATAAAGAAGCATCGAATATAATTGGCAGCACCATTGAATGTGGAAGCTTTGATATTTGGCTCAAAAACGCCAAACAACTTAAAAATAATCCATTTGGAAGGTTTATACTCTCTTCTTCATTTGCCTCTCCTCTACTAGAAATTTTAAATCATCGTGTATTTTTTGTTCACATATGGCACGACTCTAAATCAGGCAAAACCGCAGCAATCAAGATGGCGATTAGCGTTTGGGGCAATCCAACGAAGCTCATGGGCAGTTTTAATGCTACGAGCGTAGGACTTGAACGTATGGCCGGAATCTTGAAGCATCTTCCATTCGCAATCGATGAACTTCAAGTGCTCAATAGTAAAAGATTATCCGTTGAAAATATTATTTATAGTTTAGGTAACGGATTTGGAAGGCTCAGGGGCTCAAAAGAAGGTGGTGTTCAGGAGACAGCAAGCTGGAGAAATAATATCTTAACAAGTGGTGAACAGCCGATGACCAAAGAGTCGAGCAACGATGGTGTACTGACCAGAGCCTTGGAGCTTTACGGAAAGCCGGTAGACAATGTGGATATAGCACATCAGTTGCATTTAGTAAGCGAAAACAATTACGGTTTTGCAGGAAGAATTTTTGTAGAGTATTTGATTGACACTGTGCTAAGAGACAAAGGAAAAGTCAATCGAGATTTTAATAGCATAAGAAGTGAAATCGAGAAACGTCAATCTGAAGGCTCCGATAACACTCATCTCGATAACGTGGCAATTGTGTGTCTGGGCGACTATTATTCTGGGATTTCTGTTTTCAAGGAAAGCGAAAAAGAAGCATGGAACGAAGCAGTAACTCTCGGAACTCAGATACTCAAAAACTGCAAAGAGCTACAAAAGGCAGATACAATCGACAGAGCGTGGGACTTCGTTACAGGGTGGATAACGAGCAATAAAAATCGTTTTCTCCCGGACAGTACACCATGCTTTGGAAAAATCGAGCAAGACGCGGTGTATATCATACCAAATATTCTGAGACAGGCTCTCGAAGAAAACGGATTTGATTATTCTAAAGTCACTCGTGGTTTTAAGGATCGTGGTTTTATTGAAACTGCATTAGATACCAAAGGACACATCAAAATGCAAGTACCAAAAAGAATAAATGGAGTGCTTCAAAAGTGTTTCTGCATTAAAAAAATCCTATCAGAGGTATCAAATCACGAAAACACAATAACTGCAAATCCCTTAAATTAGCCATTTGTAGATATGTTACCTCTGTACCTCTATTTTTCCCACACACACCTTCTTATTAGAGTAAATATATAATTTGAGATTTAGAGTGTATGAATTAAATAAGTCTCTATATAATAAATAAATTTATTTTAGAGGTAACTAAGGTAACATATATAAAAACATTGGCTTTATCCTTGGGTTTAAGGGTGTTACCTCTTTAAAAAAATGGAGGTAACAAGAGGTATCATGGGGTAACAGTATGGAGGAATTTATGAAAGAAAAGACAATAACAAATCAAATATTAAAATATCTAAAATCCGAGCCCGAATGCTTCGCATTCAAGGAGCATGGTGGCATATATGGCGTATCAGGAATTCCCGACATTATATGCTGCTATAAGGGAAAATTCATGGCGTTTGAAGTTAAAACTACGCAAGGTAGGCTGTCAAAGCTACAGGAAATTACCATCAAGCGAATAAATGAATCAGGTGGAATGGCGTTTAAAGTTACAAGTTTACAGGAAGTAAAAGATGTCTTGAAAGGGGTGATGCCGGAGAAGTAAACGACAAAGGATAAAAATACAAATTACAAAATTCAAAAATATAAAGTGCAAAGCTACAAAAGACAAATTACAAAATGCAGATAATTTTTACTTTTTTAAATTTGTAATTTGGAAGACTCCTCTTCCTAAGAGGAGATGTCACGAAGTGACAGAGGAGTTATGGAGGATAAGTCTATGTCTATAAAAAATAAAAACGGTTATATTCGGTGCAAGTGGTGTCGGTTTGTACGAGAGGATGCAAGTATAAGTGATTTTGACTGGACCGCATATGAATGCGGCAACCCTAAAAGCGAATATCATAAATCATTACTGAACGTAGACCCACAAGGGAACAAACTATCTAATATAATGTGGTCAGGATGCCATTTAGGAGAAAGGAGATGCTCTTAATGAACGCAAAAGAATATCTTTCTCAGGCATACCACATAGACCAGAGAATAGACTGTAAAATGGAGCAGCTAGAGTCGCTACGAGCACTGGCTACTAAGGTGAATTCTATAATGTCTGATATGCCGAAAGGAAATCAGAATTGTCGTATCATGGAGAAAAATATTGCAGCCATAATAGATTTAGAGAATGAAATCAACAATGATGTCAATAAATTATTGAATCTGAAAAAAGAAATTGTATATGCGATTAGGAGTATCGATAATCCGGAATGTCAAACATTATTGGAACTTCGTTATCTAAATTTTATAAACTGGGAGATGATTGCAAGTAAGATGGGATACAGTATGCCACATATCTTCCGAATTCATGATAAAGCATTAAATAATTTGAAAATTTTTTAAAGATGAGAGTAAATGAGAGAGAAAGAGAGTATGCAAATGTGATATAGTTATACTAGTGGAATATAATTTAAAGCTCTTGGAGAAATCCGAGGGCTTTTTCTATGCAACAAATAATGAGGTGATTTGAATGCCAAAAAAGCCGAGAAGTCCATGTAGGTTTGCAGGATGCCCTGAACTTACAGAAGACTTATATTGCGATAAACACAAAAAACTTGAAAGCCGATACTACAATAAATATAAACGTGATCCAAATACTTATAAGCGGTATGGTAATAGGTGGAGAAAAATCAGGCAACTTTATATTAAAGAGCATCCTGTCTGTGAACTGTGTGAACGAAAGAATATATTAAGGCCTGTGGAAGAAGTACATCATATTATTCCCCTATCCAAAGGTGGCACACACCGCAAAGAAAATTTGATGAGCCTTTGCAAAAGCTGTCACTCAAGGATTACCGCAAATGAAGGTGGCAGATGGGGATAAAAAATTCAAAAAGGAGATGATTATGATTGGCGATTCGATATTATCAAGACCAAGTAACGTAAGCAAAGCGTATGTTGACCGCCAAGACTCACGTAAGGTTGATAAAATTGAAGGGAAAACACTGTCTTCAAATGATTTTACAAACGATTATAAATCTAAAATTGACAGTGCGGTGCACAGTATAATATCGTCTGGAGATTTAATTGAATCACAAAGTGGTGTTGTAAATTTAACACCTGAAGTACTGAAATGTCTTGCATCTGGTGTTATACAGAGAACTAACGATGGACCGACATATTTTTTAAGAATACACACTGAAAGGCTCTCCTCCGACGCAACAGGAAGTTTTTATGTGTCTTTATCAGACAGCGGTGGTAACGGAATATTTGGAAACGCCGGATCCATACTCATATATCACATGGCAATAGATATAGGCGATCCAACCAGATATTTATTTTCTGTTGGCTACAAAAAAGACAGTTCTACAGTACATCAACTCAATGTTGTGTCGAGCAACATAATTACTCTTGGTGCTAAAAACGCTCAGGGTACACAAGTAATCCAGAATACTGATAACAGAGACGGCTTTGTCATGCAAGCAGCTTTGTGCATCCGACTATAATAACTTGTAGGGATACCTTGAGCTCCATATGGAAAAATATGGTGATAAATCAATCTAATGGAGTTTACCTTTGTTTGTGTACTAGTGACGCAAAGGTTAGGTAAAATGCGGATTTGTTCTACCTTTAAAAGTACAGCATTAACTTGCTAGTCGAGGCAAGTAGAGGTAATATGTAATTAGCGAAAGGGAAACAAAGCCCTAACGCAAAATTAAAAAAGGAGTTTTTAAAATGACAGGATTTTTTTCACGCAAAACAAAAAACAGAGAGGAACTTTTAAGAAACGAGAAGAGAAGATTCGGAGAAGAAAAAAGGTTCAAGGTAATCGGAGAAAAGGTTTTAACCCACGAAGCCTACGAAGATTTGATTCAAAACTTAAACGAGGATAACGAATTCGTAAAAGAGATTACAAATCAGTGTGGCGAGGAACAAGACGGAACAGCAAGGTGCTTCCTTTTCAAAGACGAAAGCAGAAACGATGAAGTATTAGCAATCAACGGCGAAGGCTACGACTACGCAAGGTACACCGCACTGATAAAACTTTAAAGGTGAGCGACTTCGAGTCGCCTCCTCCGGAGGGGGGAGTAAAATCTCTCTTCCCTACCTCGGAAGCAACGGGCGTGGGGAAACGCGTGAAAAAAATCCGATTCAAACGGGGTATTAACCAATTATTCTCAAAAAGCTGCGTGACTTTTTGGGAATTTTTATTTTACAAAAGGAGTGTGAGAAAATGTCAAAGGACGGAACGTACAGAGGCGGTCGAAGAGTTCGTGCCGGAGATAAGCCTGATTCTTTAGCTGATAAAATAGCATCGGGAAGGTCAGCACGAGTTTTTGAACCGATTGATTTGGAGGATGAACTTTCATTCGGAATGGATAGTTCTGACTTTCTAGAGCCACAGGATTTGGAAGGCAACCAAATTCCAAAACCAAGTGAATATTTGAGTTCCGAGCAAAAAGACGGAAAACCTCTCGGAGCAGATAAAATATTCAAAGAAACATGGCTGTGGCTAAAAAAGCGAAAATGCGACCAGTTTGTAAATCCAAGACTCGTTGAATCCTATTCACAGGCTTTTGCGAGATACATACAATGCGAAGAAGCAATAAGCAAGTTTGGATTTTTAGGAAAGCATCCAACCACAGGGGCAGCAATTGCGAACCCATTTGTGCAGATGAGTGTGGGATTCCAAAAGCAGGCAAACATTATCTGGTATGAAATTTTTGATATTGTAAAGCAAAATTGTACGACAAGTTTTACCGATACACCACAAGACAACGCAATGGAGCTACTCCTAACTGCAAGGAGAAAGCGATAATGATAGATATGACATGGTTTCTGACAGCAATTTCGCTGACAGGAACTATTTTAAACATACGAAAGAATATATGGTGTTTTTATATTTGGCTAATCGGAGATATTCTGTGGTGTATTTTTGATTTTACCGCTGGGACATACGGAAGATCACTTCTGGATTTCGTACAAGTAATCCTTGCAGTTTGTGGCATAATTTCTTGGAAAAAAGATCACTAAATTAATAAGACTTTTAAGGTGCTTCCCTTACGGGCGGCACCTTTTCATATACAGAATTTTAAAAAGAGGTGTAGGATTTGCAAATAGAAAAAATTAGTATCTCAAAATTAAATCCGGCAAAATACAATCCGAGAAAAGACTTAAAGCCGGGAGATGCTGAATACGAAAAACTCAAAAGAAGCATTGAAGAATTTGGCTATGTAGAGCCTATAATCTGGAACAAGAAAACAGGAAACATTATAGGAGGACATCAGAGATTTAAGCTGCTTAAGCTAATGGGATACACAGAAATTGAATGCGTTGTTTTGGCACTTGATAAGCTAAAAGAAAAAGCATTAAATGTGGCACTAAATAAAATAGGTGGTGAATTTGACATACCACTTTTAACAGATTTGCTTAAAGACTTAAGCGACAGCGATTTTGATGCAACACTTACAGGCTTTGACCTTACAGAAATTGATGAGCTATTTTCAAAATCTGATGACAAAGAAGGAAAAGACGATGGCTATGACGTAACAAAGGCCCTGGAAGAAGCGTCGTTTGTGAATCAAGGTGATGTGTGGCTTCTTGGGAAACACAGACTGCTCTGCGGTGATGCTACAAATCCCGAAGACGTAAAGGCTTTGATGGACGGCAAAAAAGCAAATTTAATACTTACAGATCCCCCTTATAACGTCAACTTCGAAAGTGCAAACGGACTCAAAATTAAAAACGATAAACAGGATAGCGAGAAATTTTATAATTTCTTGTTGTCCTCTTTTAAAAATATGGCTTCTTCCCTAGCTGATGGTGGTTCTGCATACATTTTTCACGCAGACACAGAAGGACTTAATTTCAGAAAAGCGTTTATTGATGCCGGTTTTCATTTAAGCGGTGTATGCATATGGGAGAAGAACTCGTTTGTCATGGGCAGATCTCCGTACCAGTGGGGACACGAGCCTATACTTTACGGATGGCTTAAAACAGGGAAACACAAATGGTATGCAGGAAGAGCCGAGTCTACAATTTGGCGGTACGATAAGCCAAAGAAAAATGCCGACCATCCAACCATGAAGCCCACCCCCCTTCTTTGCTACCCGATAAAAAATTCCTCAGCGGTAAACAGCATCGTGCTTGATACCTTCGGTGGCTCCGGTTCGACACTGATAGCTTGTCAGCAAATGGACAGAATTTGCTTCACGATGGAGCTCGATCCAAAGTATGCCTCGGTAATCATCCGAAGATACATCGAGCTTTGTGGCAGCGAGGATGTATTTTTACTTAAAGATAATAAGAAAATCCCGTATTCGGAAGTCGTGAAAAATGATTGACAGTAGTTTAACCTTAGGCAGTTTGTTTGATGGAAGCGGAGGTTTTCCTCTTGGAGGATTAATTTGTGGAATAAGGCCAATATGGGCAAGTGAAATCGAGCCATTTCCTATTATCGTCACCACAAAAAGGCTTCCCTTTATGAAACATTACGGAGATATAAATCAAATCAACGGAGCAGATATAGAATCTGTGGACATTATAACCTTCGGCTCACCATGCACTGACATGAGTGTTGCTGGAAAAAGAGCCGGTCTTGATGGAAAGCAGTCCACACTTTTTTATCAAGCAATCAGAATTATAAAAGAAATGAGGTGCAAAACCGATGGGAAATATCCAAGATGGATCGTGTGGGAAAATGTACCGGGAGCCTTCTCTTCCGGTAAAGGCGAGGACTTCCGATGTGTCCTCGAAAGCATCTGCAAAATCAAGAACGAGAATTTTTCTGTTCCTCGACCTGAGAAGTGGTCGAATGCCGGAAACATCGTGGCAGATAAATTTTCTCTCGCATGGAGAGTTCTCGACGCTCAATTTTGGGGAGTCCCCCAGAGAAGAAAACGCATCTACCTTGTCGCAGATTTTGGAGGAAGAAGTGCCGAAAAAATATTATTTGAGTCCGAGGGCGTGTCAAGGTATTCTGCGCAGAGCTTCCAATCGTGGCAAAGAACTGCCGGAAGTTTTACGAATAGCACTGGAGAGGCAAGCAACATTTGCTTAAACGACCAAGGTGGAAGTCGAATGGATGTAACCGAAGATATTACTTCGACTTTAAGAGCTACATCACATCATCCTCCCTGTGTTTTAAATTCGATAGCGGCCCACAATCATCCTTCAGACAGTCGTGTGAGGATTTCTAATGGTGGTTGTGTACAAACACTCACTAGGGGCATGGGTACAGGTGGGAATAAGGTGCCTCTTATTATGAATGAAGTACCGAAAACATACGGTATATGCTCAAAAGATAGCAATTCCATGAAATCAGATAACCCACGCAGTGGCTTTTATGAGACGAATACTTCCCGTACTATCGATAAAAATGGAGGAAATCCATCTTGTAATCAAGGTGGTGTGGCAATAGTAGAGAGTATCCCATTTACACAAAATCAGCGAGATGAGGCTCGAATACTCGGAAATAAAAGTGGTGCTCTAAATGCTTCATCAAATACTAAACAGCAGACTTTTATATTACAGGGTTCTATGATTGGAAGAAATGATAATAATGGTCCACAGGGCAGCGGAATAAATGAGGACGTTAGTTTTACGCTTAATACCATTGACCGCCACGCTATAGCTTATGGCATAGGCAGGGACACCTTTAATCAAGGCAAAAACGCAAAATGGAATCCTTGTTTTTCTAAAGAAGTCCAACCAACACTTGTATCTAAAGGACCGGGAGCAGCTTGTAATGGTTATATAGTCCGAAGGCTTACACCAACAGAATGTACAAGACTTCAAGGTTTCCCAGATTCATGGTGTGCCGATTTAGAAACAGAAAATCCAACTGATGAAGAAATTAAGAAATGGCAGAAGATTTTTGATGATTACAATAAAGCCATAGGCAAAAGCACTAAGTCTAAAACAGAAAATCAAATTCGAAAGTGGCTTAAAAATCCTCACTCAGATTCCGCTGAATATAAAATGTGGGGAAACGGAGTTGCCCTTCCATGTGTTTATTTCGTACTATCAGGCATTGTGTACTGTTCACAGTTAACCGAGGAATAGTGTTGGTACATTTCTAAATCACATAGACTTGATAAATATGTGGTTTAGAGGGATATATGTTAGTGACGAAAAAACAAGGAGGTCATACAAAAATGGAAGTCAAATACAATGTAACAGGCAGTCGCAGAAAAGAGATGGTTAAAATTATTTCTGAAATTTTAAAAATGAAGGAGATTTATCTTGGAATGCCAAGTTGTGCCTATGTTATCAACAATTTGACAGTCAGTCAAAACGGTACGCTAATTTATGATGACAGAACTGAGAATAGCGTTATAGAAAAAGTTATGGAAGAATTATCTAGGGCGGGATTTGTTGCCGAAAATATCGCCACAAGCGAATCCAAAACGAATGAAACAAATAGTACCACAGGGGATAATAACATAGCACACAGCGAAAATGTGGGACTTACAGTGGCAATACCAAGGGAGTCTTTTACTGAAGAAGCATTACAAAATCTTCAAAAGCTGATAGATGCTAAGGGACACCTTATCAAAAAAGCACTGGCAGTTAACAGCTTACCGATTGAGGTAAATGACGAAAAGATTTTATTTCCTTGGTTTCAGGATGTGAAAGACCGTGAAACAATAGATGCTTATACGAATTTTATTACTGCCCTGTGCAATATGGCAAAGACACAAAACCGAATCACCGCAAAAGAGAAATCCACTGATAATGAAAAATATGCATTTAGATGTTTTCTGCTAAGGCTGGGATTTATAGGTCAACAATACAAAACTGCAAGAAAAATTTTACTTCGAAATCTCTCAGGATCATCTGCTTTTAAAAATATCGTAAGCAAGGAGGTATCCTCTAATGAAATTTCCGAGTAGAGATATTGTGAAGCGTGTCCGAAAAGAGTACCCAATAGGGATTCGTGTTAAACTTGCAAAAATGGATGATGCACAAGCTCCACCAATTGGTACAAAAGGGACTGTTAAAGGTGTAGACGATACTGCGAGTATCATGGTTTCTTGGGATAATGGCTCCAGTCTTAATGTGATTTACGGAGAAGATGTGTGTATAAAGATTTAACTATTTAGAGTTACTGGGATGGCCGGCCTCTTCCATAATTTTCAATTTATGGGGTATGACGGGTAATGAAAACCGGCTTTTAAATATGTTGTAATGTACACAATAAATGTAGATTTAACGGGGATTAAGATCGTGTAGTAATTGTATTGCTATAACCTCCGAAAAGAGCGAATATGTAATTACCGAAAGGGAAAACAAAAATTCAAACGGAGGATAACAAAATGAATGAGAAAACAGCAAGACAAATTGAGGAAATGAAAAAGCAAACAATTGGGGTTGAAGTTGAAATGAACAGCATCACCAGAAATAAAGCCGCAAAAGTTACAGCTGATTTCTTCGGAACAAACAGATACGAAGATACCGCAAGAAGAAACGGATACGCTACTTGGAGTGCATGGGATGCCCAAGGCAGAGAATGGAAATTTCAAAGAGACAACAGTATTTCAGGACCTGAAAATGAAAAATGCGAACTGGTAACACCAATCCTAAATTACAGCGACATAGAGATTTTACAAGAATTAATTCGCCGCCTTCGCAAAGCAGGAGCAAAAAGCGATGCTGATAGAGGATGCGGAATACACATTCACATCGGAGCAAAAGGTCACACACCACAGACACTCAGAAATCTTGCAAACATAATGGCGAGTCATGAAGACCTAATTTCAAATGCACTGAACCTTGATGAATACAGAATGAGGCACTATTGCAGAACAGTTGACCCACGCTTTCTTAAAGAACTAAACCTCAAAAAGCCAACAACGATGCCACAGCTTGCCGATATTTGGTATACCAGCCACAGTGCAAATTACGGAAGAAACAACCACTATAATGACAGCCGATACCATATGCTAAACTACCACGCAACATTTACAAAGGGTACAATCGAATTTCGACTTTTCCAATTTGATAGACCTGCCAACGGAAAGAAAAACGGGCTTCACGCAGGACAACTTAAAAGCTACATTCAACTTTGTCTAGCTATTTCGCAAATGGCAAAAACAGTAAAAACCGCAAGTCCAAAGCCACAGCAAAATGAGAATCCAAGATTTGCAATGAGAACATGGCTCCTTCGACTAGGATTTATCGGAGAAGAATTTAAAACAGCAAGAGAGGTTTTGACAAAAAGACTCGGCGGAGATACAGCATTCAGATTTGGCAGATCCGCTTGAAGTGACCATAGGAGCTAGCCTCCTGCCACCCTTTCCCTACCGCCTCGGCGGTTTTAAGGTGGTAGAAGGGTGTCTCCCCTTCAGAAAGGATGGATACCAATATGGTAAAAAAATATTATGTTGCTTATGGAAGTAATTTAAATGTCAGACAAATGCTTATACGGTGTCCAAACGCCAGAATCGTTGGAACATCGAAAATCCCTAATTATGAACTACTTTTCAAGGGAAGTAAAACCGGTTCTTATCTTACAATCGAACCAAAGATTGGATCCAGTGTTCCTGTGGGTGTTTGGCGAGTCAATAATACAGATGAAAATGCACTTGACAGATACGAAGGTTTCCCAAAATTTTATTACAAGATGGAGATGGAGCTTCCTGTTATAGGGATCAGATCGGGGAAAATCAGAAATCGCACTGTTTTCGTATATGTCATGCATGAAGACCGTCCATTCGGAATTCCAAGCCTATATTATGTTGAAACGTGTCTTGAAGGATATCGGAACTTTGGATTTGACAAAGATGTATTATTTCAGGCAATAAAAAACAGTAGGAGGAATTATTATGAAGCCAAATAATATTACTAAGATTAAAATTTGCCCACGTTGTCGGAAAGCCTATCATGGGCATCCTGCAGTTTCACGGCTAGACAACGAAACAGCTATCTGCTCAGACTGTGGAACAAGAGAGGCACTCGAAAGTATAGACATATCAAAAGCGGAACAAGAGCAAATTTTAAGTATAATTCATCGCTCAATGTAATCATAATGTATACAATAAATGTAGATTTAACGGGCCTTAAGATCGTGTAGTAATCGTATTGCTATAATCTCCGAAAAGAGCGAATATGTAATTACCGAAAGGGAAAACAAAAATTTAAACGGAGGATAACAAAATGAAAAAGAACATTTTTGAAGAAACTTACGCAAAGGTACAAGCATTAAAGGAAGCCTATGATGAAGCCGAAAAAGCAAACGATGAAAATTGCAAAAATGAATTGCAGAAAAAACACAAAGAGTTGATGATGGAACTTTCAAGCCAAGGCACGGTCAATATGAGAATTTGGAATATGTACGAAGAAGCCAAAGACTGCGGAAATAAATATATTGATTTGAACGAGGTGATTTGGGAAGAACAGGTAGAAACAACGATAAAAACTCTTCGAGAAAACGGAATAGAGCACTTTACATTTTCATCAACTTGGAGCAACGCAGTTGAGACAGCTTGGCTTTTTACGCAAAACGGATGTAGGTTGGAAGGATTGATTGAAATTAACACGAAATACAAAGACTTCCGGACCGGCAAGAATAAAAAAGCACATGGATACCTTTTCAAAGTTAACTAGAACACACAAAAAAGAGCCGAGAGGCTCTTTTTCTTGTACAAGAATTTATGGTCAAACTTAATGTCCATTAATATTCATAAACCCCAAATTATGGAAGAGGTCGCTACTAAACACGTGTATTACAAAATCAAGGAAAGGAGGAGATTCCGATTCGCAAATTAAAAAAATACATACCAACAAAATTTGCAAATACAGACAGCAAATATAATAAAAGCATAGCAGACTCTGCGGTCTGCTTTATTAATTGCCTAAAGCATACAAAGGGCGAATGGTACGGCGAGCCCTTTGAATTAATCGATTGGCAAGAGCAAATTGTGCGTGATATTTTTGGAATCATGAAACCTAACGGATACCGTCAATTTAACACTGCGTATATCGAAATCCCAAAGAAGCAAGGCAAAAGTGAGCTTGCAGCAGCGACAGCTCTTCTTTTGACTTGCGGAGATTTCGAGCACGGTGGCGAAGTTTATGGGTGTGCTTCAGATCGTCAACAAGCCTCGATAGTTTTTGATGTGGCGGTCGATATGGTGGAGCAATGTCCTGCTCTCAAATCAAGAATAAAGCCCATATTATCGCAAAAGCGTTTGATTTACAAGCCTTTAAACAGCTTTTATCAGGTCCTATCTGCAGAAGCTTACACTAAGCATGGTTTAAACGTACATGGCGTTGTGTTTGACGAGCTCCATGCCCAGCCAAATAGGAATCTATATGACGTAATGCTTCATGGTTCTGGAGATGCAAGGAAACAGCCACTTTTCTTTTTGATAACTACTGCCGGAACAGACAGAAACTCAGTATGTTGGGAAGTACACCAAAAAGCTGAGGATATTTTAAAAGGCCGCAAACGTGATCCGACATTTTATCCTGTGATTTACGGAACACCGGATGATGCCGATTGGACGAGTGAAGAAGTATGGAAAGCTGCAAATCCATCTCTTGGGATTACAGTGGATATAGAAAAACTCAGAAATGCCTGCGAGTCAGCGAGACAAAATACAGCCGAAGAAAACTTGTTCAGGCAACTCAGACTTAATCAATGGGTAAAACAGTCAGTGCGCTGGATGCCGATGGAGAAATGGGATGCCTGCAGCTTTAAATTTAATGAAAGAGATCTTGAAGGAAGAGTCTGCTATGGCGGTCTGGATTTATCTTCGACAACGGATATCACAGCGTTTGTGCTTGTGTTCCCACCGGAAGATGAAAATGATAAATATTATATCCTTCCCTACTTTTGGATTCCCGAAGACAATCTTGATTTAAGGGTCCGGCGTGACCACGTTCCATACGATATTTGGCATCAGGAAGGGTATCTTCAGACCACTGAAGGTAACGTGGTGCATTATGGCTTTATCGAAAATTTTATCGAGGAGCTTGGAACAAAATATAACATTCGTGAGATAGCGTTTGATAGATGGGGAGCTGTGCAGATGGTGCAGAATCTCGAAGGTATGGAGTTCACAGTAGTTCCGTTTGGTCAAGGATTTAAGGATATGAGTCCTCCTTCAAAAGAACTTATGAAGTTAACGCTTGAAGGGAAACTGGCACATACCGGACATCCTGTTTTAAGGTGGATGATGGATAATATTTATGTCAAAACCGATCCTGCCGGCAATATTAAACCGGATAAACAGAAATCAACGGAGAAAATCGATGGAGCAGTGGCAACAATCATGGCTCTTGATAGAGCAGTAAGGAATCAAAATATGCAAACTGAATCAGTTTACAACGAAAGAGGACTAATTATAATTTAAAGATTTTTGATGTGACAGCATGAATGCTGTCACTTTTTATTTATAAAAAATTTATGGAGGTACATTTTCATGACTAACTTAGAAATATTTAAAAACGAGGAATTTGGCGAAGTAAGAACTATTACAATTGATGATGAGCCTTACTTTGTGGGAAAAGATGTGGCACTAATACTTGGATACACAAATCCACAAAAAGCACTTAGAGACCATGTTGACGAAGAAGATAAAACCCGTAACGAATCGTTCACCGTCAACGGAACTCAAGGAATACTAATTAATGAAAGTGGTCTATACAGCTTGATTTTATCAAGCAAACTGCCTAATGCTAAAAAATTCAAAAGATGGGTAACAAGCGAGGTGCTCCCAGCAATCCGTAAACATGGAATGTACGCAATTGACGATTTAATAGCTAATCCCGATTTAGGTATTGCAGCACTTAATGCGCTAAAAGAAGAGCGCGAGAAAAATAAAAAATTAGAAAAGTCAGTAGCAGTAAAAACACAGCAGATTTCAGAAATGATCCCGAAAGCCAGTTATTATGACGTTGTTCTGAATTGTAAAGACTTAGTATCCATCGGGGCAATATCCAAGGACTATGGATGGAGTGCAAAAAAGATGGATAAATACCTCCATGAAAAAGGAATCCAGTTTAAACAAGGAGATATCTGGCTTTTGTATCAAAAATATTCTGAGAAAGGATATACGAGCACCAAAACTCACACTTATCTCGATATTGATGGCCAACATACGAAAGTTCATACCTATTGGACGCAAAAAGGTAGACTCTTCATCTATGATTTATTGAAAAAAGATGGTATATATCCAAATATAGAAAGGGTTGATTAAAGTTTGAACATTTTTAAAAGACTTTTCCATTCAAGAGACAAACCAAAAGTAAAGAATAGTCTGGGTTCCGGTATTTTAGGATCAATTTTTAGTAGCTCAAGCAGTGGTAAAAGTGTAAGTCAAACGAGTGCTTTAAGTGTAACTGCTGTTTATTCTTGCGTCAGGATTTTATCTGAAGCAATCGCCGGACTTCCTCTTCACACATATAAACGCAAAGGATTAAACGGAAAAGAAAAAGCGATTGATCATCCCCTGTATTTTTTACTCCATGACGAGCCCAATCCTGAGATGACTTCATTTGTGTTTAGAGAAACGCTGATGAGTCATCTTCTTTTATGGGGAAATGCTTATGCACAGATACTTCGAAACGGAAAAGGTGATGTTATAGCACTTTATCCCCTCTCTCCGGACCGCATGACAGTTGACAGAGCCTCAAATGGAAGAATTTATTACACATATTCGACCAGTGATGATGATAATCCAAAACTTAAAAGTAAAGGTCAGGTGTATTTGAAGGCCGAGGATGTGCTGCATATTCCGGGGCTAGGTTTTGATGGACTTGTGGGATATTCTCCAATAGCGATGGCGAGAAATGCGATAGGTATGGCAATGGCGTGCGAGGAATACGGGGCCAAATTCTTCGCAAATGGTGCAAATCCAAGCGGAATTTTAGAGCATCCGGGAACACTTAAAGATCCCGATAAGCTCAGAGAAAGCTGGAACTCACTTTTTAAAGGGAGCAGTAATTCGCACCAAATAGCAGTGCTCGAAGAGGGGCTCAAGTACCAACCGATCAGCATTTCACCTAACGAAGCACAGTTTTTGGAAACGAGAAAATTTCAAATAAATGAAATTGCCAGAATCTTTCGAATCCCACCACACATGATTGGAGACCTCGAAAAATCATCGTTTTCCAACATCGAGCAGCAGTCGCTAGAATTCGTAAAATATACTCTCGATCCTTGGGTTACAAGATGGGAACAGTCTATTCACAGGAGATTGTTTAAAGACAGCGATAAGGCAGATTATTTTGTAAAGTTTAATGTTGACGGACTTCTACGAGGTGACTATCAAAGCCGAATGAATGGTTATGCAACAGGCAGACAGAACGGATGGCTCAGTGCAAATGACATAAGGGAACTCGAAAACATGAACCAAATACCCGATGAGCTTGGCGGAAATCTGTATCTTGTCAACGGAAGTATGACTAAATTATCAGATGCCGGAGCATTTGCAGATAACATAGAAATAAGCGAAAAGGAGAAAAATGACAATGACGAAAACAAAGAACAAGAGGAGATTCTGGAACTTCACGGAAGGTCCCGAAGAAAGAATACTGTATATCAGCGGAGAGATCATTGATGGGTATGATGAAGATGGTTATAACGAGGAAATAAAATCCACAGCGGATATCTTCAGAGATGAATTGTATTCTGGTGAAGGGAACATCTCGGTTTGGGTCAACTCTCCCGGCGGAGATATGGTAACAGGAGCTCAAATATATAACTTAATTAAAGACTACAAGGGCAAAGTAACTATAAAAATTGATGGTCTTGCGGCCTCAGCCGCCTCAGTCATTGCGATGGCAGGCGATGAAGTATTGATGTCACCGGTAAGTCAGCTAATGATACATAATCCGTTTTCTTGTGCGATTGGAGATTCAAATGAAATGAAACGTGCAGCCGATATGCTAAGTGAAGTGAAGGAATCGATCATTAACGCTTATGAAATCAAAACACACTTATCGAGGGCGAAAATTGCCAGAATGATGGATGATGAGAGCTGGATGAACGCATACAAAGCTGTGAATTTAGGCTTTGCAGATGGCATTCTTTTTGAAGAGGATAAGCAAAAACCTGAAAACACAGACGAGTTTATGTTTAGCAGAGAATCAGCAATTAGTGCAGTTATGAACAGAGTAAGAAAACAAATTAAAAACACAGAGCAAAAATCAAACGTATCAGCAGAGTCGCTATATAAGCGGCTTAATTTATTAAAAAGGAGATAACTTTATGAATACTATTTTAGAACTTAGAGAAAAACGTACAAAACTATGGGAGAACGCAAAAGATTTTTTGGACAGTAAGAGAAATCCGGATGGTCTTATATCTTCAGAAGACGCTGCTATTTATGATAAAATGGAAGCAGACGTCGTAAACTTGGGAAAAGAAATCGACAGACTTGAAAAGCAGTCGGCAATTGATATGGAGCTAAATAAGCCTATCGGTTCGCCGATTTTAGAGAAACCAACAAATAAAAAAGTTAAGCTAGGCAGAGCAAGCGATGAATACAAAAGAGACTTTTTGAATGTACTGCGAGGCAAACCTCAAATTTATAACGTGATGCAAGAGTCAGTCGATGCAGATGGTGGATTTTTAGTGCCTGAAGAGTTTGAAAATCAGATAGTTACAGCACTTGAAGAAAATAATGTAATCAGAAGCATTGCAAAAACAATCACAACTGCTGCAGAACGAAAAATCCCAATTGCAGCGACTCATAGTGTGGCTCAGTGGACTCCTGAAAATGGGGCGTATACGGAGTCGAAACCTACCTTTGGGCAAAAAACCATTGACGCATTTAAACTTACAGATCTTGTAAAAGTATCAACAGAGCTTTTGCAAGACAGTATGTTTAACCTTGAAAGCTATATCTCATCGGAGTTTGCAAGAGCGTTCGGTGTTGCAGAAGAGCAGGCATTCTGTACAGGTACAGGAGTCGGACAGCCAACCGGAATATTCACTGAAAATGGCGGTGAAATAGGGCTAACGCTTACCAGCACGACAAATATAACCTGCGATAATATAATCGAGCTTGTTCATTCACTCAAATCTCCGTACCGTAGAAATGCTGTATTTTTGATGAATGATTCGACCATATCGATGCTCCGCAAACTCAAAGACACAAACGGAGCATATTTGTGGCAGCCTTCACTTCAAGCAGGTCAGCCGGACAGACTTTTGGGATATCCTCTTTATACTTCGCCATATGTTCCAACTGTCGCAGCAGAGGCTTTGCCGATAGCTTTTGGTGACTTTTCAAATTACTGGATTGCCGACAGAATGGGACGCTCTGTTCAAAGACTTAACGAACTCTATGCCGGCAATGGTCAAGTGGGATTTCTCGCGACAGAGCGCGTAGATGCTAAGGTTATCCTTTCTGAAGGAATCAAACTTTTAAAAATGGGATAAATTCAATGTACAGTTTAAAATTAAGGGATTTGATAATGTGGATGTGTCAAATTTAATAGAGAAAGTAAAATTAAATCTTATTTTAAATACTGATAAAGACGATGAACTTATAAAAGAATTTATAACCTCTGCAATTTCCTACGCCGAAAGCTACCAGAAAAAGTCTGCAGGATATTATTCAGAAAATATTATGTCCCCCACCACAGAAAGAGCAGTAATAATGCTGTCATCTCATTTTTATGAAAGTAGAGATGGAAGCACAGGTGGTTTCTTTTCCGACAATGTGAATGCTGCAAATCAAGTATGGAATACAGTAAATCATCTTTTACGTCTTGATAGAGATTGGAGGGTGTAAATTTGAGTTTAGGGAAAATGACAACTTTTATAGATATAATTGAACCTCGCAAAATCAAAGATGAGTCGGGGTTTGTGAGCATTCAAGATATAATTCTTGCAAGTGTAAGAGCATATAAAGAAATGCGACACGGAAGCCGAGTATGGGCAAATCGTGCCTCATTTTCAAAAGCAACAGCCTTGTTCAGATTTCGCAAAATTTCTGATTTGGAGATTAAAACAAGTCATGTAATCGTATGTGATACAGGAAGATATAGGATTTTGTCAATAGAAGATGTGAAAAATCGTGGTATGTATGTGGAGGCACTTTGTGATGAAGCAGAAATCAGTGGAGCAATTTAAATAAAAGGAACGAGTGAGAATGTATGAACATAAATCCTAAAATTGAAAAAATATTCTCTGCTCTTAAAATAGATGAAAAGCAGATTCCCATTGCATATTTACAGTATTTTGGAACTGAAGATGTATATCTTACCTACTATACTTGGAGCGAAAGGCCTGAGCTTTTCTTTGACAATGATTATGATGCAGAGGTATGCTTCGGAACTATAGATGTTTGGAGTAAGAAAAACTTTAAATCATTAGTGGAGATTGTAAAACAAAAGTTAAAAGAAAATGGATTTACTTGGACAGACAACGGGGACGAAATGTATGAGCCGGACACAGGATATTTTCATGTTCCCATTAATTTTTATGTTTTAAATGGAGAGTGATAAATATGGCAGAGCCTTTGCATATACCGGAAACTATCCGACAATTTTGGAGAGATAATCCCACAGAGTATTCAAAAGATGACATACATCATTTGGAGCCGGACAGCGAAGAAGCAGTATTTTTAAAATATTTGCTTGAAAATGGTTTTGCCAAGCTAACTATTAAGTTAAATGGTAAAGAAATCGGAAATTTCAACGGACAAACAGAAGCAGATTTAAACATTGAACTCGGTATGCTTACAATCCAAAGGAATGGAGAAGCCATCGGAACCTATAATGGGTCGGAGTCAAAAGAAATTAATGTTAATTTAGGTACTTTAACTATTCAAAGGAATGGAGAAGCCATCGGAACCTATAATGGGTCGGAGCCAAAAGAAATTAATGTTAATTTAGGTACTTTAACTATTCAAAGAAATGGCGAAACTATCGGAACCTATAATGGGTCGGAGTCGAAAGAAATTAATGTTAATTTAGGTACTTTAACTATTCAAAGGAATGGAGAAGCCATCGGAACCTATAATGGGTCGGA
>CAKVEP010000002.1 GCA_934729465.1 uncultured Eubacteriales bacterium | reverse complement strand
AAAGAAATTAATGTTAATTTAGGTACTTTAACTATTCAAAGGAATGGAGAAGCCATCGGAACCTATAATGGGTCGGAGTCAAAAGAAATTAATGTTAATTTAGGTACTTTAACTATTCAAAGAAATGGCGAAACTATCGGAACTTACAATGGGTCTAATTCAAACAATATAAATATAAGTTTAGGAAATTTAACCATTCAAAAAAATGGAGAAACTGTGGGAACATACAATGGTTCAGAATCTAAAAATATAAATATCAGCCAAGAAATGCTTACAATCCAGAAAAATGGCACAAATATAGGAACTTATAATGGAGATTCAAGTCAAACAGTAAATATTACAGTTCCAACAATAACCTACGGTACAGGTAATCCCAGCGGTGGGAATAATGGCGATGTTTATATGAGGTATCTATAATGGCAGTTTTATATATTAATAAAGTTCATGGCGCACCTGAACTTGACTTAAAACTTGATATATCAGGAAATTCTGTAACCGCAACGCTTTATTCTGCAAATGATTATGGAGGAAGCTTCGGATATCCAAACGGCATAAATTACGATATTTCTGCCGGAGGATCGGGGTTTTCAATAAATACAGGCAGCTTTTCATACTCAACAAGTGGTAAAGTTATAAAAACAGTAAGTGGCGTAATTGGCACAGGAACACTTGAAGTTAGAGTTACTTGTAATGGTTCCGGTAGTTGTTTTGATTCAGATCATATAAATGTTCCTTCATACAATTCAGGCAAATCAAGCGATATAAACACAGAAAATCTAACAGTTTATCCTATTTCCTCTTCATATACGACTCAGCTTTTAAACAATACATTAATTTTAAGCTACGTTATGTCCACACCCCCGAGCAATCTCAGTTTAAGCAGGACATACCTTGAAAGTCCGATGACAGTTAGTTTTTCGCTTGGAAGCGGAGCATTTCAAAAAATTATTTATGGAGTAAAAATGATTGCTGATAGCAGCACTATTTTTACTTCTGAAACAAAAAATTCAAATATTGTTCTTACAGATTATGAAATTTTAACTTCGTATAACGGATTCAAAAATACAGACTTTAATTTTCCAAACAGCACAGCCTATATGTATATAGAGGTTCAAACTGAATCGGGAAATATATCAGATAACTTTAGTATTACTGTTGGCGGTACAGGATGGGTCAAAAGCGGAAGAACGTGGAATCGATGTGTTCCATATAAATCAGATTTAGGAAAACCGTGCATAATGTACACAAATATCGGTGGAGCTTGGAAAAGAGGTCAGCCTTAGAAACGGAGTGATGAAAAATGTCAAAAGAAAATATACCTGAATTTATGTTGCAATTTTGGAAAGACAGTCCCACAGTTTACACGAAAGACGACATCATTCATTTAGAGCCATTTAGTGAAAACGCCGTATTTTTAAAATACTTAGCTTTGAATAACTCAAGTGGGATGGTATACCGAGGGTTTATAACATCAGACAATAAAGATTTCGTGACATCAAGTAATTTAATTTTTACAGTCCGAGATTAAAGGGGTGAGAAAATGGAGGAGTATAAGTCTATACACACAGGAGAAGAAATAGACGAAGCTGTGACAAGAGCGTTTAATTTATCGGAAACTACGGGGCTTAATTCAGACAAAATAATGAGTCAAAAAGCTATAACCGAAGAACTTAACAGCAAAATGGAAAAGATCGAAGGTAAAGGACTATCTTCAAATGACTTTAGTGATGAGGAAAAATTAAAACTTGCAGGCATTGAAGATGGTGCAAATAAAACTATTGTTGCTGAGGAATTAGGCAATTCTACAACCGAGGCGATAAGTCAAAGTGCAGTAACGAAGGCCTTAGATGGGAAATTAGGGATAGACTCTGTTGTAGATATAGCACATGGCGGTACAGGTGCCACAGTTTCCTGTGAAGCTAGAAATAACTTAAAAGTTTACAGTCGGAGCGAAATTGATGAAAAAATCCGACTGATTCCTATAGTTACGCAAAGCACCGGAGAAAGCACAGACAAAGTTATGAGCCAAGCAGCAATAACTAATGCACTTGATGGTAAAGTCGATAAAATTGAGGGTAAAGGTTTATCAACTAACGACTTTACCACTGAAGCACAAGAAAAATTAAATAAACTAAATACATTTTTTAAGTTCTCACTATCACCCGATAGATGGGATCTTTTTAATAATGATATCTATACACAGACAATTTCTTTTGAAAGCATAAAATCAACAGACTCAGTAATTGCAGATATTTCTTTGAGTGACAATGAGCAAATATCTAAAAAAGAACAGGAATATTGGGACAAAATTATAAAAATCGAGATAAATGATGGCAACATCAAAACATACTATCGAGGGGAAATCCCCGATATTTCATTAAATGTAAAAATAAAGATTTAATAGGAGGAAAAACAAATGAGTGAAGCATTTATTATAAGAGCAGGAAATGTTACAAAAGGTTATGTAGATACAAATTTAGCATTAAAAGTAGACAAAATCGAAGGTAAGGAATTATCCACCAACGATTATGATAATGTGGCAAAAGAGGCAGTTGATAGTTTAGGCACAGCCTCAAAATGCGATATCGGTACAAGTGAAGGAAATGTACCGGTTATAAATTCAGAGGGAAAATTAGATACTTCTATTCTTCCGGCAATAAGCATCACAGACGTTTTTACGGTAGATAGCGAAAGTGCGATGCTTGCACTTAATGTTCAAAAAGGCGATATATGTATAAGATCAGATGAAAATAAAACTTATATACTTCAGGATATTCCTGCAAGTGAACTTAAAAACTGGTTAGAGCTTATGACTCCAACAGATGCAGTACAATCCGTGAACGGAAAAACAGGAGCAGTAACCTTAAGTCATGAAGATGTAGGAGCTGTTGAGGCAAATATAGAAATCACAGGTGCTACAAAATGTAAAATAACCTATGATTCAAAAGGACTGGTAACTGAAGGCGAAGATTTAACAGCAGCCGACATCCCCGATATCAGCGAAACGTATGAAACAATATCTAATAAATCAGATAGCTTTACTGCAAGTTCAAGCAGCACTTATGCAAGCACGAAGGCATTAGTCGATGGCTTAGCTACAAAAGCCGAGATTAAAAAATTTACAGTCACAATCGGAACATCATGGACTCAAGGAGAAAACAATGAATACACGCAGGACGTAACGGTTACAGGGATTCTGGAAACTGATACTCCAATTATCGACTTGGTTCTGAGTGATAATTTAGAAACAGCAAAAGCCCAAATCGAAGGGTGGGCTAATGTTTCAAGAGTAACTACAGAAGAAGGAAAAATAAAAGTTTATTGTTACGATGTGGCTCCCAACATTGAAATGCCAATACAAATAATCTGTATTAGATAAGGTGATTTTATGGGAGATGCTATAATTTCAAGAACATCAAAAAGCAATAAAATATCAGTTGTTCAAGAAACAGGTAATTCAGAAACAGACGTAATGAGTCAAAAGGCAAGTACAAAGCTCCTTGCTCCAACAGGGCATCTTCATTATTCGTATGATGTAAACACGGGATACTTTATTAAAAATCAATTAGTTGGGGTTAAGAATTTATCGGAACTTGTAAGGATAAATTACAATTCTTCTTCTCCGATTTATTATGGGATATTTAATTCTACAGGAGAAGAAGCTGACGGTGTATACAAATACACATATTATCAGACGTTAAATAATAGTAAATATACAACTTTGACTATAACCGATGATACTACTTCTTACCCATTTTATACGATTTCCATGACAATAGATCAAGAAAACAGGTTTGTTTATGCAACTAATGGTAGAAGTTTATTTCGTGGCAGCTATACTCAGAGTTCAAAAGGTATAACGTCTTTTGAAAAAGTAGGAACGCTTTCGGGACTTGGAACATTTAATTCCGTAGACAAATTTAGCTATTATAATGGAAGATTCTTTTTATCTTTAAATGCTATGCAGCAATACGATAAATTTTATACATCTACAGACGGACTTAACTGGACAGTTGTTGAAAGCATGAATAATTTAGTATCCGGTTCTGACTCTGTATCATTGTATTATCTGAATAAAAAATATTTTATAGTATTGTATAACAGAGGGATCTATATTTCAGATGATGGAGTGAATAACTGGACAAAAGTATTGGATAAAAATGATTCAGGACCAATTTCCTCATTAATATATGGTAATGGAATGTACGTTGCCAGAGACAGCGGTGGACGAAAATACTATACTTCAACAGATGGTATTTCTTGGGATACTATAACTAATACTTCAACATATTGTGATATGCTGTGGTACAATACGAAAGACAAAAATTTTTATACTTTAAGGCTAGAAAGCTATACAGAAACAACAACAATGTACAAAACAGAAGATTTGATAAACTATACAAAGGTACGAGATGTGTTTATAACAACAGGTTATACAACAAGTTTAATTTTACATTTTAGCACCAATAACGAAATATGGATCAGACAAGTCAATACTGATGGATATTATCTTTATTATCATACAGATAAGGAATTGCCACAAATTATAAATATACCGTGTGGTGGAACAGGTGCCGAAACAGCTGAAGATGCCAGAAACAATTTGAATGTATACTCAAAATCGGAAGTGGATCAAAAAATAAAAGATATATTACCTGAAGCTCCGCCAAATCAAGGCACATATACCTTAAAGTCAGTAAATGGAATTTTAGAGTGGTCAGAACAATAATTAAAAATGGAGGTAAAAACAAATGGCAAATATAGGAATGCAAGGGATGAAATATGCCCTTTTGGTAACGGATGGAGAAGGTGCAGAAACTACGTATTCTGAGGCAAAAGGATTTATAGGAGCAATAAGTGCAAGTATTACTCCCAACTCAGCAGAGGCAAGTTTATATGGAGATGACAAGATGCTGGAATATTCCTCAAGCTTTCAAAATGCGACAGTATCACTTACAGTAGCAGACGATAACGATGAAGTATTTGCAGATCTGCTTGGAAGAAAAAAAGAAGATGCAACGGGAAGATATCGCTCAAATATTAACGATGTTGCCCCATACGTTGGATTTGGATATATTGTAAGCAAAATGATAAACGGTCAAACAAAATACAGAGCACAGTTTTTTCCAAAAATGAAGTTTAAGGTATTTGTACCGGAAGCGTCAACGAAGGGAGAAAATTTGGAATTTAAAACCATTACAGTTGAAGGTATGACGATGCCGAATAAATACGGTGATTGGGAAGCGCATATTGACGTTGATAGTTTAACTGTGGCACAGGAGGAATTAAATAAATATTTCACAACACCACTTTCTGATCCTGCAAAACAAGGAGTATGATTAAAATGATAGATAAACTTGAATATTTAGACGATGGAGACACAAAATATCCGATGGCATTTACGATAAACGTCATGGAAGCTACAGAAGAAGAATATGGAGGCTTGGAAAATTGGGCAAAGCTGATGGACAGTAGCGAACCGAGCTATAAAGCGTTAAAATTTATGGTTTTAGAGATAATAAACGAAGGTATAGATATTGAAAATGAGAAATTAAAGGATGACAAGAAAAAAGATGCACTGACCTCAAAGCAAGTTGGAAGATTAATAACTCGAATAGGTTTAGAAGAAATAGGAATGAAGGTTTTTAATCTTATAAAGGAATCTCTGCCCAAAGGTGATAAATCAAAAAACGTCAAATCCATGAAAGGTCTAAAATAGATTTTTCATGGATTTTATTTGTTGGAGTAAAAATGCTCGGTTTCTCAGAGCGTGAGATTGGACATTTCACTTTAAAAAAATGGTTCTTAATTTTTAATCAGTACAAGAAATATCACAACTTTAAGGTTTCAGGATGTAAATTTAAAGAACCTGAAGATGAGACAAATCCTAATGGTTGGATTCCGTTTTAGGGGGTGGATTAAATAGCTAAATGTGAAGTAAAAATGCCGGATGAAATATATAAGGCAATTGAAAAATTAAATGAAAACAGAGAAGAAATTTTGACCTCTACGCTAAAATCCGGCGGAGAGGTCGTTTTAAATGCAGTTAGAAATAATTTAAACCGAGCAATAAGGAATTCTTCAAATCGAAGCACGGGAGAGCTTAAGAATTCTCTGGGGCTATCGCCTGTTAAATTAAGCTCAAGAGGAGTTTACAACGTGAAAGTTGGCTTTTCTGAACCAAGACACAAGCAATATGCTGCTAAAAAGAAAAGAAGCTATTATGTCATCACAAACGCTCTAATCGCCAATGTTATTGAATACGGAAAAAAAGGTCAACCTCCTCGCCCATTCATGCGTCCGGCAAAAGTATCGTCTGAGAAGGCAGCTATTTCTGCAATGAAAGCTAAATTTGATGAGGAAGTTAAGAAAAGGGGTGTAAAATAATGCCCGATATCGGAATAAAAATAGGACTTGAAGGTGAGAAAGCCTTTGAGAGTGCACTAAAAGATATAAATTCAGGCTTAAAATTACTTGGAAGTGAAATGAGAGCAGTCTCAAGTCAGTTTTTGGATAATAATAAGTCAATTGAAGCGTATACAGCTAAAAATCAAGTGCTTGGCAAACAAATCGATGCACAGAAGGAAAAAATCGAGAAATTAAAACAGATACTTGAAAAATCGACTCAGATGTACGGAGAAAATGATAAAAAAACCAGAGACTGGGCTACGAAATTAAACATTGCAGAGGCAGAACTAAATAAGATGCAAAATCAGCTGAGACTAAACAACTCAGAACTTGAGAAATACAGTAGTTTCAGTGAAAAAACGACTTCATCTGTAAGCAAACTCGATAAAGAAATAGGGACTCTTAAAAATGAACTTGAAGGTGTGGATAAAAAATATAAAAATAATAAAAATTCCGCAGAGGCTCTGGGTGAAAAACAGAAAATACTAAGCGATATTTTTGGGAAGCAGTCTGAAAAAGTAGCGACACTCAAAGAAGCACTAAAAAACTCAGAGAATGCCTTTGGTAAGGGCAGTAATGAAACAAAGAAATTTGAAAAAGCCTTAAAAGATGCAGAGCAAGAGCTTTCCAGTACTGAGCGAGAATTAAAAAATGTAGAAACTGCTATGCAAAACACAGGCAACTCTACAAGAACATTCAAAGATATGTTAAAGACCACTTTATCTGCCGAGGCAATAACTGCAGGGGTTAAAAAGCTCGGTGACACTATCAAAGGCTTCAAAAATTACATTATGGCCGGAGTCCAAAGTGCTGCTAAATTTGGTCACGAAATGAGTGCAATGTCTGAAAAAACGGGAATTTCTACTGAAGTTCTTCAAAAATTCAGTGCCGCAGCAAAAATGACAGAGGTAGACGTTGAAACGTTTACAAAGTCGTATTCTAAGTCTATAAAATCGATGAGCTCCGTAGATTTTAACTCTAAGAATTTAAACTCAATGAGTAAGGCATATCAGACTTTGGGAGTTAACGTCAGGGATTCAAGCGGAAATTTAAGAGACACACAGACTGTGTTTTGGGAGACAATCGATGGACTTAAAAATATGGAAAATGAAACTGAGCGAAATGGGGTAGCACTACAGATTTTTGGAAAATCTGCCATGGAGCTCAATCCTATCATCAAACGTGGCAGTGAAGGATTTAATGATCTTACAAAAAACATGGCAACCTTTGACGATCAAACCATGGAAAGTTTGCGTGGACTTGATATTTCAATGCAGAAATTCAGTGGAGTTATGGACGGAGTAAAGAGAAGTATTGGGGTTGCGTTTGCTCCTATGATGAAAGAAATAGCTGATGCTGCCGCAAATGCCGGAGGTAAGCTCAGAGGATTATTTACGGCAATAGCAAAAGGTGAAGATCAGGAATCGATAAACAAGAAATTTGAAGAGTTTAAAAAATCTATAACCGAGCTTGCTGAGAAAATTCGAGAGCAAATGCCACTATTTATTGAAGTCGGAGGGAAAATACTCGGAGCACTTTTTGAGGGTATGAAAACTGCATTTGAACCTATACTTCCGGAGGTTTTAGGCTGGGGAGCATTGATAGTTGGGGCAATAATCGGTTGGCAGGCTCTAATATCAGGAGCAGTAGCAGCGATTGCTCCGGTTATAACTGCGGCAATTTCAGGAATTGGTCCTTTGATAGCGGCGGCAATAGCAGCATGGCCTGTGACAATAGCCGTGGCACTTGCGGGTATCATAGCTTTTCTTGCAGTTACATTCTGGCCACAGATTAAAGAATGGGCAACGGGACTTTGGAATAATATCACCAAATTTTTTAGTGAGCATTGGCAGGACTTGTTGTTATGGGTTGTGTCATGGCCGTTAGCACTCATAAAAACTCTTAATGATGCAGGAGTATGGGAAAAACTGGCGAATTGGCTCGGAGGAATTTGGGACAACATCAAAAATTGGTTTTCTGATTTATGTAAAAAGACAGCGCAGTGGTCATCTGACGTATGGACTTCATTTTTAGAGTTTATTGCTGAGCTCCCTGAAAAAATCGGTTATTGGCTTGGATTGGCGATAGGCTGGATTGTTAAATTTTTTAAAGATTCAAAAGACGCATTTATAAAATTTATTAAAGATGCATGGAATTTTGTCACAGTGGATATTCCAAGAATTATAAATCAGATTATAGATTGGTTTTCAAAGTTACCGGAAAAAATCGGAGAGTGGCTAAAAAATACATTTGAAAAAATAAGAAATTGGGGTAAGGAAACCGGAAATAAAGCTAAAGAAACTGGGCGTACATTTATGCAAAACATAAGTGAGTTTTTTATCAAACTTCCTGAAAAAATCGGTAAATGGCTCTCTGACACAATTGAAAAAGTTAAAAGTTGGGTAACGGGAATGGCTGAAAAAGCGAGAGAAATGGGTACTCGTATGTATGAAAATATTGTAAAAACGATACAAGAATTACCCGGCAAGGTCTATCAGATAGGAAAAAATATCGTAGAAGGTATATGGAAAGGGATATCAGACATGACAGGTTGGATATCAAGCAAAATACGGGGCTTCTGCGATAGTTTTACAAGAGGATTCAAGCAGGCTCTGGGGATATCTTCCCCATCAAAATTATTTAAAGAACAAATCGGTAAAAATCTAGCCCTTGGTATAAAAGAAGGGTTTTCAGACCAAATGGTAAACGTAGCAAAAGATATGAAATCAGCTATTCCCACGGATTTTGACCTTGACTTAAATCCAACTGTTCAAAGTGAGTTTTCAGATTTATCTGTACCCCAAAAAGCCATATCAATAATTGATGAAACAGACTATATAATATCAGCATTTCAAAAGGCTCTCTCCGGTATGGCATTTCAGATAGACGGCGATAAAATGGGTGAAATGGTTGTTAATAAAGTAGAAAGAGTGGTGTTTGCTTGAACAATTATATCATTTGGAAAGGACAAGATTCTCGGGGTCTAAAAGGATTAATCATCTCAGAGCTACCTCCTATTACTCGTCCATCAATTAAGACTCAGGTAACGGAAATTGAAGGCAAGGATGGAGATATAATCGATTATGTGGGATACTCAGCTTATGATAAGTGCGTTAAAATCGGACTTTATGGCGATTATAAGATTGATGAAATATCAAAATTCTTTTCAGGTTCCGGCAAAGTTACATTCTCTAACGAACCTGAAAAATATTATATTGCCGAAATTATAGATCAGATTGATTTTGAAAGATTTGTAAAATTTAGAATTGCCAATATAAAATTTCACACACAGCCATTTAAATATTTGGTGGATGAAAATCCGGTGGAAACCGATATAACAGAAGAAATAAAAGAAATTAAGGTAACAAATTTAGGAACTGAAGACTCCAGACCAATCGTGACATTGACAGGAACAGGAATAATTGAAATTTCTATAAATGGTTATACAAAGTTTCAAGTAAACATTGACGATTCGTATTTAACCGTAGATTCTAAACTTGAAGAATGCTACAAAGATAACTTAAATACGCTTAAAAATCGCAATATGGGTGGAGAATTCCCTATTTTACAACCCGGAGAAAATGTTATTACTTGGACAGGTAATCTTACAAAACTTAAAATACAGCCTGAAAGTCGGTGGATTTGATGATAAGCGTATATGAATCTGAGGAAAGGTCATTTTTCGATAATGGAATAAAAATATTAAAGCCTCTGAAAGCGGTAATTTATAAACAAGACAACGCGGACTATTATCTCGATTTAAAAGACAGCATTAATAATTTAGAGTATTATCAAAGCGGAAACATACTCAGAGCTTCAACGCCTTGGGGCAAACAGTGCTTTAGAATCAGAAATATTTGTACCCAAAACAATAAAATAGAGATTAGAGCCTATCATTTATTTTACGACTCGGAAAATTACATAATTTCAGATTCGTATGTGGTTGAAAGAAACTGTAATGATGCACTTGATCATCTAAACACAGCAACAGATAATCCCTCCCCCTTTTCTACGATATCGGACGTATCCAGTGTCCATAATTATAGATGCGTTAGAAAATCTCTAGCCGAAGCAATAAAAGATGTACTCTCACGCTATGGTGGACATTTAGTCAGAGACAACTGGAATATAGAAATTCGTCAAAATATTGGTCAGGATCGAGGGGTTAATTTATCGTATGGAAAGAATATAGTAAACATCAAAGCTGACGAAGATTGGAATAATGTATGCACAAAAATATTACCTGTTGGTAAAGACGGTCTGCTTTTGCCGGAGCTTTGGCTGACATATCGAGAAGATTTATATGATATTCCATATACAAAGGTCGTAAGTTTTGACCAAAGTGAGGTTAATCCTGAAGACTATGAGGATGATGAGCAAAAAGTAGATGAAAATAAGTATAAAGAGGCACTTATAAACAATTTAAGAGTCAAAGCAAATAATTATCTAAATGAAAACTGTGTCCCCAAGGTAGGATACACGCTGAATGCGTACTTAAAGAATGTATCTGATATAGGGGATAAAATTTATGTAAAGCATCCGAAGTGCAAATTAGAGCTTGTGACAAACGTTGTGGCTTTAGAATTTGACGTAATATCTCAAAGAATTACAAAAGTGGAATTTGGTAATTTTAAATCAGAGCATCTTGGGAATTTAGTGGAGTCGTTTGATAAAAAAATCACAGAAAAAGTGGACAAAAAGGTTGACGACAGCACTGCAAATTTGCGCCGCGAACTTACTGAAGCCACAGATGTTATAAGAGATAAACTTAGTAGCAGCTATGTTGTTTATGAAGGCGATAAAATTTTAGTTTTAGATAAGCTACCTAAAGAAGAAGCCAAGAATGTTATCATGATAAACAGCGGAGGAATCGGGTTTTCTAAAGACGGGATAAACGGAATATTTAACAGCGCATGGACGATTGACGGGACACTCGATATGCAAAAAATAAATGTAATAAATTTAGTGTGCGACCTCATAAAAGGTGGCACACTTCGTTTAGGTAACAACATGAACAGTTCAGGACTTATGGAGCTTTACGATAGTTCAAACACACTCATATGCCAAATTGATAAAGATGGAATAACTATGTTTTGTAGTGACGGAAGAACCGTAAAAATAAATGCAGAAGATGGTTTTGTCGGCTACGCTGCAAACGGAGATAGAATTTACTGGGTAAGTGAGAATGAATTTCACATGAAAAAATCAGTTGTTGAAGATGAAATAACTATCGCAAGTGGTCTTAGATTTATTCCGATAAATACTGATACCAGCCATGGTATCGGGATTGTCGCTATGGCTTAGGAGGGATTGTTTTGCCAACATCACAAAATTTTGATACATCAAATAAATATATAAAATACAAAATTGAAGTTACAGTAAATAGTCAAAGTATAGAAAATAATACTTCAAATATTACAGTAAAAGTGTGGTTTTTTAGGACAAATCAGGGTTATACCACATTCGGAAGCGGAACTTGTTATTGCACAATTAACGGAACAAGTTACTCTCAAGCGATAACTTCGAGCCAAAAAATCACGAGCTCTCCTATAGCTTTATTTACAAGAACTGTGGATATTCCGCACGATAATGACGGCAGTAAATCCGTCTGGGTGAGTGCGTACATTAGCCATAATGCACCGCTCTCAAGCTCAGACCAAGGCTTCAGTGCCGGACTTCCGCGAATCCCAAGAGCAGCTGTATTTACGGGTGCAGATGATTTTACCGACGAACAAAATCCAAAGATTTATTTTAATAATCCGGCAGGATTCAGACTGCAACTTAAAATGGAGGCAGGCGGTGATGATTATTTGATTGTAAGGGACAATTTGGTAAATCCAAATAGTCCCTATACTTTTGAACTTACTGCAGATGAGAGAAACAAACTTCGAGCAAAAACACCGAATTCAAATAAGTTAACTGTAAGATTTACGGTTGCAACATATATGCCGGGCTCAACTACTCCCGGAAACCACAGCTATGGCGATAAAACTATGAGCATGGTTAATGCAAATCCTGTATTTACGACATCGCAGCTGAGCTATGAAGATATAAATTCAAATACTTTAGCTGTTACCAATAATAACCAGTTAATTATTAGGAATCAGTCTCAGCTTAGGGTTTCGTTTAATGCTGCTTCGGCTCAAAAATCAGCATCAATATCTAAATATCAGATAATTTTTAATGGGAATTTACAAGATAAAACTTCTGCAGGAACATATGATTTAGGACCGGTAGATTCATCTTCTGATTTAAAATTACAGGTAAAAGCCATAGATTCTCGAGGAAACAACACGACTGTTTCAAAAACTATTCAGATTTTAGACTGGGTTTTACCGATTATAAATTCAAGTGCTAAAAGAGTAAACAATTACGAAGATGAAACGAAACTAAAAGCCGATGTAGATATTTCAAGCGTTAAAAATTTAAATTCTCTTATGTCTTTACAGTATCGTACAAAAAAGGTGTCTGAATCAGCATGGAGCTCATGGATAAATTTTCAAAATAACACTGAAACCACTGTTATTCTCGATAAACTTTTTGCTTGGAATCTGGAAATCAAGGCTTTAGATAAATTTGGAACTTCATCTCAAAGTTTGATTATTCCTAAAGGTATGCCAATTTTATTTTTTGATACAAAAAAATTATCAGTTGGGGTTAACTGTTTCCCGGAAAAAAGCGAATCATTTGAAATATCAGGCAAGACAATATTTGACATGGTGTATCCGATAGGATCGATTTATATGTCTGTAAACAGCACAAATCCGGGAGCAATTTTTGGTGGAACGTGGGAAAGCTGGGGTCAAGGCAGGGTTCCGGTTGGGGTAAATATAAATAATGGTAATTTTAATTATGTAGAAAAAACTGGCGGCGAGGAATATCATACGTTATCTACCCATGAAATACCAAGTCACGGAGGCCATATTCCCAATGCTTCCTATGCTTGGGGTGAAGCGGGAGAACAAACCTACGTATTAGATAGAAATAGTGGTGCAGTGTTTCAACACGCTACAAACAGACCATATGTTTTAAGAGCCGGAAATGAAATGTGCTTGAGGTCAAATCCTGAAGGTGGAGGTGGTGCTCACAACAATTTACAGCCATATATAACTTGCTATATGTGGAAAAGAACAGGATAAATTTGTTTATTAAAAAACAAAAAATTACGTGTTTTGTTTAGTTATTGAAAGGAGAAATTTTAATGAGTAAAAAAATATATTTAAGTCCAAGCAGTCAAATAAATAACATCTATGCATATGGAAACACAAATGAAATGGCGCAGTGTAATAAAATTGCAGAAGCAGCGAAAACTGCTCTTGAAAGGTGTGGTTTTGTTGTCAAAAAAGCACCTCAGGGGCAGTCTATGTCGCAAAATATTAGTGAGAGTAACGCATGGAGTCCAGATTTACATATTCCGATACACACAAATGCATTCAATGGTGAAACGCTCGGCGGTACTTTAGTTATGATTTATTCTATGGATTCAGAAAACAAAAAAGCAGGACAGGCAATTCTAGACAGCGTTGCACCAGTATCTCCGGGGCCTGACTATACTCTTAGGGCGAACTCATCACTTTCAGAGCTTAATTCAACAAAGGCTGTGGCAGTTTATGTAGAGGTAGAATTCCACGATACAGTGGAAGGAGCGAAGTGGATTATAGAAAACACAAAAGTCATCGGTGAGGCAATCTGCAAAGGGGTATGTAATTATTTTGGTGTCACTTATAAAGAAGATTCAAGCTCACCTTCCGGTAAAATTTATAAAGTACAAGTCGGAGCATTTAAAGAAAAATCTAACGCCGAAAGCTGCCTGCAAAAAGCAAAGAATGCTGGTTTTTCAGATGCATTCATAGTGGAGGTGTAGAAATGAGTGAGGATATTTCAAAAATAGCGATGATTGCGATAATCCTTGAAGGAATGATAACTTATTTTAAAGAATTTTTTGTAACAGGAACCTTCCCGTGGCAGATGATTCTGAGTTTAATTTTAGGGATAATCGTCGCAGTTGCCTATAAATTAGATTTACCTAAATATCTAAACATGGAGTCCCATATTCCCTACGTTGGCTGCATTTTAACGGGGATACTTCTTTCCCGTGGATCGAATTATTTATACGACTTAATTTCAAAAATAACATCTACAAATTGAATTTATGTATTACAAAACGAGGTGGGAATTAAATCCCTCCTCGTTCATTTTTGGAGGCAAACATGAACGAAGATTTGAAAAATAAGATTTTTATTTTTAAAAATGAAGGAATGAGCTATTCAAATATTGCACAGAAAACGGGTTTATCAATAAATACAATCAAATCTTTATTCAGAAGACAAAATTCCAAAGACGAAGAAAAATATACATCGTGTAAAAATTGCGGAAAAGAACTCAATGTATCATCAAATAGTAGGCTAAAAAAATTCTGTTCAGATGCGTGCAGATTTAAGTGGTGGAACAAAAATACAAATGGAAATAGAAAATGTGTAAAGGTACTAATTTGCAAAAACTGTAAGGAAAAATTTAAAAGTTACGATAACAAAGCTAGACAATACTGCTGCCACAAATGCTATATAGACCATCGATTTAAAAATAATAAGGAGGGTTTTTCATGACATCTGAACAATTTGAAAGAGAAAAAGAATATGGGGCTCGTATGAGCATTTTTAGAGAAATGCTCAAATCGGAGCTAATAACAAAGAAGGAATACGACAAAATTGATACAATATTTATTAAGAGACACTCCCCTATATTCGGCACATTATATCGCTAAAATGGCTTGATACAAGGGTTTACAAGAGGTAGTATGTAGCATATCAAAAACAAAAGGGGATGAAAAAATGCAAAGGGAGATTATAAAATTAACCCCTTGTATCATGGAACTTCCAAGACTTCTGAACGTAGCTGCCTATGCTAGAGTTTCAAGCGGAAAAGATGCGATGCTCCATTCTTTGTCTTCACAAGTTAGTTATTACAGTAAGTTAATACAAGAAAACCCCAAGTGGCAATATGCCGGAGTTTATGCTGATGAAGCAAAGACAGGCACAAAGGATAGCAGAAGTGAATTTCAAAGAATGTTAAATGACTGCAGAATCGGAAAAATTGACATGGTAATCACAAAATCCATATCAAGATTTGCCAGGAACACACTCGATCTTCTAAATATCGTAAGGCAACTTAAAAGTATGAATATTGATGTTTATTTTGAAAAAGAAAACATCCATACGATAAGTTCCGATGGAGAATTGATGCTGAGTATCCTAGCATCTGTCGCACAGGAAGAAAGCCTGTCTGTAAGCGAAAACTGTAAGTGGAGAATCAGAAAAAGGTTTCAAAATGGTGAACTTGTAAATTTAAGATTTCTTTTTGGATATAAAATATCAAAAGATGGAGTTAAAATAGATGAAAACAGTGCCTCGATAGTACGATGGATTTTTTATCAATATATAAGCGGTACAGGCTGCACTAAAATTGCAAGGACATTAAGAGAACTGGACATTCCTACACTTCGTGGTGGCAAATGGAGTGCTGATAGTGTGAGAAATTTAATTCTTAACGAAAAATACAAGGGTGACGCACTTTTACAAAAGAAATTTGTTTCAAATCACTTAACTAAGGGTGTAAGACGAAATCACGGCGAGCTTCCTATGTACTATGCTGAGGGCACTCATAAATCAATAATTGATAAAGATGTATTTGAAATGGCTGGGAGAATACTGGAAGCAAATCGTCAAAAAGCTAAAATCAGCCGAGAAACTCCTAAAAAATACATATTTACAGGCAAAATTAAGTGTTTAAATTGTGGTAAAAATTATAAACGCAAAGTTTGTAAGGGAAAAGTTTACTGGATTTGTGCAACATATGCTGAAGAAGGTAAAAATGTTTGCAATTCAAAGCAAATACCACAAGAAATATTAATGTCTAAGACTTGTGAAGTTTTAGGCATTAATAATTTTGACGAGAATTTATTTAGTAAGAATATAAAACAAATTCTTGTTCCAAATCATGAACTATTAACATTTGTGTTCTATGATGGAAATGAATTCACATTAAAATGGGAAAATAAACCTCGAAGCGAAAGCTGGAGTGAGGATAAACGTCAGATGGCACGAGAAAAAGCATTAGAAAGGATGAAAATTAATGCTTGCGGCAAAATCCGTAACAGTAATACCTGCAACTAAAAATATTTTTAAAATTACAAAAGATGAAAAAACAGTAAAACGAAGAGTTGCAGCATATGCAAGGGTATCAACAGGCAGCGAAGAGCAATTAACAAGTTACGAAGCACAGGTGGACTATTACACAAAATACATTAAATCAAAAAATGACTGGGAATTTGTAAAAGTTTACACAGATGAAGGCATCACAGCGACAAACACCAAAAGACGCGATGGGTTTAATCAGATGATACAGGACGCACTCAACGGTAAAATAGATTTAATAGTAACGAAGTCAGTATCTAGGTTTGCGAGAAACACCGTCGACTCTTTAATAGCAGTCAGAAAACTCAAAGCAAAAGGCATAGAGGTTTATTTCGAAAAAGAAAATATCTATACACTGGATTCAAAAGGAGAGCTTTTAATCACAATAATGAGTTCTCTTGCACAGGAAGAATCAAGGTCAATCAGCGAAAACGTCACATGGGGTCAAAGAAAACGCTTTGCAGATGGCAAAGTGAGTTTACCATATAAGCACTTTTTAGGATACGAAAAAGGACCTGATGGACTTCCGAAAGTGGTAGAAAAGGAAGCTGAAACAATAAGATTAATTTATAGGTTATTTCTCGAAGGTAAAACACTATCAGCCATTGCACAACGCCTTACACATGAGAAAATAAAAACACCCAGCGGTAAGGAAAAATGGAATTGGTCCACAGTTAAAAGTATTCTTTCAAACGAGAAATATAAAGGAGACGCTTTGCTTCAGAAATGTTATACAATAGATTTTTTAACAAAAAAGCAAAAGAAAAATGAAGGCGAAGTCCCGCAGTATTACGTTAAGAACAGCCATGAAGCAATTATTTCGACCGAAGTATACGATTTAGTGCAAGCTGAATTTAAAAGGAGGACGAAGACGCCACATTGCTTTAGTTCACATAGCCCTTTTTCAAGTAAGATAGAGTGCGGTGAATGTGGTGGCTTTTATGGCTCAAAGGTATGGCACTCAACTTCTAAGTACAGAAAAGTAATATGGCGATGCAATAATAAGTATAATGCCGAGAAAAAATGCAAAACTCCTCATTTATACGAAAAAGATATAAAAGAAGAATTTGTAAAAGCATTTAACGACTTGATTAATAATAAGGAAGAAATAATAAGAGAATGCCAAGACGTAATATTAAATCTTACAAATACAGAAGGTATAGACAGGGAAATTTTAAAACTTAAAGAAGAAAGTAGCGTAATCGTGGAGCTTATGAAATCTTTGATAGACGAGAACGCAAGAAAGCCTATAAAGCAAGAGGAACACAATCAAAAATATAGCTTTTATGCCGAAAGATATGAGGAAACAAAAAATAAACTTTTAAAAGCTGAAGATAAAAAACAGAATTTAATTTCTCGCAGAAATAAAATTCAGATGTTTATAAATAATCTTAGGGAACAAAATCGGATTATTTCTGAATTTGACGAAAATTTATGGTACTCCTTGGTGGAAAAAGCTGTGGTGAATATAGACGGAAACATAAGGTTTATATTCAAAAACAAACAATAAAAAGCATAATAAACGGCTGTATACAGTCGTTTTATTGCATTTACCGCTACTTAAAGGGGGTGATAATATAATGAGAATTTTTAAATATTGTTATAACATCTACTGACAAAGGAATTTATAGGTAAAAATTAGAGAATTAAATTTTATGGGAGGCATAATAATGGCTAATAATCTTATTCATGCAAAAGATATTATAGTAAATGAGTGGAACTGTATTGGATTATCCGGGGTATCGGCAGATAAAAATTCATGCGAAGGGATATGGGCTCAAAATAGATTTAATGCGATGTACGGTGAAAAATTTATGACGTCAGCGGACGGAGTTTCATGGAATATAACAGGAACAAGCGATAAGGAAATTTTGTCTAAAAAGGTGACGTTTTATGCTGATACACTGGATAAATACATTGTGTATTATCCGGATGATAACAGAGGGTATTTGTCAATTTCGTCTGATGCCGGCGAATCTTGGACAACCGAAACCAAAGATTTCACGGTAAAAAGGATATGTAAATCACCTAAAGGCAGATATTTTCTTGCTACAAATTTAGGGGTAAAGGTAACAGATGATTTTGTATCTTTTACAACAATACCGAATACACAAGAAGTCGATTTTATATACATAGCATCATCTCCAAGCGGTATGATGGCTGCTAGCCCCAAAAGTCTGTATTACTGCACACAAACAGAAGATGAATGGATAAAAATCGATACTGATGATATATTTTACGATATTGCTTCAATCGGTTATATAAATAATTTATATATTATAGGGACAGTGGGCTCAAAATTATATAATTGTAGTACATATAATCCGCAGCTCCTTCATGAGGTAAATACACCTCTTAGCTTCTTTGACAAATGTTTTTACGATGGTACATTGCTGTACTTTTATCACGAAGCACCACGCAGTTATTTAACTACGTCAGACGGTTACAGATTTATACCGCATGAACAGAAATCCGAAGTAAACGGTACACTCATGGGAAATGATACGACGCTTGTTGTTATAGGTCAAGGAAGTGATAATAGTGTGGGCTATTTTGTAAAAGATGACCCAATTTCAATAGGTGTTGGCGGAACCGGTGCGACGTCTGTAATAGAAGCAAGACATAATCTAGAAATTAGAAATAATAGTGATAGAAAAGTTCAATTTATGGCTACTATTGGTCAAAATTGGAAGGATGAGCCGACCGGGGGATTTTCACAAGTTATAAATATAGATGGAATTTTAGAAGAAGACTCACCAATTATAGATGTTTTGCTCGATGACGACACAGAAGTATCTAAAACTCAAATCAAAGCTTGGAGCAATATTTCAAGAATTACAACCGGGAAAGGATTAATTAAGGTATATTGCTATAAAGATAAGCCGAACATTGATATAAATATTCAAATAATTTGTGTGAGATAAATAAAAATGTTAATTTTAAAATACTGAAAACAGACAGAACTAAATATTAATCTGTCTGTTTTTTTATATCTTTATTTAACGAAAGGAATGTTTAATATAATGGAAAATTTAGAAAATTTAACTATAATTTCCGAAGATATTTCAAAGCGTGAGAAGGCAGTTAAACACTTTAGTCTTAGTGACGGCAGCATGCTTGCTGTTGTGTATCCCGAGGACATAAATCCGCCGGGAAGCATAAATATTGATGCGTCGAAAATGGAAGATGCATATATTAACAGTATAAAACCTGATGATAACTTTAATGAATCTGAATTTATTAAAGTGGGAAAAGACGCTGACGGAGGAATTTATAGCTCGTTTTTGAAGTTTACAGGTCTTCCGAAACTCAATAAAGGTGAGATGATAATTGAGGCTAAGCTCAGATTATTTACTCCGTCTGATAAAATTCCGGCACAAGGAAAATGCATAAAATTAAAACAAATTATTGAGAGTTGGAACCAAAATGAAATTACATTCAATAATGAGCCAAATACTCAGGATTTTGTCCAAGACTTACAAATTTCAGATGGACAAAATAATCAGTTTACATGGGACATAACAAAGGTTTTAAGGGAATGGTACAAGCTTTCTGATGTCAATCAAAATTACGGAGTGAAATTATATATGGATGAAGCTGATACTGGCGACCTTGTAGAATTCGTATCGGCTGATATTGACACGAATCCGGAGTATAACAGCATTCGTCCAAGAATTTTGGTGAGGTACAAAAACTATGTCGGAGAGGAACCATATTGGTCATATTCGAGACATTCTGCAGGTGTGCACGGTATCGGCATGGTAAACAATTGCTCTGGGAATTTGGTGATTAGAGAAGACCTGATTTTATCATCCGGCTTAAGATTGCCGATTTCTATACAAAATATATATAACAGCTTAAATTATAATGAATATTGCAATAGTTCGGTTTACAAAAATGTTTATAAAGATGGATATATAAATTCTTCACCGTCGGGTTTAGGATGGCGGTTAGATTTCAATCAATTGCTGTTCCCGATTGCCGCAGATGATAAAATGAATAGCGAAAACAAGTATAAATTTGTGTTTGTTGATGCGGACGGAACTCAGCATTATTTTATAGAAGTTTTTAACGAAGATACTGAAAAATATGAACTGTTTGACGAGGATGGTTTAGTATTTGAACTTATAGTTGAGTCAGACGATGTGCAAAAAATCACCGACAAAAAAGGCAACACAATGGTGTTCGAAAGAACGATTGATTGCAGTGTGCTTAAAAAAGTTATTGATAATAAAAATAATTCAGTAATTTTTAGCTATGACTGGGTACCTTCATCTGATGGAAATTCAAAGCAGTATAAGATCAGCAAAATAACAGATCCAGCAGGGCGCAAAGTGGAGATAAATTATCAGCCGGATGGGCTTATGTCAAGCATTATCGACGTGGACGGACGAGGGACATATTTACAGTATGACGGAAAATGTCTTATCGGCGTTACATATTGTGATGGACTTAAAACTGCGTACGAATATGACCAAAAAGGGCGACTTTGTGGGGTTTCAAGCAGTGTTGGAACGGGAAGCTATATAAAATACACATATTTATCGGATGACGAAGAAAGTCCAAATTTTACAAAGATTTCAAAGGTTACGGAGTATGGCTCACTTGCTTCAAGCAGCGAAAACGAAGGTTATAGCCTTGAATTTTCGTACAATACAAATAATACAACTACTATAAAACAAACAAACCCTAGCACTGACGTGCCATACAAAGAAATATCTCAAATTTTCACTTTTGATAATTCCGGAAGAACAGTTTCTGTTTTAAATGACGATGGCTCTGCCGGTACATGTGCATATCATCAGGAAAGTTCGACGGCAGATAAAGCTAAAAATAAAATTATTCAAAATTCTTCACAAAAACATTTTGTAAACAACTTATTATTAAATCATAGTGCTGAAGATGGCATGAATAATTGGACGGTAAAAGATGCTCCTGAGTCTGAAACAGCGGCAGATAACGGTGCCGTTATCGTTGACAGTTCAGAGCATAAAATCGGAGAAAATTCATTTAAAGTATCTCAAAATAGTGAAAGTCCCACGGAGCCTTGTGCTGTGCAAAAGGTAAGTATACCGACGGTCGGCGAAAACGAATATTATACTTTTTCTGCATATGTAAAGCAAAATAATAGTGAAATTTCACAAGCAACAGCTCAAATATTTATTACACCATTTGTAGGAACTGAAAAATTATCCGAAGCTTTTTGTAGTAAAATTATAAAATTACAAAACAGTGAGTGGAAAAAAGCCTTTGTTACACTGCAAGTCCCAGAAAACTGCGATGCATTAGAGGTAGGCTTTGGCTTGACTCAGGCTAACGCTACGGTATATTTTGATTGTTTGCAGCTGGAAAAGGGAAACGTCGCGAACGATTATAACCTGCTTGAAAACAGTGGATTTGACAAAGGAATTTCATACTGGAGCACATCGGGATTTAGTGAAAATGACGGAATTGTAGATGGGAAATTACGTATAAATGGTGACATTTTGGTTTGCAAAAGCGTGTCGCAAACAGTGAAAATAAATATGAAAAATCCAGTATTCTGCGTAAATGCTAAAGCAGAGGCTCAGAGTTTGCCTTTTTATGAAAGAAACGGAAACACGCCAAAATTCGGTGTTACTTTGGACTTCCTGTATGATGACGACACAACGAGCAAAAAGACTGTCAATTTTAACCCGGAGGTTTCGACAGAGCAGCTGATTTCGGCTTGTGTATCGTCTTATGACCGGTCACCTGAAATCACAGAAAGTAAATTTGTAAAATCAGTTACTGTATTACTTGAATATAATTACAATGAAAATACAGCGTTTTTTGACAATATACAACTAAGTTTAGACGATGGCGGAAAAAGATATTCCTATGACGAAAACGGAAATATCGTCTCAATGAAGGATTCCTCCGACAATAAGACTTCCATAGAAATGACAGAAAGCAACGAAATAAGCTCTGTAACTTCGCCTAAGGAATACACAAGTACAATTGATTATAGTAGTAAAAATCCACATATTCCAATAAAAAGCACGGAACCTTTACCGAGTGGGCAGCTAATGACAGCGTATGAATATGATAAATTTCATAATATTATAAAGGCTACGGCAAGTTCTAATAATGAAAGTGGAAAGACTATAGAGCAAAATTTCTCTTATACTCCTGATGGAAATTATCCAAAATCCACAACAGACGTTTTTGGAAACACCATTCAGTATTCGTGTAATGAAAGAAATGGAAATCTTGAGAGCTTAACTGACGCCGCGGGAAACACCGTAAATTATAAATATGATAGAGCTGGAAGGCTAATAAAAACCAAGAATAATGCCTATGAATCCGGAATTAAGTATAAAAACGGCGTTGTGTCTTCGGTGTATCATAACAATGATGAACAAAGTAATGTAGTTTATAACTTTAGCTATGATAACTTTGGGAATATAAATAAAATTTGTGTTGGCAATCAGACATTATCAGAAAATACCTACGATAACCATAATGGATTGCTTAAAAAGTCGACGTATGGCAATGGAGATTCGGTGTTATACAATTATGACAAATACGAAAGGCTTATAGGGAAAACTTATAATAAGTCACAAGAAACTACGGATGATTACACATATTTATACAACAGTAACAACTTGCTTTTTGAGATTAATGACAAATACCACTCAGAGACTGTAAATTTTGAATATGACACTGCCGACAGGCTAACAAAAAAGGCATTTAATAACGGCACAGAAATAGCTTATAAGTACGATGAGAGCAATATTTTAAATGAAAGATCGCTAAATTCTGAGGCGGTATCATTCAATACAACAGACGATTTCAAGCAGCAAGGGCTTTTAACGAATTCACAAACTAATATTAACGTAGTTGAAATAAACCGCGATTTATGGTATGATAATCTTGGTAGGCTTGAAAGCATACAAAGCGTTCAAACAGACCTAAGCCAAGGAGGAATACGACATAAATTTGCTTATGTTGATGTTCTAAACTCGAATAAAACGAGCACGTTAATTAAGAGCGTAACTTGTGAGAAGTCGACGAGCACTGATTCATGGGAAGGTTTGGGGATTAGTTATAGCTATGAGTATGATGCAAATTACAATATAACTAAAACATTTGAAAACAGCATAGAAAAGATTAGCTATATTTACGATGAGCAAAACCAGCTTATTCGTGAAAACAACGCTTTAATCGGAAAAACGATTACATACGAATACGATTTTGGCGGCAATATTTTAAGCAAAAAAGAGTATGCCTATAGTACTGAAGCTTTAGGAGAAGTCCTAAATGAAATAACTTACGGTTATGCAGACGAAAACTGGAAAGATAAGCTCACGAGCTTTAATGGCGAAACCTTTACCTATGACGCAATCGGCAACCCGCTGACCTACAGAGATGGACTTTCTATTGAGTGGACGTCGGGACGCCGACTTAAAGAAATCACAAAATCAGGGCTTAATATTTCGTTTGAGTATGGCTTTGATGGGATTCGCCGCAAAAAGACTGTAAACGGTGAGACAACTGAGTTTATTACCGACGGTATAACGATTCTTGCTCAAAAAACCGGAGACAAAGTGCTTGCATTCTTAACCGACGGAAACGGCGATACGTATGGCTTTACGTTTAACAGTACACCTTATTTTTACCTTAAAAATGTTCAAGGCGACATCATTGGCATAGCAGATACTGCCGGAAATATCAAAGCAAAGTACACGTATGATTCTTGGGGAAAACTAATTTCAATTACAGATTCGGAAGGCACTGATGTAACAGAAAATCCGGAGCATATTGGATATATAAATCCATTAAGGTATCGCGGTTACTATTACGATTCCGAAACCGGACTTTACTATCTCAATGCTAGATACTATGACCCTGAAACCGGTCGCTTTATTAGTGCGGACGATGAAAGTTTTATTTTTGAGGATAATTTGAATTTATTCTCGTATTGTGGAAATGATCCTGTTAATGGATATGACCCGTATGGTATGTATGATAGAAAGGCAGCACATTTATATGCTATAACTTGGTGGGAAAAACCTAATCCTAAATATCCTAATTTTGGAAATAACGGCGATTGTGCAAATTTTGTTTCACAATGCTTAAGTGCCGGTGGCTTTAAACAGAATAGTGATTGGTATTGTTTTTATTCCCCAAATTCTGGCTTAAATATTCAAAGAATCATTAGACCATATAAAAATTGGATCTATTCAAAAGCTTGGTCATGTGCGTATGAACAGTATAAATATTTTAAAAATTCTGGACTGACATATGATGAGATAGTTATAAACTCTGTTAATGAGATAGCGCCAGTAGCAAGTGGGGAAAAAGGTCGGGTAAGAATAGGAGATATAATGTATATGCAGTGGGATAAACCATACCCTCATCATGCTGCAATTATCACCAGTTTGCGTGATGGCATGATTTATTATAATGCCCATACAATTCCACGTGATGATGAACCTTTAGAGAATTTTTTTAGTAGCAATTCAAACGGTAAAGTCTATATTTTAAGAATTAAATAGGAGAGTTTAAATGAGAGAAACCATTAAAACAGCATTAATTTCAATTGGTTTGATATTTATTTCTTATATCATATTGTGCTTATGTATTAGTTTTAAAGTAAACAAGATATTAAATGCAAGCTTTGAATTTTACGGTGAGGCTAATACATTTCAGGATGATATTTCAGATAGCCTTTTTAGGTCAATGTGTTATAGAAACCGTGAGCATAGAGAGTACAATGACATATATGAAGAAAATTGGCACTCATTTCCAATAACAATCGTATGGTTAAATAATGCCAAATCTTGGTATTGGTACGACTATTCCAGTGCATTTTGTAAAAGTAAAACAGACTTACTACCAATGACTCTGAATTTAAAATTAAAAAACTTTAGATGGGTAGTTACTGATATGAAATATATTGGCTAAGAAATAATTAATATTGCTGTTGAGTAAAACGCTACTGTTTAAGTATGGCGTTATTAAGGTTAGTTCAGAAAGTGGTATTATTTGTTACAATGCTCATACAAAACTACGAGATGATAGAGCTTTATCAGAGTTTTTTAAATCTAATTCCAAAGCAAAGTTTATATTTTAAGAATTAAATAGGAGAGTTTAAATGAAGAAAAGTGTTAAGATAACTTTAATTTCTGTTAGCTTAGTATTGATTTGTTATATCGTATTGTGTTTATGTATTAGTTTTAAGGTGAACAAAATATTGGATGAAAGCTTTAAATCTTATGGAGAGGTTAATATATTTAGTGATGATATTTCAGATAATCTTTTTAGTGCAATGTGTTATAGAAATGATGTACGTAAAGAGGACAATGCAAAGTGTGAAAAAAATTGGCGTTCATTCCCAATAACAATTTTATGGTTAAATACGGCAACATCTTGGTATTGGTATGAATATTCAAGTACGTTTAATAGTAGTAAAACAGATCCACGACCAATTGCTGTTCATTTAGAATTAAAAAACTTTAGATGGGTAATTACTAATGTAAAATTTAATAGCTAGTAATGATAATTAATATTACTATTGAATCAGGAGAATTTGAATGAAAAAAAGTACTAAGATAACTTTAATTTCAATTAGCTTAATATTGACTTATTATATCATGTTGTGTTTATGTGTTAGCTTTAAGGTAAATAAGATATTAGACGAAAGCTTTAAGTCTTATGGCGAGATTAATACATTTAGTGATAACATTTCAGATAATCTTTTTAGTGCAATGTGCTATAGAAACGATGAACACAGGGAGTATAATGATATATATGAAGAAAATTGGCATTCATTCCCAATAACAATTGTATGGCTAAATAATGCCAGATCTTTTTATTGGTACCGTTATTCTAGTGCGTTTGTAAAAGGATATAATATTCCTGTAAAGATAAAATTAGAGTTAAAAAATTTTAGATGGATAATTACTAATGTATATGAAAGTCCATAATTAAAGTTTGGATTAAAAAGCACATTCCTTCTTAACCGACAGAAACGGCGATACGTATGGCTTTACGTTTAACGGTACACCTTATTTTTACCTTAAAAATGTTCAAGGCGACATCATTGGCATAACAGATGCTGCCGGAAACATCAAAGCAAAGTACACGTATGATTCTTGGGGAAAACTAGTTGCCATCACAGACACAGAAGGCAATGCTGTAACGGAAAATCCAGAGCATATCGGTTTTATTAATCCAATTAGGTACAGAGGCTACTACTATGACAGCGAAACTGGGCTTTACTATCTCAATGCTAGATACTATGACCCTGAAACAGGTCGCTTCGTTAGTGCGGATAGCAACCTCCAAGGTGGGCTCAATCTCTTTTCGTATTGCGAAAATAGTCCTATTAATTTTGCAGATTATTGGGGTGAAGATGCTATTCTATTGATAGATGGGAATGCAGTTAATTTGGGTGCTACCGTAGCAGGACATATGGGAGTGGCTATAGAAAAAGACGGACAATGGTATCATTTTTATTTTGGAGCACAAAATGCAATTCCGAGCCTATTTGGAGCAGGTGGAACAAGGGCAGAATTAAAGAAAATTAATTTTGGCAATTTACCTAAGAACCATGATGGAATAAATAAATTAGGTGTTTATGAAGGGACTTACACTGATAGTCGTTATATAAAGGGTGATTTTTCAAAAAGCTACGATTACATAGTGAATGAAATTATAGGAAAGGCGAATTATAGTGCATTAACTTATAATTGTAAAGATACAAGTATAGATATTCTTTTACAAGGTAACTTTGGTGAATATGATGTGCAGTATAAAGAGGAACTTGCCCGTGTAAAGAGGAGAAATAGGCCTAATTTAGCATTTGGGGCATTTACAACTTTTCACGATAATGAAGCTATTAGAAAAAGAAGAAAATTGGAGGGTATCCATGTTTAATACAAAAATATGTATTATATCAAGTTTGATAATGATAATTTTAACGGCTATAATGTCATCTATATCTTATTATAGTTCATTAAAATTAGAACATACAATGATGGGTCAATTATTCCACCTGCTGTTTGTAATTCTCAACGTTATAATATATTTTATTTATTTAAATTCTAATATGAATAAATTGGTTGGTTATTTTGGGGCATTATTAACTGCTATAGTTTGCTATATTATTCAAGCTTTTTTTTATCATTTTAATACCAATTTTAAGTATTGGGGAACCGGATTAGGAACAGAACTAGGAACATCATTATTTATTATTTTCCATATTGTAATTGGACTAATTTGTGGGGTAATATACTTTATTATGTTGGTAAGAAATCAAAAATAAAAAATTATAAATATGAAAAATTGTAAGATATATTGATTTGTGATTATATTTTTGCAATATCATATTGAAATCTGTAAACAAAAAACATTAATAAGCACTAGACTTTCGCTCTAGTGCTTAAAATTATATTTAAGAAAGAGGTAATAAATTATGGGAGAAGCAATAATTTCAAGAACTTTAGAAAATGATATATTGGTAGTACAAGAAACCGGTACTTCTACAACTGATGTAATGAGCCAAAAGGCTGTAACCGATGAGTTAAATAATAAAGTGGATAAAGTAGAAGGCAAAGGGCTGTCAACAAATGACTTCACAGCAGAAGATAAAGAAAAATTAGATAACGCTGTACCGACTACACGTACAGTAAACGCTAAACCGTTAACAAGTGATATAGTTTTAACGCCTGAAGATATAGGTGCTTTGCCGACTTCGTTTTCAAACCATACTCACTCAGCAGATAATATAACCTCCGGGGTTTTTCCTATTTCGAGAGGAGGAACCGGCTCGGATACACCTGAATATGCAAGGAGTAACCTCGATGTATACAGCAAAGCAGAGATAGATTTTAAACTTTCTGCATCAAATCTAGGTAATATACTTTATCCTGTCGGGTCAATTTATTTAAGTGTAAATAGTACAAATCCACAAAATTTATTTGGTGGAACTTGGGTAAGTTGGGGGATTGGACGAGTGCCGATTGGTATAAATACAGGTGATGGTGATTTTAATACCGTAGAAAGAACAGGCGGAAACAAAAGTCACGAACATCTACTAGACGGAACAGGAGCAGCGATGATTGGTTCTGATGAGCAAGCAGCAAATACAATTGCGTATTCTGCTACAAACATTGGAGTAAAAACCGGGACAATTTATACAGTTGTAGGAACCAATGCAACACCAAAAGCGCAAAGGGCACACAACACAGGGTTAACCGGTTGGACGAACAGTACAGCGACACTTCTGCCGTATATCACATGTTATATGTGGAAGAGAACAGCTTAGAAGCATAAAAGGACTGTAGAATAAGTTAATATCATATAATATAAAGGAGTATATTGCAGAAACAAAGACTGTGATATACTCATTTTTTTATTTATTGCTTATAAAAACAAGCTGCAATTTTGTGAAATATAGAGTATAATGAAAATTAAAGCAAAAAAGTTCAAGGTGGTTTCATAAAATCACACGCTTAAAGAAGGGTTTCCAAACTTTCACACGGAAGCAAAAAAGCGTGTGATTGTATCAAAAGTTATAGCCTTTGCCATCCCGAAAGGGCGATCTAGATACAATGTAAATTTTATGTAACGATTACTTTTTGATTTTTAGAGTAATCGTTACAATTTTTTGCTTGGGGTGCATTTTTCATAAAGTGGGGTGAAAAATTTTAAGCTGGGGTGCAAATTTGTAACGATTTATAAATTCGACAGAATCTCTTACGAAAAATGAATTTAAAAACAAGTCTAAAGTTGCCGGATTTTTGATTTTCTTTGTCTTTCCCCTGATACCTCCGGTGGACTTCATAAATTTTCAATGTTATGGTATAATGAATAACAGGAATTAAAATCTAAGGCGGTGACATATTTATGCCATATTTTTTAAACGGAAACTTTAAAAATAATGAATTTGAATTGGTATCGAAAGATAAGTTTTTCGTTGATAAAACAAAGATGATAGAAGATATAAGTAATTTAATTGGAATCAAAGACAGGTTTATTTGCATAACAAGACCACGCAGGTTTGGCAAAACAATAAATGCAATGATGCTTGCTTGCTATTATTCAAAAAATGCTGACTTTAAAGCACTCTTCGATAAACTTGAAATTAGTAAAAGCGAGTCATATTTAGAGCATTTAAATAAACATAATGTGATTTACATGACGTTTAATCAGCTTCCAAGTCTAGATTGTACTTATAGAGATTTTATAAATCGATATATTTCCTTTTTATATAAAGATTTATCAGAGGTTTATCCAGATTTTGAAATTAATGAAAATATGCTCATATCTGATGCCTTTACTTCAATATACAATAGAACTGGAGAAAGTTTTATATTCATAATTGATGAATGGGATTATATATTTAATAACAACTTGTTTTCAGAAGATGATCGAAAAAATTTTTTGGAATTTTTAAGAAACTTACTAAAAGACCAGCCATATGTAGAGCTTGCATATATGACAGGCGTTTTACCTATTGCAAAATATTCACAGGGATCGGCACTTAATATGTTTTTAGAGTTCAACATAACAAATGATTATAAGTTTGATCAATATTTTGGTTTTACAAACGATGAAGTAGAAGCATTATGTAAAAAACAGAGTAGGGTTTCCATGGATAATCTAAAAGAGTGGTATAATGGGTACTATACGTGCAATAATTGGCAAATTTACAATCCACGTTCGGTTGCTTTAGCTTTGAATCAAGGGGTTTGCCAAAGCTATTGGACTAATACAGGTCCTATGGACGAAATTTTATACTATATAAATAGTAATGTGAATGACATAAAGAATGATGTTGTGCAGATGGTGTCCGGTGTTCCTTTAGAAATAAACTTAAAAGGCTATAGTGCAGAGCAAAAAGAGCTAAACACAAGAAATCAAATACTCTCTGCTATGACAATTTATGGATTTTTAAGTTATCACGATGAAACGCTCGTCATTCCAAACAAGGAACTTCGTATAAAATTCGATGAAGCATTAGAAGATAAATCAATGGGTGCGGTTGCCGAAATTGTTATGAAATCAAACGAAATGCTAAAGGCTACACTTCGCAAAGACATAAAAACGATGGAAAAGCTAATTCAAGAGGCACACGACATCAATATTCCAGTTATAAAGTACAACGACGAAAACTCCCTCGCTTGTATAATCACGCTAGTGTATTTGAGTGCAAGGAGCAAGTATAAAATCGTTCGTGAAATGCCAGCAGGAATCGGATTTGCAGACTTTATTTTTTACCCGAACGATAAGAACAAGCCTGCATTTATCATTGAACTGAAAAAGGACTCCACTCCCGATGAGGCTTTAAAGCAAATTAAGGAAAAGCGCTATGCTTTAGCTTTGAAAGATTATACAGGGCAAAAGCTTGCTGTTGGAATTTCTTATGATAGTAAACAAAAACAGCATCATGTTAAAATTGAGGAAATTTAATCTCAATACAAATAAAACGGACTATAAAACAGCCTTAAAACTGTGATATAATCCGTTTTTATTTTATATAAAAAATAGATTCATTTATTAATTATTTTATTATCTGTTCTACCCGTGAGATAGTCTAACGAAACGTTATATGCATCTGCTATTCTTATTAAAATTTCTAACTTAGGTTCGCGTGACATAAGTTCATAATTCTGATATGTTTTTTCAGTAATATCTGCATAAATAGCAATTTCTCTTTGCGTTAGTTTTGCATTTTTTCTACATTCTTTTAAACGATTTGCTAAAGTGTTTTTCATTTCAAATCACCTACAATTGTTATTGACAAAACAATTATGACACTTTAAAATAATTTACATACCAACGATTGTAGGTATATATTCGAAATAATTATTAAAAAGGAGACTAAAAATGAACATCTTTAAAAACATGGAAGTATTATTTATCGGGCCGAGCCCAGAACACATCACAAAATATGTAAGCGATTTTTGGAAACTAGCTGGGAAATTACGGGCTGACCTTGGTAAAAACGGGTATTACTTAGATGAGTATTTATCAAAGGTTTTTGAAGTTTTGTCAAATTTGAATTTGAATAATGTGGCTACAATCGCAGACGACATGTGCTGGAACATTATTGGAGATTGATACACGATATTCGAGCTTGATACTGCTAAAGAAAAAAGTGAATTTTTTGATTTGGTAAAAGAATATGTTGACACACATCCCGTTAACTTCGAGCACAAACATACTCGGTGCGAATTTTATGCAGCCAACATTTTAATAGAACACTTAAACATTTTCACTGACAAAACAAAATTTATTTCTAGGAAAAACACATTATCTCAAATTGATTATATTGTTTCTAATAAGATGTACGAAAAAATATCTTATCTAATTGGCGAGAAGCGTATGGAGATTTTAAATGAGACCATGTGTGAAGCATTTGTTTTTGGACCGATTATGATGGCAGCAGTACAGCAAATCGTAATTCGAGTAGTTCAAATGCTCTGCTACCGAGATCCGGAAAGTTCAAAACAGTTATACCAATTTATGCTGGAGGAAAAATTAAATGGATAACTTAAAAGCTGAATTTCAGGAGTTTATGAGCTGCATGATTGAGGATACGCTTTCTAATCTCAAAGCAGAAGATGCAGAATACGGAAGTTGCAGAGAAAATGAAAGAAATAATGTGAAAAAAATCGGAGAAATTTTAAATAAACTGCCATCAGATGATAAAAAATTGATGGAAAATCATGAGGAAGATGTATTTAATATAGCAGCAATAGAGCAACGCCATCTTTATAAACAAGGATATATTGATTGCATTAAGCTGTTGAAAATCCTCGGTATTATATGAAATAATATAAAACTTGAATATTACTCAATAAAAATAAGCCTATCTCAAAGCAATTTTGCTTAAAAGATAGGCTTAAATTAAAATTATTAGTTCTATTTATACTCCTCTAAATTTAAAGATAATTCTTGTCCATTTTTAAATACAATAGCTGCCTTGGTATAAGACTTCACAACAATTTTGTCTACCACTCTTGTGAAGAGTTTTTCATCAAAAGTATCAATCAAATTTTCTTTTGCCAACATCTCATTTAAAAAATTCTCGATAGATAAAATCCTCGCTCTTTTATTTTTAAGTTTAGTGTCAGTTTTCTCGATTTTTTGTTTTAATTCTTCATATTCACTCGATAATGTGTTATAATGTTTTCTGTAATTATTTTGGTCCAAAGTTTCAGTGGCATTTTTGTCTATGTAATTTTGAATCTTATTATAGAGAAGCCGACTCTCTCCACAGAGTCTGGCTTTTTCTGTTTCAAGGAGCTCTGTGTCATCGATTTCTTTTATAAATTCTCCGGAGTTTTCGATTATCTCATCTTTGTTTTTAAGTAGTTTATTAAAGCTGTCAATAAATATCTTTTCGATGTTCTCTTTATAAAGAAGCGGTACCTCGCATTTCGTACCTTTTTTAAGGCTCGTTTTGCATTGCCATACAATTCTTCTGTATTTGCTGTTTGAATGAAATGTCCTCGGTCCGTAGAACTCGCCGCACTGACCGCAGACAATCTTGCTTGAAAACACGCTGTTTCCGCTATGCGAGCCTTTTAGCCTTTTTCTTTTCTCGATCTCAGCTTGAACTAAATCAAATACTTCCGGGTCTATTATAGCCTCATGGCTGTTTTTTACATGATACATCGGGACTTCGCCCTCATTTTGCTTTGTCTTTTTTGTCAGATAATCCACAACAAACGTCTTCTGAAGGACTGCTTCGCCTTTATATTTTTCGTTCGTTAGTATACTCATTATAGTCGTATCGCTCCAGTTCTTCTTGCCCATTGGACTTAAGATTCCTCGCTCCTTTAGGATCTTACCTATTCCACACGAAGTTTTGCCGTCAAGGAAAAGTTTGTATATAAGTTTTATAGTTTTCGCTTCTTCTGGTACAATCTTAGGCAGACCATCTTCGCCTTTTTTGTATCCCATAAAATTGCCATAAGGTATTAAAACTCTGCCTTCTGCGAATCGTTTTCTGTATCCCCATGTGACGTTTTCGCTTATTGACCTTGATTCTTCCTGTGCCAGTGAACTCATGATCGTGAGTAAAAGCTCACCCTTGGAATCAAGCGAATATATATTTTCCTTTTCGAAGTAAACTTCTATCCCCTTTTCCTTTAGATTCCTGACTGTTGTCAGCGTATCTACTGTGTTTCTCGCGAACCTTGATACCGATTTTGTAATTATTAAATCAATTTTTCCGTTCATTGCGTCTTCGATCATTTCCTTAAAGCCGTCTCTGTGCTTGGTATTTACTGCCGAGATGCCTTCGTCCGTGTAGACCTTTACAAAATCCCAACTCGCATTTGAATAAATATAGTTTGTATAGTACCTTACTTGCATTTCATAACTTGTGATTTGTTCTGCCTTGTCTGTCGATACTCTCGCATATACTGCGACTCTTTTCCTTTTTGCCTCAGACTTTGGAACAGCCGAGTAATAATCGAGTGTTGCAGGGATAACTGTTACGTTTTTTGCTGTGTTCAATGTTACTTTCCTTCCTTTAAAAAATTAATGGCACGTTCTCGTGCCGCTTGCCTTTTTTCTTCGCTCCAACTCTCACTTCGAGACTTATTCTGCCACTTTAAAGTGACCTCATTTCCATCATGAAACACAAAAGTCAAGAGTCCGCTTTCCGGCACAATAATATGTTTGATTTTTTCCTTAAATAAATCCTCGTTAAAATCATTAATGCCTAAAACTTCACAAATCTTAGACATTAATATTTCTTCTGGTATTTGTTTTGAACTACACACATTTCTGCCTTCCTCGGCATAAGTTTGGCACATCCAATAAATCTTTTTGTTGTAAATTTTACGCTTATAATTCTTGCCACAATTCATACACTTAATTTTCCCTGTAAAAATGTATCTTTTAGGTGTTTTCCTACTGGTTCTAGCTTTTTTACGGTTTTTCTCAAGTATCTCTGTCGCTTTATCAAACGCATCTTTTTCAACTATAGGTTCATGCGTACCTTCAGCATAATACATCGGTAGTTCGCCTTTGTTTTTCTTGAGAGCTTTTGTAAGATGGTCAGAAACAAACTTTTTTTGTAAAAGTGCATCACCCTTATATTTTTCATTAAGGATTATGTTTCTCACTCTATCTGCAGTCCATTTGCCACCACGAATAGTCGGAACACCAAACTCTCTCAGCATTTCTGCAATCTTAGTGCATCCAGTTCCACTCGTATACTGGTCAAAGATCCACTTAACGATGGCGGCGTTTTCCTCGTCAATTTTTATTTCACCTTTTGATATTTTGTATCCAAAAAGAAATCTTAAATTCGCAAGCTCTCCGTTTTTAAACTTATTTCTAATTTGCCACTTGCAGTTTTCACTTACAGACAGGCTTTCTTCCTGTGCAAACGAGGCAAGTATAGTTAGCATTAGCTCTCCGTCAGGGCTTATACTGTGTATTCTTTCACGTTCAAAATAAACGTCTACTCCTAAATTTTTAAGCTCCCTTGTTATCGTCAGAGTGTCCAGTGTATTTCTTGCAAATCTCGATATGGACTTTGTTATGACCATGTCAATTTTTCCCGCTCTGCAGTCGTTTAAGAGTCTTTCAAAATTAGGTCTCGCACTCTTGGTTCCTGTGTAAGCCTTATCCGAGTAAACTCCGATATACTCCCAGCCCGGATGGTTCTGTATCATTTGGCTGTAGTAGCTGACTTGTGCAGATAATGAGTGAATCATCTCGTCTTTACCGCACGAGACTCTTGCGTAGGCTGCTACTTTTTTTAGCTTCGGCAACGGCAAAACAGCTCTGTCTATTAAACTTACGATCCTTCCCATAAAATCCTCCTTCCGTCATCGTATATTACCTCTTGCAAACCCAATAATCAAGCCATTTATAGAGACATATTAACTAAAAATAGGATTATATTTTTTAGCTGCAAGCTGACAAAATTTCTCATATTGTTTTTTAGTTATCAGCTTCTGAGAGAACAATTTTTCAGCAATATACATTGTTGCAGCATAATTTTTTTCGCTCTCAAATCGCCCTTGAGACATCTTCATTAACACCACTCCTTTTTTTCATTTTTCGCCAGTAGATTATCCTGCAATTATCACAGCAAAATATCTTTGCTCGATGTTTTGGAATAATCTCCATCTTTTTATTACAGTTTTTGCAAACTCCTGTTTTGTCACTTTGCTTGTGTCCTCTTCTTAAAAATGATTTTACTGTGTTTTCTGGAAGCGACAGCAAAACAGCTATCTTTCGATAGCTGTTGCCCTTACTTTTTAAGTTTAAAATTTCCTGTTTTTGAGCGTCCGTCATAAAAATCCTCCTAAAAGTTAATGGATTAAATTTAAGGTTTTGAGCGTATCATAAACGTAGTTCGACCCTCGTGAGATGAGTATTCCTGTTAAAATACAGCCAACGTAGGGGATTTGCGACTCCATATTTAAATACTTCGGCAAATCAAACTTATATGCCACAGCGATGACTATTCCTAAAACTAAACTCAAAATCATTTGCCAAGAAGCAATGCCCGATATAAAAAATTCATTGATATAAGTGATAATTCCTTCGACTAGCACCGCAGTTATTGCCATTTTTGAAACATCTTCATTCATTTCTATACCTCCACTATGAATGCATCTGTAAAACCTGCGTTCTTTGCCTTTTGCAGACAGTTTTTGGCGTTCGATTTCTCCTTAAATGCTCCTACTTGTACTCTGTAGAGTTTCCCTGAAGGTGAGACCAAATCAGATTTGTAAGAGACTCCAAAATAATTACAGACTCCCTTGCAGATAGCCTCTCCGATGGTTTTCGTGTTTTCTATGATCCACTTCGCACCGGTTTCGTTATCGTGGAACTCAACCTCTATATACACAGCGACTGCCTTCGTGGAATTAAGCTCGGCAAGTGAGGGATTCGCTCTCAGCGTATAGTCAGACCCCGGAGATACAGGTGCGACTGCGTCTAAAAGTGCTTGACCTGCCCGTTTGTTTTTATCTTCCATCGAATAAATCATCACAAGCGTTCCGCCGAGAGTTTTGCCATTAAAAGCATTTGTGTGGATCGGGATATGTAAATCAGGACTCCATGTGTTACTTTCCTTAATGCTCTGCTGCATAGACTGCCCTTGTGGTGCTTTTTTGACCTCAAATCCACATCTTTCAAGGGCTGTTTTTGCTACCTCTGCGATTTTATTGCACTGCACCATTTCATTCGTGTCACCACTTTCATAAATGTTGTTTTTTTGACAACTTGGACTTAAATATATTTTTTTACTCATTTTTAAAACTCCTTTCAATAATTAAATAAAATATGTAATTTCTTGATTTTTAATAAGCAAATTTATCCTGTTCTTTTCCACATAAAAATAGATAAAGAAAGATTTGTATTTGTTCCCATGTTCCACCAAATAAATCTTTAGGATTTGTGTTATTCACCGACAAATAAATTGCTCCAATCGGATACACCATATCAAATATCGTTTTGCCTGATATTTCAAACGACTCGTTTTTTTGAGGAAAACAATTAATTCCTACTGATAATTTTTTCGTATGAAAAAACAAAATTGGCATACCTTTTGGGATAATTAAACTTTGAAATGATGTACCGAATTTATCGGAAGCCCTGATTTCTAAGTTCCATGCAGAATCAGATATCTTTTTAATCAAAAAACGCCAAATTATTCATATCTTAACTATATTTAACAAAAAAATAACTTGAAATCATATATATATATATATATATACTATACATTATCCTAATGAAGAAGGGAGGTATAGTAATGGAAAATGAAATTCAAAAATTAATTGAATCTGAAGAATTGGAAAAAGTCACTGGTGGATACGTATTTCATGTTGCACCAGGATGTGCAGGAGTAGAAACCAAACGCTGGGAAGTAGTCGATGATGGCAATGGAGAAGTTTTGGGTCGCTATGCAACTAGAAACGAAGCGCTGGAAATGTCAAAGCTCAAAGGTCAGTCGTCTAAAGAAATTTACTGGCATGGCGAAGACGGATTATGGCATTTAAGACATCCTGATCCTCATTAAGTTTTACTTATGTTAAACGGTGAATTATAGAATTAAATTCTATAATTCACCGTTCTTATTTTTTAAATATTGTTATCTGTACATAGGGTTACAGTATATTTCCTATATTACCTAGAAATTTATAGATTTGAGTTATAAAAATGAATGAAATTGAGATGAAGAAACAATAGACACTAGGTCATACGATCCGACAAAAATCTTGTCTTGCAATCCTCCATTAAAAATGACCTGATGTTTTGATATTGATACGAATTTTCTCGCCGAAGCCGCTATAAATGGAACTCGAAGACTTGACTGGTTTCTGACAATTAACTGATTGTTTTTGGTAATTTACAAAACGTTTGATTTTATATCTTCATAGCTCAACTGCAATGACGTAAACATCGGATTTGCATTAACTATGCTCATAGTTTTATCGCCATAACTGTGATTCCCCGGATTGCTTGCTCCCGGCATATACGTTGCAACTGTAAATCTTACTGTTAATCTATTAGAGTTTGGCGTCTTCGCTCGAAGCTTATTTCTCTCATCTGCAGTAAGTTCAAAAGTATAGGGACTACTTGGATTTACCAAATTGTCCCTTACAATCAAATAATCATCGCCGCCTGCCTCCATTTTAAGTTGCAATCTGAATCCTGCCGGATTATTAAAATAAATCTTTGGATTTTGTTCGTCTGTAAAATCATCTGCACCCGTAAATGTAGATGCTCTTGGAATTCTAGGCAGTCCGGCACTAAAACCCTAATCGCTTGAAGTTAAAGGTGCATTGTGGCTAATGTATGCACTCACCCATATAGATTTACTTCCATCGTTACCATGTTGGATATTTACAGTTTTTGTAAATAAAGCTATAGATGAACTCGTTATTTTTTAACTCGAAGTTATCGCTTGAGAGTAACTTGTTCCGTTAATTCCACAGTAACAAGTCCCGCTTCCGAATGTGGTGTATCCCTGATTTGTTCTGAAAAACCATACTTTGACCGTAATATTCGAAGTATTATTTTCTATACTTTGACTATTTACTGTAACTTCAATTCTGTATTTTATATATTTATTTGACGTATCAAAATTTTGTGATGTTGGCAAAATAATTCCTCCTAAGTCATAGCCACAATGCCGATTCCATGATTTGTATCAGTATTTATCGGAATAAATCTAAGACCACTTGCGATTGTTATTTCATCTTCAACGACAGATTTTTTCATATTAAATTCATTTTCGCTTACCCAGTAAATTTTTGTCCCATCAGCAGCATAGCCGACAAATCCATCTTCTTCATTTATTTTGACGGTTCTTCCGTCACTACAGAACATCGTTATTCCGTCTTTATCGATTTGGCATATGAGTGTATTTGAAGCATCGTAAAGCTCCATAAGCCCTGAACTGTTCATGTTGTTACCTAAACGAAGTGTGCCACCTTTTATGAGGTCGCACACAAGATTTATTACGTTTATTTTCTGCATATCGAGCGTTCCGTCAATTGTCCATGCACTATTAAATGTGCCGTTTATCCCGTCTTTAGAAAACCCGATTCCTCCGCTGTTTATCATGATGACGTTTCGTGCTTCTTCCTTTGGCAGCTGATCTAAAACTAAAATTTTATCACCTTCATAAACAACATAGCTACTTCCAAGCTTATCTCTTATAACATCTGTAGCCTCAGTAAGTTCTCGACGTAGGTTTGCTGTACTATCATCAACTTTTTTATCAACTTTTTCTGTGATTTTTTTATCAAATGACTCCACTAAATTTCCAAGGTTCTCTGATTTAAAATTACCAAATTCTACTTTTGTAATTCTTTGAGATATTACGTCAAATTCTAAAGCCACAACGTTTGTCACAAGCTCTAATTTGCACTTCGGATGCTTAACATAAATTTTATCGCCTATATCAGACACATTTTTTAAATACGCATTTAGTGTGTAACTCACTTTAGGTACGCAATTTTCATTTAGATAATTATTTGCTTTGACTCTTAGATTGTTTATAAGCGCCTCTTTGTATTTAATTTCATCTACCTTTTGTTCGTCGTCTTCATAGGCTTCAGGATTTACCTCGCTTTGGTCGAAACTTACGACCTTTGTGTATGGAATATCGTATAGATTCTCGCAATATGTCAACCAAAGTTCCGGAAGAAGTAAGCCGTCTTTACCGACAGGCATGATTTTTGTACAGACATTACTCCAATCTTCGTCAGCCTTGATATTTACTATATTTTTTCCATATGCCAAGTTAACGCCACGATCCTCTCCGATATTTTGCCGGATTTCTACATTCCAATTGTCTCTAATTAAATGACCACCCCAACGCTTTAGCACATCTTCAACAGCTTCTCCTAAAGACTTCCTTACACAGCGATAATTGTGTATACTCGGAACATATGAAATAGTTTTAAACGGAGAAATATTATCAGTTGCTGTATTTAGGTTATCAAGAGCATCGTTACAATTTCTCTCAACCACATAAGAATCTGAGATTATGTAATTTTCAGAATCATAAAATAAATGATAGGCTCTAATCTCTATTTTGTTGTTTTCAATACAAACGTTTCTGATTCTAAAGCATTGCTTTCCCCAAGATGTCGGTACTTTCAGTATGTTTCCGCTTTGATAATACTCTAAATTATTAATACTGTGTTTCAAATCAAGATAATAATCTGCGTTGTCTTGTTTATAAATTAAGGCTTTCAGAGGTTTTAATATTTTTATTCCATTATCTAAAAATGACTTTTCTTCAGATGGATGCACGTTTATCATCATAACCACCGGCTTTCAGGCTGTATTTTTAGCCTTGTAAGATTACCTGTCCAAGTAATAATATTTTCTCCGGGCTGTAAAACGGGAAATTTTCCTCCCATGCAGCTTATTATAACTAATTTTATTAGTAAACTATTTCGTAAATTTTTTTACAAAAATCGTTAAGTTCCATTACACATTCACTAATGTCTCCTGATCCTGAATCTACTGTTTTACCTTCAAAATCAATTATTTTTGTTCCGATTCCGTCCTTTTTGATTCCTATTTTGTCTTTTAAATTACCATTTTTAATCAATTCTTTTAGTTTTTTGCTTTTAGTGTAATTAATTCTAGTTAAGTTTCCATGCGGATTTTTAATTACTATGTATTTATAACCTGCTAAATCTTCGAACGCATCCACAACTGCGTAAGCATGACCTGTAAACATGCCTTCAATTTTTCCAAATTTTTCAAAATCGATCACCTTTGAAGAGATTTCTTTGAATAAATTCTCTCTTTCCTCAACACTTGAAGTTCTTTTAAAAATAGTTTTTAAAGCTTCTTTAATTTCTTCTTTTGATTTTTTGTTTTTTAAAATTTCAAAATTCTGTTCTGTACCTTTTTTGTCACACCATTTTATAAGTTTATCTTCCATAAAAGGCACTTGCTCGAAAAAATTCTCTATACTTTTATCTATAGCATAATCTGAAGCATTTTCTTTAAGAATGCTTTTAAAGTTAAGTGCGAAATACTTCGATATATTCAAATTTTTTTGCGATCTGTTTTTGTTAAATTTTTTATCATATTTTGAAAAAGGCAATATACTTGCTGTCACTGCTTTTTTATTTTTTAAATGTGTGACTATTTTTTTAAAAGTTTCATTAACTTCATGGGTATAATTTGCCTTACCTTCTAGTGACGTAGGAAATTTTTTTAAATCAATATCTTCATTTAATCTATTAAGTCTATCACATAAGTTATTAAACATTTGGATAAACTCTCCTGTTAAATTAACTAACGTAAATTCTTCAAGTCCACCATCTAATATCTCTTTCAATTCTTTAGTTTTAAATTTTTCTTCTATAATTTCTTTAATTTTTATTTCAGGCAGACCTTTATATTTACTTTTATGCTTAATTTCTTCTTGAATATAATTTTTGATTTTTTCTACGTTTATAGTAGTTAAGTCTACTATTTTGTGATTTTTTCTAAATTTTGCATAGGCAATTTCTATTACAACCGGCCATAAAGCTTTGTGCCTTATCTTACCCCACTTCAAAACTTCATCTTTAGTAACAGATATTGATTCAGCTTTGTCTTCAGGAACCAATGATGTCTTTAAATTATCTGATTCATCTTTTTTAAAATCATAAATGTTAACACTTACTGTATTTTCATCAGTTGGATCCGGAATTTTTATTAATTCGTTTTTAATAAAATTCGGGCGTTATTTAGCTAACTCAATCAAAGCAGATAGCAAGTAGCAATCTCCTATATCTGATTGCATGATATCAAAAGTTTTAGGAACTCCACCTTTATACAAAAGGTCGGCTAGCGAGCAACTATTATTTTTTAATGCATCTTTTATATTTTTTCTGCTTTGAAGTATATTTTCCTCATTTTCAATTATTTTGTTTAGTTCTCTATTTAATGTTTCCTTTTTTTGAGTTCTTTTATTTTTAATATTTTCAAAAAGTTCATTATCATTATCATCAAAAGCTTTATTTACTATATTTTCAGGAAAGGCAGATCTATATTTTTTAAATACTTTTGTGTCGATTTTAATGCTTTCTAACTTGTTGCAACCAATAAAAGCATTTTTACCAATGTTTTTAACCGTTAGCATGTTAACAGTAATTAAATTTTTACACTCAAAAAATGTGTAGTTACCAATTTTTTCAACTTTATTTGCAGTAAAACTTTTTAAACTGGTGCAACCATCAAATGCACCCCAACCAATCTTTTCAAGATTATCCACTCTCTTAACGCTTTCAATTTCATTTGTTTGAACTGTATAGAGAAATTTGGACATTTGGATTCATCGGCTTATAACGATAGACTCAAGTTGGACGAGAAATATGCAAAGAAAATTAATGATATTATGAATGAATCTTATATACATGTGTTTAGCGATGAGGCAGTCTTTCGAAACTCGAATCTATGATTTATGACCATAAAAGTATTAATCACTATTTTGTAAATTTAGAGGCTTATATTTCGCTGGTATCGGAGTTGGAATTTAAGAAATGTAAGATATGGGAATCAAAGGCAAATTCTATTTTTAATAACTGGAATAAAAGAGTTAGTTAATGCTGAATATAAGAAATACAGTAAACTAAAATGGAATAAAGATGATAATAAAGTTATTGAAGCAAGAATAAATTTTACGGCTGAATTGTGTAAATCTTGCGAAGCTATGACTAAGTTTTTAGAGAAAACAAATATGAATGGGAATAGTTACTACACCGACATACAAACTATGTAAAACGTGCTGTGAAACTTCTATTGAAGTGTGTAATTTTAAATTTTCACTATTTAAATAAAAATACAATATATAATAAGATTATAAATTAGTGAGAAATTATACTAAGATCACAAAAAACGCATACCGCTTATTTAGAAATAATGATTTGTCTTATAGTATTTTTTGATATACACTTTAAAAAATTTATATTCGCTTGATTTCAGTGATAAATTATTGTATGAAGAAAATAAAGTAGTATCATAAGATACTACTTTAAATTTATTTATAAGCAAGATCTTTTAATATTAAAATTTTTTCCATTTAAGCTTTACTATAAATTATTATCTGGAGACAATTTATTTAGAATTTATCAGATTTTTATGTGTGTTATTATCAGATGAAAATTTAAATCATGCTTTTTTTCTTATTATAAATGGTTATTCCAATCATTCCTAAAAAACTTATTGTTAACAAAGAAGTCCATAAAAAAATATTACTGCTGTCTTCTGTTTTAGGATTATCTGATTTAGAAATATCTGAATTTTTTATAAATTCTTCTGTTTGAGTAATATCAGAATTTTTTATAAATTTTTCTGATTTGGTATTATCTGAATTTTTTGGAGATTCTTCTGTTTCGTTATTATCAGAATCTTTTACGGATTTTCCTGATTCTTTAGTTTCAAAATTCGTACTAACTTCACCATCTGTATAAACGAAAGTAATCTTATGTTTACCTTCAGAAAGCGATTGAAGATATTCATTTTTCAAAGCAACAATTGTAGAGCCTGAAGCAGTTGTGTAATTTTCTGAATCAACCCACTCATCATCAACTTTAATACCTATAAATTTTGATAAATTTCCATCGATGCGAAAAGTAAGTTCTTCATCGGTATTTTGAATCCAAGAACTATTTGCACCTTCGATTACTTTATACTCGATGGTTTCTTCGGATTCTTGTGGTGTCATGGTCAGTTTGGCTGTACCCGAAAATTGTTGTTCATTATCGGAACTGTCACGCACAAATTCCACTTCTTTACCGTTTATTTTCAACTTTGTGTTCGGACCAAAAACCCAACTGTCTTCTCCGCTTTCAGCAGTTGTTTTAAAGTAAAATGTGTAGGTATAGGTCTTGTTCTTATCGAAGGTTGTTATTAGTTTACCGCCCCAAATAGGAAGATGGTCATTGTAATTAAACAATTCATCTGAGCTGATTCCTTCGCCGTCTGTTTTCCAAGCCTCATAGACCATCATATATTTGGCATCGTCGGGGATTGTTCCTGTAAATACAGGTTTATCACCGTCTTTGAAGTTCAGAGTTGCACCATTAATCTCTACCAGTTCTACTATATTATTCTGTTGCGTATCGACGATTAAATTTAGCTTACAATTGAATTTATATCTTGTGTAATAGTCGTCTCTTATTTCTTCAATAACAAATTTTCCGGTTTTGTCGTCGTAAACAGTTTCTGTATATGTTAATTTAGAGCCGGTATATTGTGTGCGTATAAAGCTTAATGTGTAAGAAGTACTTTTATCAATATCACTTACCAAAGTCATTATTGCTTTATTCTCAGATTTATTCCCAACTATTTTTATTAAAGCTTCTGAGACATTTTGTGTTTCAATAAGACTATTGTTGTCGCTATTTGCAAATTTATAGTACTTAGTTTTTTCTAAATCAGCCATAGAACGCAAAGCCATGGATAGGTTATCTTCTTTTGTAAAGTCAATAATATAATCAGAACCTTTTTTGAGGTTAATGTCATCGGTTACTTGACAATCGGTATAATTATCACGGACAGTTGTATTAACTATTGTACCGCTTCCTCCAGAAGGATCCGTAGCTCCTTTAACTGTTGTAAGCGGGAACAATGTGGCTGTAAGATTTTTCCCGTTTGAAGTTACTATTGGCACAGCATCATCATATTGAGTTCCACTTACTTTAAAAATACCGTCATAAAACACGTTGCTTTCAGTTTTTGTAGGAAAAACGTATCCATCCTTTGCGCTCAAAGTAATTATAAAGCTATAATCCTCTCTTGCTTTAGGTTTAAGATTTGTATCGGACGGTGTAATGTTGCCTACAGTTGAAGTCCATTTTTGACTTTCAATGGTGTAATTACTATTTTCATCAACTGTTGCAAATGTTACATCTTTGTATGACCACAATTCACCTGACACACCATTTATATTTACTTCTGTGATATTTGTATCACCTTCTGCCGCAAAAGCCTGAATCGGTACAAACGAAATCATCATGAAGAGCGTAAAGAACATTGCCATAAATTTTTTTGCTAATTTGGTTTTCATAAATTTCTCTCCTTTTATTTGAATGTTTTGTAAATTTTGCTTATAAATAATTATATACTATAAATAAAAATATGCAAGTAGATTTTTATTAAAAATCAGAGAATTTGCTGTGGGATAATTAAATTTATTGAACACTGAAGGGTGCAAATTGTAACGCTTAGGTCACGAGATGGGAGCAGTCGATTTATCGGAGGCTATTTAAAAACAGTGAGAAAGCAGAATATTTCGTAAAATTTAATGCCGATGGGCTTCTTCGAGGTGATTATGCAAGTCGAATGAATGGTTATGCAATCGGTAGACAAAACTTGAGGAAGCAGGAGCCTTTGCGGATAACATTATTCCAAGCATTAAGTGAAAGGGAAGAAGCCATATTGTTTATTGAATTTTCAATAGAATTAAAAGATGAACTCAAACTATTTATTTCGTTTGATAAAGCTAGAAGTGAACTTTTTGTTTCATTAATTTGTGCTGAAATATCTGAAAATCTAAGTTTTATTTTAAGCACGATAGGCTCTAAAGTTTAGTGTATTTGCTATTTAGTTCACTGAATTATCTTTGTACAAAACGACTAAAATGTTTAATTTGCATAAAAACTATTTACATTTTATAAAAATATGTTGCAATATTATCATGAATATTTTATACAAAACAAAAAGGAGAGATTTATAATGCAACTAAAAGACAACATTTTGGACATGAATGATAAAAAGGACTTTACGCAGCTAAAGTCTGAAATAGAGAGTGGAAAAATTAACAAAGACGATGTGCACGAGATTAAAATAAGCGGCGACATTACAGACATTCCTTCCAATGCATTTAATAGTTTCACAAAATTAGAAAGTTTTACAGTGAAATGCGCATGATTTTAATGTTTAGATATATTCAAAATTTAAGCTTGCAGAAAAGTAGCTTTTTCATCAATAAGAGAGCATAACAAGCAGTATCCGAGAAAAAACATAACGCTTTTTTGAAAAAATGTAAACTTGGCGAAAATGACGAATTAAATATTGTAAAATGATATTGTGGAGTAAAATCCATAAATCCTCCTATAAAATTATTTTTAAATAAGAGCATAATAAAATGGCGATATTTCGCCCTTTTATTATGCTACACTTCCAAACTTCATATTTGAAATAACATTTCTGCATTCGTCGTAGGTCAAAACATAGGTTACCACATTTCCACTCGGCTTTTTTATTTTTTGATGATCATAATCATCATGAAGATCCAGTGCAACTGTATATTTTTCAATTACGTCTAAAATTTGCTTGCTGTCGAGTGTACTTTCTGCACATTTCATAATGTGTATAACTTCTCCCAATTCATTTATAAGATTATTATTTACCGCACCCTGTTTGAATCGGATTTTTTTCACGCGGTCCCCCACGCTCATTGCTCCCAAAAAGAAAAGGGAGAGATTTTACTCCCCCTTGATATCCAAATTTCAAACAATAACATCTTTTTAGTACCTTTAAAAACTTCGTTTGTTAGCTAACTTTATTCATTCTAATTCAATTAGTTCTCTGTTCTGCCTACTGTCTCCAATGTAAAGGTAAGTGTTTGTTCATATGTTCCTGCTGCAATTGGATTATTATTAGTATTTTCACCTGTAATATTACCAAATTTTAAAGTTCCTCCATAATGAAGAGCGTCTACACCTTGATCTCGGAATGTAGCAACTTTATCACCATTTTTAACTGCTATATTGTTTGCATCCTTTCCCCCAAGCGTAACTGCTGTCGTAACTGCTTTTTCTCCTCCAGTTTCGGTTGTTCTGTCAAGCTGTAAATTATTACTATCGCCATTAAACGTACTTTTAACCGTTACTTTTACCTCTTTTTCTCCTGAAATATTTGTAGATTCACCCGACGTAATTGTTTGGTCAGCAATAGTTTCATCATCTTTTACACTAATATCTGCAGGTATATTTATAACATAACCGGCAGTCTTTTGATATTGTATTTTTGTACTATCATTACCGTCTGTATTAATTTCCCCCGCACTGACTATTGATAAAGGTACAAAACCTGACATTGCTACTCCAAATACCCCTGCCAACATTCTTTTTCCAATTTTAAAATTTTTCATTATAATTTCCTCCTTTTATTTTCTCTTTTACTATTTAACGTTTAAATTAAATTTGACCTCTGAACCATTTAGCACTCCACTTCCATCGCTATTTGAGAAACAATTGTATTTTAATACTGTATTCTCATAGATACCTACCGGTAATGACTGGTTTAGTGTAATTTTGTTAAATGACTGTCCTGGTTCTAAAAGTTTGCTTTCCCATAACTTCGTACCATCATCTAAAATCAATGACATCTTAAAATAACAAGTGTTTTGATTTGGGTTATACAAGCTAACTGCTTGTTCAGGGACACCGGCTTTGAAATTTAGACTATCAAATCCCGGAATAGCTATATTTTTCACTATAATTCCCTCCTTTTCTTTTACTCTTTAACGTTTAAATTAAATTTGACCTCTGAACCATTTAGCACTCCACTTCCATCGCTATTTGAGAAACATTCGTATTTTAATACTGTGTTCTCATACGTACCTACCGATAATGACTGATTTAGAGTAATTTTGTAAAATGCTTTTCCTGGTTCTACAAGTTTGCTTTCCCATAACTTCGTACCATCAGCTAAAATCAATGACATCTTAAAATAACAAGTGTTTTGATTTGGGTTATACAAGCTAACTGCTTGTTCCAAGACACCGGCTTTGAAATTTAGACTATCAAATCCCGGAATAGCTATAACGTCTGGATTTTTCTCTCCGTCGTATGTATCGCCCTCACCTCGCCAAGGAACAGTGCTATTATCTACCTCTGTTATAGAAGTTGTACTCTTATTTTGCAAATTGCTCCAATAATATCCAATCAGCACCCCGCATATTATAAATATCAATCCAAAAAGAATTATCAGTATAGGTCGTTTCTTTTTATTCTCTTCTTTATTTCCTTTCTCTGACATTTTTAAAACCTCCTGTTATTTTAATTAGATGCTTTTGTCTCTGCCAACGATATTGCAAATGTTACAGAACCAGTATATTCACCTGCTTTTACATATTGGCTATCCACCACTCCGATAGTAATACCTTGCGTAGTCTCAACATTACTCCCACTACAGTCTTTTGCAGTAACTACTGTATCACCCCCTTTCAAGGCAATATCAGTAGTATTTCCTTTGTAAATCCCCAATTTTGCAGTAGCTGGATTCTCACTATCTGGATCATTTTCTCTTGTTAATATCATTCTGTCTGTATCAGAAATACTTACTTTAACCTCTTTTTTGATATCCGGAGGGATTAACTCAACATCTCTTATGGTAAGCTCTTCTGTTGCGGTTGTACCATCTGTAAGTTTCACTGTATTTGGAATAGTTACAAGATATGTACTATTCGTCATTATCATAAATTTATTTGTAGGCATCCACTTAGCGTAGTATGTTAATTCACTAGATGCTGTACTATTAACAATAATTTTATGATGCTGTTCCGGGAAATACAAATACAAAGATGTATCATCCGGATGATTACTTGAGATTCCCCAATTAGTACCAGTTTCTTCTTCAACAGTTGTCTCTTTCACAGTATATTTAGACACTGTAACTTCTTTCACATTGGATTGATCCGGCAATGTCGCCAAATATGCTCGATTCGTACCATCTGATGTCGGCTCCGGGGAAATCGAATCCACTGTACCACTAGAGTCCATCGCTTTTACCGAACCGCCAGTTATTTGTACTCCCGTGCATGAACCAGTGCTTCCTTTTCCTATTCCCACCGCACTGTTTCCTGCTTTTGCTGTCACCGTTCCGCCGCTGATTGTTATAGTTTCGACTTTTGAGCTCCCAGTATAACTAGAATACCCCGAGCCGATGCCCGCTCCAAAGCTTCCGCCGGTTGCTGTCACCGTTCCGCCGCTGATTGTTATAGTTTCGACTTTTGAGCTCCCAGTACCACCAGAATGCCCCGAGCCGATGCCGGCGCCTTTGTTTCCGCCGGTTGCTGTCACCGTTCCTCCGCTGATTGTTATAGTTTCGACTTTTGAGCTCCCAGTATCACTAGAATACCCCGTGCCGATGCCCGCTCCCCAGTCTCCGCCGGTTGCTGTCACCGTTCCGCCGCTGATTGTTATATCCCCAGCACTACCAGAATTCCCCGAGCCGATGCCCGCTCCGCTGTCTCCGCTGGTTGCTGTCACCGTTCCTCCGCTGATTGTTATAGTTTCGACTTTTGAGCTCCCAGTATAACTAGAATACCCCGAGCCGATGCCCGCTCCGCTGTCTCCGCCGGTTGCTGTCACCGTTCCGCCGCTGATTGTTATATCCCCAGCACTACCAGAATACCCCGAGCCGATGCCCGCTCCAAAGTATCCGCCGGTTGCTGTCAAGCTACCGACAGTTTCGCTTTCAGCTGCACCGTTTTCGAGGATTAAGTTTGCTCCGTTTGAGAGCTGCAAACCTGCATACTTTCTTCCTGTAGGTGTCAATATGTTCTCGCCTTTAAGCTTTATTGTTGCTGTGACGTTATCGCTTGCATTTGTGGCACTGTTTCCTTGCACTTCTAGTGGCGTTCCTGCAGATGTATTAATGTTTACGTTTTCTAAAACAATAGTCGCATTTGTGTTTATAACTACTCTATCGGAGGTTTGAGTTATGCCATCTTTAAGCTTTATTGTGTATATCTTTTCTGCGTCAGTAGCACTTATGGTCACAACATCACTTTCATAACTGCACACATCAGATGCAAGGTTTCCTTCTTCGTTACGTACTTCCAAATCTTTAATATTAAACGTAAAATTATTGCTACTACTGTCATAGCTAGCAGTATACCAGCTATTTCCGGCAATAATATGATTAGTTCCAGTCATATACAAGTAGAAATTGTTGTCGCCGTCGGGGTGGTTACCAGCAACTTTGTAGTCTACATTGTCAACTATTATACTTTGCACTCCGGCTTGATTTTCGAGGATACCGAGGTATACAGATGTCTTACCATCTGATGTCGGCGCCGGGGAAATCGAATTCACTGTATCACTAGAGTCCATCGCTTTTACCGAACCGCCAGTTATTTGTACTCCAGTGCATGAACCAACGCTTCCTTTGCCTATTCCCACCGCACTGTTTCCTGCTTTTGCTGTCACCGTTCCTCCGCTGATTGTTATATCCCCAGCTGTTGCGCCATACCCCGAGCCGATGCCCGCTCCAGAGTATCCGCCGGTTGCTGTCACCGTTCCTCCGCTGATTGTTATATCCCCAGCTGTTGCGCCATACCCCGAGCCGATGCCCGCTCCATACTTTCCGCCGGTTGCTGTCACCGTTCCGCCGCTGATTGTTATAGTTTCGACTTTTAAGCTCCCAGTACCATTAGAATACCCCGAGCCGATGCCCGATCCATACATTTCGCTGGTTGCTGTCACCGTTCCTCCGCTGATTGTTATATTCCCAGCTGTTCCGTTTTCACCCGCGCCGATGCCCGCTCCATAGGTCCCGCCGGTTGCTGTCACCGTTCCCCCACTTATGGTTATATTTCCAGCTATTCCGGAGTTACCCGAGCCGATGCCGGCTCCTCTGTATCCGCCGGTTGCGGTTAAGCTACCTATAGTTTCGCTTTCAGCTGCACCGTTTTCGAGGTTTAAGTTTGCTCCGTTTGAGAGCTGCAAACCTGCATAGTTTTCTCCTGTAGTTGTCAATATGTTCTCGCCTTTAAGCTTTATCGCGGCACTGTTTCCTTGCACTTCTAGTGGCGTTCCTGCAGATGTATTAATGTTCACGTTTTCTAAAATAATAGTCGCATTCGTTTTTATAACTATTCTATCGGAGGTTTGAGTTATGCCATTTCTAAGCTTTACTGTGTATATTTTTTCTGCGTCAGTAGCATTTATGATCAAAACGTTACTTGCGTAGTAGCCGAATACATCAATTGCAAGTTGTCCTTCTTGGTTATATACTCTCAAATCAACCGTATCACTATCACTGATAGTAAAGTTTTTATCGCCATAGCTAGCATAATACCAGCCATCTCCGTCAATAATATGATTAGTTCCCGTCATATATAGGTAAAGGCTACTGTCGTTAGGGTGGTTACCAGCAACTTTGTAATCTACATTGTCAACTATTATACTTTGCACTCCGGCTTGATTTTCGAGGATACCTAGGTATACAGATGTCGTACCATCTGATGTCGGCGCCGGGGAAATCGAATCCACTGTACCACTAGAGTCCATCGCTTTTACCGAGCCACCGGTTATTTGCACACTTGTTTGAGCCTTAATTCCGTAGCTACCACTAGCCCCAGTAGTTGTTATCGTACCACCGCTTATCTTGATTGTCAAAGCTTTCGTGTTTACCGCACCATTTCCTATGCCTGGACCTGGATATGATTTTGATGTTCCACCATCTGTCTTAATCCAGCCGCCAGTTATTGTAATAGTTCCGCATTGTGTATTCGAAGCGCTACCCGTGCCTATGCCAGCACCTTCACCATTAGACTTTGCTGTGATAGTTCCGCTGGTTATTGTAATATTTCCGCATACTGATGATTTGGTTCCATAACCAGAACCTATGCCGGCTGCACCGTGTCCTCCGGTTGCTGTCACCGTTCCGCCACTTATGGTTATATCCCCAGTTGTTCCTTCGGTACCCGAGCCGATGCCGGCTCCCCAGCTTCCGCCGGTTACAGTTATGCTACTGTTGATTATGGTTATATCTTGTGTTGTACCTAGGCATCCTGCACCAATTCCTGCTGCTCCTTCTTGGGCGGTCACCTTTTTTATTGTAGCATTTTCTATTTTTATATACCCGGCTTTCGCACCATGCCCCGCACCAATTCCCGCTCCTGCATATGCACTGCTAGTACTACCTCCAGCAACCTCTTCCAATATTGCGTCGCCGTTTATGGTTATATTTCCAGCCGTCGCCATAGACCCAGAGCCAATTCCTGCTGAATATTTTCCTCCATATACTTTTAGTGTCCCACCAATAATTGTTATGTTGCCGACTGTCCCTGCGCTGCCTCCTGTGCCTATTCCCGCTGAATCGTATCCGCCGGTTGCAGTTACGTTTCCGCTCTTTATATCTATATTCCCAGCTATCCCTGCAGATCCTGAACCAATTCCTGCTCCTCCCTTGCTTGTAGTACCTCCGCCAGTTGCGGTTAAGCTACCGACAGTTTCGCTTTCAGCTGCACCGTTTTCGAGGATTACGTTTGCTCCATTTGAGAGTTGCAAACCTGCACAGTTAATGTTTGTAGTTGTCAACTTGTTCGTGCCTTTAAGCTTTATTGTCGCTGTGACGTTATCGCTTGCATTTGTGGCACTGTTTCCTTGCACTTCTAGTGGCGTTCCTGCAGATGTATTAATACTCACGTTGTCTAAAACAATAGTTGCATTTGTGTTTATAACTATTCTATCAGAGGTTTGAGTTACGCCATCTTTAAGCTTTATTGTGTATATTTTTTCTGCGTCAGTAGCACTTATGGTCATAACGTTACCTTCATAACTGTACACATAAGCTGCAAAGTTTCCTTCTTCGTTATATACTCTCAAATCACCCCCGATATCACTAGCACTGATAGTAAATTTTCCATCGCCATAGCTAGCAGTATACCAGCCATTTCCGGCAATAGCATGATTAGTTCCCGTCATATATAGGTAAAGGCTACTGTCGTCGGGGTGGTTACCAGCAACTTTGTAATCTACATTGTCAACTGTTATACATTGCACTCTGTCTTGATTTTCGAGGATACCTAGGTATACAGATGTCGTACCATCTGATGTCGGCGCCGGGGAAATCGAATTCACTGTACCACTAGAGTCCATCGCTTTTACTGAACCGCCAGTTATTTGTACTCCCGTGCATGAACCAGTGCTTCCTTTTCCTATTCCCACCGCACTGTTTCCTGCTTTTGCTGTCACTGTTCCGCCGCTTATGGTTATAGTTTCGACCGTTGTTGTCCTATAGCCGCCAGCTCCTATACCTGAACCACCCTTTGTATCACTAGTCCCGTTTCCTCCAGTTGCAGTTATTTTACCACCACTTATTGTTATGCTCCCACAACTAGCCTCAAATCCAGATGAACCAATTCCCGCTGAAGTAATTCCTCCGTTGGCAATTATGTTTCCATCGGATATCCCTATATCACTGATTGATCCTCTAGAGCCAGCACCAATTCCCGGTGCATATTCTCCCCCGGTCGCGACCACTGTTCCGCCATTGATAGTTATTTTACCAGCTTTCGCTTTTGAGCCTCCTGTACCTATTCCCGCTGAATCGTATCCGCCGGTTGCTGTCACCGTTCCGCCAGCTATCGTTATATTCCCAGCTGTTCCTTTTGAACCCGAGCCGATGCCGGCTCCATTGTGTCCGCCGGTTACAGTTAAGCTACCGACAGCTTCGCTTTCAGCTGCACCGTTTTCGAGGATTACGTTTGCTCCGTTTGAGAGCTGCAAACCTGCATAGTTAGTGCTTAAAGTTGTCAATATGTTCTCGCCTTTAAGCTTTATTGTCGCTGTGACGTTATCGCTTGTATTTGTGGCACTGTTTCCTTGCACTTCTAATGCTGCTCCATCTCCATTTGAATTAAGGTTCACACCGTTCAAAATAACCTCCGCCGACGCAGTTACTACTATTCTTTCACGTGTTGACGAAGTATCTGTTCTCGAAATCGTGTAAGTTCCGGCAGACGAAATAGTCAAAACACCATTACTATTATCATATGAAAATCCATTACTCGGACCATCTACAGTAAAATGTCCTGTCGTTAAAGACGTCACTGCTATTTCTTCATCTGCGGACTGTACTAATATTTCCTCATCTTCAGAAGAGATATCATTATTTGAATTATCATTTTCTTTGTCATTTTCCACAATTTCTTGTTCATTTGCATTTTCACTACTATTTTCAGTTTCTATCAAATTAGTTTGATTTGCAGAATCATTAATAGTCACATTCGCATCGTCAGAAATTGTGACATTTGAACCATATATATTGTAATTTCCAAAAGATGTTAGCAAGATCAGCATACTTAATAAAAGCGATGTAAATTTCTTCATTTTATTTCTCCTTTCTTAATTTATATACATTACCACAATATACACTATAATACATTGACTGTTTTTATTTAATTATATATATTTTATTTCTAAAATTCAATAGTAAAATTATTAATTTTATATAATAAATAGTTTAAATTGTGATTTGCACTAAAATAATTCTACATCAGTTAAATCAATTATACATTTTTTGTGTTGCGTGTGCAATATATTATTTATTCCACTATCTATTCCATTTATTGGATTTACACTTCTATGACTTGTATACATAAATTTGGTGCATTCATAATTAAGTCTTAATCTCACGCGCATAGCTCGCGGTTTTTGAAGTACGCTTTGCGTACTTCTTTCAGTTAAAACATAATGAAAGAATGCCAGGAAGTGATGAATCATTAATTGTACATTGTACACTTTAAATTATGAGCGACTGAAAGGAGCGAACCATGTGCCTACATCAAATAAATATATAAAATACAGAATTGAAGTAAATGTTAATAGCCAAAGTATCGAAAATAATACGTCAAATATTACAGTAAGAGTATGGTTCTTTAGGACAAATCAGGGATATACTACATTCGGAAGCGGAACTTGTTACTGTGGAATTAACGGTATAAGTTATTCTCAGACTGTTACATCCGGTCAATAAAGTGCCAGAAGGGCAATCTATGTCACAAAACATCAGTAAAAGTAACGCATGGAGCCCTGATTTACATATTCCAATCCATACCAATGCGTTCAATGGTCAGACACTCGGCGGCACTTTAGTTATGGTTTATTCTATGAATGCAGAAAACAAAAAAGCCGGACAAGCAATCCTAGACACCGTTGCACCGATTTCGCCGGGACCGGACTACACTTTAAAGGCAAATTCTTCCCTCGCGGAGCTGAATTCCACAAAAGCCATTGCAGTTTACGTGGAGGTTGAGTTCCACGATACGACCGAAGGTGCAAAATGGATTATAGAAAATACGAAAACTATCGGAGAAGCTATCTGTAAAGGTGTATGCAGTCATTTTGGATTCACATACAAAACCGATTCAAGCGAAACCACAGGGAAACTTTACAGAGTGCAAGTTGGAGCTTTTTCTCAAAAATCTAATGCCGAGAGTTGTCTGCAAAAAACGAGAAATTCTGGTTTTACAGATGCTTTCATCGTGGAGGTGCAAAAATGAGTGAAGATATTTCAAAAATAACAACAACTGCGGTTTTGGTCGAAGGAATTATCACTTATATCAATGAATTTTTTGTATCGGGCATTGTGCCTTGGCAGATGATTTTAAGTTTAACTTTAGGAATAGTCATTGCTGTGGCATATAAGTTTGATTTACCTAAATATCTAAAAATGGAGTCACAAATTCCCTACATTGGCTGTATTTTAACGGGTATCCTCATCTCACGAGGGTCGAATTACGTTTATGAAACACTTAAAGCATTAAACTTAATCCATTAATTTTAGGAGGAGTTTCCACGACGGACAGTCAAAAACAGAAAATTTTATCGTTAAAAAATGAAGGAAAGAGCTGTCGAAAGATAGCTCTTTTGCTTTCTCCATCGGAGAACACTGTAAAATCTTTTTTAAGACGGGGAGTTAATCAGAAGGAAAAAACAGGATTTTTCAAAAACTGAAATAAAAAACTGGAGCTTATCCCAAAGCATCGAGCAAAGATATTCTGCTACGACAATTGCAGGATAACCTACTGGCGAAAAATGAAAAAAGGGCGTGATGTTAATGAAAATATCTCAAGAGCGATTTGAAAGTGAAAAAAATCATGCTGCAATAATGCACATTGCATAAAATTTGTTAAATCAGAAACTAATAACTAAAAAGAATATGAGAAATTTCAAGAACTCTCAGCTAAAAAATATAATCCGATTTTTAGCTGATATTCCTTAAAAATTGCTTGATAACTGGGGTGCACAGAGATAATATACGAATCGAAAGGAGGTTTTTATGGGAAGAATCGTAAGTTTAATAGACAAAGCAATACTACCACTTCCAAAGCTAAAATGAGTGGCGGTCTATGCCAGAGTTTCAAGCGGCAAAGATGAAATGATTCATTCGCTTTCTGCACAAATAAGTTATTATAGTGAGATGATACAAAGCCATCCCGGATTGGAATATGTAGGCGTTTACTCTGACAAAACGTACACAGGGACAAAGAGTGCAAGACCAGATTTTGAAAGACTCTTAAACGACTGCAGAGCGGGAAAAAATTGACATGGTCATAACAAAGTCCATATCGAGATTTACAAGAAATACAGTGGATACGCTGACAACAGTCCGAAATTTGAAGGAAAAAGGCATAGAAGTTTACTTTGAAAAGGAAAATATATAGCACGGCACAAACCCAGTAAAATCAAGAGTTTATTCCGTGCTATAATTATATTTTGTCGCTTGTTTGTCGCTTGAACATATTAAATTTTAAAAGAAATTAAATGAAAATGGTTAATTATAGAACAAAAACCGCCGTATTTAATTGCAACGGTTTTTATTTCTAAATTGCTTCGATAAATTTTAATAGTTTTATACAATCTTTGTAGCCTTGCAAATAAAGCCACTCACTTTCAATACTCTCTGCAAGATACCATTTATCTCTATAACTTTCTAAAAATTCTTTATCCTTACTACTAAGCGTTTTTAATAGTTCCTCAAATTTTCCGGAGCATTTTACACGTGCTGAATTTATACAAAGAATGGAGAAAAAAATAATGGCTAATTTCAAAGAAAATATAAGTTTATTTATTTCGGAAGCAATGAACAGTTGTATGAGGCAATTAAAAGAAGTTGACGACAATTATAGAGACTTAACAGATTTATAAATCTGACGCGCCAGTGTTCCGTCGTTATCGCATAATTTTAAAATTTTTAGAGGATTTTTCAATATTTCATCTATTGCTGCTTTTATTTGCATACCGCAAAGAAGAATGTAATCATATTCTGTCGATTCCACGGCATTTCTTATTGATATTAAAGAGTAAAAATTCTTCATTATGCTGTACTGCTGCGGCAACATAAAACTCTTTTCCTAATAAGCAGTAAAGTTTCAAAGCCATCTCGGTTGTTAGAAATGGTAAAAACTTCTGCAAGAACTTCCCCTTCTGAATTAATTATGAAACAGTCATGCTTATCCTTTGCCACATCAATTCCAACACAAATCATTATAATACCCCCAAAGTATAGTTCGATGCTGCTTAGGGTCCACAGGATACTTTGCTCTCGTAACCCTGTTCTAAATAAACCGTCGGGCGGTATCTAACTGATTAACAATATTTCAAAGAGCTTGGTTGGAACCCATCTCGAATCGTCGTACGATAGCTGGTTTTAATCAATCCACATCATTCTAAACAGTGTAAGCACAGCTCTTGAAGAGGAGCTATAAAAACTACTACTCTATAATACAAGGCTTATTTTTTGCTTATGACTGTTTTCCAAATATGTTGATTTTAAGTACGTTATATGTTAAAATTAAATTGAAGTTATATTAACAAAGGAGTCCAAAAATGAGAATAAAAAATATAATTATGCCTTTTATATGTTGTGGAATGCTTTTAAGCAGTTTTCAATTTGGAAATTGTCGAGCTTTGTCTTTATACGAAGAGTATTCATGTTATTTTGAAGAAAAAGATTCAGAGAATATTGTTATTAGTAAAACAAATGAAAAAGATAAAGAAATATTAAAAAATATGATTGTTGGCGAAGGAAAAGAATTTACTCGTTATTTGGGATACGGAGCAGAGGTAGCTGATATTGATGAACTTTTGACTACAAGTCAAAATGAATTTAGTCTAACGATTAAAAATCCTAGTAATGATGTTGTAGGTCAGATATTGATTGGAAAAAGTAACAACGAGAATCAATTAAGTGTATCTTACTGGATAGGGAAAAATTTTCGAGGAAATGGATATGCACATTTAGCAATATCTAAGGCAATGTCAATTATATGGAAAGCAAATAATAATATATCCTTTGAATTTGAGATAGATGATGAAAATATTTCGTCTATCAAAACAGTGAAAAAAGTTTGCAAAAATTTGAATATTGATTTTAATAATCCAGATTCTCATAGATTTACAAAAAGAGAATCTCATACAGTTGAAATTAAAGCACTAAAAAATGATGGCCAATCGTCGACTTATGACATACAATTTTATGTTGATAATATATTAATTGACAATGTAGTTAAAACAAAACAAGATATTTTAAAAAAATATTCTCAGGACAAATTAGACAGTGGTGTATTGCTTAAAAACTCTTCTTCAATTTATGTAATAAGATATTCAGACTGAATTTAACAATTATACAATTTGAACTTACTTTCTAATTTTTCAAATAAAATAAAAAACGGATTATATTACAGTTTTCAGGCTGTTTTATAGTCCGTTTTATTTGTATTGAGATTAAATTTCCTCAATTTTAACATGATGTTGTTTTTGCTTACTATTATAAGTAATGCCGACTGCAAGCTTTTGTCCTGTATAATCTTTTAAAGCTAAAGGATAGCGTTTTTCCTTAATTTGCTTTAAAGCTTCATCGGGAGTGGAGTCTTTTTTCAGTTCAATGATGAACGCCGGTTTATTTTTATCGTTTGGATAGAAAATGAAGTCCGCAAATCCGATTCCAGCTGGCATTTCACGCACAATTTTATATTTCGTTCTGGCACTTAAGTACACACAAACGTGATTATACAAGCAAATGAATTTTCATCGTTGTACTTTATAACTGGAATATTAATATTGTGCGCTTCTTTAATTAACTCTTCCATTGTTTTTGTGTCCTTGCGGAGTGTATCTTTCAGAATCTCATTTGATTTCATATTTTCTCTTTTGTATTTTATCCAAATTATAATATAATGTCAACTGAATTTTAATATATTGTACTTTAATTTTTTTATGTTATTGTATAACGAATAGCACAAACTCCTTTTTAAGCTATCGCAAGGCACAATAAAACTCTCATTACTTCTAACAAAGAGCTTCGATTGAAATTTGATTATACGCTTAAAAATCACTAATTTATCATAATATTAATAATTATATGGTAGTTTAAATTGAAACTATAATTTACAAATTAATTGTTTTTATAATTATGTAATTGAGATATTGTAACGAATTGATATTGCTCATCTTTTAATTTACTAATTATAGATTTCAATGCATCTAAAGTTGCTTGGTTATTATCATGAAAAACAATAATGTCGCCATCTTTTACATTATTAATTACATTATTATATATATCATTTGAGGAAATTTTTTGCCAATCGTTACTGTCTAATGTCCATAACATGATAGGGTGAGAAATTACGGATTGAATTTCCTCTGTATATCTTCCATAAGGAGGGCGCATATAACTCATAGAGTAATTTGGTAGAATTTTTTTGATCTCTTTTTCCACTTGTGACACTTCTGATTCTATATCATACTTATCTAAATTAGTTAAGTCAGGATGTGAAAAAGTATGATTTTCTATTTCATGTCCACTAGACATCATTTCTTTAATAATCAATTCATTCCCTTTAAAATTTTTCCCTACAATAAAAAATGTAGCATTAATTTGTTCATTATAAAGTAAATCTAAAATCTCAGGCGTATATCTAGGATTTGGTCCATCATCGAAGGTCAATGCTACTACAGGTTTAGATACGTCAATTTGAAATGGTGTTATGTAACGCTTGAGTCGTCGATGGGACTTCACAAACAGTCCCCATGAAATAACTGATATTACAAACAAAACAAAAATCCAAAAAATTAAATTCTTTCTTTTCATTTCCATTGCTCCTTTTTATGCATCAGCCATACTATATAGCCGTGTAATGATGCTGTACTTTGAATAAACTGAAAAAACAACAGAAAAAATATAAAACCTAAAATATCATTTTCAAAATAAGCTCCCGTCCCCTTTTGATATATATAAAAACTAGTAAAAATCAAAATAAAGTTGATAAAATTTATTAAAGTAAGAAAGCCTGCAAAATAAAAACATCCACAAAAAGCAAGTACAATTCCTGGAATAAATCCGAATAAAAATGCAAAATCAAGATAAAGTACAGATAGATTTGTAAATGTGAAGTATTTAGAATATACAGTTCCCTGTTTCCATGGAGGAGCAAAAAAAAGTCCTTCAAGCATACCAATTGCCCAACGCTTACGTTGATTATAAAAGCTGTTAAGCTCTTCGGGCACTAAAGTATAAGCTATTGCCTGTGATTCATAAGTAGAAGACAAATTCTTTTCAAGTATTTCATATGTAAGAACGATATCTTCTCCCATAAAGTCTTTCCATCCCCCTAATTCTTTAATAACTTTAGTGTCGTAAGCACTAAAAGAGCCTTGGGCTACCAGAGTGGAATTATAACTTCCTTGAAAACGTTTGACTGCCGCAATACTGAGAAGATAATCATAATGTTGCATTTTAGACATTAAAGAAGTTTTAGAATTTTTTACGAACAAGTTTCCTGCTGTACAAGCACTATTATGAAATGTAATACTATTCATAATTTTTTGTACTGCTGTTTGAGTTAGGAATGTGTCGGCATCTACTGTCAAAAAATGAGGAGTTTTAACCATCGAAAGTCCTAAATTAAGTGCATTCCATTTGCCAAGTTTATCACATATAACGTATTCTAACGAACATTTTGAAGTGAGAAATTTTTTCATCTTAAATATTTCTTGTTTTGTGTTGTCTGTCGAAACGTTATCAATAATTATAAGGCGTATATTACCTAAATATTTTTGTTGAAGGATACATTCAATTGCTTTTGATATACTTCCTCCCTCGTTTCGAGCACACATAATAATTGTAGTGTCTTCACAAGTGTCGTGATAAGATTTTAGTTTTCCATTTAATAAATTAGAAAAAAACATACAACTCATTAAAAATCCCGGAAGCAAAGCAACTCCTATAATCGTCCACCAAATATAAAATATCGGTAAAAAATAAGAAATTTCCTGAGCCCAACTAATTGCTAAACTTAATGAAATTATTAACCATAATGTACTTAAAAAAATTGAAACAAGAAATTTTGTTTTCATTTAATCACCTCTTTATTAAATAGATTATGCAAATTGAGCATAAAGAGGTACTTCATTATAAGGCATAATTATTATATACATGTCATATTTATATGTAGCTGAACGTGCCACCAAAGATATCAGCATCAAATTTTATGTGATATAAATACATAAAACCATTTTTAAGACTATCCATATTTTCCATTTTACTACTAATTATTTTAATAATGATATATTCCAAATCTACATATGCGAATAAATATCGCTTTACTTTATAAATAATTTTATATAATATATACAGTGTTAATAATTTTAAAAACTGTAGCGATTTAAAAAAATAACGGTTTCAAAAAATTGTAAATTTGAGAAAAATTCATTGCCTTGTAAAAATGATTTAGAAATTGTTAGAGTATAGATTTAACATTTAATAAATTTAAATAAGTCTTTGCAAAAAATAAAAACGGATTATATCACAGCTTACCGGCTGTTTTATAGTCCGTTTAATTCGTATTTAATTATTAATTTTAACATGGTGCTTCATACTATTCCTTAATCACATAATCGGCATTTTGTATTGGATTATATCTGCATACATAATAATGTTCTGTTGGTAAATATCTATTCATATATTTATTCCGTATTTGCTGCTCGTTACCAATATATGTATCACGATTAATTATTCTATTAAGCCTTGTTTCCTCTGTAACATCTAAATATATTATATAATAAAATATTCCCTCTATAACAACAACACTTCCTACAGGAACAATAATTTCTTTGAAATAATAAGAATCACTGTCCTTGTCATACATTTTGACCTCTTTATGAAAGTAACAATTTTTCTTAATAGGGTTAATAATTTCATCTATTAAGTAATCATATCTCCATTGTAAATTATAATAACATTCCCATGGAACAAATTTATTATTATATCGAACTGATTTAGGGAAAATAAAATCATCTATATGCAAAATTATAGTATTTTTTTTAAAATATTTAGTTAATTGATTTGAAATCGTTGTCTTTCCTGAGCCTCCTAATCCATCAATGCCAATTATTAACGTATGAGATTCATCATGTAATTTACAAATTTGTTCAAACAAGTCTGAATTAATTAAATTTCTAAACTTTTTCATAGCAACACTCCGTTAATTAGTTTGACATAAATTATATCAAAAAGCAAATAAAAGGAAAAATAATTAAAATTTAAAAATATAAAAAGATTGCCAAGTTTTAAAAGTATTATTTACTGTTTCTCATATTTATATACAATATTGTCACTAATTAGTAAATTAATCTAAAACAACGTGCAACATAGATATAATAATCAAATCAAAGTTAGAAAGTAAATTTTTTAATAAAATACAATTATATAATAGTTAATTTATAATTTATATTGCAAATTACGATAAATAAGCTTATATTTTCATTAAACTTTCTAAAATTTTCTCTATTGCAAATAAACACTATTTTTGTTATAATTTGCCTTGCAACGTTGTATATTGAATGATTTAAGGAGGGAGTTTATCCATCTATGAATAACAAAATCAAACTATTAGCAACAAAATCTCTATGTGGAATTTTAGCTGCGTCATCTTTTTTGACAATCCCGTCAACTTGTTTTGCAGCTACCAATACCGAAAAGGTAAATTCATTGTTACAGGACATTTACTCTGAAAATCCCGAGCTGAAAAATTATGAGGAAAACATTAAGGCAGAAATAAACTATCGATTAAGAATTGCAAGAGAACGTAAATATTCTGACAAAGTGTGCAGTAATTATACTATGCTCGACAACGCATCAAACAAAGAAGACGTTTTTGAAAAAATTTATGATTCCAACTTCTGGGGAAGCGATGAATCAAAATCTGGTCCGGGTTCTCAAATAGAATCTACAGAAAGTGTTCGTGAAAGCTTACCGAAATTATTTGAAAAATATAATATTAAGTCAGTACTAGACGCTCCTTGCGGAGACTACAATTGGATGAAAACTGTAGAGAAAAACGGTATAAAATATATCGGCGGAGATATCGTCCCTAAAATAGTTAGAGCAAATAACAAAAATTACAAAGATGAAAACACCTCGTTTAAAGTTATTGACATTACTTCAGACGAAATCCCTCAAGTTGATTTGATTATTTGCAGAGATTGCTTACAACATTTATCTCAAAAGAACGCTAAAAAAGCTCTTAAAAATTTTAAAGAAAGTGGTTCTAAATATTTACTCGTAACCAATTATCCTTGGACTTTGGAAAATTACGATATTAAAAATGGAGATTTTTGTCCGCTAAATTTATGCGAAACTCCATTCGGACTTCCTTTAAACCCAACGGAAAAAATTAAAGAATCACATGTTGAAGGGAATTGTTCAGACAAATATTTATATCTGTATAAATTGGACGATATTAATATAGATAAAATGTTCGCTAAACAAAAAGCAACTCACAACGTTCCGATAGCCATGGCTTTAGACGAAAATTACGTTTATCCAACTGTAGTTTCAATTACGTCTGCAATGGAAAATTCAAACTACAAAGCAAATTATGACTTTTATATCATGCATACGCCAAATTTAAGCGAGGAAAGCAAAAAAATCTTAAAGTCTTTGCAAGATAAATATGATAATTGCAGTATAAACTTAATCGACATGCAAGATAAGTTTAGCTCAGCTTACACAGATTCACGTATAACAACATCGTCGTATTACAGATTAATGTTATCCGACCTTTTTCCAAATTTAGATAAAATAATCTGGATTGACGGAGACACTCTTATTCTTAAAGATTTAACCGAAATGATTAACATAGACATGGATGGATACTGCTATAAAGGATTTTTAGACACTATAAATGGAAGAATACATTTAAAAAATTCTTTCAATATAGATGATGACCATTTTATTTGTGATGGAGTAATGCTCGTAAACTTAAAAGAACTTCGCAAGGAAAATTCGGTCGAAAAGTTTAACGACTTCATTTCTAAAAATAATGATAAATTAGAGCAGCATGACCAGACTGTTATAAATGTAGTATTTCATGATAAAATCGGAGTGTTACCTGCTAAATTTGGTGTTTTCAATCAAAACGAAAATTGGCTAAGCTCATTTAGTGAAACTCTCGTGTCCCCTGAAAAATACACTGTTCAAGAGCTATTAAATGCAAGACGTAGTCCTGCAATTTTACATTGTACGCACAAGCCGTGGTTCTCTCCAAATGCAGCCTTAGCAGCTGACAAATGGTGGCAATATGCAGAAAAAACAGATATTTTTGATAAAATTAAGCAAAAATATTTAATTTCTGATGGTGTGTATACAATCGCTTCAGCTCTAAATCCTGACAAAGTGTTAGATATAGATAACGCTAGCAATGAACAAGGCGCTAAACTTCAACTCTGGGATAAGAATAATACTAGCGCTCAAAAATTTAAAGTAACCTATGATAAAAACGGTTATTACATAATTGAGGCTGTATGTTCAGGCAATTTGATTGATATTCCTTACGCTTCAAATGAATTAGGCACACAATTATGGCAATATTCAAACAATGATTCTGTCGCTCAAAAATGGTACATATTGCCTAATAATGACGGAAGTTATCGTATAATTTCAAAATGTAATGGTATGAGTATTGACGTAAAAGGGGCAGAAACCAGTAATGGTACTGAAATTCAGTGTTACCAATCAAACGGAACAAGTGCTCAAAATTTCATATTTACAAAATCAAATTAAATTCGTTTGATTTACAATAAATATTACCGCTTATTTTAATATAAGCGGTAAATTTTTATATATTAAAGTTAGTCATTAACACAGCCATTAAATTTTTCAAGAGTTTTCAAATGTTCATATGCATTTACTACATTTAAATTTTCATTATATGGAACACTTAAATACTCTGTTTTTACAAACACATTCATTGGCTGTTTGCTAGCAAGTTTTAATTTTTCTTCCTCACGTTTTGATTTATTGGTGTAACTTGAAAGCTCTATTATACTCATTTGATTTGTAATGTTATTAACACTTGCCACTCTATGATAATTTACTGTTACTCCATTTTCAAGTACTATTTCTTTAACTAATGCCATTTTTATTCCTCCTAAAATTAATTAATATTTATATCCTATAATAGCTCTTATAGGTACATGGTTTGTATTATCAATTTGAACTGAACCGTCTGCTAAAAGTAGTCCATGAGTAACTCCGTTTCTTGTAATCACATTACTTGATATCGTAACCGACTCAGAAAACCACTCAAAATAATTACTCCCATACCCTCCTATTTTCATAATTCCAACTGGTCTGTTATTTCGATTGTAAACTCTGGTTAAATAAAAGTCCCATAAGATAACATCTAAAAATTCATAATTATCAGCATCGTCATTTAAAGTTATTGTTCCACAATTTTCGGCATCATTACTATATAAAACATATGCTTTCATGACTTCTAAATTAGTTCTTGCGGCAGCTGCCGTTGTTGCACCCGTACCTCCGTGAGTTAACGGTATAGTTCTTCCGCTTAATTCATTAATCGCAGCAACTATTGAAGATTTATCTACAGTATCAAGGTTTGTAATGCTCCCTGCGTTGTTTGACACCTCATTAATTGCAGCAACCAGTGAGGTTTTATTAGATGTATTAAGATTTGTAATGCTCCCAGAATTGGATACCAATTCATTGACTGCACTTACAATTGAGTCTTTACTGGTTGTGCTAAGACCTGATGTATTGCCAATACTACTTACTACCTCATTGACTGCAGATATTATCGAAGATTTATTTGTTGTTTCAAGAGTCGTAATACTGCCAATATTACTTACCAATTCATTAACTGCATCTACAATTGATTCTTTATTGGATGTATTAAGACCTGTAATATTGCCTTCATTACCTTTTAACTCGTTAACTGCAGCAACCAGTGAAGTTTTATTAGCTGTATTAAGATTTGTAATATCACCCTCGTTGCTTACCAATTCATTAATTGCTCCAACTATTGAAGATTTATTTACAGTATTAAGATTTGAAACATCACCTGTATTGTCAGCAAAAGTTTGAGCTTGCTCAATTGATTTTAAAAGTGCGTTGTATTCAGACGTACTTTCAATCGCATAAGAAAAATCTTCTGCACAAAAAACAATTATTTTTAACCCGTTTACTTTCAAAAGTATCTTGCTTCCCTCAAAAATTTGAAATTCACACTCAACAATTCCCTCAGAACTCAAAAATTGAGATGTCAATTTAACTGTTGCAGTATTATCATCTTCGTTTATTGTACATGTGTTAAAAATCTGAGTATTATCCGGCTTTTTAGCATAAATTGTAACCGTTTTTCCAGTAAGGTCTAAGTTATTTAGGTCATTATCTTTAAACGATACTTTTATATATCGTGAATCAACTTCGCCCTGCTGGGCATACAAAGTAACATAATTACTTTCCCAGATTTTTAAATCTATGTTTTTGTATACCATTGTTTATTCCTCCTAAAATTAGTTTTCCATTAGTCATACAAAAAACATAAAAATTTGTCTATTTCAGGGCAAATCTAAAAAATTATAAATATTGAGATTTTTTTCAAAACTCTGCTATAAATAAATTTCATTTGTTGAGTAAAATAAAAAATGGTATTACAGGGTGCTTTTCGCTACCCAATAATACCTAATTTAGACAATTAATTTAACGTAATCAAAATTATTATAAGGAAAATTATAGATAGATTCCGTTGACAATTTTATACGAAATACCAACTACCATTTTTAATAACTATTTGATATTTGGTATCGTAAAATTTTACGACAATATATGTATTACTACCTTCATTTGTGATGGCACGAACAGTAAATTGCTTGGTATTTGAGTCATAATAAGAAACTGCATCATGATGAAGACATTCAGGATCATCTATAACACACATATCTAGTACAACTCTATAATTGCCATCTTTATCTTGAGCTTCTTTGTCGTAGAAAACCTTACTAGAATTGACATCATCCTTAGTAGCTTTTTTAAACTCAAAAATTCCTCCTTTTGTAAGATTAGCTAATTCATCTAGCATCTTTATAAATTTTATAGTTTCAATATTAATCATATTATCTCTCCTAATATTTTTAATTGTCTTCTTTAGAAGATATAGCTTTATCGTTACTATAATCAAAATTATTATTACAGCCAGAAAAAACAAGCAATGATAAAAATAAGATTAATGACATACAAATTTTATTATTTATACTTTTTATTTGTAACACCGTATCCTTTAAAAAATCACCACACCTACAACATCACTTAAAAAAGCAGAAAAACTTTACACTAAAATTTCATTATTCTCACATTATCTTAATCTATGGTCCGAGTGACAGGAGTTGAACCTGCGGCCTCTTGAACCCCATTCAAGCGCGCTACCAAACTGCGCCACACCCGGAAATTTTATTTTATTGTATCACATATTAAAGATTAAGTCAACCAATCAGATTACATATACAACGCTGATTGATACAATAAATATTATGACTTTTATACAAAGTCAGCTTTTGTATTGCGCAATACAATAAAATATGTAAAAAATTATGTTTTAATTCTTCTGTAATCAGGCAAAAGCTTTGGAGAAGTTATTTCAGTTTCAATTTTGGCGTTTTTTCTTTCGACATCAAATAAATTTACGTGTTCAAGTGTTAGCCTCCCAAGCTTGACTTTTTTAGCACATTCTGAAGCTGTTTTTCCTGCGCTCCTTCCAAATACTATAATATCAAGAAGGGAATTTCCCATAAGGCGATTTCTTCCGTGAATCCCGCCAACAGCCTCTCCCGCAACAAAAAGATTTTCAACACTTGGCGTCATTCCGTTTACATCAATATCAATTCCACCGTTTTGATAGTGGAGCGTTGGATACACTAAAATTGGTTCTTTCCTTATATCTATTCCATATTTAGAAAACATTCTCATCATCGCCGGAATACGTTTTTCTATAGTACCATCACCATGTATCTTTTCAATCATAGGCGTATCAAGCCACACCGCTCTCCCATTTTCGGTAATCACTCCGTTGTTCTTATCTAAACATTCCCTAATTATCCCTGCCGCAGCAACGTCACGAGTTTCAAGCGGGTGCATAAATACCTCGCCTACACTGTTAACCAACTTTGCTCCGAGGGAACGTACTTTTTCCGTAACAAGCGCTCCAAAAATTTGTTGAGGATATGCCGCTCCAGTTGGATGATATTGAAGCGTGTCGGCATACAAAAGTTTTGCCCCCGCTCTGTAAGCCAAAACAAGACCATCTGCAGTTGCTCCGTAATGATTAGAAGTTGGAAATCCTTGATAATGCATACGTCCTGCCCCACCCGTTGCTATTATTACTGTTTTAGCTCGTGCAATCATTATCTCCTTAGTTTCCATATTCATAAGGACGGCTCCTGCTGCCTTACCATTTTCATCAAGAATTAGCTCTATTGCCGAAGTAAAGTCTAAAACGAAAATTCCTTCTCTATTCAAAACTTCGTCACGAAGGGTGCGCATGATTTCCGCTCCGGAATAGTCTTTTGCCGCATGCATACGTTTCCTTGACGTTCCTCCGCCATGTGTTGTTATCATAGAGCCATCTAAAGATTTGTCAAACTCCACTCCAAGGTCATTAAGCCATCTGATAGCTTCGGGAGCTTCGGTTACTAGCTTTGACAAAAGCTCTCTTTTAGCTGCATAATGTCCCCCGCCAAAGGCATCAAGAAAATGAATTGCTGGTGAATCATTTTCTTTATCCGCTGCTTGAATACCTCCTTCAGCCATCATTGTGTTAGCGTCACCTAAGCGAAGTTTAGTTGCTATCATAACCTTGGCTCCTGCGTTATCGGCTTCAATAGCTGCTGCAGCACCCGCTCCACCTCCGCCTATGATAAGAACATCCACATCATATTTTACATCATCAAGATTAATTTCTTCAGGACAAACAATACTTTTAGCTTGAAGTAACTCGCAAAGTTCAAACGGGACCTTTTCACCTTTATTTGGTCCTATTTTAAGCTGGGAAAATTCGCTTTTTTTATAATCAGGGTGATAGTTTTCTAAAAGGATTTGTTTTTCTTCGGCTGTCATACGTTTTGGTTCGTATAATATATTAGCATCTCTTTTTACTTCAACGGCGTTTAAAGATTTTTGTAACTCCTTTGAATACACAATATTCTCTCCCTTACTTTTCGATATCTCTGCTATCATAAAGATTTTTTATCTCTTTAATTGATTTTTGGAGCAATTCATTTATAGCCCCGTCATATACTCCTTCATTTATCTCTCTTACCCTGTTTTCAAGATGCTCGGATTTTGGCATAATGTACTTCCCGTTAAGGCGTCTTGCGAGCATTGCAACTTGACAATGAGAGATTCCCGCAGGACATCGAAACGAGCATGCTCCGCACATCACGCAGTCAAATGACTCTTCTGCACACTTTGTAAAATCTCCACGCTGAGCATAAGCTATATATTGCATGACATTAAGAGATTGTGTGCAACTCTTTGTGCAAGCATTACATCCCACACAAGCATATATTTCAGGGTATAGCTGCATCATTATCTGAGTTGAAGGCTTGATTTCTTCTATTTTACGTTTATCCTTAACAAGAGGGAAATACGGGAGTGTTGCTATATACATATTATTTTCCACCGTGGTTTGACAAGCAAGACAAGTTTTTAATTCTCTTTTTCCCCTTATTCTGTAAATTACCGTACACGCTCCGCAAAAACCATTTCGACATCCACATCCTCTTATTAACTGATATCCCGAATACTCCATCGCTCTCATAATAGTAAGATTATCCGGAACACTGTATAGTTTCCCAAAAAGATAAATGTTTACCATATTTTCCATTTAAGTTACTCCTTATCAATATTCATTAGGAAGTTCAGAAAGTTCGTCATATCGAAACACCGGACCGTCTTTACAAACATATTTATTGCCAATATTACATCTTCCGCATTTTCCGATTCCACACTTCATTTTAAGTTCCATTGTTGTGTATATTTGCGTTTTATCAAATCCCAGCTCCTCAAGACTTTTAAGCGTAAGTTTAATCATAATAGGAGGACCACACAAAACCACTGTTTTATTGTTACTAAATTTAAGTTCCTTAACGTAATTCGGAACAAAGCCAACATGACCTTTCCATTCCGGCTGATTTCTGTCTATAGTTATGTAAACGTTAACATTCGGGTCTTTTGCCCAGTCATTTGTTATTTCATCATAATACACTATATCCTCAACGCTTCTTGCCCCATAAACAACATCTATCTTGCCGTAACGGTCCTTATAGTGTCGGCAATAGTTTATCACACACCTAAGAGGAGCAATTCCTATGCCTCCGGCTATAAAAAGCATATCTTGACCTAAAAAATCACTATCTACAGGAAAGTTTCTTCCGTATGGACCTCTTATGGTGACTTGCTGACCGACTTCTATAGAATGTAGCCATTTCGTTACGCAGCCACATTCTTTAATAGAAAATTCCATAAATTCACTGTTAGTTGGCGAAGAAGTTATGGAAAACATAGCCTCCCCAACTCCCGGTATAGATATCATAGCACATTGTCCGGGCTTATGGTCAAAAGCTTTCTTACCTTGGTCATTAACAATTTTAAATGTTTTAACATCGTTAGTATCATTACGTATACCTGTAATAACACCAATTAACGGTATAAGCGGTTCATTTTCATGCATCTGTCTTTCCTCCCCCAAGCGTTTTCATTACTTTTACTATATTCATATGTATAGGGCAACGCAAAGCACATCTTCCACATCCCACACAAGAAAAATCGCCATCATTGTTCATAGGAAAATATATTAATTTATGCATGAATCTCTGACGAAAGCGTTCTGTTTGAGTGGCACGAGGCTGTCCGGCTGACATCTTCGTAAAGCTCGAATACATACATGAATCCCAACAGCGAAATCTTTTTATTTCACACCCTGAATTAAAGTCCTTAATATCGTAACAATGGCATGTTGGGCAGATAAACGTACATGTACCACAACCAACGCAAAATCTCGAAAGTTCACTCCATTTGGGGTCATCGAAAAAATCTTTAGTACTTGCGTTTTTAAATTTTTCGGTTAAAACATTTGTTAATGGAAGTTTCTCTATCCTATCTTTAATTAATTTTTTTTGATTTTCAACTTTAGCACTATCTTCACATTCAGTAATTTCACAAATTTCTTTTAAAAATTTTTCCCCCTTATAAGTTGCGGCATTCATATATAAAAATTCATCAATTTTATAGCAAACCACATCTCCCTTAGGAGAAGATGCGTCTATATTAAATACATGACAAAAGCAAGTTTCAAGCGGATTTTCGCAAGCAAGCGACATTATTATTCCACTTTCTCTGCGCCTTTTATAATAGGCATCAACAGGATTTGAAAGAAAAACCTTATCAAGAATTTCTAAACTTTTAACGTCACACGCACGAACACCAAAAATAATAAAGCTTTCAGAATTTGATTTGTCAGGAAATATTTCAATATTTTTCCCTTTGACTTTAAAATCCATAAGGTTTTGAGTTTGCGGAAAGAAAAAATCTTTCGGACTTTTATTAGTGTTAACGTCAGTTGAAATACGCATACCCTGTTGCCATTTTTTAAATTCCGCTCCGGATTTCGTATTAACAGGGACATAAAGAGTGTTACTTTTCGAGATTTCTAAAAACATTTCATCAAGTTTTTTAAGCGATATTTTAAACATTTTCTTTCCCTTTCTCAATAGCATCTTTAGGCTCTATATCTTGAGTTGAAAATTCCATCAACGGAGAACATACCTCAATTTCGGCTCCAGCTTGATAATCCTTGTAAAAAGAATTTATGTCTTTAATAAACTTACGATTTATCAAATGAAGCGGAATATTCTGTGGACAAACTCTCGAACATTCACCACAATCCGTACAGCGTCCGGCAACATGAAAGGCTCTTATTATATGAAACATTTTTTCCTCAAACGAATTTGACGGTGATTTATTTTCTATACCTGAATTAGGATTGTCAAACACGCAATTCTCACAAGTACACGCCGGACAAACATTCCTGCAAGCGTTGCACCTAATACATCTTGAAAGCTCCCCTTGCCAAAATAAAAAGCGCTCTTTTGAGGTCATATTTTCAATTTTTTTCACTTCATCAAATCTTCGACAATCAGAAATATTTCTCTCTGTGCCTAAAAGCTCATCGTAAACTGCATGTTTTTTTGATTTACAGTTTATACACCTATCAGGAAGCAACTCATCTCTTTTAAAAACAAAATTCTTGTCAAAAATAGTTTGAATCGTAATTTTATCGTCATCTTCCTTTATGTGCAAAATACTGCCGGTTTTATTTTTTATTTTACTAACGTCTAGCATACCATCGCACGAAACTCCAACGACATAAACTTTTTCACGCGAGAAGCGGTTTTCAGACAGTAGCTGATTAAAGCTGTAACTATCGCACGGCTTTAAGAATACAAGAATTTTACCATCGTTTTTTTCTGTTTCTTTGATTAAATATTTTGATAAATTTACATAGCAAAAATCATTCCAAACAAAGTTTTCGAGAATGTCTTCCCGACAGTCGAAAATCGCAGGCATTACATCGTAATCAAATTCCCCGACTCTCCAACCTAACACTCTGTTTACTACACCGCTTTTCAGTAAATCACAAGCTTTTAACAGAATGTCCTCCCTCTTTACCTCTTGCATCTTAGGTCCTCCAGTCTTTTGTTTTTTCCAAGAGAAGCAACCGTCTTCGAAAAATCATTCATAACTTTAGAAAATTTTGCCCCTTCAGATGCTGAAATCCATTCAACTCTAGTTCTTTCCTTTTCAACTCCTAAGTAATTAAGCATTGAAAAAAGAAGTGTCATTCTGCGTCTGGCATGATAATTCCCGGAAACATAATGGCAGTCCCCCGGGTGACATCCACAAATTATAACGCCGTCTGCCCCACCTTGAAAAGCACGCAAAACAAACATCGGGTTTACTCTACAAGAACATGGTACCCTGATTATTTTTATATTTTCAGGGTAACCAAATCTATTACTGCCAGCGAGGTCTGCTCCGGCGTAAGAACACCAATTACAGCAAAACGCAACTATAGTAGGTTCATATTCACTTATCGACATACAGCATCCACCTCCGCCATAATTTGATTATTTGTAAAACCTTTGAGGTCCATGGCTCCGGACATACAAGCCACCGTACAAGCTCCGCATCCTTGACACATAGCCTCATTCACAACTGCTACCCTACGTTTCTTTATACCTAAATTTGTTTTAAATTCTTTAATTTCGTATGAAATAGCACCGTAAGGACAAACATTTTTACACAGCGAACAACCATTACACATACTTTCGTCACAATTGGCAACACACGGATTAGCCAAAAGTTTCTCCTTCCTAAACAGACCAATAACCTTACACGCCGCTGCGCTTGCTTGAGATACCGTTTCATGAATATCTTTTGGACCTTCGCAAGCTCCGCAAAAAAATATTCCCGCTGTTGGACTTTCAACTGAGCTAAGCTTTGAATGAGCCGGATTAAAAAAATTATTATTGTCTATACTCGCCGAAAGCATCATCGCAAGATTTTTTGCAGATTTATCAGCCTCCATGGCAGTCGCAAGCACAACAAGGTCTGCGTCTATATTAAGTTGTTTTCCTAAGATAAGGTCTGAGCCTCTAACTTTGAGAGTTCCATTTTCAGGCGACACCTTACCTACCATACCTTTTATGTAATGTACTCCGTATTCTTCAACCGCACGACGATAAAATTCATCAAAATTTTTTCCCGGTGTACGAACGTCAATGTAAAACACGTAAACTTCCGTGTCTGGGTATTTGTCACGAATAAGCATTGCGTGCTTAGCAGTGTACATACAGCAAATCTTCGAGCAATACTCTTTACCTTTTTCAGCACAAGCCGAGCAACGTGAACCAACGCACTGAACAAAAACTACTTTTTTAGGATGTTTGCCGTCTGAAGGACGAATTAAATTTCCGCCTGTTGGTCCGGAAGCGTTCATTAGTCTTTCAAGCTCTAAAGATGTTATAACGTCTTTAGATTGAGAATAAGCATATTCATCAAATTTTTCCATAGAAATAGCATTAAACCCTGTTGCTACTATTATGGCTCCATATTTTTCGGTAATTACTGTGTCTTTATCTTCGTAATCTATCGCACCAACCGTACAAACCTTAGCACAAACACCGCATTTTCCTTCCTTAAGCATCATACAATAATCAGGATTTATAGTTGCAACATTAGGGACGGCTTGAGCAAAAGGTATGTATATTGCACTGTGGTTGTTCATTTTAAAATTAAATCTATTCGGTACATTTCTTTGAGGACATTTTTTCTCACAAAGTCCGCACCCTATGCACACGTCTTCTTTCACAAAACGAGCCTTTCTCTTTATTTTAACTTTAAAATTTCCAACAAACCCTTTAACTTCATCAACCTCAGAATAAGAAAATATACGAATATTTTGATTTTGTAAAACATCAACCATCTTTGGAGTTAAAACACAAGCAGAGCAGTCAAGATTCGGAAATATCTTATCAAGCTGAGCCATTTTACCACCAATTGTTGGCTCCCTTTCAACTATGTCAACAGCAAATCCCGCAGCTGAAATATCTAAAGCTGCCTGAATTCCTGCAATCCCTCCGCCCACTACTAACGCTTTTTTTTCAATCTTACTCTCGCCTGGGATAAGAGGTGAATTTAAATTTAATTTGGCAATGGCAGCTTTGGCTAAAATTATAGCCTTTTGAGTTCCTGCTAAAACGTCTTTATGCACCCAAGAACACTGTTCTCTTATGTTGGCTATCTCCACCATGTATGGATTTATTCCTGCTGAAATTGCTGTTTTTCTAAAAGTTGCTTCATGCATACGTGGCGAGCAGGAACACATAACAATTCCTGTTAGATTATAATTTAATATTGCGTGTTTTATTAAGGCTTGTCCGGATTGCGAACACATATATTGATAGTCTGCGGAAAAAACAACACCGGGTTCATCTTTAACTTTCTCCACAATTTTTTTTACATCTACCGTCCCAGCAATATTTGTCCCACAGTGGCACACAAACACTCCTATTCTCTGCACCGACTATTTTCCCCTTCCTTATTTAAAGTATTTTCTCATAGCTCCGACAATCGCCTGCTGAGGAATATTTTCATCAGTTAAATCAGGAATATCGTCTGCTGTCATATAGTTTTGACCTTTTTGTCTTATAGCTAAAAGACGTATCGCTTCAATTATTTTAGCCGGTTCCACGCCTCTTGGACAACGGTCAACACACGCAAAACACGAAACGCACTTATAAATAGCATTTGATTTGATAAGAGACTCAACATCTTCATTATTTACCATATAAACAAATTCATTAGGGTGATATTCCATACTTTCATATGCAGGACATGTTCCAGAACATTTTCCGCACTGCATACATTTTTTAATATCGACCCCACTAATTTCAATAATTTGTTCTTTAAGAATTTTATTTTTATTCCTCAACAAAATCATCCTTTATTCCAAGAGCTTCAGCCAAAAGCTGAGTAAAGTATACTACCGGCACCGGGCTTTTTAACTTTGAAAGATTATATTTACAAAGCGGACACGCCGTTACTATCATTTCCGCCCCTTGACTTACAGCGCTACAAATTACATCATTACTTTTTTCAAAAGCAAACTCTTTACTTTCCATACAAACATATCCGCCGCAACATTCGTTTCTCATAGAGTAAATAACAGGCTCGGCTCCTAATGATTTTATAAACTGCTCCATAATTTTCGGATTTTCAACATCGTCAAAGTTCATAACCTTACCCGGTCTTAAAAGCATACAGCCATAATAAGCAGCCACTTTCCTTTTACTAAGAGGGTTTACTAACGTTTTTTTAATTTTGTCGAACCCCACAACGTCTCGAAGAAACTCAAGATAGTGATAAACCTTTGTTTCTCCGTTATACGCAGTAAAATCATTTCCGTCTTGAGAAAGATAAGCGTTTACTTTATATGCAAAATCTTTATCTGTTTTCATAGCGTGATTTGATTGTTTTATAACATTATGACACGCTGAACACACCGTAATTAAAGGACGATTTTCATTTTTTGCCTGAATAAGCGCTCTTATCGACGCAAGCTTAGACACAATCTCATCCTTAGCATTTACATACACTCCTCCGCAACACTGCCAATTTTCTGCTTCACAAAGCTCTATTCCCAGTTTTTGAGCGCATTTACGTGAATAATAATCAAGTTTTTTAGCTTTAGTTTTTAACGTACACCCCGGGAAATAACTAACTTTCATTATTTACCTCCAACACATAAAATTATATTTCTTTTATATTTTATAATAACACAATCTTTAAAAATGTCTACATCTTTCGACAACCTAATATTTACCTTAATTATACTAAATAATTGTATCATAAATCGAAATTAATTTTCCTTTATATTTTTATAGAACCCTTCCTATGTTTTATACATAGGCTAATTATAAAGGAGTGTTTTTTTATGAATAATAATTGTAATTTAAGTAACGTTGCTGTTAAGTATATTAACGAATTTGATTGTATATTAAATAGAATGATTGAATGTATGAGTAATGTCGAACTTAGCGACAGTATTTCTAAAAACTTTATAATGCAAATGATTCCTCATCACCGTGCGGCAATAGAAATGTGTGAAAATCTTCTTAAGTACACAACAAATATTCCTTTACAAAATGTGGCGTGTAACATTATAAAGGAACAAACCGAAGGTATCGAAAACATGCAATGCATAGAAGACAGGTGTGCAAATCTTTGCAACTGTAGCGACGATTTATGTTTGTATCAAAAAAGGTTTAATTCAATTTCTAAAAATATGTTTTCCAAAATGGAAAATTCTTTGAGGTCAAATAATATAAACGCTAACTTTATAAGCGAAATGATTCCTCATCACAGAGGAGCTATTGAAATGTGTAATAACGCTTTGTGTTTTGAAGTTTGCTCAGGATTAAAGCCTATATTACGCAGAATTATTTCTTCCCAAAGCAGAGGTATCAGACAAATGCAAAATATTATGAGACATATTAATAGATAATTTGGTTTACAAAACTCAAAAAATTACAACTTTATCACAGATGCAATTATATTAAATGTACGATAAATAAGTTAGCTGTAGTTTTTGTCAATAATATATGAATTTTAACAAATCATTTATAATGCTTGAAAATTCAAAAAATAACTGTTATAATAACGTTAAAAGGAGGTGTAAAAATGAAGAATAAAAAAACAAAATTATTAATCGGATTATTATCAATGTCTGTAATATGTATGGCAGGAAAAAGTGTTAATGCGAATAGAATAAATTCGAATGATCCGGTCAAAAAGGCACAATATGATAAAGCATACTATCAAAAAAACAGAGGACTAATATTACCAAAACAAAAAAAATACAATCAAGAACACCAAGAGGAAATAAAAGAATACCATGCAGAATACAATCAAGAACACCAAGAGGAAATAAAAGAATACCATGCAAAATACTATCAAAAAAACAGAGGACTAATATTACCAAAACAAAAAGTATACCTTGCGAATAAAAAAGTCGAGAATGAATTAAAGTTAAAAATGTTCGATCCAAATAAAAGTAAAGCATACAATTTGTTTAAGGAAGACTTGAAAATGAAGGGAAAAGAGTTAGTTAATTTTGCTTCTCGCATGTATGACCAAATTTCTAAACAAACTAGTCTCACTAAATTAGGCCGAGAACAAAAGAGGAATATGAAATTGCTATATCTATGGTTTGATGAAAATTGGCATATTGTTCAGCCTTATTTATATCAGCAAAAATTTATCAAAGGAGAATAAAAATGAAGAATAAAAAAACAAAATTATTAATCGGCTTATTATCAATGTCTGTAATATGTATGGCAGGAAAAAGTGTTAATGCGAATAGAATAAATTCGAATGATCCGGTCCAAAGGGCACAATATTATAAAGTATACTATCAAAACAACAGAGAACGAATATTACAATACTATCAAGACAACAAAGAGGAATTTAAGGTAAAACAAGCAGAATACTATCAAACCCACAAAGAGGGAAAAAAAGCACAACAAAAAGTATACCTTGCGAAGAAAAAAGCCGAGAATGAATTAAAGTTAAAAACGTTCGATCCAAATAAAAGTAAAGCATACAATTTGTTTAAGGAAGACTTGAAAATGGGGAAAAAAGAGTTAGTTAATTTTGCTTCTCGCATGTATGACCAATTTTCTAAACAAACTAGTCTCACTAAATTAGGTCGAGAACAAAAGAGGAATATGAAGTTGCTATATCTATGGTTCGATGAAAATTGGCATATTGTTCAGCCTTATTTATATCAGCCAAACTTTATCAAAGGAGAACAAAAATGAAGAATAAAAAAACAAAATTATTAATCGGATTATTATCAATGTCTGTAATATGTATGGCAGGAAAAAGTGTTAATGCGAATAGAATAAATTCGAATGATCCGGTCCAAAAGGCACAATATTATAAAGAATACCAAGCAGCATACTATCAAAAAAACAGAGAACGAATATTACCAAAACAAAAAAAATACAATCAAGAACACCAAGAGGAAATAAAAGAATACTATCAAGAACACAAAGAGGAATTAAAAGTAAAACGTGCAGAATACCGTGCGAATAAAAAAGCCGAGAATAAATTAAAGTTAAAAATGTTCGATCCAAATAAAAGTAAAGCATACAATTTGTTTAAGGAAGACTTGGAAATGAAGGGAAAAGAGTTAGTTAATTTTGCTTCTCGCATGTATGACCAAATTTCTAAACAAACTAGTCTCACTAAATTAGGCCGAGAACAAAAGAGGAATATGAAATTGCTATATCTATGGTTTGATGAAAATTGGCATATTGTTCAGCCTTATTTATATCAGCAAAAATTTATCAAAGGAGAATAAAAATGAAGAATAAAAAAACAAAATTATTAATCGGCTTATTATCAATGTCTGTAATATGTATGGCAGGAAAAAGTGTTAATGCGAATAGAATAAATTGGAATGATCCGGTCCAAAAGGCACAATATCATAAAGAATACTATCAAAACAACAGAGAACGAATATTACAATCCTATCAAGACAACAAAGAGGAATTAAAGGTAAAACAAGCAGAATACTATCAAGAACACAAAGAGGAATTAAAAGTAAAACATGCAGAATACCGTGTGAATAAAAAAGCCGAGAATGAATTAAAGTTAAAAATGTTCGATCCAAATAAAAGTAAAGCATACAATTTGTTTAAGGAAGACTTGGAAATGAAGGGAAAAGAGTTAGTTAATTTTGCTTCTCGCATGTATGACCAAATTTCTAAACAAACTAGTCTCACTAAATTAGGCCGAGAACAAAAGAGGAATATGAAATTGCTATATCTATGGTTTGACGAAAATTGGGATAGTGCTGAGAATTTCATTAAAATAAATTTATTAAATTTTAGAGCGGAATACAAAGCTAATAAAAATAAAATAGCAGTAAACAGATAAGATATTAGCACTATACTGCGCAATGCAATATGAATCACACAAGGATAAAATACAGAATTCGATGTAAGTCAGAACAAAGAACATATACTGTTTAATCAATTAACAAAGAATAAGCTAATTTATCATGTTAATTACATTTATAAACAAACCGGTATTATTAAAATAAACAGGCTCAAAAAAAGTTTTGTCCATATAAAAAGAGTACTTCAAAAAGTACCCTTACATGGTCCGCTCGAAGGGATTTGAACCCCCAATCTTTAGAATCGGAATCTACTGCGATATCCATTTTCGCCACGAGCGGAAATATTTACACTGCTGAATTTAAACTCAAGCAGTGTATATTTTATTTAATTTTCTACGAAATATTCCGTAGAATTTTTTGTAATCCTAGCAATTATTGCTGGCGAAATTTCAGGCTTGTCGGCACTAACACTCACAGCCTCTAACAATTTTTTCTCGCCTTCTTGAATTTTTTCCGGAGTCGAGGAATGTAGCTCTGCCAAAACTTCCCCAGTATTTACATAATCTCCAAGCTGTTTCTTTAAAACGATTCCTGCACTGTAATCTATCGAACTTTCCTTTTTCTCTCTACCTGCTCCAAGCACCATTGCCGCAATTCCACATTTCTCGGTGTCTATATGGTTTATGTATCCGGACTTTTGGCAAGTAACATTTTTTATTATCTCAGCTTTTTTGAATTTTTCAGTATCATCTATAAACTCACCGTTTCCGCCCTGAGCAACAACCATGTCTTTAAACTTATTGTAAGCCAAGCCGCTATCCAACGCCTCACACGCCATTTTCATACATTCAGATAACTCTCCCTTACCTGCCAAAAACAACATATTTGCAGCCAGACTCAAGCAAACTTCCCTTAAATCTTTTGGTCCATCGCCCTTTAAAACCTCGCACACCTCTTTAATTTCCAAAGAATTTCCTATTGCATAGCCAAGCGGTTTATCCATGTCTGTGATTAAAGCTATCGTGTTTCTTCCGACTCCCTCTCCTATGGAAACCATCATTTTGGCAAGCTCAGCTGACTTTTCTTTTGTTTTCATAAAAGCTCCGCTTCCACATTTCACGTCTAACAAAATACAATCTGCACCCGCAGCTATTTTTTTACTCATTATGCTCGACGCTATCAATGGTATGCTTTCCACAGTCGCGGTTACATCCCTTAAAGCATATAACTTTTTATCTGCAGGGACCAAGTTTCCTGTTTGACCAACAACGCTTAAGCCAATTTTTTTTACATTTTCAAAAAATTTTTCCCTATCCAAATAGACTTTTACTCCGGGAATTGACTCCATTTTATCGATAGTTCCGCCCGTGTGACCAAGCCCTCTTCCCGACATTTTTGCAACCGGGACTCCACAAGCAGCTACTATAGGTGATATTATTAACGTAGTTTTATCGCCTACTCCTCCCGTACTGTGTTTGTCGACCTTAATTCCAGGAATTGATGAAAGGTCTATCATATCCCCCGATTTTGCCATACAATCCGTTAAAACAGTTGTTTCTTTGGCATCCATTCCATTTAAATATATCGCCATAAGTAATGATGACATTTGGTAATCTGCTATGCTGCCATCAACATACCCATTAACAAAAAATTTTATTTCTTCCTCGCTAAGCTTATTCCCATCACGTTTTTTTGCAATAATATCGTATATTCTCATAGAAAACCACCTATTTAGAAATTTCCCTTTCTTTGACTATTTTAACAATTCTACTGGTTCCAAGTCTTGATGCTCCTAATGCTATAAATTTTTCAGCATCTTCTATACTGCTTATTCCACCGGCAGCTTTAATTTTTACGTTTTCTCCAACGTATTTTTTAAACAATTTTATGTCTTCGAAAGTTGCCCCTCCGGTTGAAAAACCGGTTGAAGTTTTTATATAATCAGCGCCTGAATCTGTGACTATTTCACACATTTTAATTTTCTCTTCCTCGGTTAAAAGACAAGTTTCAATTATGACTTTCAGTATCTTACCGCCGCATAAATTTTTAATATCGCACAGTTCTTTTTTTAAATCATTATATTTTTTGTCTTTAACCCAGCCTAAATTTATCACAACATCGAGCTCATCAGCACCATTTTCTATAGCTTCAGAAGCTTCACATAGTTTGGCTTTAGAAGTACTGTAGCCATTCGGAAACCCTATCACAGTACAAACTTTTATGCGATTTTCAACGTATTTACTAGCAAGTTTCACATATGACGGAGCTATACACACAGAAGCAACTCCATATTTGATTCCGTCATCACACAATCCTTTAATGTCATTCCACGTTGCCACTTGCGATAATAAAGTATGGTCAACTTTGCTTAATATGTCTTTTATGTCCAAAATAATCACCCACTAAACTCGTATATTAAATCTATCTGGCACCTTTTTCATAAGGTTTTCCTGATGCTTTTGGTGCTGATGAACGTCCAACAAATACTATCAAAACCAATATCGTTAAAATGTAAGGTAGCATTGCTAAGATATCTGACGGCACAACAGCCTTTTCTCCCAACGTTACAACCAAAGCTTGTGCAAATCCAAAAAGCAAACATGCCCAATAAGCGCCAAATGGTCTCCACTTTCCAAAAATTACGGCAGCCAAAGCGATAAAACCTTGTCCGCTAATTGCAGTAGGGGTAAATTGCGATATTATCGCAAGCGTAAACGATGCGCCGCCTATTCCTGCGAGTATCCCCGATATAATAACGCACAGATACCTGGACCTATACACAGAAACACCAAGGGTATCCACAGCTGCAGGGTGTTCTCCGAGAGCTCTCATTCTTAGACCCCACTTTGTTTTATACATAATAAACCAAACAATTACCACTAATAATAAAGCCAAAACAGCTGTTATGTCAACATTCAAACTACCAAGCGAGCTATTTTCTATTCCCAAAATACTAAATAATTTTGGAAGTTTGTTTGGAACTGGTTTTGTCATAGTGGCGCCTTCGAAGAACAATCTCGACAAAAACAACGATACTCCCGGACCGATTAAATTAATAGCTATTCCTGAAACCGTTTGGTCTGCCCTAAAGGTTACGGATGCCACAGCATGCAATAAAGCCAAAAGTCCTCCTGCTATTCCTCCGCAAAGAAGTCCTAACCAAGGGTTGACTGTGTAATACCCCACAGCAGCCCCGGTGAATGCGCCTATACTCATCATACCTTCTATTCCTATATTAGTAACACCAGAGCGCTCCGATATAACCCCACCTATTGCTGCAAATACCAACGGAGCAGAATACATAAGAGTAATTCCTATTGCGATAAGTATACTATTTAGCATTTTCATGTCTCCTTCTTGTAAATCTGTCTACTAATACTGGTATAATTTGAGTAAGAGCAACAAAGAAAACTATAATTCCTATCATTATATTTACAATTTCTGATGGAGCTCCAACTTTAAACTGTAACGACTGACCCGCATATATTAAACCGCTAAACATTAAACCTGAAAATATACATCCAAGAGGTGAACTTCCGGCGATTAAAGCCACAGCCAAACCGTTAAATCCGTTATTTTCAAACATAGATAAAACGTGTATGCTATGAGCCGAAGAGCCCGTAACAGATAAAGCTCCCGCTAAACCAGACAAAGCCCCTGCGAAAATCATTGAATACATTATACTTTTATTTACGCTTATACCGGCATATTTTGCAGCATGAGCGTTAAGACCAACAGCTCTTAATTCGTATCCTTTACTTGTTTTGTACAAAACCACCGATACAACAATCGCCGCAATTACAGCTATTAAAAAACCAACATTTAAATCTGTTTTTAAAAGTATATCATTCAAAAGCTGGTTATTTTTTAAAACCTCTTGTCCATTTTCTGAAAATTTCCAATCATACAAAATCATTGTCAAACCGGATTTATTTATGGGGTAAGTGCTGTTACTTTCAGGTTGATGAAACATTTCTGTGTTGACAACATAATTGCACAAATATAAAGTTATCCAGTTTAGCATAATACTCGTAATTACTTCATGAATACCAAACTTAGCTTTTAAAAATCCTATAAAAGCTCCCCAAACAGCGCCCGCAAAAACTCCCGACAACACCACTAACGGTACTTGCAACACAGCCGGCAGGTCAAATATTATTCCAACTACAGTTGAAGCTATGGTTGCAGCTATGTATTGCCCCTCTGCTCCAATGTTAAAAAGCCCTGTTTTAAACGCAAACGCTACGCTAAGACCCGTAAGTATTATTGGCGTACTTTTTATTATAACATTAGTTATAAACTTAGGTCTTGAAAATATAGCGTTAAATATTACTGTCATACATTGTATCGGATTATACCCCGTGAACTTTAAAATCACTGATGCAAATAAAAATCCAAAAAATATTGATATTAATGTACAAGTAATTGGTTTTTTTAAAATTCGCATAGTCCTACTCATTTTCCTTACCTCCAGCCATTAATAAGCCTATCACTTGTTCATCTGCCTCTTCTTGACTAAATGTTCCTGTAATTTTTCCGTCATATATAACAGAAATTGTGTCTGAAACATTTATTACTTCATCAAGTTCAAGTGAGATTAATAATATTGCTTTCCCGGCATCTCTTAATTTCACCAAAGTTTTATGCACAAACTCTATGGCTCCAACGTCAAGCCCTCTTGTTGGCTGAACTGCTATTAACAAATCCGGGTCGTTTGCCACTTCTCTGGCAATTACCAATTTTTGCTGATTTCCGCCGGACAGTCTACTTATACGAGTGTTTTTACAATGCTCCGGTTTTATGTTGTATTCCTTTATTAAGCTTTCAGTAAATTTGTCTCTGGCATTATAATCGATGATTCCATTTTTACAATACGGATAATTTCGATAATTTTTTAATATAGCATTGCTAGCCACACTAAATTCCATGATTATTCCATGTTTGTGCCTATCTTCATGTATCACAGAAATTTTGTTATCAATAATGTTTTTACAACTGGTATTTTGAACTTCTTTTCCATTTATTTTTATAGTTCCCGATTCAACCCATCTTGCGCCAGTTAAAGCTTCAACCAACTCTTTTTGACCGTTGCCATCGACTCCGGCTATGCCTAAAATTTCGCCCCTTCTTATCGATAAAGAAAGTCCCTTTACAGTATCTATACCTCTATCGCATTTTACTCTTAAATTGTCTACCTCATAAATTTTCTCTCCGAAATTGGGCTCTGATTTTTCCACGATAAGCCTAACTTTTCTTCCAACCATCTTTTCAGCCAGACTTTGTTCACTCTCGTCTTTAACCTTGACTCTGTCTATAACCTTGCCCTTTCTTATTACGGTACAATCATCAGAAGAAGCTTTTATCTCATTCAATTTATGGGTAATTATTATAATTGTTTTACCATCTTTTATAAGATTTTTCATTATATCAATAAGTTCTTCTATCTCCATCGGAGTAAGCACAGCTGTTGGCTCGTCCAAAATTAGCAAGTCAACACCCCTATAAAGTGCCTTCAAAATTTCAACTCTTTGCTGCATTCCAACGGATATATCTCGAATTTTAGCGTCAGGGTCAACCTTCAAGCCATACTTGTCTACTATTTTTATGACGTCTTTTCTAGCTTGTCTCATATTTACCAAGCCAAACATATTTGTTGTTTCATTGCCCAAAATTATATTTTGCGTAACAGTAAATTTGTCAACCAACATGAAATGTTGATGCACCATTCCTATTCCATATTTTAGCGCTGTACTAGGATTTTTTATATTCACGCTTTCTCCGTTTATATAAATTTCTCCCTCATCAGCATGATACATTCCATACAGTATATTCATAAGCGTACTTTTGCCCGCACCATTTTCTCCTAATATAGCATGTACCGTACCTTTTTTTATGTCTAAATCTATCCCATCTAAAACTTTGTATGCTCCAAATGATTTGTTAATTCCCCTCATCTGAACTGCGTAATCCTTACTTATCTCCACCTTGCGACCCTCCAATCTTATACTTTAATTAATACAAATTTTTTACAAAATTATTATATTCTTCTATATTTTTTGGAGGCACAATCTTGCCGTCCATTATAAGCTTTTCAACTTTATACGCAGATTCCAACACGTTCGGAGCGACATTGGGATTTTCTTCCGGAATCCCGACACAATCTTCTTTCAAACCAAATGACATAGTTTGTCCACCTATTTTATCCCCGTTCATCAATTTAGTAGACACAATATCAACTGATTTTCCAACATTTTTTATCGCAGAAGTAAGCACGTTATCCGGAGCTAAATGACGTTGGTCTGAATCAGCCCCTATAGCAAAGTTACCGGATTCTTTGGCAGCTTCTATAACTCCAACTCCAACTCCTCCTGCTGCATGCAAAACAATGTCGCACCCATTCAAAAACATCATAGATGCTATAGCTTTTCCCTTAGCAGCATCGCTAAAGCTTTCGGCGTACTGAGTTTTAATATCTATTTTTTTACCGAGTTCCTTGGCTGCATAATCAACCCCTGCTCTAAAACCATATTCAAACTGGTCTATTACAACAGTTTTCATTCCTCCAACAAACCCAACCGAATTTGTTTTTGTTGTTTTCCCTGCTATATATCCCACAATAAAAGCCGACTCTTCCGCACGAAACACTACACTTGTTATATTATCAAGTGTATCATCTCCATACGAATAGTCAGCTATTGCATAGTTCAATTCAGGATTAACTCTAGCTGCTTGTTTTACAACATCAGCTAAAGCAAACCCTATTCCCCATATTAAATTACAATTTTCATCTGCTAATTTGTCTATATTTATAATATAGTCAGATGATTGAGCAGACTCTATATATCTAGCCACTGTATTTGTTCTTAAAGCAAAATTACTCATGCCAAGCCACGCAGAAGAATTAAATGACTGGTCATTTACTCCTCCTGTATCTGTTACCATAGCAACTTTAAATTTAGAATCTTCATCGCTAGCATCATTATTTACACTACATCCCGCAGACAGTAAAACCAAACCTAATGATAACACAACTGAAATTGCCCTTTTCATGTTCTTCCTCCATGTAACGTTCTATAAAAATTATACAAAACTTAAATTTTTTCAACCATATTTAGCGATACTTCCATCATTTCTGAAAATCCAGATTGTCTCTCTTCAGCAGACAACGCTTTCCCCTTAAATGGACAGTCTGATATCGTAAGAATACATAAAGCCTTTTTACCTGCCCTTGCAGCGTTCATGTATAAAGCCGCTGCTTCCATTTCAACAGCTAAAACGCCCATTTTTTTCCATGATTTTAAGCTTTCATCATTATCATCATAAAAAGTATCCGAAGAAAGTATGTTTCCAAACACAGCTTTAACTCCTACTTTTTCCGCAGATTCTTCTGCTAATTTAAGCAAATTATAATCTGCTATAGGACAAAACGTCCCCGGTAAATTATACTGATGAGCATAATTTGAATTTGTGCATGCACCAACACCCACAACTAAATTTCTAACGTCAACTTCATCTGATATAGCCCCAGCAGTTCCGATTCTTATAATATTTTCAACATTATAAAAGTTAAACAATTCATAAGTATATATGCCCACAGAAGGCATTCCCATGCCCCCTCCCATAACGGACACTTTAACTCCGTTGTATGTTCCCGTAAAGCCTAACATATTTCTCACTGTATTAAAACACTTTACGTCTTTTAAATAATTCTCTGCTATAAACTTTGCTCTCAAAGGGTCACCTGGCATCAACACGGTTTTAGCTATTTCATTATCTTTTGCCCCTATATGAGGTGTGGGTAACATAGACATTAATGTTCCTCCTATATTTAAAACATTTCTAAACTTTTTTAAAGGTCTTCTTTGATTTTATCATTGTATTAAATAGCTTGTCAAGAATTTCCGACATTTTTTGTATAACAGGACCGCCTAATGCAACTGAAATTAAAGTTATTATTCCAACAGTACCGCCAAGAGCATATCCGATTATCATACATATAACATCAAAACACATTCTCACAATTTTGAAAGGTTTGTTAGTTTTTTTGCTAATTATAAGCGCTATTGCTGACCATGGGTCAACTCCTATATCTATTGCTATAAATGCACCAAGTGAAGAAAAAGCTAAAAGACAGCCAACAAGAGATATCAAAAATCTTGGTAAGAAATCTGTTGGGATACACATTAAATTATAAATTTTTATTCCCCATTCTATGGAAATTCCTAGCGTAATCGCATAAATAAGCGTTCCTATATTAATATACTTTCTGTCAAGAAACAAAACAATTATTATAAGCGTTATATTTATTGCGTTTGTTATTAATCCCATGTCGACTCCCGTAAACACGCTTGCTCCATGAAATAACACCGAAACAGGGTCTGCTCCAAGCATAGCCATCGTGTTAAATGAAATAGATATTCCCAGCACCACTATACTTATAAAACAGATTAAACATTTTTTTGACCAAAGCACAACGTTATCACTTTTAAAATTCAATATTTCGTCCTCCTTATAAAACATTAGGCAAGATATGCCTTTAATTTTGATGATTTTAAACATCAAATTTTCATGTAATAGCTACTTATCAATAGCGTAACATATTATTATTTATTTTAACACATTTCTTAAAAATGTACAACCACAAGTATTATTTTCAAGATTAAAATAATCTAATATAGTTGCGGAAATATCAGCGAAAGTATCTTTTGTCCCCAAGTTTACGCCTTCTTTAATTTTTTCGCCAAACATAATCATAGGTGTGTATTCTCTTGAATGGTCTGTGGAAGGAGTCAAGGGGTCACAACCGTGGTCAGCTGTTATTATTACTATATCTTCCGGTTTTAATTTTTTGCTTAATTCTAAAAGCTGTACGTCAAATTCAGAAAGTGCCTTTGCATAGCCGTCCACATCATTTCTGTGACCATAAAGCATATCAAAGTCAACCAAATTCACAAAACACAACCCTTCAAAATTTTCGTCCGCTATCGAAAGAGTCTTTTCCATTCCATCGTTATTTCCGCAAGTCCTTATAGCTCTGGTTACGCCCTTTCCTGCAAATATATCGTTTATCTTACCAACAGCTATAACATCAAAATTATTCTGTTTAAGATTATCAAGCATAGTGTCGCTCGGAGGAACTAATGAAAAATCATGTCTGTTAGAAGTGCGTTTAAACTCAGGATACTTCCCCACAAACGGACGAGCAATTACTCTGCCCACGGCATACTTGCCGGTTAACATTTTCCTTGCTTTTTCGCAATAGCTATAAAGTTCTTCAACCGGTACAACATCTTCATGAGCGGCTATTTGAAAAACGCTGTCTGCTGACGTGTAAACAATCAATGCCCCTGTTTCTATACTTTCTTTTCCATAATCTTCTATTACTTTCGTGCCAGAATACGGCTTATTACACAAAACTTTCCTACCTGTTAATTTTTCGAACTCCTCTATTACTTCGTCCGGGAAACCGTTAGGAAAAGTTGGCAGAGGTGTGTTTGACTGTATTCCAGCAATCTCCCAATGACCGATTGTTGTGTCTTTTCCTCTTGATTTTTCTGTCATTCTTGCAAAGCTCGCTTTTGGATTTTCCTCTTTTTCTCCGCAGTTTACTCCATCAATATTGAATAAGCCTAACTTTTTCATGTAAGGAACGTTCATCTTAGGACTCTTATAGCACGAACCTATAGTATTACTTCCCTCATCTCCATAAGCCTTCGCATCAGGCATTTCACCTATTCCAAAACTGTCTAAAACTATAAGAAAAACTCTTTTCATTATTTTGTGCTCCCCTTTAAATATTAGATTTTTAATTGTTCGCCGAAACTGTCTTCTTCAGAAGGAAACTTTCCTGCAGACGGAAGTTTCTTAGGAATATACATATTTTCATCATTAAGACTTCCATCCTGATATTTCTTTACTTGTAAAAGCTTACTCCCTTTTCTTAAAGTCATAACCGAAACACCTTGAGTATTTTTCACACTTTTAGAATTTACCATACCGCTATCTACAATTAAAATTTTCCCTGTTGAAGAAGTTAAAATATATTTACTGTCTTCTTTCTCATAAAAAATACCAACAAGTGCAGATTTGTCATTATACGCTTTCACAAGTTTTTTTCTGTTAGTCTTCGTATAATACGATTTCATATCTACCTTTGCAAGCTTACCATCTTCAAAAAAGAACAGCATATTTCCTTCGTAATTTTCCGTTACAGCCATGTATAAAACATTTTCATTTTCCTCAGCCGACATCTTAGCCGCAACATAGTCCCCCATAACACTTGCTTTTGTATCCGAAAACGTGCTGGCTTTAGTCTTATAAACTTGATTTTTATTCGTAAAGAAAAGAAGTTCAGACTTATTGTTTCCTTCCTCGGACTGTAAAATTACATCTCCTTCTTTTAACTTATGCTCGCTGCTCATACGCAAGGATTGTGGAGTAATTTTTTTAAAGTACCCATCTTTAGTAAAGAAAAATGTTACAGGGTAATCTAAAACTTCATTATTTTCTTGGTAAACATCTATCTCTTCAGGGTATATTAAAATACTTTTTCTTGATTCTCCATACTTTTCAGACACATTATTTAACTCGTCAACTATTATTCCCTTTACCTTTTCTTCATCATCCAATATGTCTTTTAAATAGCTTATGTCTTTTTCCAAATCGGAAATGTCATTAGTACGTTTTAATATATACTCTTTATTTAAATGTCTCAGCTTTATTTCAGACACATACTCAGCCTGAGTTTCATCTATATTAAACCCCGCCATAAGGTTAGGTACAACTTCTGTTTCCTCTTGAGTCTGTCTTATTATATATATAGCTTTGTCTATATCAAGAAGAATTTTTTTAAGACCATTTAAAAGATGAAGTTTACTTGTCTTCTTATTTAAATCAAATTGAGTTCGTCTTTTAATACAGCCTATTCTAAACTTTATCCATTCGCTTAGTAATTCTTTAACCCCCATAACTCTTGGAGTTCCGGAAACAAGAATATTGAAATTACAAGAAAATGTATCTTCAAGAGGCGTCAGTTTATAAAGCTTAGTCATCAATTTTTCTGCATCAAAGCCTCTTTTTAAGTCAATGGTTATCTTCAGACCATCAAGACCGGTTTCATCACGTATATCAGATATTTCACGTATTTTACCGCCCTTTACAAGCTCTATGACCTTATCTATGATAGCTTCGCTCGTAGTAGTAGGAGGAATGCTCATTATGTCTATACAATTAGACTCTTTGTCATAATTATATCTGGCTCTAACCTTTATTCCGCCTCGACCGGTATTATATATTTCCTTTAGCTTTTCTTTGTCATAAATAATTTGTCCGCTTCCCGGAAAATCGGGCGCTATAAGGGTAGACATAATATCAAAATTTTCATCTTTTATAATACCTATAGTAGTCTGACAAACCTCCCTAAGATTAAATGGACATATAGAACTTGCCATGCCAACAGCTATACCCGTGTTGGCATTTACAAGCACAGAAGGAAAGCTTGCCGGCAATAAGGTTGGTTCTTTTAATGTGTTATCATAGTTGTCAACAAAATCAACCGTATCTTTTTCTATGTCATCAAACAATTCCTTACATATACTGTCAAGCTTTGCCTCAGTGTATCTCGATGCTGCCCATGCCATATCTCGAGAATAAAATTTACCGAAGTTTCCTTTAGAATCCACATATGGATGTAACAAAGCCTCATACCCTCTGCTTAGTCTTACCATTGTGTCGTATATTGCGCTATCTCCGTGAGGATTCAACTTCATGGTCTGACCAACTATATTAGCTGACTTAGTCCTAGTTGCGCCTAAAAGCCCCATTTTATACATTGTATAAAGTAATTTTCTGTGAGATGGCTTAAAGCCGTCAATTTCAGGTATGGCTCTCGACATTATAACACTCATAGCGTAAGGCATATAGTTTTGCTCAATAGTATCAACTATCTTCTGCTCCACAACCTCTCCTGCACCTTCAATAACTCCGTGAGATTTAGGTAAAACATCTCTGTTTCTTTTTGCTCCCTTTTTTCTTCCAGCCATATCTTTACCCCCTTTAAAATATTTTTACATATTAGCTAACATCTAAATTAGCCATATACAAATATCCATTTTCAACTATATATTTTTTACGTCCTGCTAAATCGTCACCGAGCAACACATCAAAAATTTCGCTTGTTTTGCGAGCGTCCTCCGGCATTACTTTTATTAATCTTCTTGTTTTAGGGTTCATTGTTGTAAGACTCATCATATCAGGTTCATTTTCACCAAGACCTTTGGAACGTTGGATTGTGTATGCACAGTTTCCTATCTCTTTTAAAAATTTTTCTTTTTCGGCTTCATTATAAGCAAAATAAGTTTCACTTTTGGTTGTTATCTCATAAAGCGGAGATTCTGCTATAAATATCTTACCCGCTTCTATTAATTTTGGAGTCAACCTGTATAGCATAGTAAGGAGTAGCGTTCTTATTTGAAATCCGTCAACGTCGGCATCGGTACAAAGTATTACTTTATTCCATCTGAGCGCATTTATGTCAAAGGCAGCTAATTCTTTGCCTATCTTAGGATTTTTAACCTGTATACCGCACCCTAAAACTTTTATTAAGTCAATTATTATTTCGCTTTTAAATATTTTTCCGTAATCCGCCTTAAGACAGTTTAATATTTTACCACGAATTGGTATAATCGCCTGAAAGTCAGGATTTCTCGCTTGTTTACACGCTCCTAAAGCAGAATCACCCTCAACTATGAAGAGTTCTCTTTCTTGAATGTCTTTACTTCTGCAATCAACAAATTTTGCTATGCGACTTGTCATATCCATGTTGCTTGTTAATTTCTTTTTTAAATTCAGCCTTGTCTTTTCTGCGTCCTCTCGGCTGCGCTTATTTACAAGAACTTGTCCAACAATCTTATCAGCATCTAACGGATTTTCAAGGAAATATACCTCAAGACAATGTTTTAGCATTTCAACCATAACCTCTTGAATACCTTTATTGGTTATGGACTTTTTAGTTTGGTTTTCATACGACGTCATACTTGAAAACGATGAAATTACTATTATTAAACAATCCTCAATGTCAGCAAACGTAATCTTGCTTTCGTTTTTATTATACTTACCCGTGTGCTTTATATAAGAATCTATTTGGCTCACAAATGCTGTTTTAACTGCCTTTTCAGGAGCTCCACCATGCTCTAGCCAGCTTGAATTATGATAATATTCCGCCATATGAAATTTGTTTGAAAACGTGACTGCAACGTTTACTTTAACTCTATACTCTGGTTTATCTTCCCTATCCCTTACTTTCTTTTCTGTGTGCCAGTCTTGAATAGGCATCATAATGTCGTTTCCGGATAGCTCCTTTACGTAGTCAACAATACCATTTTCATATAAAAATTCAGTTTCCTCAAACTCATTTGGTTTAACTTCATCTTTAAATATAAACTTTACCCCAGCATTTACTATGGCTTGTCTTTTTATTACATCTGTAAAATATTCCTTAGGGACTTCTATATCAGTAAAAACGGATAAATCAGGTTTCCAGCGTATTTTTGTTCCAGTATTTTTATTTTTAACCTTTTCCTTTTTTAATCCTCCAACATTTTCTCCCTTTTCAAAGTGAAGGTTGTATCTGTATCCATCCCTATAAATTTCAACGTCCATATACTCCGACGAATACTGTGTTGAACATAAACCTAATCCGTTTAAGCCCAAAGAATACTCATAATTTTGAGCATCATTATTATTGTACTTTCCCCCGGCATACAGTTCACAAAAAACCAATTCCCAGTTATATTTCTCCTCTTTATTGTTATAATCAACTGGTATGCCTCTTCCGTAGTCTTCGATTTCTATGGATAAATCTTTATATCTCGTTACAAAAATTACATTTCCATGACCCTCACGAGCTTCATCTATTGAATTAGATAATATTTCAAATATAGAATGTTCGCAGCCTTCTATTCCGTCGGAACCAAATATTACCGCCGGACGTTTTCTGACTCTGTCTGCTCCTTTTAAGGACGATATGCTCTCATTGTTATAAGTATTACTTTTCACCGTTCATCCCCCAAACATCTCTTTTTTTACACTTATATGATTTTACTACACTAAAAGAAAAATCACAACCTCCAACTTTTTTACAGTATACTCCAAAAATAAGTTAATATAAAAAATTTTTTATTTTTTTACAAAAAAAGTTGTAACCAATCTATGCGTCCGGTAATAGTATGTTAATGTAAACTTTTAAAGGAGGATTTGTTTTATGTGTAATAATATTTTTGGTGGTAACAGTTGTTGTTGGTTAATCATCCTTGTAATTATACTATTATGTTGCTGCGGTGACAATGGTACTGACACAAATAATGGTTGCGGCTGCGGATGTAACTAATAACCCAAGAAAAAAGAGAGGCTCACCTAAAAAGTGAGCCTCTTTTAATTTTTATTGTTTAAAGACTTGCTAAATCACTAAACCCTCTGAATATATCGCTAAAACCGTTAAAAATTCTTGCACATCCACCCAAAACTCTTAACTGCCTTTCAGGCAATGCCATACACAACAAAAACATACTACTAATTGCAGCGCCTATTCCTACGAAAACCATACCAATTTTTAATCCATCATCCATATTATTTCCTCCTAACTTTAATTAATATCATTAACACCACAAAAATGCTCGCACGTGCATTATAACTTTCTTAATAGCGCTTAATATTCTTGAATAATATCTCCGAAATTTTGATTACTTAAGAAATCTACCGGCAAAAACTAAGCAATTTCTGAGAGCAATTACTCCGCTCGCAGGTAGCACCAAAGATAATACAAAGATAGAGCCTATTACTATACCTAAAATTTTCAAGTCTTTTGACATTTGTTTTTCCTTCTAATTTGAGTAAACAAAGTTAAAACAACACATATTACCTGAACATATTAAAGCATATTCCTATAGCACACGCTGCACTTGTAGGTATAGCGGAAGCTAACATCACCATTCCACCAAACACGAGAGTTTCAAACATAAAGCACTTTGAAAACTTTTCTCCAAAACTTTGTTTCTTCATATTGTTTCCCTCCTTGTTAATAGCTATTTAATTAAAAATAAAATTGTAATCCATATGTATATGTGTATTTATCCATAAAAATCTCTGTGTGGGGAGGGTTTATCACAAAGTAAAAATACATCGCTAAAAATAACGCTATACAAAACAACGACAACACAAAAAAATCATTAAGTTTTACATCACACAATATAAATTTACACGAAACAGCATAAGCACATCCAATCGTAATAAACATTAAAACAGCGTCAATTAAAAAATTAGATAATCCCATTTTGCCGTTTATCGCCCAAAACACAAAAAGTCCTACTGCAAGTAAAGTGTACATGCCCAAAACCTTAGAAACAACAAAGTTTCTAATAGGTACTTTTATAACGCAATACTCAAAACACATCCATATCAAATATGAAAATACAAATACTTTCGTCCCTTCCCATATACTAAAATTTACCGAGCTTATTAGCATAGTCCACAAATTAACCCCGAATATCCCTATGCTATACCTTAACATAATTCCGATAACTAAAGTAAATATAAGACCCGCTAGCTCTAAACTAATAAATTTATTCCTGTTCAAAAAATCACCCGCATTTTAAAGTTTTTTTATTTATTAAAATTTATATGTAAAATAAATGTCGTTTTATTCTCACTTTTAATCACTTGATTTATATTGGCGTTAAATGTTATAATTTTACAGTTAAAATTTATTATATCTATTTTTCAGGGGTGTTTATATTGAAAAATTACGTAATAATAACTGACTCAACCACAGATTTACCTCCTCAATTAATTAAGGACTTGAATATTGACGTTCTTCCTTTAACGTTTACGGTTAACAATAAGACTTATAAAAATTTACCGGATTGGTCTGAACTGCCTTTAAATGAATTTTACTCATTTATGAGAAACGGAAATATTCCTTCCACTTCTCAGATAAACCCTGATACTTTTATTGAGTCTTTCACTCCGTATCTTGAAAGCGGGAAAGATATTCTATACATTGCTTTTTCTTCGGGTTTAAGTGGAACCTTTCAGTCTGTAAACGTTGCAAAGCAAAAGCTTTTAGGCGATTATCCAGACAGAAAAATTGTTGTTGTGGATTCATTGTGTGCTTCTATGGGAGAAGGCTTATTGGTATACTACGCTGCTAAATTCAAAGATGAAGGAATGGATATTGATACTTTAGAAACTTGGCTAAACAATAACAAATTAAATTTATGCCACTGGTTTACTGTTGATGATTTACATTACCTTCACAAAGGTGGAAGAGTATCATCGGCTGTTGCAATAATAGGAAGTATGTTAAACATAAAGCCCATTCTTCATGTTGATGATGATGGACATCTTATTCTTATGAAAAAAGCAAGAGGAAGACAAAAATCTTTAGATATGTTGGTTTCTAAGATTCAGGAAGACGGTATTGATTTAGAAAATCAAATTGTATTTATAAGCCATGGAGATTGTAAAGATGAAGCTCAGTATGTTGCTGACAATATCAAAAATAAATGTAATGTTAAGGACGTCGTTATAAACACAATAGGTCCTGTAATAGGTTCTCACTCCGGTCCGGGAACTATGGCTGTATTCTTCATGGGCAAAAAAAGATAATAATTAATGGAGCTTATCTTAGTAATAAGCTCCATATTTTTATTGCTTTACGTTCGCTTTTGGCATATATAATTTTTTATCCTTTTTAGTTTTAGAACCGTAATAAATTAATAATTTTTCAAGTTCTGATATTATAAGCGGAGAAACTGATAGCACTACAACAATAAACCACTGACTAAAATTTAATCTTTTAGTGTCGAAAATCGCATTAAGCATTGGGATTGATATTACAGAAACCTGAAGGAAAGTACATAATATAAATGAATAAATCATTTTAACATTACCGAATATTCCAACTTCAAAAATAGATTTTTCACTTCTAACATTAAACGCATGTACAATCTGGCTTAAACTAAGAACCGCAAATGCCATTGTTCTACCAACAACAGGTTCACAGCCAAAGTCAAAATAAATTCTTCCGATTGTAAACGCAAGAAGCGAAATTGCTCCTATAAAGCTACCCTCAACAGCGATATTAAATGCCATACTCTTAGAAAACAAGCTTTTTGTTTTTTCAGGTTTACGTTTCATTATATCTTTATCCACGGGTTCCATTCCAAGTGCTAAAGCTGGAAAAGAGTCTGTAACCAGATTAACCCATAAGAGCTGTATTGCAAGTAATGGCGACGGCAGCTTGAGTAAAAATGACGTTAGAACTGTGATTATTTCTCCAACATTGCTAGATATTAGAAAATGTACTGTTTTTTTAATGTTGTCAAAAATTCCTCTGCCCTGCCTTACTGCCTCTACTATAGTAGAAAAATTATCATCTGTCATTATCATGTCAGCAGCTGACTTAGCAACATCTGTCCCGGTCATTCCCATAGCACACCCTATGTCTGACACCTTTAGAGCCGGAGCATCATTTACTCCATCTCCGGTCATTGCAACAACAGAACCATTCGCTTGAAATGCCTTTACGATTCTAACCTTGTGCTCCGGAGAAACTCGTGCAAAAACTGAATATGAAAATATATTTTTCTCTAAGTCTTTTTGACTCATCTTTTCAAGTTCCTTACCCGTCATGGCTTTGTCATTTGCTTGCATTATCCCCAAGTCTTTAGCTATGGCAATAGCCGTAATCACATGGTCGCCCGTAATCATTACGGGTTTTATCCCTGCAGATAAGCACTCTCTTACAGCTTTTTTAGCTTGAGGTCTCGGAGGGTCTATGAGTCCTATTAGTCCGCAAAAAATAAGCTTATTTTCAACTTCGTTTCTTTTTGGTACCGTATTAACATCTTTGTAAGCCACCGCAAGTACCCTCAAAGCTCTGGAAGCCATATTTTCATTTTGTTGCTCTATTTTCTTTAAAACACCACTGTTTATCGGAAATACTCCATCGTTTGTTTCGTAATGAGTACAATATTTTATCAGAAAATCCGGAGCACCTTTGGTTATTACCTTAAATTTCCCGTCTGTACATTTATGAACTGTAGTCATAAGCTTTCTTGACGAATCAAATGGTATCTCACCTATTCTTTTGTAAGTTTTTTCTAAATCCTTCTTATTCATTCCATGCTTTATACCCGACATTAACAATGCGTTTTCTGTTGGCTCACCAGTTGTTTTTGCACCGCCAAGACCAGTTGATGAAATTTCTGAATTGTTACACAACACACTATAAGATATTATTTTTTTGCCAATAGAAAGCTTGGGGTTTGTTTCACCGCTAACATCCTTTATTTCTACAACAGACATTTTATTTTGAGTCAGCGTTCCGGTTTTGTCTGAACATATCACGTTCGCATTTCCAAGCGTTTCAACCGCCGGAAGCTTTCTTATTATTGCATTTTTGGAGGTCATGCGTCTTACCCCTGAGGCTAAAACAATTGTTACAACCGCCGGCAGTCCTTCAGGTATGGCCGCAACCGCCAAGCTAATTGATATCATAAACATTTCAAATGGTTCTGTATTTTGCAATATGCCCAAAATAAAGATTATACAGCAACAAATTATTACGCCTATTCCTAAAATTTTACCTGTATTAGCCAGCTTTAACTGAAGAGGAGTTTGTGGAGAATTTTCTTTGTTTATAAGATTTGCTATTTTTCCTACTTGCGTATTCATTCCAGTTTCAACCACTATCGCTTTTGCGTTTCCTGCTGTAATCGAACTTGTTGCAAAAAGCATATTTTTTTGTTCCGCAATGGGAGTATCTTCGGGCAAAATTGCCGTGGCATCCTTTGTCACCGAATTAGACTCACCCGTTAATGAAGACTCTTCAACTCTTAAATCATGTGATTCTATAATTCTTGCGTCCGCACAAACCACATCTCCAGTATCTAACAATAGTATGTCACCAGGCACAACATCTTCAGACATAATATTTTTTTTACATCCATCTCTTATTACATTTGCATGAGGTGATGAAAGTTTCTTTAAAGAATTTATAGCTTTTTCCGCTTTGCTTTCCTGCGTGACACCTATAATTGCATTCATTATTACTATAAAAAGTATAATTATCGGGTCAACGTAATCACCATTTTCGTTTGTAATAGCCATTATAAATGATACTGCTGATGCAATAAGCAGCGTAATTACCATAAAGTCAGAAAATTGCTCTAAAAATTTTTTAAACAAACTTTTCGGACGTTTCTCTGCCAATAAATTTTTACCGTGCAATTTTTGTCTTTTCTTTAAGCTAGACTTACAAATTCCTTTATTTTCTGAAACATTAAATTTTTTTAAAATTTCTGAAATTTTATACCTATACCAATCCATAATATCAACTCCAACGACCCTTTTATCAAATATATATGGCAATATCAGAAAATTATTACTATAACACTTTTTATTTTTGAGTAAAAAATAAAGAGCCCTAATTAGGACTCTTCATTTTAATTATTCATTTATAGCTGTAACTACACCTGAACCTACAGTACGTCCACCCTCACGGATAGCGAAGCGTAAACCTTCTTCGATTGCTATAGGAGTAATTAGCTCAACGTCCATAACTACGTTGTCACCAGGCATACACATTTCTGTTCCTTCTGGTAAAGAAATTACACCTGTAACGTCTGTAGTTCTGAAATAGAACTGAGGACGATAGTTGTTAAAGAATGGAGTATGACGTCCACCTTCGTCTTTAGTTAGAACATAAACCTGACCTCTGAATTTTGTGTGAGGATGAATTGTACCAGGTTTAGCTAAAACTTGACCACGTTCAATTTCGTTTCTTTGAATTCCACGTAAAAGAACACCAACGTTGTCTCCTGCCTCTGCGTAATCAAGGATTTTTCTAAACATTTCAATTCCTGTTACTACAGTTTTCTTTCTTTCTTGGTTTAATCCTACGATTTCTACTTCTTCACCTGTCTTTAATTGACCACGTTCAACTCTACCAGTTGCAACTGTTCCACGACCTGTGATTGTAAATACGTCTTCTACAGGCATTAAGAACGGTTGGTCAGCCTTACGCTCAGGTGTAGGAATAAACTTGTCTACAGCTGCCATTAAGTCTTGAATACATTTGTATTCTGGAGCTGCTGGATCCTTTGAAGATGATTCCAAAACTTTAAGAGCAGAACCACGAATAATAGGTGTTTCATCTCCTGGGAATTCGTACTCATTAAGAAGTTCACGAATTTCCATCTCTACTAAGTCTAGTAATTCTTCATCATCAACTTGGTCAACTTTGTTCATAAACACTACGATGTAAGGAACACCAACTTGACGAGCAAGTAGTATATGTTCTCTTGTTTGTGGCATCGGACCGTCTGCTGCTGATACAACTAAGATTGCACCGTCCATTTGTGCTGCACCAGTAATCATGTTCTTTACATAGTCAGCATGACCAGGGCAGTCAACGTGAGCGTAGTGCCTTGAATCTGTTTCATATTCAACGTGAGCTGTGTTAATTGTAATTCCACGTTCTCTTTCTTCTGGAGCCTTGTCTATGTTAGCATAGTCAACAAAGCTTGCAGCACCTTTAAGGTTAAGAACCTTTGTAATTGCTGCTGTAAGAGTAGTTTTTCCATGGTCAACGTGACCGATAGTACCAATGTTTACATGGGGCTTGTTTCTTTCAAATTTAGCCTTTGACATTTAATTATCCTCCCTTTATTATTCTGCACACAAGGTGCAAAGGTATTTACGTTTATTTATTATATCACATAACATTTAAAAATCAAGAGTAATTAATCAGATTTTTTATTTCTTGCAGATATAATTGCCTCGGAAACTGACTTTGGAACTTCTGCATAGTGGCTTGGCTCCATCGTGTATTGACCTCTACCTTGTGTTCTTGAACGCAAATCAGTTGCGTAGCCGAACATTTCAGATAGCGGAACCATTGAATTAATTCTTTGTGCACCAAACACAGCTTCCATTCCTTGAATCATTCCGCGTCTGGAATTTATGTCACCAATTACGTCGCCCATATATTCTTCAGGAACAGTAACAGTAACTTTCATGATTGGCTCTAAAAGTACCGGGTCAGCTTTTCTCATAGCTGATTTGAATGCCATAGAACCTGCAATTTTAAACGCCATTTCTGAAGAGTCAACTTCATGATATGAACCATCATACAATGTAACTTTTACGTCAACAACGTTATATCCCGCAAGTATTCCAGATAGCATTGCGCCTTGTATACCTTGGTCAACAGCCGGAATATATTCTTTAGGAATTGCTCCTCCAACTATAGAGTTAACAAATTCATAACCCTTAGTTTTGTTAGGCTCAATCTTAATTTTAACATGACCGTATTGACCACGACCACCGGATTGTCTAGCATATTTTTCATCAACACTAGCTTCTTTGCGAATTGTTTCTTTGTAAGATACCTGTGGCTTACCAACAGTAGCCTCAACTTTAAATTCTCTTAAAAGCCTGTCGGTGATTATTTCCAGATGCAACTCTCCCATACCTGCTATGATTGTTTGACCTGTTTCTTCGTCTGTATAAGCCTTAAAAGTCGGGTCTTCTTCAGCTAGCTTTGCTAATGCTATACCCATTTTTTCTTGACCTGCTTTAGTTTTAGGCTCAATTGCTACTCTTATAACAGGGTCTGGGAATTCCATTGATTCCAATATTACAGGATTTTTCTCGTCACAAAGAGTGTCACCTGTTGTAGTATTTTTCAAACCAACAGCAGCTGCGATGTCTCCTGCATAAACAGTTTCAATATCTTGCCTGTGGTTTGCATGCATTTGAAGAATTCTTCCTAATCTCTCATTGTTGTCCTTAGTAGAATTGTATACAGTAGAACCAGCATTTATGGAACCTGAATAAACTCTAAAGAAGCACAATTTACCAACAAACGGGTCTGTTGCAATCTTGAACGCAAGAGCTGAGAAAGGTTCGCTATCTGAAGATATTCTCTCAACTTCTTCTTCCGTGTCAGGATTAATACCCTTTATTGGAGGTACATCAGTAGGAGCAGGCATATAGTCAACTATAGCGTCTAAAAGCTTCTGAACACCCTTATTACGATAAGAAGTTCCGCATGTAACAGGAACCATTTGGTTAGCGATTGTAGCTTTTCTGATGCATTTCTTTATTTCGTCAGCTGTTAATTCTTCGCCGTTTAAATACTTTTCAAACAAAACATCGTCTTGTTCAGCCACATGCTCCATCAATTCTGTTCTATACTTATCAGCTAATTCCTTCATGTCTTCAGGAATTTCTTCTACCCTTATGTCTTTTCCAAGATCATCGTAGTAAACATATGATTTCATTTCAACTAAATCTATAATTCCCTTAAAAGTATCTTCAGCACCGATAGGAAGCTGAATCGGAACAGCATTACATTTTAGTCTTTCCTTCATCATTTTAACTACATTGTAGAAGTCTGCACCCATTATGTCCATTTTATTTACATAAACCATTCTTGGAACACCGTACTTGTCAGCCTGACGCCAAACCGTCTCAGATTGAGGTTCAACGCCGCCCTTTGCACAAAGCACAGTAACAGAACCGTCTAATACTCTCAATGAACGTTCCACTTCAACTGTAAAGTCAACGTGACCAGGTGTGTCAATTATGTTTATTCTGTTGTTCTTCCAAAAACATGTTGTTGCCGCAGAAGTAATTGTTATACCTCTTTCTTGCTCTTGAACCATCCAGTCCATTGTTGCAGCACCATCATGAGTTTCTCCTAATTTATGGCTTATTCCCGTGTAAAACAATATACGTTCAGTAGTTGTCGTCTTACCAGCATCTATATGAGCCATTATTCCTATATTACGAGTCATTTCTAGTGATACTTGTCTTGGCATAATATCCTCCTTTATCCCTAACTATTTTTAACTTTAACCAGAAAATTATTCTAAATAATTTTGGTTTTTCAAGACTTTATTAAACCAAGCAAAATTACCACCTATAATGTGCAAATGCTTTGTTTGCTTCTGCCATCTTGTGAGTATCCTCACGTTTTTTAACAGCTCCACCCATGCTGTTTACAGCATCAAGTATTTCAGCTGCCAATCTTTCCTTCATGGTTTTTTCTGACCTTAGTCTTGAATATTTTGTTATCCAACGCAATCCTAATGTTTGTCTTCTTTCAGCACGAACTTCCATTGGTACCTGGTATGTTGCTCCTCCAACACGACGAGCTTTTACTTCTAACACAGGCATTATGTTTTCCATAGCTTGTTCAAACACTTCTAAAGGTGCCTTTCCTGTTTTTTCGCTTATGATGTCAAATGCACCATATACTATTTTTTGGGAAACTCCCTTTTTTCCATCATACATAACATTATTTATAAGACGCGTTACAAGTTTTGAATTATACATTGGATCTGGCAAAACGTCACGTTTTGCTATTGAACCTCTTCTTGGCACTAGCCTTCCCTCCTTCATATAAATGATATCTTAGGTACTCGAAAGTGACAAAAACTCTCGTTAGCCAACACAGAGATAAATTTCGGTTAAACCTCATCTGCATTGTTTTACATCTTTCTAATGTAACCTACATAGTTTTTGTCAAAGCCCTACTTCTTAGCTGCTCCCGCCTTAGGACGTTTAGCTCCGTATTTTGAACGAGCTTGCATACGTTTTGCTACTCCCTGAGCATCAAGTGTTCCTCTTATAATGTGGTAACGTACACCAGGTAAGTCCTTAACACGACCACCACGAATTAACACTACACTGTGCTCTTGCAAATTATGCCCTATACCAGGAATGTAAGAACTTACTTCAATTCCATTAGAAAGACGTACCCTTGCAATCTTTCTTAAAGCTGAGTTTGGTTTCTTAGGTGTAGCTGTTTTAACTGCAGTACACACCCCTCTTTTTTGAGGAGAATTTTGTTCTATAGAAACTCTCTTTTTAGAGTTCCACCCTTTTAAAAGTGCAGGTGCTTTAGCTTTCTTTTCAGCTACTTCTCTCCCTTTACGGACTAATTGATTAAATGTTGGCATATTACACCTCCTAAAATAATAATCTTGTTGCTAAAAATCTTCATTAATCTAATAACAAAAATTCACATAATAATATGCGGCAACAATTATGTATTTTAACACACCATTGCCGCATTTGTCAAGAGCTAAAATTTAATATAAAAATTAATTATTTGCATTAAATTCCAAATTATCATTATTGTTGATATTTAACGAATTTTCATCGAAGCTATTTACATTTTGATTAACATGTAATTTAGGTACATTATTTTCATCATCTGTAGCCTTTTTAATTTCAACATCACAGTATCTGTGAATTCCCGTTCCGGCTGGTAAAAGTTTTCCTATAATTACATTTTCTTTCAAACCTACTAGCGGGTCAACTTTTCCTTTTATCGCCGCCTCAGTTAAGACTCTTGTGGTTTCTTGGAATGAAGCCGCAGATAAGAATGAGTCTGTTGCCAAAGAAGCCTTCGTTATTCCCAACAACACAGGCGTATACGTTGCTTCGCTTAAGCCCTCTTCACCATTTTCTATTTTCTTTCTTATTTTTTCGTTTTCACACATAAGTTCAGTTTTATCAACCATAGAGTTAGGCAATAAGTTTGTGTCTCCATTGTCGTCCACACGAACCTTTTTCATCATTTGTTTAACAATTACCTCTATGTGTTTATCGTTTATGTCAACGCCCTGCATTCTATAAACCTTTTGAACCTCTTGAATTAAGTAAGCTTCCACCGCTCTAGGACCTTTTATAGCGAGTATGTCATGAGGATTTACAGAGCCTTCTGTAATCATATCCCCGGCTTCTATAATTTGACCATCTTCTACGCAAACTCTTGAACCAAACGGTATTAAATATGACTTTTCGTCTCCTGTTTCTTCGTTGTAAACTATTGCATGACGGTTTTTCTTTATTTCTTCAAAGCGAACCTTTCCTGCGATTTCACTTATAATTGCCAATCTTTTTGGCTTACGTCCTTCAAATAGTTCCTCAACCCTCGGAAGACCTTGAGTGATATCTTCCGCACTTGCTATACCACCGGTGTGGAATGTTCTCATAGTAAGCTGAGTACCGGGTTCACCTATCGACTGAGCAGCGATAATTCCAACAGCTTCGCCAACCGCAACAGGCATACCGTTAGCCAAGTTAGCACCATAGCATTTTTTACACACGCCTTGTTTTGCTTGGCAATTAAGTATAGACCTAATCTCTATGCTCTTAGTTCCGGAATTTACTATAATGTCAGCATCCTTGTCGTCCATCATCTTATCTTTAGACACCAACACTTCTCCCGTTTTCTCATCCACAAAGTCCTCACACAAATATCTTCCAACAAGTCTTTCGTGAAGACCTTCAATTGATTCCTTGCCTTCTTTAATGTCAAACACAGTTATTCCTATCTTAGAACCGCAGTCGTCTTCTCTTATTATAACATCTTGAGAAACGTCAACCAATCTACGTGTTAAATATCCTGAGTCAGCAGTACGTAAAGCCGTATCTGCCATACCCTTTCTAGCACCACGAGATGCTATAAAGTATTCCAAAATATTCAAGCCCTCTCTGTAGTTTGCCCTAATAGGAATTTCTATTGTTGCACCTGATGTGTTAGCTATAAGTCCACGCATACCTGAAAGCTGTCTTATCTGACTCATAGAACCACGCGCTCCTGAGTCCGCCATCATGAACACAGGATTATATTTATCCAAGTTTTTCTGTAGCGCCGTAGCAACATCACTCGTAGCCTTTTCCCATATTTTCAAAACATGAGCTTTTCTTTCTTGCTCTGATATCAAACCTCTGCGGAATTGCTTTACAATAACGTCTATTTTCTTCTCTGCATCGGCTAATATGTCCTTTTTAGCGGGCGGAATTACTGCATCTTTAACAGCAACAGTAATAGCTCCCCTTGTTGAATACTTAAATCCTTGAGCTTTTATATTATCAAGCACTTCTGATGTCTTTTTGGTTCCGTGCTTCTTTATACATCTATCAACTATCATTCCAAGTTGTTTTTTACCCACAAGGAAGTCTATTTCCAACTTAAACATATCCTCGTCAGTTTCGCGATTAACGAACCCTAAATCTTGAGGTATTGGTTGGTTAAAGATAATTCTTCCGATGGTTGTATCTATAATTTTAGACATTTTTTTACCGTTTATTTCAAGTTCTCTTCTAACCTTGATTTTAGCATGTAAACTAATGTCCTTGGCGTCATATGCAGAAAGTGCTTCATTAAAGTCTTTAAATACCTTTCCCTCGCCCTTTTCATTGTCTTTTTCCATAGTAAGGTAATAAGAACCCAAAACCATATCCTGCGTTGGAACCGCAACAGGCTTTCCATCAGAAGGTTTCAATAAGTTTCCGGCTGCTAGCATTAAAAATCTAGCCTCAGCCTGTGCCTCCGCAGACAGTGGCACGTGAACTGCCATTTGGTCTCCATCGAAGTCTGCGTTATAAGCCGAACAAACCAATGGATGAAGTTTTAGCGCTCTACCTTCAACTAACACCGGCTCAAATGCCTGTATACCAAGTCTGTGAAGAGTTGGAGCACGGTTCAATAAAACCGGGTGACCTTTTATAACAATTTCCAAAGCATCCCAGACCTCAGGCTTAGCTCTCTCTACAGCCTTTCTGGCTGCTTTTATATTGCTCACAGCCCCAACTTCAACAAGCCTTTTCATAACAAAAGGTTTGAATAACTCTAGCGCCATTTCCTTAGGCAAACCGCACTGATACATTTTAAGTTCAGGACCAACAACGATAACCGACCTTCCTGAATAGTCAACACGCTTTCCGAGCAGGTTTTGACGGAAACGTCCTTGCTTTCCCTTAAGCATGTCAGAAAGAGACTTTAAAGAACGATTGTTTGGACCCGTAACCGGACGCCCACGTCTTCCGTTATCTATAAGCGCATCCACGGATTCCTGAAGCATTCTTTTTTCGTTCCTGACTATAATATCAGGTGCGCCTAAGTCCATGAGCCTCTTTAAACGGTTGTTTCTGTTAATAACACGTCTATAAAGGTCATTTAAATCAGATGTTGCAAATCTTCCGCCGTCTAACTGAACCATTGGTCTGATGTCTGGAGGAATAACAGGTAAAACATTTAATATCATCCACTCCGGACGATTACCTGATGTTCTAAATGCCTCAACTGCCTCGAGTCTTTTCAAAAGCCTAACTTTCTTTTGACCTGACGCATTCATAAGTTCAGATTTCAGTTGTTCGGAAAGTTCATCTAAATTTATGTCCTTAAGAAGCTTTTGGATAGCCTCAGCTCCCATACCTGCTTCAAAATCATCCTCATATTTTTCACACATGTCTCTATATTCTTTTTCGTTCAAGAACTGTTGTTTCGTAAGTTCTCTAACATTCCCTGGGTCGGTAACTACATACAGCGCAAAATACAAAACTTTTTCAAGCATTCTTGGAGACATATCAAGGATTAATCCCATCCTAGAAGGGATCCCCTTAAAGTACCATATATGAGACACAGGGGCAGCAAGTTCTATATGCCCCATACGCTCACGACGCACTTTTGACCTAGTTACCTCAACACCACAGCGGTCACACACTTTTCCTTTGTATCTCACTCTTTTATACTTTCCGCAATGGCATTCCCAGTCTTTTTGCGGTCCAAATATACGTTCACAAAAAAGTCCATCGCTTTCCGGTTTTAGTGTGCGATAATTTATTGTCTCAGGTTTCTTCACTTCGCCGTATGACCAACTTCTTATCTTTTCCGGAGAGGCCAGTCCTATCTTTATTGACTCAAAAATATTAAAATCCATATTTTAACCCCTTAAACTTTATTCTTCTATTGAATCAAAATGAATATCTTCATCGGACTCTTCTTCTATAAATGATTCTTCGTCACTATCATCTTCATCGTCGAAGTCTTCATCATCAAAATCATCTACATCGCCCTCAGCACTTTCATCCATATCATCCAAAGTGTTATTTGGTTCATCGTTCATATCAATATTTACATTCAATTCGATTTCATCTTCATCTTCAAAATCACGCTTTAAATCTATTTCATTGTTGTCTTTGTCAAGAACCGCAACATCTAAACACATAGATTGTAATTCTTTTATCAAAACCTTAAATGATTCAGGGATTCCCGGCTTAGGTACATTTTGTCCCTTGACTATAGATTCATAAGTTTTTACTCTTCCAACAACGTCGTCAGATTTAACAGTTAATATCTCCTGCAAAGTATAAGCTGCACCATAAGCTTCAAGAGCCCAAACTTCCATCTCTCCGAAACGCTGACCTCCCATTTGAGCTTTTCCTCCTAAAGGTTGCTGCGTTACAAGTGAGTATGGTCCCGTTGACCTTGCGTGAATCTTATCATCAACAAGGTGGTGAAGTTTCAAGTAATACATATATCCAACCGTTACAGGATTATCGAAATATTCCCCTGTGCGTCCGTCTTTAAGCCAGGTTTTACCGTCTTCTCTATATCCGGCTTTTTTGAAACATTCAAATATATCATCTTCGTGAGCTCCGTCAAAAACAGGAGTCATTACTTTCCATCCCAAAGCCTTTGCAACATATCCCAAGTGTACTTCCAACACCTGACCTATGTTCATACGAGATGGTACGCCCAATGGGTTCAATACTATGTCCAAAGGTGTTCCATCCGGCAAGAACGGCATGTCTTCAACCGGTAATATTTTAGATACAACACCCTTATTACCATGGCGTCCTGCCATTTTATCTCCAACAGTAATCTTTCTTTTTTGAGCTATATAGCAACGAACAACCTTGTTTACACCCGCAGCAAGCTCATCCTTACTGTTTTCACGAGTAAACACCTTAACGTCAACGACTATTCCATATTCTCCGTGAGGAACTCTTAACGAAGTATCTCTAACTTCTCTTGCTTTTTCTCCGAAAATAGCTCTTAAAAGCCTTTCTTCAGCCGTTAGCTCAGTTTCGCCCTTAGGAGTAACTTTACCAACCAATATGTCTCCAGCGTGAACCTCCGCACCAACTCTTATTATTCCGTGTTCGTCCAAGTCTTTTAGAAGGTCTTCATTAACGTTTGGAATATCTCTTGTGATTTCTTCCGGACCAAGTTTTGTATCTCTGGAATCTATCTCATATTCTTCAATGTGTATAGAAGTATAAACATCTTCTCTAACAATTTTTTCGCTTATTAATACGGCGTCTTCGTAGTTGTATCCTTCCCACGTCATAAAGCCGATAAGAGCGTTTTTACCCAAGCTTATCTCGCCGTTTTTAGTTGCCGGACCATCTGCTAAAACTTCTTGTGCTTCTACTCTCTGCCCCCTGGAAACTATAGGAACCTGATTTACGCAAGTACTTTGGTTAGACCTCATGAACTTTGTGAGCTTAAACACTTCTTTTTTGCCTGAATCATAGTTAACACGAATTTCGTCAGCACTTACATAATCAACAACACCTGGTTCTTTAGCCAACACACAAACCCCAGAGTCAACCCCAGCTTGATATTCCATACCTGTTCCAACAATAGGAGCCTCCGTCTTGAGCAAAGGAACTGCCTGTTTCTGCATGTTAGAACCCATCAAAGCACGGTTTGCGTCATCGTTTTCAAGGAAAGGTATCATAGCTGTTGCAACAGAAACAACCATCTTTGGAGAAACATCCATTAAATCTGCTCTGTTACTTTCAATTTCCACGAACTCATCTCTGTAACGACCATTTACCTTAGCGTTTATAAAATGACCTTCTTCATCAAGAGGTTCGTTTGCCTGAGCAACAATGTAATCATCTTCCTCATCAGCCGTTAAGTAAACCACTTCAGAGGTGACAACACCTTTATCTTTGTCAACCTTTCTAAAAGGAGCCTCTATAAAACCGTATTCGTTAATTTTTGCGAAAGTGGCTAAATAGGATATCAAGCCTATGTTAGGACCTTCAGGTGTTTCTATAGGACACATACGACCATAATGGCTATAGTGAACGTCACGAACTTCGAATCCAGCTCTATCTCTTGAAAGTCCTCCAGGACCTAGCGCAGACAAACGTCTTTTATGCGTTAATTCTGCAAGAGGATTGTTTTGGTCCATGAACTGCGACAACGGCGAAGAACCAAAAAATTCTTTTATAGCTGCAACTATAGGTCTTATGTTTATAAGAGCATGAGGTGTTATAACTTCTAGGTCTTGAGCTTGTAGAGTCATTCTTTCCCTTATAACTCTTTCAAGTCTTGAAAATCCCACTCTAAATTGATTTTGGAGCAATTCGCCAACAGACCTAATTCTTCTGTTTCCCAAGTGGTCTATATCGTCTGTTACGCCTATTCCACATGCCAAGCAATTCATATAGTTTATAGATGAAAATATGTCGTCTATTATTATATGTTTAGGAATTAATTCATCTTTTCTAAGCTTAATTTGCTCTTTAATATCTTCTTCTGATGAATATTCGCCAAGTATTTCACACAAAACGCTGAATCTAACCTTCTCGTTTATACCCAGAGCTTCCTTGACATCAAAATTAACAAAACAGTCAATATCAACCATACCATTAGATATTATCTTTACTTCTTTTTCATCATACTTTACATATGCAACACATACACCGGCATTTTCGATTTCCTGAGCTTTTTCAAGCGAGATTACCTCTCCGATGTCTGCCATTATTTCGCCTGTTAAAGGGTTTGGTATAGGTCTTGTAACCTCTTGACCTTTAAGTCTACTAGAAATACCTAGTTTTTTATTATATTTATATCGTCCAACACGAGATAAATCATATCTTCTTGCATCGAAAAGCAACGAGTTTATATGCGACTGTGCGCTTTCTACCGTCGGAGGCTCACCTGGTCTTAATTTTTTGTAAATTTCAAACAAAGCTTCTTCTGTGTTTTTACAAGTATCTTTTTGCATAGTTGCCATAATACGGTCATCTTCGCCGAAATACTCTATAATTTCGCTGTCTGACCCTAAGCCAAGCGCTCTAATAAACGTGGTAATAGGGATTTTTCTGTTTTTGTCTATCCTAACATAAAACACATCATTAACATCATTTTCATACTCAAGCCATGCGCCACGATTAGGTATTATAGTTGAACTAAACAATTGTTTACCTGTCTTATCGTATTCCATTTTAAAGTAAACACCCGGAGACCTAACTAACTGTGATACTATTACACGCTCTGCACCGTTTATTATAAACGTACCGCTATCGGTCATGATAGGGAAGTCGCCCATAAACACGTCAGATTCCTTTATTTCTCCACTTTCCCTGTTAAGCAAACGAGCTTTAACTCTTAGTGCTGCCGCATATGTTGTGTCTCGTTCTTTACATTCATCAATAGTATAATTAGGGTGGTCCATGTCTAGGTTATAGTCCACAAAATCTAAAACAAGATTGCCTGTATAATCAGTAATTCCAGACACATCCTTAAACACTTCCTTAAGTCCCTCGTCTAAAAACCACTGATATGAATTTTTCTGCACTTCTATAAGATTTGGCATTTTTATTACTTCATCAATTTTAGAAAAACTCATTCTTACAGTCTTCCCAAGCTGCACCGGTTTTACATTAACCATAGGCTTAAAACACTCCATTCATTTATTCGCCGTACTCTCCGACTTCTTCCAACTTCTTAATTCCTCAAATATCACTTTTATTTTACAGTTTAATCGTTTCACTAATTATTTTACAAACATTATGTAACATAACCTCGCATTTGCTTTTATAATGAGGAAAGATTTTTAAAACCTCAACCCCAATCTTCAAAACAAACATATCTTAAATAAATAAAAATGAACTTGATTTTCACGTAAAATCATGATATTATTAAAATTGATTATACGAATTTACGTATTATTACGCAATTTAATATTATATTGCAATTTTAAGTTACTGTCAAGTAATTTTTCTTTGTAAATATAAATTTTTAGAGGTGATTTTTTTGGGTATTTATGACGATTTAAAAGAACGTGGTTTAATTGCTCAAGTTACAAACGAAGAAAAAGTTAGAGATTTACTTAATAATGAAAAAGTAAAGTTTTATATAGGTTTTGAACCTACTGCAGACAGCTTACATGTAGGTCATTTCGTGCAAATTATGATAATGGCACGTCTTCAAAAAGCAGGTCATATCCCTATTATACTTTTCGGTGGAGGAACAGGAATGATAGGTGACCCTTCGGGAAAAACCGATATGCGCAGAATGATGACTAAAGATGAAATAAACCATAATATAGAATGTTTCAAAAAACAAGCAAGCAAGTTTATTGATTTTTCAGATAATAAAGCTATTATGCTTAACAACGCCGATTGGCTTAACAAATTAAATTATATAGACTTCTTAAGAGAAGTTGGCGTACATTTTTCAGTAAACAGAATGCTCGCTGCTGAATGCTACAAGCAACGTATGGAAAAAGGACTTTCATTCTTTGAGCTCAATTACATGATTATGCAAAGCTATGATTTCTTGGTGCTTAACAGAAAATACGATTGTAAATTAGAGCTTGGCGGAAACGACCAATGGAGTAATATAATCGGCGGAGTTGAATTAACCCGTAAGATGGACAACAAAGAAGTTTATGGTTTGACTTTTGTTTTACTCACAACAAGCGAAGGCAAAAAAATGGGAAAAACCGAAAAGGGAGCTTTGTGGCTTAACCCTGAAAAAACGTCGCCATACGACTTTTACCAATATTGGAGAAATGTTCCGGATGCAGACGTAATTAATTGTATGAAAATCCTCACATTCCTCCCAATGGATAAAATCAGAGAATTTGAAAAATTACAAGGTCAGGAAATCAACGAAGCTAAAAAAGTCCTTGCCTTTGAAATCACAAAGCTTGTACATGGCGAAGAGGAAGCTTTAAAATGTCAAAACGCTGCTTCGGCAATATTTGAAAATGGAGCTTTGTCTGACAATATGCCTTGCGTTGAACTTTCGCAGTCAGACATTCAAGATAACGCAATAGACATTATTTCTTTACTCGTAAAAATGGATTTAGCAAAATCTCGTGGAGAAGGCAGACGTCTTGTAGAACAAGGCGGAATATCTCTTGACGGAGTAAAGGTTCAGACTATTGAACATAAAATTACACTAGAGCAGCTTCAAAATGGTTGTACTGTTAAAAAAGGTAAAAAAATATACAAACAAGCTAAAATAAAATAAACAAGCCAAAAGGATACTTAATAATTAAGTATCCTTTTTATTTATCTCGCTTATGTCAAAAGTAATTGGGATATTTTCTGCAGTATTATTAAGCCTAACTTTAACTTTCCCCGATAATATATTGCTGCCCATAACCACGCCTTCTCCGCTCGGAGTAGAAACAGTATCTCCGGTTTTGGGATAATTTTCTCCTATTCTCAAGTAAGTGTCTTCTTCATACTTCAAGCAGCACATTAACCTTCCGCAAGTCCCGGATATTTTAGTAGGATTTAAAGATAGCCCTTGGTCCTTAGCCATTTTTATAGACACAGGTTGAAAATCATTTAGAAACGTGGCGCAGCACAGCGGTTTTCCACATATTCCAAGTCCGCCAATTATCTTTGCTTCATCTCTAACTCCAACCTGATGCAATTCTATCCTAACTTTAAATATAGACGCTAAACTTTTTACAAGCTCTCTAAAGTCTACCCTACTGTCTGAAACAAAGTAAAATATTATTTTGTTGCCGTCAAACAGGTATTCAACGTCTATAATTTTCATTTTTAAGGAAAATTCCTTTATCTTTTTTTCACAAATAATTTTTGCTTCATTTTCCTTTTTAAAATTATGTTTATTCTTTTTTATATCTGCTTCGGTTGCTTTTTTTAATAATTTTTCGTAATCGTTTAGTATAGACTCAATATTTTTTACATTTTTTACTACTAAAACTTTTCCAAATTCTTTGCCTCTTCTTGTATCTGCAATAACGTAATCCCCAGCCTTTAGACGAAGATTATTCATTGCAAAATATCTTATTTTTCCAACTTCTCTAAACCTTACTCCCACAATGTCTGGCATTAAAATTCCCCTTAATAGTTATAAAATAGCTAATTCTCTAGCTTTAATCGACAGATAGCTTACAATAAGATTTATATTAACATTACTGTCTAATAAAAAGCAAACATGCTTAAAAAGCTTTATAAATTCAAATATTTGAGTTTCAGATAAACTTTCATATGTCTTTCTTACAATCTCCAAAATATTAGGTTCAATAAAAACGTCTTCACAATTTTTAAGCAAAATAGCTTTATTTAAAATGTCCATAACAAGATAAACCGTATTTTTAAATAATTTTCTGTCTTTAGTCAACTTTGATACAGCTTCCATTATTTTAAGTTCTTTTTTCAAGAAAAAAGATTCCACTATTTTTTGAGCTTGAGGTAAAGTCTCTTTTGAGCTTTCAATTTCATTTGACTCAGAATCAATTTTTATCGAAAATTTTTGTACTCTAGAAATTATAGTTTGTAACAACACATTGCAAGATTTGCACATCAATATAAAAACAGCGTAATAAGGCGGTTCTTCGAGTATTTTAAGCAAAGCGTTTTGTGATTGAATCGTTAATACTCCTGCATCTTCAATTATATACACTTTATAAAGCGCTTCATTGGGCTTTATATACAAATCCTGTTTAATTTCCCTTATCTGATTAACCCCTATCGTTTTAGATTTTCCCTCACATTTTAAAATATTTATATCCGGATGAATTTCCTTTTCAATTTTCACTTCAATAGCATTTTTTTTGTCAGCATCTATAATATTGTTGCAAAATAACTGTTTTATCAACCTTTTAGAAACTTCCATCGATTCATTCAAATTTTCATTTTCCAGTAATATAGCATGAGGTATTTTCCCGATATTTGCCATATCAAAAAGCCTTTGTATATGTATGTTAGTCTCCATCTTAGTTTTTACACCTTTTCATATCTGTCTACATCTAACACAAAAATAGTTGCTCCTCCAACAGTAACCTCAATAGGTGGAATTATTTGAGCGTCCATGTCCATCGGAAGGGCTCCTGCCATCACCTGTGACCTCTTACTGCTGTATTTTGATATTATGTCTATTACCTTACTAACTTTTTCATCTTCAACACCGGTAAGCAAAGTTGTATTTCCGGCTTTTAAAAATCCTCCGGTTGTTGCTAATTTCGTCACTTGAAATCTTTCTTCGGTTAGCGCATCCATAACTACTCCCGCATCATTCTGTCCTACTATAGCTAATACTATTTTCATAAATAATCGCCTCTCTTTTTGTTTTTTACATTATAAAATCTGTATTTTTATTTTATCACCTTTACTTCTGAAATTCCATACCTTATTAACATTGATTTCTGATATTGACCTATAATTTCGCCCGGCATCACAACCGGAACGCCTGGGGGACACGGACACGCTATTTCTGCAGCGACTCTCCCGCATGATGAATTTACATCCACAGTTTCACACCTTGAAAACACAGCTTCCCTAATAGATAATTTAACCTCAGGAAGACTAACTCCCTCTCCCTCAACAAATTTACTTTTTTTAACCTTAACATTTTTCAAAGCACTAATAAGTCTTTGAAAGTCATTCTCACTGTTAAACGGCGTTGGAATCAAAACAACATAGTTATCATCGCAAAATTCCGGCTCTATATTATATTCATATAAATAATTTCTAAATTCTTCTCCGCTATATCCAACAGACGCAACATTTAAAGTTATTCTAACTGGGTCACACTCTCCGCTTGGCATAAAAATTCCTATTTTTTCGGCTTCCTTTTTAATGCTCAATACCCTTTCTTTCAAGCGATTGTAGGCATTCTTTCCTTCACTTCGCAGCCATTTTTCGCACAAATCTATAGACGCCATAACAGGATACGACGGACTCGTTGAGCCAAATATACCCATATAACCTTTTGCTGTATCTATATATTTATCACAATTAATATGTAGTAGCGCTCCGCCTGTCATAACAGGCAAAGTCTTATGCACTGAATCTGCAGACATTGTCGCCCCCAAATTTATTGGATGTATATTTTCATCCATAAACATAAAATGAGACCCATGAGCATTATCAACTAAAAGAGGAACTTGAAATTTCTTGCAAACTTCGCTTATTTTCTTTATATCTGAAACCACGCCGTAATAATCAGGACTGGTAACAAAAACACCCTTTATATCTTTATCTTTTTTAAGATGCTTGTAAACATCATCACTGCTTATTCTCCCCGGAATACCTATCCCGGAATCTCCATTGTTCATTATCCATACAGGCGTTATATTAAGAAGAGCCATGGTAGAAATCACAGATTTATGAACATTTCTACCAACAAGCATTTTCCCGTTACACCCCACAGCTAATGCTATCATGGTTTGTATACAAAGAGTGTTTCCTCCGGATGAAAACAGCGTTTTTTTAGTTTTATATAGTTCAGCCATACTGTCTTCCGATTTTTTTATACACCCAGAGGATTCAAACAAACTATCAGTTAACGGTATTTCGGTTAAATCCAGATTCATAATATTCTCTTTAAAAATTTTTTGTCCCTTATGCCCCGGCGTGTGAAACGACGTCCTGCCTAGTTTTAAATAGTTTACCAAAGAATCATATAAAGTGTCGCTCAATATATATTCAGCTCCTAAAATATTTATTTTAAATAGTGACCTGTATAAGAATTTTCATTCTTTGCCACTTCCTCGGGCGTCCCACATGCAACAATTTTTCCGCCGTCTTCGCCGCCTTCCGGACCTAAGTCTATAATATAATCTGCTGTTTTTATCAGGTCTATATTGTGCTCTATAACAAGAACTGTATTACCATTATCTGCAAACTCCTGTAATATAGACACAAGCTTATCCACATCCGCTATATGAAGTCCTGTAGTGGGTTCGTCCAAAATATATAGCGTCTTCCCTGTGGACCGTTTAGAAAGCTCTGTTGCTAACTTAACTCTCTGAGCTTCTCCTCCTGAAAGGGTAGTTGCAGGCTGACCTATCTTAATGTAGCCTAACCCTACTCTTGAAAGCATTTCAAGTTTTCTGCTTATTTTAGGTATATTAGAAAAGAAATTTATTCCTTCGTCAACAGTCATTTCCAAAACGTCGTATATACTTTTACCCTTATACTTAACCTCCAAGGTTTCTCTGTTGTACCTCTTCCCTTTGCACACCTCGCAAGGAACGTAAATATCAGGCAAGAAATGCATTTCTATCTTTATTATTCCATCTCCTTGACAGGCTTCGCACCTTCCGCCTTTAACATTAAACGAAAACCTTCCGCTATTAAATCCACGTAATTTAGCTTCGTTCGTTGAAGCATACAATTCCCTTATATCCGTAAACACGCCCGTATAAGTTGCAGGGTTGGACCGAGGCGTCCTTCCTATCGGAGATTGATTTATGTCGATAACTTTATCCAAGTTTTCAATTCCTGTTATCCTTTTATGCTTTCCTGCTTTACACTTTGCCCTGTTAAGTTCAGCCGCTAATTTTTTATATATTATCTCATTAACAAGAGTAGATTTTCCGGAACCAGATACGCCCGTCACACACACAAGCTTACCAAGGGGTATTTCAACATTTATATTTTTAAGATTATTTTGAGCTGCTCCGACTATTTTTAAAGACTTTCCGTTCCCCTCGCGCCTTTTCAGAGGGACAGCTATAGTTTTTTTCTTACTCAAGTATTGTCCGGTTAACGACTCCTCGCAATTTTCTATGTCTTTAATACTCCCAGAGCAAACAATCCTTCCGCCGTTTACTCCCGCTAAAGGTCCAACATCCACTATATAGTCAGCAGCACGCATAGTATCCTCGTCATGCTCAACAACAATTACTGTATTACCTAAATCTCTTAAATGTTTTAAAGTTGCTATAAGTTTATCGTTGTCCCTTTGATGCAGCCCTATACTAGGCTCGTCTAATATATAAAGAACACCCATAAGCGATGAACCTATCTGAGTTGCAAGACGTATCCTCTGGCTTTCTCCTCCAGACAACGTCCCGGCTTCCCTCGAAAGCGTTAAATATCCAAGCCCAACGCTTTCCAAAAATTCGAGCCTACTGTTTATTTCTTTCAATATAGGCTTAGCTATAATACTCTTTTGAGAAGGTAGATTAAGCTCTTTAAAAAATTTTTTGATGTCCTTTATGGATTTATCGCATAAGTCGCTTATATTTTCATCGCCGACAGTAACGGCAAGACTGTTTTTTGATAATCTCTTTCCCTTACATTCGCTGCAAGGTATAGCGCTCATATACGACTCTATCTCTTCCTTTACCCAGTTACTTTGAGAATCTCTAAAGCGACGTTCTAAATTATTTATTATTCCTTCAAAAGAATTTTGGTACTGTGTTTTACCGTAACTTCCTTCTCTTACTAACGTTAACTTCTCTCCGCTATTACCATAAAGAAGCATATTAACAATCTTATCCGGCAATTCAGATATTGGAACATCTAAAGAAAAACCGTATTTTTCAGCCAAAGCATTGAAATACATATTAGCCATGGTGTTACCTTCCATAGCCCATCCGCTACCTTTTATTCCCCCCTGATTTATAGACAAAGATTTGTCTGGGATAATCATGTCGGGGTCAATTTTCATAAAAACTCCTAAACCTGTACACTTGCTGCAAGCTCCAAACGGACTATTAAAAGAAAACATTCTCGGAGTAAGTTCCTCAACGCTCACGTTATGTTCCGGACAAGAATAATTTTTAGAAAACATTAAATCTTCCTTATTCACCACATTTATGATAACTAAGCCGTCTGAAAGCTTTAACGCCGTTTCTATAGAGTCGGACAACCTCGCCCTTATGCCGTCTTTAATAACAATTCTGTCTATTACAATCTCTATATTGTGTTTTTTATTTTTATCAATTTTAATTTCTTCCGATAAATCATATATCTGACCGTCCACACGTACCCTTACATACCCATTTTTTCTTGCGCTTTCAAACTCTTTGACATGCTCTCCTTTTCGTCCTCTTATTATCGGAGAAAGAATTTGTATTTTTTCGCCGTTTCCAAGATTAATAACTTTGTCCACAATCTCATCTATAGTTTGATTTGTTATTTCTCTTCCGCAAACAGGGCAATGCGGCACTCCCACTCTCGCATACAAAAGCCTAAGATAATCATATATTTCCGTCACCGTACCAACTGTTGAACGTGGATTTTTAGAAGTCGTTTTTTGGTCTATTGATATCGCAGGAGATAATCCTTCTATACTCTCAACATCAGGTTTATTCATTTGACCTAAAAATTGACGAGCGTAAGACGACAATGATTCAACATATCTTCTTTGTCCCTCAGCATAGATAGTGTCAAACGCAAGAGAAGACTTTCCTGAACCTGACACTCCAGTAAATACAATAAATTTATCTCTTGGTATTTCTAAATCAACGTTTTTTAAATTGTGTTCCTTTGCCCCTTTTATCACTATTTTATCAGACATTTTTTCACCTTAATCCAACTTTTTTAATTTTTCAATTTCATCTCTTAAAAATGCTGCGTGTTCAAATTCAAGCATTTTTGATGCTGCTTTCATTTCTTTAGTCATCTGGTTTATAAGCTGTCTTCTTTCTGAGGTGCTTAGCTTTTTATAATTAGATGACTTATTTTCTTTGTCGTCTTTGCTTGATATTTCTAAAACGTCAAACACCTTTTTATTTATCGTTTTTGGAATTATCCCATGTTCTTTGTTATACTTCATCTGTATGTCTCTGCGCCTTTGGGTTTCTCTTATTGCTGTTTCCATGGATGGCGTAACACTGTCGGCATACATTATAACTTGTCCATTTGCGTTGCGAGCAGCTCTTCCTATAGTTTGGATAAGCGACCTCTCAGACCTCAAAAATCCTTCTTTATCCGCATCAAGTATTGCAACTAACGACACCTCAGGAATATCTAAACCTTCCCTTAAAAGATTTATTCCAACTAAAACGTCTATATTGCCAAGCCTTAAATCTCTTACTATTTCCATCCTTTCGACAGTATCAACGTCGCTGTGCATATACTTTACTTTAATATCCAAATCACGAAGATAATCGGTTAAATCTTCAGCCATTTTCTTCGTTAATGTTGTTATAAGAACTCTCTCTTTTACGTCTATTCGCTTTCTTATTTCGCTTACTATGTCATCTATCTGTCCGTCAACAGGCTTGACTATAATCTCGGGGTCAAGAAGCCCCGTTGGACGTATAACCTGCTCCACAATCTGCTCGCTTTTTTCGAGTTCAACATCTCCGGGTGTTGCGCTGACAAATATAACTTGATTTATTTTAGAGTAAAATTCATCATACGTCATTGGTCTGTTATCATATGCTGAGGGGAGTCTAAAGCCATAGCTTATAAGGTTCTCTTTTCTAGCTCTGTCCCCCGCATACATAGCTCTTACCTGAGGGAGCGTAACATGAGACTCATCTATAAACAGTAAAAAATCTTTCGGGAAATAGTCAAAAAGAGTAAATGGAGCTGTCCCTGGCTCCCTTCCAGACATTATCCTCGAATAATTTTCTATCCCCTTGCAAAAACCTATTTCTTCAAGCATTTCCATGTCGTACTTTGTCCGCTGCTCTATACGTTGCGCTTCTATTAACTTATCTTCATCTCTAAAATATTTTACCTGCTCATTCATTTCCTTTTCTATTTCACTAAGAGCAATTTTCAATTTATCTTTCGGAACAATATAATGTGACGCCGGATATATAGCAATATGCTTTAAAACAGATATTACTTCTCCTGTTACAGGGTTTACCTCACTTATTCTGTCTATTTCATCGCCGAAAAATTCAACCCGCACTATCGTATTAAACGACGAAACAGGGAATATTTCTACAACATCTCCACGAACCCTGAATTTATTTCTCACCAAGTTTACATCGTTTCTTTCATATTGTAATTCAACAAGCTTTGAAAGTAGTTCTTCCCTGCTTTTTTGCATTCCCGGTCTTAAAGAAATAACCATAGTTCTGTAGTCTATAGGGTTTCCAAGACTGTATATACACGACACACTGGCAACTATTATAACATCTTTCCTTTCAGACAAAGCAGAAGTTGCGGAGTGTCTAAGCTTATCTATTTCATCATTTATCGCAGAGTCTTTTTCTATATAAGTGTCCGTAGAAGCAATATAAGCTTCTGGTTGATAGTAGTCATAATAAGAAACAAAATATTCAACTGCATTTTCAGGGAAAAATTCTTTAAATTCCGAACACAATTGTGCTGCAAGCGTTTTATTATGAGCTAAAACAAGCGTTGGTTTCTGTACTTTTTCTATAATGTTTGCCATGGTAAATGTTTTTCCGGAACCGGTAACTCCAAGAAGTGTTTGCTCTTTATACCCTTTTTTAACGCCGTCTGATAGCTTATCTATTGCTTGAGGTTGGTCGCCTTTTGGTTTATAATCCGAATGAATTTTAAACTCCATTTTATTGTGCTCCTTTCTTTTAAAGCTTGATTTTATGAAAATATATCTTCTGAAATTTCACTGTCTCTAAGAGATGTGTATTCATTATCCGCCACTATTATATGGTCTAAAAGCGTAACCTTCATTGTACTCAAAATTTGAAACAATTTTTTAGTGGTTGTAATATCATCATTTGAAGGTATTGCCATGCCGCTTGGATGATTATGTCCTATAACAATGGAACAAGCGTTATACGTCATAACCAGTTCAACTATTTTTCTTATACATATGTCAACAGAATTAATCGTGCCTTTACTAACAATGCCATCATACACTAACTTTCCTTTAGCATCAAGAAGTACAGCCGCAACCATCTCATCAGTTCTGTTCAAAAGCTTTAAACATATCCTGTCACAAATAGCATCGTCTGTTACGATGTTGTCATCATTATTATACTTATCTTCCATATATATTCTTGAAAGTTCAGGTATTAATTTTATAAACATAGCTGCAGACCGACCTATTCCATCAACCTCTTCAAGTAATTTTAAAGGTGCGTCAAATACGGCGGATATTGTTCCGAATTTATTTAGCAATTCATGAGCTATAACATTTGTATTTTTTCTAGGAATAGCGTAAAATAAAGCTAGCTCTAACACTTCATGAGGTTGCATCCCGTCAACACCATTTTCAAAATATCTTTTTCTTATCCTTTCTCTATGACCGTCGTGCAATGTTCTCATACCCCTTACATATTATTCATCAAATTTCTTTTTATTATATCACATATCTTTAAATTCATAAAGAAAAGATGTATATTTTACAAATAACCTTATCGATTGGAGATTAACATGAAAACTATAATTATAAACAGTAACGACGCCGGTCAGCGTCTAGACAAATTTTTAGTAAAAACAATAAAGCAATTGCCACTTTCTCTTATGTATAAATATATAAGAACTAAGAAAATTAAAGTAAATAGAAAGAAGCCAACAATATCTCTAAGACTAAACGAAGGAGACGTTGTTGAGCTATACATTAAAGACGAATTTTTTGAAGACAATTCCGAACCTAACAAATTTTTAAGTGCACCCAAAATTTTAAATATAGTCTACGAGGATAGCAATATAATGTTGCTCGATAAAAAGCCGGGATTAGTGGTTCATCCGGAAGACGGTAATCAAATTGATTGTCTTATAAACCGGGTTCACCACTATTTATTCGACAAGGGAGAATACAATCCTTCAGATGAAAATTCATTTGCACCTGCCCTTGTTAATAGAATAGACAGAAACACTGGAGGAATAGTAATTGCCGCAAAAAACGCCGAAACTCTAAGAATACTCAACGAAAAAATGAAGCTTAGGGAACTCGACAAACGATATTTATGTATTGTTCACGGCAAACTAAAGCTAAAACAAAACACTCTTAAAAATTTCTTAGAAAAAAACGAAAAACAAAACAGAGTATATGTATCAAATAAAAAAACATCGAAGTCTAAAACCATAATCACTAAATATAAAGTAATAGATGAAATAAATGATTTTAGTTTGCTCGAAGTTCAGCTGTTAACAGGCAGAACCCATCAAATACGTGCTCATATGTCTTACATAGGTCACCCAATCGTTGGCGACGGAAAATACGGCTTTAACAAGCAAAATAAAAATACAGGCTTTAATTATCAAGCACTGTATTCATATAAATTAAAATTCAAATTTACAACCGACGCCGGAATTCTTAACTATCTTAACGACAAAGAATTTGAAGTAAACGACGTTTGGTTTTTACCGACATTTTATAAAGGAATTAAAAGTTAAAACATAAAAAATCTTGAAAACAACATCATAAATATCATGTCAACAAAGGAAGATAAAACTAAAAGTATCATTAAATATGTAATCTTTCTAAAATATACTTTAAGCTTTAACCAAAGGCTTTCGCTATTTGATTTAGGAAACAGCTTTTTTAAATATTCATACGAGAATTTCACAGACTCTATACATATAAGTATAAGTCCTATAGAAGATATAAATATTCCCGGAAGCAAAATCAAAATATGAAAAGCTACCCCTTTTAATCCATGAATTAAATATAAATATCCGGCTGAAATTCCGATTCCAAATCCTCTGAAAAACAACACTGCAGGAACAAGAAATATTCCGCAAGACGACAATGTTAAAAATATTATAGATATTATAAAAATCGTAAGCGATGAAAGAGAAGCAATAAAAGCCATAAAATACGGCTGTGATATTCGTTGCTGAAAATCATTTACAAATAAAAAATTCAAATTCTTTACAGTATCAACACTTATATTTCTAACACACATAGTTCCTAATATCATTCCCATGATTAAAACAAATGAAAAAGATATTAACAACTTGTTTTCATATAAAAAATTGATAATGTCATGCTCCTTGTTGTAGCTCTTTAATTTTTCAAACATCTTTGTCATAAATTTTCCCCCATATTTAAACTTCTGATTTCATCTAATTTATATGATTGAAAAATATGTTTTATTCCATTCTAAAAATAATGTGTTGACATTTTTTTCATTTAAATTATAATTGAGTTATATTAAATTAAAGAAGGAGTATAAATCATGAGTAATGCAAACGAAATATCAAGTATAATTTTAAAAACTGCAGCTACTGTAACTGTTCTTGTATCCGGAGTTTTTATATACAAGACAAAAAATTTGTTAGATAAAATAGATGTTAATGGAGTAAATAAAACCGTAAAAACAATTAATAGCGCTACAAATGAATTCGATATACTATTAAAAAAAGCAAATAGTCAGGGGGTTTTAAGTGTTATTACCGGGGAAAAGGAAACTATGGAGAAAATAAATGAACTTATTGAAAGTGTATCTGCAAGTTGCGAAAGTATTACACAATTTGCAGAAAATGTAAATAATAATGGACTAAATTTAGGACCAGTTTCAGTTCATGTTTCAGAAAATAAGTGGAGAATTTCTTATTTGATAAAACAATTAAATAAGTTGAAAACTTCTTTGATGAGACTGTCTCCAAGACAAATAACTGAAGGAGAAATCGAGATTAATCCTCAAGATAACGCTAACGAAAACAATACAACTATCGCTCATCATAACTCTCCTTCTGTTGAAGAAAACAATAACATGACACCACCTAACAATGGTAGGCAGTCATCAAGGTGCAACATATTTTAAAATTCAAATATTATAAATTTAGGCACTTACATTATTATAATGTAAATGCCTTTTTTAATATAAAAAATCCTCCAACAAAAATCAGAGGATTAAATAAATCAAACATACAAAATACTATGCCAAAGCAGCCTTCACCATTATTGCACACTCTATTCTTTTCTTTTGAAGAGCGCAAGAAATTTCATGAGGACTTAAAATATCTCCTTCATACTCAAAGTTATTGGCATTGCAACCTCCGCTACAATAAAATTTTGCCCAACATTCGTTGCAACCTTTTTTATTGTAAATATTAGCCTTTGAAAATGTATTTTTCATGTCATTATTAAAGCTATCATCGTGAAGATTGCCTAACTTCCACTCTTCTTTACCAACGAATTGGTGACAAGGATATATATCTCCCTGTGGAGTAACAGCAACATATTCATTTCCACATCCACAGCCTTTAAGCCTTTTTATCACACACGGACCATCATCAAGGTCTATCATAAAGTGGAAAAAGTTTATCTTTGAACCTTGTTTTTTCAATTTTATTATTGCTTTAGCTAACTTTTCATACTCTTCATAAACTCTCGGAATATCTTCAGTTTTTATAGAGTATTCTAATTTTTCGTCAGACACAACAGGTTCCACAGATATTTGGTCAAATCCCAACTCATTAATATGCAAAACATCATTAGTAAAATCTAAATTATTTTTTGTGAATGTGCCTCTGACATAATAGTCCTTATCTCCCCTTGTTTGAACAAGTTTCTGATATTTAGGCACTATTACATCATAAGAGCCTTGTCCACCTTTTGTTTTTCTGAGCATATCGTTTATTTCTTTTCTTCCGTCTAGCGACAACACCACATTAGACATTTCTTTATTTATGTAATCTATTTTGTCATCTGTAAGCAATAATCCATTGGTAGTGATAGTAAAACGAAACTTTTTATTGTGCTTTTCCTCAAGACTTCTAGCATATTCAACAATTTTCTTAACCACTTCAAAATTCATTAAAGGCTCTCCACCGAAAAAGTCCACCTCTAAATTATACCTGTTTCCGGAATTTTTTATAAGAAAATCAATTGCTTTTTTGCCCGTTTCTTCAGACATTAACATACGTTCCCCGCCGAAATCTCCCTTATCAGCAAAGCAATACTCACACCTCAAATTACAATCGTGCGCAATGTTAATACACATTGATTTTATAGGAGATTTTATAGATTTGTCTTTTATGTCGCTTGAATATTGTTCCTTAGAGAACAAAAGACCTTTTTTATACATATCGTATAATTCACCGTATGTTTCTTCAATTTCCTCTTTGCTATATTTATCCGAATGTTCATTATATACCTGTTCCGGAACAGTCTCTTCCATGTTTTCATCTAAATTATCTAGCATATCATAAGCTAAATCATCAAAAATATGAATAGCACCACTGTTTATATCCATAACTATGTTAAAGCCGTTCATTTTATATTTATGTATCATAAAATAACCCCATTTAATAAAAATACAGTGCGAAATTACGCACTGTTATCTTTTCAAAACAATTCAATGCGAAACAATTAATTATCTTTCACACTTTTGGTTAGCAACCGTACAAGAAGTTTTGCAAGCTGACTGGCAAGATGCTTGACATTCGCCACATCCACCTTTTATTGCGCTTTCTTGCAATTTACCTTTGTTTATAGTTTTTAAATGTTTCATATTTAACTCCTCCAAATTATAATTTACACATTAAAAATTATATCACAAAACAAAACAAATTTAAACCTTATTTTTAATTTTCCATATATTATTTTACTCACGCAAAGCTAAGGCGACGCATACTATAATATTACTATTTACATATTTTTGTATAAATAAAGTAATTAATCTGGAGGAAACAGTATGGACAAAAATGAATTTCGAAATTTAGTAGAAAAATATAAGAACGAGCTTTTGGCTGTAGCTAAAAAAAGTCCTTTCAAAAACACAGAACCTAAAATTATGACGGTAAATGCCACCACTGACTTACCCCAAAATCAAACAGGTACAATTTACCCGAATACCAACGAACCGCCTGAAACATATCAACAATTCATGGACAGAAATAATCAAACAGGTCACTTAAAAATTCAAGCCTTTGCCGCCCAGCAAACCATACCGGTGGATAAAGTACATATAAAAATAAGCCGTAAATTTACCGACGGAGAAAAAACGTTTTTTGAAGGTGAGACCAATCCAAGCGGAATTATTGAAAACATAGAACTCCCTGCCCCAGCTGAAGCTTTGTCTGAAAAGCCTTCCGACACAATTCCTTATTCAACATATGATGTGTCTGCTTCACATCCAAATTTTTCTTTGGAATTTCCTCCAAACGTACAAATTTTCAGTAATACTAAAGCAATTCTTCCCGTAAGACTCGTGCCAAATGATATGAATTAAATTAATTTATAAGGAGAGTAATACATATATGCCAAATCCTATAATTCCGGAATATATAACCGTACATATGGGAGACCCTGATGAACCTGCAAGAAACGTTAGGGTATCTTTTATTGAGTACATAAAAAACGTGGCTTCAAGCGAGCTTTATCCAACTTGGCCCGAAAGTGCACTAAGAGCCAACATACTCGCTGAAATAAGTTACGCTTTAAACAGAATTTATACAGAGTGGTATAGAAGTAAAGGCTACGATTTCGACATTACAAGCTCAACAAGATACGACCAAAAATTTATAGAAAATCGTGAATATTTTGATAGTATAGTAAAAATCGTTGATGATATATTCAATAACTACATTGTAAGGCAAGGATTCGTTGAACCATTGTTTGCTCAGTATTGCGACGGAATAAACGTTACTTGCGAAGGACTTTCTCAATGGGGCACGGTGGATTTAGCTGAACAAGGAAAATTTCCATATGAAATTTTGCAAACTTATTATGGAGATAACATTAATATTGTGCGCAACGCACCCCTTCAAGAAAACGTGGAATCATATCCCGGTGCTCCCTTACGACTGGGTAGCGTTGGAGAAGACGTTAGAATTATACAGCGTGAATTAAACAGAATCAGCGACAACTATCCGGCAATTCCTAAAATAACCGAAACAAATGGCGTGTTTAGTCCTGAAACAGAAGCAGCTGTTCGTAAATTTCAGGAAATTTTCAATCTAACTGTTGATGGAATTGTTGGAAAGGCAACTTGGTATAAAGTTAAATTTTTATATAATAACGTAAAACGTTTGTCTGAATTAACCTCAGAAGGCATCTCAATAACCGAAGCTCAGAGAATATACCCCGAGCTTTTAAAACAAGGTGACACCGGAGATGAAGTTGGCGTTATACAATACTATTTATCCATAATAGGATTTTTCGATGATGATATTCCAAATATAACAGTAGACAAATTTTTCGGTCCTAACACTAGAAATGCCGTGGTAGCATTCCAGCAAAAATACGGCTTGCCAACAACAGGAGAAGTCGACAGAAACACTTGGAACAAAATTTTAAGTGTTTATGATTCCAACGTTTCTAATATTCCAAGCGAATACTTATCCATAAGTGATGAGATATATCCCGGAAGACAACTAAATATTGGAATGACCGGTCCGGATGTAAGAACGCTACAACAATATCTCCAAAGAGCCGCCACAAAACATTCTTACATTCCAAATGTTGAAGTAACCGGAACATTCGACCAAGCAACTGAAGACGCCGTAAGAGCCGTGCAACAAAACAACGGTATAATGATAAACAATGGTACGGTTGGACCTTTGACTTGGTCAAAAATCGTAGAATTGTCTAAATAAAACACATTTTATACATTATTTATTATTACAATCCAATATTTGTACTATTGCATAAACACCCTCGGTTATACTATTATAAATTTATACCTAATATATAAATTTATTTCGGGGGGTGTTATATTTGTTTATAGATTTAGCTGAAGAAAACAAATTAATAGTATTTTTAGATGATAAGGACATGGATTCTCTTGATATTACGTATAAAAATATTTCATGGGAAAATGAAAAATTTCGTGTTGTCCTTGCAAAATTATTGACTGTGGCTCAAAGTAAATTACATTTCTCAATTAAAAATCGTAATCTATCTATCAAAATTTTAGATATGTTTAACGGTTGTGTAATTTTATTTAGTCTAACGTCAATACGCTCAAATTCTGATTTATCAACTAACAAACAATCCACTATCTTACATTTGGATAGTGCTGAAAACCTTATGTTACTATGCGAAAAATCTATTGACTGTTGGTCTGAAATTTTATCTAGCACATTGTTTTTATTATCAAATACATACTTTATTTTAATATATCACAAAAACAATTTTTCTCCTAAATTCAAAGCCATACTCCAAGAATACGGAGAAACCTTTAACGCAGACCGTGTAAATATTTCATATTTAAATGAAAACGGTAAAATTTTGTGTAAAGATGACGCCATCGAACATATAGGAAATTGTATAATAAAAACAGACGCATATTAATGCATCTGTTTGATTAACTCTATTTTTTCCTTTTTATAATCCAAACTACAATACCGGCAATTAATATTACAATCGGAAGCACTATTGTTAAGCACAATCCAATTATTATTGCGTGCAATGGATTCATGCCAAGCTCCTGACCGCCTATTGATTTTGGTTCAATATTAATCGTATTTTCACGGTTTGTCAAACTGTTAAACAAGTTTAAGAAATATGATGAATTATTTAACGATGTTCTTGATAATAAATTCTGGTCAACTGAGGCGGCTGAACCAACCAACGTTAGAGTTGATTTTTGACCATTTTCATCGTTCTTCATAGTAGACATCGCCATTGCAGGAATAGGTCCTTTGATTTGTGCATCTTGAGGACTCCAATTTTCATCAGCATTTCCGGGAGCAACAACAGAATTTTCAGAAAACTGCAACAATGTTGACACCTTATCTTTATCCACAACCTGTATAGGCTTGCTAAGTGGCACAGCAACCGGGATAGACGTATTCTTTATAGCTGACGAATATGTTTCATCCACATATTCACATATATAATGGAAGTAGCTTTCAGACGAAAACAGTTTAGACATATCTGTTTCCAAGACGATGCCTTCTTCAGTTTTCATTCCCCATTCTTCTATCAAAGATTCAAGATTTGGCATACTGTTTTGTGATGGATATAAGAAACATATTAAATTTCTGCCGTAATTACCATCGTTATATAAATAATTTTTTATCTTTGTTATACTTTCTTTATCGTAATCTCTTTTCGGAGCATACACTATCGCACACGAAGAATCATCATCTATATTCTCTGTAAGCATCGACCTTTTCACAACATTATAGTTATTATCTCTCAACAGTTTTTCAAGACCGTCAGATGACAATTCATCAAAGCCCGTTAGCATACTGATTTTAACTTGCTCGTCGCTAACAACATACATTATCGCCGATGTCATAGTTTGTTCCGCTTTAGATGAAGCCACCATCGCACGTGTGTATGACTGCTGTACATTAAATAAATCATATATTGAAATAGTTTTATACTTTTCTCCGCTTTTAACTATTATGCTGTCTTCACCTAGCTCTTCATCTGGATAACTACTTGTAAAACTAGGGTTTTCAGATAAATTTATATACTTAATTTTTATTTTATCATTATATCTTGAATATTCATTAATTACGCTATTAGCTTGTTTGTAGTAGTCGCCCTTTTGAATGAATTTATCCTTATCATTCAAAACTTCTATTTCCACATCTTTATCAATATTTTTCACATAGTTTACGGAATCTTCCGTTAAACTAAATATTTTATTTGAAGTAAGGTCAAAGCTCCATGAAAATTTGTCTGTTAAAAACTTGGCTCCGATATTTACTCCAACCATAAGAGCTATAGACATTATTACTATAGCAACGGACAAGCTGCCATATCTAAATTTAGGCTGTTTTAATTTATCCCAAAAACTCATATTTTCCTTTTTCATAATAAACTTGCCCTCCTAATTCCATCTCTTTTTCTCTAGCATTCGAGAAGTAAGAAATATAAATAACACGCTTATACTAAGGAAAAACACCACATCTGTTACATTAAATATTCCTAATGTAAAATTCCTGAAGTGTTGTGAAAAAGATATATAATTTAAAACGTTATATACTACACTGTTTGAAAATAAAGTGGCAATTCCGTCAATTAAAAGTATGAATATAGACACCGCATAGCTTGCAACCGCTGCCACAATCTGACTCTCTGTTATTGAAGATATAAACAATCCTATTGCTATCAGCGCTGCTCCGATTAAAAACAGTCCAACAAAGTTTCCAAGCACTACCGCCCAATCCGGCATAACATAAAAAGACACCATCACCGAATAAACAGGAATTATTAATATTCCGATTAAATACATCGCTAAAGCTGATAAATACTTCCCCATAGCTATAGACCATGTGCGAATTGGAGCTGTAAATAAAGCTTGGTCTGTTTTTTGTTTAAATTCCTCGCTTAATAACCTCATTGTCAATATCGGGATAAGAAGCAACACTATCATAAGCATATTAGCATAAACTCCGCTTACATCTGCATTACCAACATATAAACAAGTTGTCCAAAAAAACACTCCGCCAAATAAATATAGTACCGCTAAAAATACGTAACCGATAATTGAAGTAAAGTAAGAATAAAATTCTCGTTTAAATATAGCTTTCATATCTATTCCTCCTCATTTGAAGACTTTTTCTCTTTTTTTGAAGTGTTTACTTTCTCAGAATTTTCTCCGGAAGTAAGTTTCAAAAATACGTCCTCCAGTGAATTTTCTATATTATTTATTTCTATAATCGGACAATCATTTTTAGCTAATTCTCTAAACAGTTCTCGCCTTACGTCTAAATTCGACGAATATTCAACCTCGTATTCAAAAAGATTGTCTCCTTTATTAGCTCCGTCGCTTACAGTTTTTATTCCGGCTATATTTGAAATTATCTTCTTAACAAGTGTGTTATCTCCATCAACCTGTAAAATTAATTTACTCATCCCGTCAGAAATATTTACTACATCATTGGTCTTACCGTCAGCAACGATTTCACCTTGATTAATAACAATTATGCGCTGACAAACCGACTGTATCTCTGAAAGTATGTGAGACGACAATATTACAGTATGATTTTTCGACAATTCTTTTATAAGATTTCTTATGCATATCATCTGATTAGGGTCCAGCCCAACCGTTGGCTCGTCAAGTATTATTACAGGGGGGTCGCCTATAAGCGCCTGAGCAATTCCTACTCTTTGTTTGTAACCCTTTGACAATTTTTTGATAGTTCTGTTATACACGTCATTTATCCCGACTAACTCACATACTTCCTTTATATGCTCTTTTTTATTTAATTTAACCTTCTTCAAGTCAAATATAAAGCCCAAGTAAGCCTTAACCGTCATGTCTAAATATAAAGGCGGCTGCTCGGGAAGATATCCTATCTCAGATTTAGCCTTTAGTGTATCTTTTAAAATATCATGTCCATTTATCGTAACAGAACCGTTTGTTGGAGCAATATACCCTGAAATGATATTCATAGTTGTGGATTTTCCTGCCCCGTTTGGTCCAAGGAAACCAACAATTTCCCCGTCGGTGACCTTAAAACTTACATTTTTTAAAATTGTTTTTCCCCCGTATTTTTTTACCAAACCTTTAACTTCAACCATACAACATTCCCTCTCTTACACATAATCATAAAAATAATTAGCAATAAAACAAATTTATAAATCAACTATAAAAAGACAGCCTCCTAACAGAGTAATATTTAATTACTTGTTTGGAGGTCTTTATATTGTATAATACACTATATGTGTAATATTATTAGTCGCTTGTGTAAGGCAATAAAGCTAAATATCTAGCACGTTTTATTGCAGTGGTTAAATCTCTTTGATGCTTAGCGCAAGTTCCTGTAACCCTACGTGGTAAAATTTTAGCTCTTTCAGACATAAAACGTCTTAATTTCATAACGTCTTTATAGTCTATATTTGAAATTTTGTCACTGCAAAAGCTACAAACTTTCTTTCTCATCTTGCGACCAGCTCTTCCTTCTGTTCTTTCAGCCATGAAATTTCCTCCTCTCACATTTAAATTAGGTTAAAAAGGTAAATCATCATCAGATTGTATTTCTTGAAAATCGTCATCAGACCCGCTGACATACGATTCAGTGTCATAATTATTAACCTGTTGATTAGAATTATTGTTTACTGCTGCGCTATCCTTTTTAGATTCAACAAAATGGACGTTACTTGCAACAACTTCAAAAGCTTTTCTTTTGTTACCGTCCTTGTCTTGGTATGACCTTGTTTGGATAGAGCCCTCTATTGCAATAAGCTGACCTTTTTTAAAATAACGGCACACAAATTCAGCAGTAGAACGCCACGCAACTATATCTATAAAATCGGTTTGACGTTCCTCGCCTTGCCTTGCGTAGCTACGGTTCACAGCCACATTAAAACTTGTAACCGCAATATTGTTTGGCGTATGCCTTAGTTCCGGATCTACTGTTAGCCTTCCGGTTAAAACAACCACATTTAACATACAATCACTTTCCTTTAGGCTTCTTTCCTAACAATCATTGACCTTAATACGCCATCAGTAATTTTGCAAATTCTGTCAAGCTCAGCTGGGAATGACGCAACACTTGCAAATTTAAATAGCACATAAAATCCTTCTGCTTCTTTGTTGATTAAGTAAGCTAACTTACGCTTGCCCCATTTATCTACATTCTCTAATGTTGCATTAGCTTCAATCAAATCTTGAAACTTTTTTATCATTTCTTCAGTACCGTCTTCACCTAACTTTGTTGAAAGTACAAGAAAAAACTCATAAGAATTTTTTATTTCTGACATCTCTATCGCACCTCCTTTTGGACTTTAGCCCCTACAAAAATTGTAGAGTAAGGATGTTAATATCAAAAAACTTGATAGAAACATGTATAATTATAGCATCTATAAATTTATCCGTCAACAATAATTTTCTCAATGCAGCAATATTATGGAAAAGCATGATTAAATAAAGTTTTGTGTAATATTTAGTTATAATTGTAAAAAATTCACATTTATATCTTGACTTCTCAAATTTTTAAATGTATAATAATTATAATAAATTTCAAAAAGGAGTGATTAATATTATGTTTTCCAACAAAAGTGTGACAACTTATTGTAATGTATTTATTAAAAATTTTAGCAATTTTAAAAAAACAATAAATACGTGTGATAAATTACTACAATCTAATGTTTCCATAAAAGATAACGAAGTTAAAAATGAAGTTACAGAAAACGGGTATGATGCTTTAAAAAATTTGAAAAAATATCAAAATAGCCCTTGGGCAAAAAAAATATTAAAAACGTATTCCCCGTTAGAAGAAACCGAATTTAAAGACTTGGAAAGCTTAAACGCTTTAGCTAAAAAAATTGCTAATATTAAAAAAATCTATGAAGCCCAACAAATTAAGCGTACAGGTCTAAGAGAATTTAAAGCAATCTGTAATTCAAGCCAAATATTAAAAGATAAAATTGAATTTAGCTATTCAAGTGAAGCTGAATCTATATCTACAGACGTCAGCAAATTTTTAAAATTACTGTCTGAAACTCGAAAACTCATCAAAGGTATTAGTGCAAGAACAAAGAAAAATTCAATCGAAGAAGTTGTTAAATATTGCGATAAAAATTACGTTTCATTAAAGTCCAACATACAAGCTACTACAAAAAATATGGAGCCGTTCAAAGAAAGTTGCGATAAACTTAAAGATAAATATGTTGAAGTAATAGGAAATCTCAGTAAAAAAGAAAAGACTTTCAAGAAAATACAAGCTAATACATCCTCTGCAGACGTTCAAAATGACGTGAATGACTATAGTAATAAAATTAAAGAAATGTCTGAAAACGTCGCAAAAATAGAAAATATTTTCAATACTCAGAAAATTGACAAATCCATGTTTGACTGCATAAAAACATATAGAAATTATCAAAAAACATTGCTTTCCACCGACGCTCAAGTTGATATCTCAAGAAATGACGCTAATAGAAGAATTCAAAGTTTAAATAACCGCTGGAATATTTTCAATCAAAATATAATACAAAATGACTATGAAAACGCTAAAGCGTTAATAGGAAAAAACATTGTTGGGATTACACGATTAAAAAATTCAATAAAAGAAAAAAATAATTCAACTAATAAAACCGTTGATTCTAATGCTATCTTAAAAAAAGTTAGAGAGCTTGAAATATTTAAATCAAAAACTGATATAACAAGTTTATTTAAAGCAAATAATGACATTGACCAGACTGAAAATACTTTAACCAAAATTAACAGCTCAAACAGTGCTGAAGATAATATAAATAAAATAAAAGAAACTGCAAGAAGTCAATTTAAAGAAGAAAATTGTACTTTGTTCGAACTTTTGGCTATAAGCGAAATGTATGTGGAAATCTCGAGCTTTTTAATACAAATGAATGATTTTCTAATTAAATGTACTCAAGAGTTTGAAAACAACTTAACCGCCTTACAAAATATCAATTCTGAAAACAATAAAAAGAAAAATAATATATTAAACAGCAAAGTGGTAAATATATTCACAAAATTCTCGGCTATAGGTTGTTTTACGGGCGTTACGCTGTCTATCGGATGTCCCTTTCTAACTCCTATCGTGGCAGCCGTGATGTTAACTGCTATAGGTTTACAAATCGCTCAAACAATATCAAATTAACAATTATAATAAAAAAGGTAAGGAAATCCCCTACCTTTTTTATTTTTATATAAATTAAATTTAGCTATTAAGATTTTTCATATTTATGTATTATATTTTTTGCGGTTTCACTTACAGAACAATTATTATAGACTGTAAAATCGCAATACTTCTTATATAATCCCTTCCTTTTATCGTACAGAGCCTCTATCCCCCCGGAACGTAAAATAGGTCCACAATTTTTATCTAGCAAACCAAAATTCCTTTTAATAAAAAATATCAAGCCGTTAGACATTAAATTTAACATATTCTCTTCGTCTAACACTGCTCCGCCTCCAGTGGAAATAACAGCTCTTTCCTCTTTGCTTACTTTATTAATAACATTTTTTTCTATATCCCTAAAGACCTTTTCTCCCTCGCAGGAGATAATTTCTTCAGGATATTTTTTAAATAAATTGTATATTTCCTTGTCAGTATCTATAAATTTAATCCCCAATTTTTCAGCAATATAAATTCCCAAGGTACTCTTCCCCACACCGGGCATTCCGATTAAAACTATATTTCTTTTATTGTTATCTAACGTTTTTACTATGTCGTCTTCGCAAACACGGCTTTCTTTATCTAAAAATAAATTACTAGCTTTTATTCCCTGTATTACAAGCATATACAGACCATTAAAAATATTTTTCCCACAAAGCTTGCTTTTGCACAATAGTCTCGTTCTCAAAGGATTGTAAATTAAGTCTATAACGTTTTCGCATTTCTTAAACTTTGATATATCAATAATTTCTCCCCCTGAATTTGGAAACATTCCAACCGGCGTTGCATTTATAACAATATCTGCGTCAAAGTGTTTATGTATATTATCATAATTATCTTCTCCGTGCCTTGAAACCACTATTATACTACCGGCTTGCATCTCCTTTACAACCGCTTGAACCGTGTTACTAACTCCCCCTGAGCCTAATATTACAATCTTTTTATCTTTAAAGTCTATTTTATTTTTAACTATCAAACCTTTAAAGCCGTCATAATCCGTATTATACCCGTAAATCAACCCGTTTTTATTTACAATAGTATTAACAGAACCCGTTACTTCCGCTGTATATGACAATTTATCACTAAGACAAAACGCAAGTTTTTTGTAAGGCATAGTCACGTTTAAACCATTGTAATTCTTGCTTAAAATAAAATTTTTAGCAGTTGTTTCATCAAAATCAAACAATTCATATTTATAATCTCCGATATACGAATGTAATTTAGGAGAAAAGCTGTGGGATATACCTTTACCAAGAAGACCATACACATAATTATTATTTTTCATTTTTCTGACATTCCCTACTTACTTCAAAAATTTTTTTATAAATTTCCCCAACATACGAGCTAACAGACTCAGAAACATTTTCTTTGACCTTTTTTAATACGACATTTTCTCTTTCCTCATCGTATATATCAATGTCTTCCTGCGATTTTATCTTAGCTATCTTTAGAACTACATTTAATCTTTTTTCGAGTAATTTTGAAATATCGCAGTCAATTAAATCTATCTGTTTTCTCAAATCACTAAGCATACTCTCACCCCATCAACATATCACATATAACAATCGCCGTCATAGCTTCAACACACGGCGCCGCTCTTAACGCTATACAACTGTCGTGTCTGCCGGAAATTTTAATTTTAGTATTTTCTTTATTTTTTAAATTAATTGTATTTTGCTCAATTCCGATGGAAGCAGTAGGCTTAACGGCAACTCGAAACACTATTGGCATTCCATTTGAAATTCCTCCTAAAATACCTCCGCAATTATTTGTTTTTGTCTTAACCGCTCCGTCGTTTATATAAAACTCATCGTTATTTTCGCTCCCCTTAAGTATTGACCCCGCAAAACCGCTACCGAACTCTATTCCCTTAACAGCCGGAATTCCAAAAACAGCCGATGAAATTTTATTTTCCACTCCCTCAAAGTGAGGACTCCCCACACCTGCAGGCACGCCAACACAAGCACACTCTATAATTCCGCCAATTGAATCGTTTTCGTTCCTTACCTCTTTTACCAATTCAAGCATTTTGTCTGTCGCTACCTCCGATATAACAGGAAGCTTCTTTTTATATATGTTTTCCACATCATGAGTAAAAATATTTGTCATATCAAAAGGCGTGTCCATAATATCTCCAACGCTAAACAAATGCGAATAAATTTTTATATTTTTATCCTCCAAAAATTTTTTGCAAACAGCTCCAACAAAACACACAGGTGCCATAAGTCTCCCTGAAAAGTGACCGCCTCCATAAGCGTCGTTATACCCATTAAATTTCACATTCGCTGTAAAATCAGCATGTGAAGGTCTTGCTAAATCAACTATTTTATCATAATCACCTTTATTTGCCTTTTTGTTTTCAATTATAACCGTTAGCGGAGCCCCGTTTGTATATCCATTAGTAACGCCGGAAATAATCTTATATTCATCTTCCTCGAGTCTGTGGGTAGAAAAATCATCAAGTCTTGCTTTTCTCCTATCCATAAACTCATCAATATACTTTAAATCCAATTTTATTCCCGCAGGCAAACCGTGAACCGTTGCACCAACACAAGGTCCGTGCGACTCACCGAACAAAGACAAAATAATATTTTTCCCCATTGTTGACGACATATAATTAATCACTCCTTGTACAGCTGTCAATGACCTCTAAAAATCCCAGCGCTGATTTTTTCACGCAATCAGCACCCATTATTTTAACATCTCTTTCACACATTTTAGCCGCTACAGTAGCAGCCATAACCACTCTGTGGTCATTAAAAGAACTTACTTGTCCACCTTTTAATTTTTTAACAGGATTTATTTTTACGCTGTGTTCGCTATACTCCACGTTTGCACCGAGCTCATTAAGAACGGTTGACACTGAATATAATCTGTTGCTTTCCTTATAAATTAAACGCTTAGTACCATAAAATGTAGACTCACTTTCAGCACAACTTAAAAGAGCTGCAAGAACCGGAAACAAATCAGGACATCCTGATAAATCAGTAACTATACCGTTAAAAACACTTTTTTTTACTAGGATACCATCTTTTCTGCACTCCACATCTACTCCGATATCCTTAAATATATCCATAATACGCTTATCCGGCTGAACGGATTTTAAATCTAATCCTTTTACAAAGACTTCCCCGCAAGACGCTCCAACACACATCAATGCCGCTGCATAAGACCAATCTCCCTCAGCTTTGTATTCCCCTGCCGATTTATAATTTTGTCCTCCAGGAATTAATATTTCTTTACCTTCTTTAATAATTTTTATTCCAAAATCAAGGAGTCTTTTTATGGTTAAGTCCACATACTTTTCAGATTCAAGTTTACTTGTAACAATAATTTTGCTGTCACCCTCAAGAACAGGCAATATAAAAAGTAACCCCGAAACAAACTGTGAACTCACATCTCCGGATATATAATAATCTCCGCTTTTAAGCTTTCCGCTAACCTCAAATGGCAATTTATTGTTTGAAAATTTTAGTCCGTGTCTTGAAAGCAGTTCTATAAACTCTTTTATAGGTCTTGAAGCAAGACTACTGTTCCCTGTAAATTTCACCGTTTTACAAAAATTATTAGCGCACGGCATTAAAAATCTAAGAAGAGCGCCGCTTTCACCACAATTTATTTCAGCATAATCTTTTTTATTTTTCTGATTATAAAACGTCAAACCATTATCGTCATTTAAAACTGTAATTCCCAATGATTTTGCTGCATTTATCCCGAATTTTATGTCATCACAGTCATTATTAAATACAATTTTAGTAGGTTCACAGCTAAAAAGAGAACACAATAACAGTCTTAAAAAATCAGATTTAGAAGACAAACTTTCAAACTCGCCATATACTCCCCTGTTTGTAACAATTACGTCCATTTATTTACTCATTCACTCTCTTTAGAATTTCTAAAATCTGCCTTTCAGAAAGCTTTCTTATTTCACATTTTCCTAATTTTAATGGTACCACAGCACTATAAATATCTCCAAATCTTTTTTTATCAAGCTTTATAAAATTCATCAACTCATCACATTTAGAGTAATAATAAACCGGCAAATTATATTTTTTAAGTATATCTTCAATTTCGCTCACACCAAAATATCTCGACATCGTCGCCATTCCTATAGATACTGCCTCACCATGGCTTATTTTATAATTACTGCATTTTTCAATAGCATGTCCAACTGTGTGACCAAAATTAAGCATCATACGTTCTTTTTTGTCGAACATATCACGTTCAATGAAATATTTTTTCGTTTTAACACAATTTATTACAGTATTTTTTAAATTGTTGCTTTCCATAAAATCTAAAATTTGTGCTCCGCCTATAAACGCATATTTTAGTATTTCAGCCTTTCCGCATAGTACCTCTCTTTGTGGCAAAGTCTTAAAATAATCAACGTCTATAATCGTGTTTAAGGAATTATAAAATGTCCCTAAAATATTTTTCCCAAAATCAGTATTAACCCCAGTCTTTCCTCCCAAAGAAGCATCAACGGCTCCTAAAATCGTGGTTGGAACGTGACATAGATTTATCCCTCTTTTGTATATGGAAGAAACAAACCCTCCCAAATCACTAACCACTCCTCCGCCAAGAGTAACGAGCAAGTCTTCCCTTGTGAAACTGTTTTCAGAAAGAATTCTAACTATTTTCACAGCCTCTTCTAAACTTTTACTGTTTTCCCCAGCGCTTAACACGGCTTTAAATATACTCTTATTTTTTTCTGAAAGCTCCTTAATTACCCTTTCTCCGTACAGAGGAAATACATTTTCATCAGAAAGCAATAAAATTTTATCATACCCATAAATTTCATCGCTTAAATTAATTTTACTCCCTATCAGTACCCTTGAAGTCCCTATATTTTCAATTAACATCTCTTTCATTTTAACACTCCGCTTTATACGCAAATGGAAGTATGTCTTTAATTTTCTTCGCCAAAATTTCAAAATTTTCAATAGATAAAGATTGTTTTCCGTCAACAAGAGCGTCTTTCGGAGAGTTGTGTACTTCAACAATAACACCGTCTGCTCCTGCCGCAACAGATGCTAGCGCCGTTGGTATAACTAAGTCCCAGCGCCCTGTTGCGTGACTCGGGTCAACTATAACAGGTAGCTTACAGTTTGCCTTCAAAAACGGAATTGCAGATATGTCGAGAGTATTTCTCACATAAGTATTAAACGTTCTGATTCCTCTTTCGCACAGTATCACATTTTTATTTCCTTCAAGCAAGATGTATTCAGCACTCATTAAAAATTCTTCTAAGGTTGACCCAAATCCTCTCTTTAATAAAATTGTTTTGTTAGTCCTACCGAGTGCCTTTAAAAGTTCATAATTATGCATATTTCTAGCCCCAACCTGTAATACATCAATATCTTGAAATTTGTCAAGCTGAGAAACACTCGTGATTTCTGAAACAATAGGAAGTCCGGTTTCGGCTTTTGCTTTTAACAGTAAATCAATACCGGGAGCTCCCAACCCTTGAAAATCATAAGGTGAAGTTCGAGGTTTAAACGCTCCTCCACGCAGCATTGTGGCTCCAAGTTTTTTCACCGACTTAGCTATAGACACAATCTGCTCCTCGGATTCAACAGAACATGGTCCGGCTATAATTTGAAATTTACTCAACATAGTTATTTACCTCTCACAAAATATTACAATATATTTTAAATTATACCAAACGCCATTTATTAATACAATCTTATTATATATTTTATAGTCTTGTTGTGTATATTCAAAAATCATGTTATAATATTTAAGAATGTAAAACTATGCTTGGAGGACGTATAATGACTGAAATTCTTGCTCCCGTGGGCGGAAAAGAACAGCTTTTCGCAGCCGTAAGAAGCGGAGCTAACGCTATTTATCTCGGAACTAAAAACTTTAATGCTCGCAGAAATGCTTCTAATTTTTCGGCTGAAGAATTAAAAAACGTTGTTTCTTATTGTCATGCAAGGAATGTGAAAGTTTATGTCACTATGAACACAATCATCACAGATAACGAAATAGAAGAAGCCATCAATAATATTTCAGACATCGCCAAAAGTGGAGCAGACGCTGTTATAGTACAAGACCTTGCAGTTGCTTATCTTATAAAAAAAATTTGTCCGTCACTTAAACTGCACGCTTCAACTCAAATGACCGTAACTAACATTCATGGGGTTAATCTGTTAGAAAGTATGGGATTTTCAAGGGTTGTTCTTGCAAGGGAATTATCATTTAAGGAAATTCAAAGTATTGTTAGACAGTCAAACATTGAAATTGAAGTGTTTGTCCACGGTTCTATGTGTATGTCAGTTTCAGGATGCTGTTATCTATCGTCTGCTCTCGGCGATAGAAGTGGTAACAGGGGTCTGTGTGCCCAGCCTTGCAGGCTTAATTTTAAATGTAAGGGTAAACCATTTGCTTTATCTCTTAAAGATATGTCTTATATAAAACACATTAAAAAACTTCAAAATATTGGAGTTCATTCGTTAAAAATAGAAGGAAGAATGAAACGTCCGGAATACGTTGCTATGGCTGTTGACAGCTGTAAAAAAGCTCTTTGCGGGATTGAATACGACTGCGAACTTTTAAAAAATGTGTTTTCCCGAAGCGGTTTTACTGATGGCTATTTTACAGGCAAGCGTAATTATGAAATGTTTGGAGTCCGGAGTAAAGACGATGTTAATGCGTCTATAAGTACTCTTAAAAATATTTCAAAATTATATGAACACGAACAAAAAAATATAGAAATCAATGGCATTTTCACTGCTTGTAAAAACACACCATCGTCATTTTGTGTTAGCGACAATTTTAATAATGTCGTCACTGTATACGGTGCTGTTCCTGAACAAGCTAAAAATAGCGGTATTAATAAAGAACGTGTAAAATCTCAACTTCAGAAAGTTGGAGATACTCCTTTCGTTTTTAAAAATATAGATGTTAATATAGACGATAATTTGTTTTTACAAGTATCTGAAATTAATAATTTGAGGCGTAGCGCTATAGATAAGATGTTGCAATCGAAAGGACAAAGTGTTTCACACATCATTAACGATTTTAAGTATGATATAGAAAAATACAAATCCTCAGTTCCCACGCTAAGGCTAAGATTTCAAACATTCGAGCAGTCTTTTAACTCTGACCTTGCAGAATACATAATTTTACCTTTAAGCGAGATAATAAAACACCCTCAATGTTTTGACATATACGCAGAAAAATTAGTTTGCGAACTTCCTTCTTTGTGCTTTGAGGAAAATAGTAAACTGCTTTATTCACAGCTTAATAAATTGTGGTCTATTGGTGTAAAAAAAGTGTCCTGTGAAAACATATGTATGATAAAAGTTTTAAAAGACTTCAATTTTTCAGTAATAGGCGGGCATGGTCTTAACATACAAAACACAATCGCTTTGAATGAATACAGCAATTTAGGACTCAAGGATTTAACAATATCATTTGAGCTTTACTCAAAAAAGATTTCAAATTTAGGAAATGGTGTAAAACGAGGTGTAATAGGATATGGGTACCTTCCTTTAATGAAATTTCGATGTTGTCCAGCAAGCGGTCAGGATTGTAAAAACTGTAGTGGCGCTCCTGTTATTACAGACAGAATGGACAAAACCTTTAACGTAATCTGCAGTGAACATATGTATTCATGTATGCTAAACAGCGTTCCTCTTTACGTTGGAGATAAAAACATTGAAAACGTGGATTTTTACACATTATATTTTACAAATGAAGATAAAAGTCAAGCTGAAAATATCCTTAATTTATTTGTAAATAAAAAACCTATTAACTCAGATAAAACAACCGGAATGTATTTTAGAAAATTAAAGTAAATTGGAGAATAAAAAATGATTAAAACCTCAAAACCTGAACTTTTAGCCCCTGTGGGGTATTTTGAAAATTTAGTTACAGCAATTAACTTTGGTGCAGACGCCGTATATTTAGGAGGAAGTCAGCTTCAGCTTCGTGCCGACAGAGTTGGGTTTAGTGTTGAAGATATTTCTAAGGCGGTTCAATACACTCATGATAAACATAAAAAATTATATGTAACAGTAAATTCTTTTGCCAATAATAATGAAATCCACTCTGTGGGGGATTACGCCAAACAGCTAAAAGAAATAGGTGTTGACGCATTGATAATATCTGATTTAGGCGTAATAGACACTGTTAAAAAAGCTTGTCCTGATATGGAGGTTCACGTTAGCACCCAAGCAAACTGTACTAATTTTGCAACTGCAAATGTCTATTATAATATGGGAGCAAAGCGCATAGTCCTTGCAAGAGAAATGTCGCTCGAAGATATCATCGAACTTCGCCAAAGAATTCCTAAAGACATGGAAATTGAAGCTTTTGTTCACGGAGCGATGTGTATGGCTTACTCCGGAAGATGCATGATAAGCTCTTATCTTACTAACCGAAACGGAAACCGTGGAGATTGCTGTCAGCCGTGCAGGTGGAACTATTATTTAGTTGAGCAAACCAGAAAAAATATGTTTTTCCCTGTTGAGGAAACGGAAAACGGAACAACTATATTAAGTTCGCATGATTTAAAATGTATATCATTTTTAGACGAGCTTGAAAAAGCGGGAGTAAATTCATTTAAAATCGAAGGAAGAATGAAGTCGGCTTACTATGTTGCTACGGTTGTAAATGCTTACAGGCGTATGATAGATAAATCTTGCGACTTAGAAACACTGGAATATGAACTCGAAACAATTAGCCACAGACCATATTCAAGCGGATTTTACTTCGGTGAAGTTAAAAATAACCACAACAATACGGGAGAATATTCTCAAAGTTGTCTTTTTGTTGGAACTGTATTGGAATGCAAAGACGGGGAAGTTTTAGTTGAAGTCAGAAATAAAATCAACGTTGATGATGTATTGGAGGTTTTATCACCAAGTTCCATTGGCGAAAATTTTAAAGTGACCGAAATTCATGATTCATACGGTATTCAAAAAGACGTTGCTAATCGTCCGGGTGAGCATATATATATAAAATGTGGTTTAAATCTACAAAAAGGCGACTTATTAAGAAAAAAATAAAAATAGGGGATTATGTTTAAACACATAATCCCTTTAAAATTAATCATTTTTATTAATTTAAATAAATTCCTTAATCTAAAATATTGATGCGTTTCTATTATGTTATTTCTTTTTACAGTCAAATGAAGGGTTAAATGCGTAAAAGTTTTTACTATCAAGTTTGTCTGTGCATATGCGAAGTCCTTCACCAAAGCGCTGATAATGTACAACTTCTCTAGCTCTTAAAAATCTTATTGGGTCCTTTACATCTGGGTCATCGCAGAATCTTAATATGTTGTCGTACGTAGTTCGGGCCTTCTGTTCAGCAGCTAAATCTTCATGTAAGTCGGTAATAGGGTCGCCTTTAACTGCTATACTTGATGCGGTATAAGGACTTCCGCTTGCTGAAGTTGGATAAACTCCGGTAGTATGGTCCACAAAATAATCCTGAAATCCACCTTTTTTTATTTCTTCTTCTGAAAGATTTTTAGTAAGCTGATAAACTATGGCACCTATCATTTCCAAGTGAGCTAATTCTTCGGTACCTATATCTGTTAATATTGCTTTTAACTCCGGATAAGGCATAGAAAACCTTTGACTTAAGTATCTTAAAGAAGCTCCTAATTCTCCGTCTGGACCACCGTATTGAGTTATTATCATTTTGGCTAATGCTGGATTTGTATTTTTTATATTTACAGGATACTGTAATTTTTTCTCATATACCCACATATTCTACTCTGCTCCCTCCTCATTATTGTCCCAAGGCCACGGGTTTGATATCCAAGCCCACTGGTTTCCTTCTATGCTCCCCGGAACTAACGGACCATATTTTTGCTCATACTCATTTCTGAGTTCAGCACTTTTTTGTTCATATTCGCTCAACTTACTGTTTATACTCTCATCATCAGGATGAGTGTCCATATACAAATGTAATTCAACAATCGCAAAATCTATTGTTGCTATCCTTCTAAGCAGTCTATCTCTTTCACTCATCTCTTAGCACCCCCGTTTTGACAGCATTTACTCCCATGAAATGGCTTATCAAGGCACGGAAACATTGTACCGCTACACATTCCCTGCTCTGCACTATAAATTTTCTCTGCATTTTGATACGGCACATATGCCATTGCTACTTTAGGATTTTCCGGTAATGGTGATATACCGTATTCTCTGGCTTTCATTTGAAAAATCGTATCTTTCAATGCGCTGTCCCCTTTCTATATCACACTAATTTATGTCTCAGACAAATTTCTGCATTACACTATATACTATCAAATTAAAAACACAATTGTTACAAATCACTCAACTTTTGATAATTGCGTTGGAGATAATAACACAAAAATTTTTAATTTATAATAAATTTTATAATTAATGTATTGACAATTTATTCATTTGTATATATAATAGTTGTGTAAACCTAAAAATACATAGAAAGGATTGATAAAATGCAAATAAACAATGCAAATATAACAATACCTCAAAAAACAATTAACGATTACAAAAAATACAAAGTTGTTCTAGAGAGCAAATTAAAAAAACTTGAAAAAGATACTGATTTTTGGTTCAAAAAACAACAAAGAGAAAAAAATTTAAAATCTAAAACTCAAGCTGCAATAAACAGTTTTTTAAAAGACTTGGACGAACCAATTAATTTTTACTGTAAATTTTACAAGTATTACCCCGATTACACTGAAACAATAGCATTCAAACACATGCCAATAATTGAAAATGGCAAAGAAGGAAATGAATACCATCAAACAGTTGTTGGCGCTCACAAAGACCAAAAAAGTAATAAAGTAACCAAAGTTAACTTTAAAACCAATTTAGAAAAGATTCTTAAACATGCAATAGAAAAAGCATGTAATGCGGTTAGTTTAGATTCTGAAAATTTCTTAAAAGAGATTAATGATTTGTTTTCAAATGCTCAAAATACAACAAATGCCCAGCTAGACGCTGAAAATAAAGTATGTAAAACATTTGTCGAAAACACAAAAACTCTAAAAAAATTGGGAGTACAGAATCCAAAAGAAAAAAATGAGGAATTTTTTAAACTTTTACATAAATTTAAAAAGGAAGACTATATTTACTCTCCAAATATTTTAGACAACATTATTAACATAATAGAAGACACTCTTGAAAATTTGCAAAAATCCTTTTTCCCTAACAAAAAATTAAGTGAAATTAAAAAAGATTACAAAGAAAATTCCGTTGGTCTTACAAGAGAAAAAATTGGTCTTGATGCAGATAATAATTTCCGTTACGTTATAAAATACAACGGCGAAGAACTATATAAAGAAAAAACAAAATGTGCTTACAATTTTGGAGATATTATATCTCAAATTAACGACATAGAAAGTACAATAGATGATATTGGAAAAATCGTAGAAAGCCAAAATAAAAAATGGTTTGTAATTAGATCTCAAACAAAACAAAAGTATAAAAAAATGACTGAAGAATATGAAGCTCTTTGTCAAAACTTTAATATATCCAAAAGCAGTTTAAGCACTCTTAACAAGTTATATGTAAGATTTATCAATCAAAAAAGAATTTTAAAATATTCATCAATGGATTCAGACAACGACAGTTTACCAACTTTAAACTTCATGAAACTATATAAAGACATTTACAATAATACATATGACTCAATAGTTAAAGCAAAATCATATTTAGATGATGATAAAGTAGATGAGGAAACACGTTGGACAAGAACGCTTTCCGCTTATAGCAGTTTGAAACAATTCGCTAAATTGCTATCAGAAAATACCTCACTAATAAGGAAACTTAGTTCCATGGAAAATAAAAAAATTGTTGGAGATGAAGAAAAGAAAATCGAAAAACAAGCAAGAGAAGTAAAGCTTACAGTAAATCAAATACGACAGGAAAATAAAAAATTAGAAACTTCGTTAAAGCTTGCTCAAGCAAACTATGATAGCTTAGTCCAACAAATTAAAGACAACGTAGCTAAAGAAAAAGAGAAAAGAAATGAGATGTTTAGAAGAGGAGCATTATTCGGTATGCTATTTAATATGATTGCTGAGGTTATCTCTGCTATATTGTAATGAATTTTTCCTTGACAATAGATTTTAAACTATAATATAATTAAATGGTAAGTAGATTGGGTAATTACGGGTGTAGTGTTGAAAAACCGCACCTGAGGAAAGTCCGAGCTCCGCATGGCAGGATAACGGTTAACGACCGCCGGGGGTGACCCTAGGGATAGTGCAACAGAAATATACCGCCTGTTTTTCAGGTAAGGATGGAAAGGCGAGGTAAGAGCTCACCAGCATACGGGAGACTGTATGGCTCTGTAAACCCTATCCGGAGCAACACCGTGGTTATAAGGGCGTTTTACATTTGCCAGATGTGCCCTTGGGAGGTGGCAGTGAGCTGAGTCGGCAACGCTCAGCCAAGATAGATGATTACCTTTAACAGAATTCGGCTTATAGATCTACTTATCTATTTTATTTACTTAAAAAAGTTAATGTCTTTATGGGCATTAGCTTTTTTTAAATTAAAACTTGTGTATAATATCATATAAATGATATAATTTAGTTGGAGGTGTTTTGATAATGTGGTTTCTTCAACCAAACTTGAGTTTTTTAGACGTTATCGCAAGAATAGTTGCCGTTTTAACAATAATATTTTTGATACTCCCTTTGCACGAATGTGCTCACGGATGGATGGCTTACAAATTAGGTGATGACACTGCTAAGCGCAGCGGAAGAATGACTCTAAATCCACTTGCCCATTTCGACCCAATTGGAGCATTGTCTATACTTTTATTTAACTTCGGTTGGGCTAAGCCTGTGCCTGTGGACCCAAGAAATTTTAAAAATCCCAGAAAGGACAACGCTTTAACAGCTCTTGCAGGTCCAATTTCAAACTTATTGGCAGCAATAGCGGGAGGTCTCATATTAAACTTTATTCTTTTATTTTTTAATCCTGCCGCTAATGAACTATTTTATTGGGTTTATTCATTTTTATCGTATTATATAATAATGAATGTTGGTCTTGCGGTTTTCAATTTATTGCCTGTACCACCGCTTGACGGCTCTAAAATTTTCGAAGCTTTTATTCCGTCAAAGTTTATAAATAAATATTACTCCAAACAATATTTATTTTCTCTTACGATAATAATACTATTATTCTTTGGTTTATTTAATCGTCCGCTAAGCTTGATGCAAACCTATTTATACAATTTTATAGTTAACATCACTTACTTACCATTTTCTATTTTTAGGTAAAGCTATGAACACAATTTCATATAAACTAAATAACTTTGAGGGTCCTTTAGACCTATTGGTAAAATTAATAGATAAAAAGAAAATAAGTATAAGTGATATAAAAATTTCCACCCTGCTAGACCAATACATGGAACAGATTAACCTTATGCGTGACAACAATATTGAGATAAAAAGTGAATTTCTTGAAATGGCTGCAAAACTTATATATATAAAAACGGTGTCGTTGCTGCCAAACAATAACGAGGCTATGGAGCTTAAAAGCGAATTATCTGACACGTTAAACGCTTTTCAGTCTTACAAGGAAGCTGCAAAATGTTTGACGGATAATTTTAATCCGAACTTTTTCACAAGGGGCACCGAAACAATAGAAGCCGATAAAACTTACGGAAAATCTCACAAACCATCAGAGCTTTTGAAAGTTTATCTAAACGTATTGTTGCCTAAGCCTGAAACAAAACCAAACGAAGATAACAAAATAAAAACAATTGTTTCTAAAAAAATTGTGTCTGTATTTTCAAGGGTAATACACATTTTAAAAAAACTTATGCGCCTTGACCCGTTTCCATATAAAAATTTGTTCCATAATAAATTAAGTAAATCAAGCGCTGTTGCCACCTTTTTGGCTGTTCTTGAGCTTGTAAAAAACAAACGTATCCTTCTAATCGAAAAAAATGATGAGCTGAAAATATCTTTGAACAAGGAGAAATCTTAAGTTTATGTCAGACGATAAATTTATACCTATAGTTGAAGCTATGCTATTTGCCAGCGGAGAGCCTTTAGAAATAAAACAAATTTCAAAGGTTCTCAATTTAAATGATTCTCAAGTTGAAATTATAATTGGTAAACTCGTAGAAAAGCTTAAAAAAAATAACTCCGGAATATCAATAATAAAATTAAATAATAAATATCAAATGTGCTCAAACCCTGATTACTCTGAGTACATTAAAGATGTTTTAAAAATTAATCAATCTAATGCGTTGTCTTCATCTGCCATGGAGGTTTTAGCTATAATAGCTTACAACGAACCCGTTACAAAAAGCTTTATTCAAAACATCAGAGGCGTTGATTGTTCTAAATTAATTAATAATCTTATTGAAAAATCTTTAATAAAAGAAACAGGAAGACTCGACATTCCCGGCAAACCTATAATTTACTCCACAACCGAAACTTTTCTCAGATGTTTTGGACTATCATCTATCAACGATTTACCCGAAGTTTCAAATGAAGGGAAATAGATTTATAATATGATATTTTTGTATGTTTTAATGTTTCTTTTATTATTAATTTTATTAGTTTTATTTACGCCTATAAACGTTGTAGTTAATTACTCGGACGGTTTAAATGTTCATATAATTATATTCGGTTTAAAAATTAAAATTCCTACTCGTGTTAAAAAGAAAAGTCGCAAGAATCATGATAAAAATTACAAACAGGAAAATAATACAAAAAAGAAAAAAAACAGTAATATAATTTCCTTTGGACTGGGAATAATTAAAATAGGAGTAAAAACTTTTATCGAGATATTAAAAGGCATAAAGATAAAGGAAATCGTTTTAAAAGTAAAAGTAAGCGGAAGTGACGCCGCTAAAACAGCTCTACTTTATGCAAAATTTTCTTCTGTAATATATCCCTTTTTCGGTGGAGTAATATCCAACGCTGAGCTAGAGAGCTATGATATAAACGTTTCGCCCGACTTTCTCGGAGATAAAACTACGTTTTTTTTAAATTTCCATTTTTACGGTACTGTTTTCCAAATTTTAAAATCGTTCTTGTATTTTATAAAGGAGTATAATAAAATTATAGATAAATAAACTACTTTGGAAGGTGTTTTTGATGAGCGAAAATAAAGTTGAAGGTATGATGGGAGTTACCATGGACAAAATTCGAGACATGATAGACGTGGATACCATCATAGGCAATACTATAACCACTCCTGATGGGACTACTATTATACCCGTTTCTAAAGTTACCTACGGATTCGCTGCCGGAGGTTCTGACTTTAATTCTAAAAAAGCTGTAGATAAGGACCTCTTCGGAGGCGGAAGCGGAGCTGGAATTACTATTTTACCCGTGGCGTTTCTTGTAATTACAAAAGACGAAGTAAAATTGCTTCAAGTGGAATCATTTAACGGTGCTATAGATAGAATTATCGCTATGACCCCTGATATTATAAGTAAGATAAACAACGCAATTAAAAAGCACAGAGAAAAAAAGGCAAATAACAAAGACTAAATTTAAAAATACAACCCTTTATTATTTTAAAAGGTTGTATTTTTTTAATATATCATTATTTTCTTGGTTATCTAAAGTATAGTTCAAAAATTCTAATAAATTATTTGTTGAAAAATACTCCGGCAGATTTAACTCTAAAAACAAGCTTTTTCTTAATTTTTTACTACACTCATGTCCCACTAATCCGGCATTGTATAAATCCACCTTGCTTATTTTAAATTTACAAGCTCTTTCTTTAAATTCACCGCTATCAATACATTTTTTTATAGCAGATAATAAAATTGTATCGTCAATCCCCTCAACCCCAAGCTTTCCTTCTTTTGACTGAGTCTTTTTTCGCTTCTCTTTCCCTTTCACATCAGGGATATATGCATGTTTAACAACGCCTGTTGTTACTGAACTTTTTATGTAATTTCTAATTAAGAATCCAGCAGCATCACTGTCTGTTAAGACTATAATTCCCGTATTTTCAGCAAGCTGTCTTATTAAGTCTAATTTTTGTTTGTCCTTAAAAATTTTAAATCCTTCTGTTTTCACTATCAGCGTGTTTACTATATTAGAAATTTTTATTTTATCGTATTTGCCTTCCACGATTATTGCTTCATTTATATTTATCAAATATCTCACCTGTTATTTTGTAACATCATTATTTTTACCACAGTTAATTCCAAAAGCAACTGAGGGTTTACTCTACTACTTTTTAAGTTTAAATCGGCTTTAATTAATATATCAATAATCTTTTTAATACTGTTTAACGACATTCCTACAGAGTTTTTTTCGGCGCTTGAAAGTCTAAATTCCTTCCTCTTATAATCAAACACACTCGAAATATACGAACTTTGACATCCATATTCTATCGCAACTTTCACTCTATACATGTCAATATAAGCGCTTGATATAACCCCTAGAATAGCAACCGGCTCTTCCCCTTGAAACAAAAGTTGACGTAAAAACATTAATGATTCTTTTTTCTTCCCCTTAGCCATCATTTTACACATCTCAAATACATTAGTTTCCAGATTATTAACTATCAGTAATTTTATAGATTTTTCGCTAATTTCATTACTTTCTTCAAACGCACAAATCTTATCTATCTCATTTTTAAGATTAATTAAATCACTCCCACAAGTTTTGCATATAAACGCTGCATTTTTAGGCGACAAAATTTTTCCTTGTTTTTCAGCCCACTTAATCACTTGCTTCTCGATAGAAATTACCGTCTTATTTTCTAATTTTAAAGCTATACCCAATTTTTCAAATACAGAAATTATTTTTTTCCACCGAGCAGAACATTTCTTTTCAATTTTAATCGTGGTTTGGCTTATTATAACACAGCAATATTCAGGTATGTCGCTAATCGTATCAATCAATTTTTCGAAATCATCTGAGTTTAGCAAATCCACATCTAAATTTTTTACTGCTATACATTTTTTACTTGAAGCAATTGGATATAATTCTACACTCATAGCTAATTTGTCTATATTTAAATTTTGTCCATCCATTTCAACGTAATTAAGACTATTCGTATTTTCCCCCACTATTTGCTTTACTAAGCCATCTCTAAATCGAACCACATTATATGTATCATCGCCGTAAATAAAATATAAATTTTTTAAATTTTTGTCTTTTATATGCTTTTGAAATTCTCTTTCAGTCATATTAGGCATTATGTTTCCCTCCTTATCGTAATTGTACTTGGATTTTTTATATCTATATTTATAGTACCATAATTGGAGGTGACATAATTATTTAGAGTATTTTTGGAAAGCTTTATTAAATTATTCTCACAAGACATTTTACTTTCAGATAAAATATTATAAACCGGATGAATTAAATCGTAATTAATCGGAAGACTACCCGTTATAAATATATCGCAGTCTAGCCATTTGCTTGGTATATTTTTTGCATCTCCTCCGTTTGGACACACAAGAATATTTATATTGTCTATATTCAAAAACATCCACGTTTTATCTTCAGCTTCGTAAGTATTTATTGCTATGTCGTTCCATAGCTTAATATCTATTTTGTCTTTAAACGTCTCAAAACGAGTGTTTGTTTCTTTGTTCTGCAGTCCTTGACCTACGCACATAGAATCCGCCGTTACAACACAATTTTTCTTAAACTTATCATTTACATCGTTAAAAAACATACTACTCTCTTCGGCGCCAGACGGAACTAACAGTAAATCCAAGTAACCAGTATTAATAGAGTCTAAATACCTACCCAATCTATCACAATAGTACTCTTCCCCTCCGCAACAGATTACTGAATTTCTTCCGTTTTTGCTCAGGACTAGCGAACAGCCATTTCCAACATCTAATACACTTAGCCTTGTCACATCTCTCATTAAAATTTTATAAGATATAATTCCTACAAATAATATATTTAAAGAGAGCAAACTTATAAATTTTACTTGTTTTTTTACGTCCCCAAATATAACGCTTAAACCTATTAAAATTAATACTGACGATACCCACAATGATATAAATTTGTATTCTATCGAAACACACGCAAAAGGAAACCCAGACAGCCATCTGCAAACATTAATAACGTAATCTACGTCAATCTTTAAAACACATAAAAGCGGCATAATAAAAGCCTTAGATACTCCCGCAACATACATAAGGTTTGAAACCATAGATAATATAATCATAAATGTTATAGGAAACATGGTAAGTATATTGGAAATAGGCGCAATTAAACAAAGTCTTTTAAAAAATATAACAGTAACAGGAAATGTTGCTATCATAACCGAAAGACTCATTGAAACTGACTTTGCTAAATATCTTGTCACAGCTCCATCGCTTAGTAAACTAACGTAATTATTAATAAATTTAAAAATCTTGGTTTCTAAAACGTTTATACCAAGCACAGATAATGACGACAACCATATTCTAATATCTCCGCCCGCATTAGGGTTAAATGCACACATTAACAAAACAGCTATTCCCAAAGAATTTATACAATCAGATTTTCTTCCAAATAAATCTCCAATCAAATATATTATCATCATTACGCCGGCTCTTACAACAGAAGGTGAAAAACAATTAACCGCCATAAAAAATAATATAAACGCTATTGTTAACAAATTACTTGACCGCTTAGAAAATTTAAATTTTTTAAAAACTGCAGTCGCCGCCTCACACAATAACACAACATGTATTCCGGACACTGCTAATAAGTGGTATATCCCAACCCTCAAAAAGTCATTCTTTATGTCTTGAGGTAAATCTTGTTTTTCTCCTAGCAACACACCATTTGTAATTGTGGCATGAGTTTCAGGCAAAAGAGATTTCATTGAAGACAACATTTTTTCTCTAAATTTTAAAATATAATAATTAAATGGTTTTTCTGAATTTTCTTGTATTTCTACAGGCTGGTAATCATACAAAAAACCTGATATATATTTTTTTTGAGACATTTTATATTGCTTCGAATAAAATCCACTACAAAAATTAGGCTCAAACGCATGAACGTTTCCTGTAAATTTGTCGTAAATATCAGCTTCCAGGGCGTCTGAACAAGACAAACTCATCTTAAATTTTTTTCCGCTTTCCCTTCCTACTACTTTATCCACTTCTATCGTGTAATAATACCTTCCGTTGTTCTTATACGGAATATCACATATCACTCCTGATATATTTATGTCTTTGTCATATAGCTGCTTAATCGGCAAAATATTTATATTGTAATTTGCAGTATAAACACCAAATCCTAAAAGAGAAGTAAATAAAGCAATAGGAAAAATTTTATTCTTTCTTATGTTTTTTACTAAAACAGACACTATAAAGCAAGCCGCATTTAAGCATAAGCACACCACTAACGCCTTTTCAGACAAAAACATTGCGACTGTAAGCGTTATTAAATACGTAAATCCAACTATTGCAAACAGTCGCCTCATAAAATAAAATTCTCCTTATTTTTTATTTCTTAAAAACCGGTAAAGGCTCAAGATATATAATATCGTTTCGGTTTACCGCTTCGCCTTCCGCTAGCACACACGCTTTCCCAACAACATTTCCTCCGGCTTTTGCCACAAGCAGAGATATTGCTTTTAATGATTCACCTGTACTTATAACGTCGTCTACGATTAAAATACGTTTTCCTTTTAGCTGCTTATATTCTTCGTCTGACAAATATAAATTTTGTAACCTAGCCGTAGTTATCGACTTCAGCTCAACATGTACAGGATTTGTCATGTAAAGCTTTTCGCTTTTTCTCGCCACAACATAATTTTTCTTACTTTGTCTTGCCATTTCATAGCAAAGAGGAATTCCCTTTGCTTCAGCCGTTATTAATATGTCGTGTTCCGGACATTTTTTTAAAAGGTCAGCAGCACACTTTTCTGTTAACTCAACATCTCCGAACATCACAAACGCCGCTATACTAAAGTTCTCGTTAACTTTACAAATCGGTAAATCTCTTTTGCATCCTGCTATATCAATTGAATAAAAATCTTCCATAAAAACACCATTTTCCTTATCCTATATATTTAAAAGTGTTATCATCCAGCAATTTTACAACCTATAAACACACTCACATTAACCCGGAGGCCATTGAAGTTCTCTTCCACCCAAAACATGAAAATGAATATGCATAACCGTTTGACCTGCATCTTCCCCACAATTCGTTACAACTCTATAACCATCTTGTATTTCAAAATTTTTAGCTAATTGGGGTATAACCTCAAAAATATGAGAAATAACAGAACTGTTTTCTGACGTAATTTCATTTGCGCAACTTATATGGACCTTTGGAATAACGAGCAAATGTACAGGAGCCTGTGGATTTAGGTCTTTAAACGCAGTAATACTTTCATCTTCATACACTTTATCACAAGGGATGTTTCCGTTAGCAATATCACAAAAAACACAACTCATACTTTAGATTTCATCCTCTCTTATATTCATGATTAACGTATCATATTTTATACTGCTTTTACTATTTTGTCAAATCCAAACGTATATTTTTATAAGGAAAATCATAATTATTTTTATATCATTTTTTTATTGACTATTCTGATTTAAATGGGTAAAATATATTTAAGATATATTTTAGGAGTTGACTTTTAATGGGTGAAGAATTTTCAGCTGACCTTATCACTTTAATAGATGATGAAGGCGTGGAACGTGAGTTTGAAATTTTAGACTATATTGAAAATGAACAAGGTAGATTTTACGCTCTTGTTCCAAATTTCGAACTTCCTGAAGGATTTGATGGTGACAGTAGCGGTACTTACTTCATATTTGAAGTAATCGATGAGGGCGGCGAAGAGCAATTAGCTGAAGTTGAGGATGATAAACTCCTTGATGAATTAGCTGAAATTTTTGAAAGTCGCTTTAATGATTACGATGATTCTGAAGAATAAAATTGAATATTAATTATTTCCTGCTTAACTCGCGGACTGTGTTCTTATAACCCTACACCTTTTATTAGGGAGCTTTTCTCCTACAGTTAATTGCAGACCTCCCGATTTTATCGGACGAAGGGAGCATGAAACTGTAGGGAGAGCACCCACCTGCTTTTAGTAGCAGGTTATTCAGAGCACGATACGGTTAAGCGGGGCTTTTATTTTTTTGAATATTTTATGCCTCTTATTTTAACAATAACTATTGAAGTATATTTTAAGGGGTCTTAATTTTTGAAAGTTAAAAGAGCAATTCTCTTATTCTTAACATCTGTTAGCGCAGGTTTTGTTAATGGTCTTCTGGGAACCGGCGGTGGAATGATAATTTTACCCTCTTTAGTTGGTTTCGGAATGGATAGAAAAAAAGCTCATGCTAATTCGGTGTGTATAATATTTTTTATTTGTCTTGTTAGCGCTTTTATATATTTTCAATCAAATAATCTTGTTTTTGCCACGTCTTTACCATATATTCCTTGGGGTATAGCAGGAGCTATCGCAGGTTCGGCTTTATTGCCTAAAATCAATCAAAATATTTTAAAAAAACTGTTTGCTTGTTTTAGTATATGGGCAGCTTATAGGTTAATAACGAAATGAACAATAATTTAATGGTTGCTTTAGCAGGATTTCTTTCTGGAGTTTTAGGTGCTATGGGACTAGGCGGCGGCGGAGTATTAATTATATATTTAACAGTTTTTTCTAATATGGAACAAATTGTTGCCCAGGGAATTAACATTATATTTTTTATATCAATTGCTTTAATTGCTATTTTTATTTACAACCGAAAAAAGTTAATATGCTGGAAAATTGTAATTCCATACTCAATTTTAGGAATTTTAGGTGCTATTATTGGTGCTTATGTATCAAATAGCGTTAACTCAAAAATACTTGGCAAAATTTTCGGATTCCTTCTTTTATTCATGGGATTACAACAACTGTTTTGCAAAAATAAAGTAAAAGAAAACAAATGTAATTAGTATTTTTTTACATTAGTGCTTAATAAATAAGAAAAGGATGTATGCAAAATGAACATATCTGTTTTAGGGTGCGGTAGGTGGGGCACCTTTATTGCTTGGTATTTAAATAGAATTAATCATAATGTTACATTATGGGGAAGAAATTCTTCTCATAATTTAACTATTTTAAAGGAAACTCACAAAAATGAATTTCTTGAGTTACCAGAAAATGTTCATATTACATCCGATTTAGAGAAAGCTGTTTGCGAAGCTGAAGTAATTGTAATATCTATAAGTGCACAAAATTTAAGAGATTTAATCTCTAAAATTTCACAATATAACCTTGAAAATAAAATTATTGTGTTATGTATGAAAGGAATAGAATGCTCAACCGGAAAGCGACTCACTCAAGTAGTAAGAGATTATGTCAAAGATAATGTTGGTGTTGCTGTATGGGTAGGTCCTGGTCACGTACAAGATTTTGTTAATAATATACCAAATTGTATGGTTATTGATTCCGAGAATAGCTCCGTTAAGGACTATTTAATAAAAAATTTTTCAAGCAACATGATTAGGTTTTACTATGGCACCGACCTCATTGGTAGCGAAATTGGGGCGGCGGCTAAAAATGTTATAGGAATTGCTGCCGGTATACTCGACGGAATGAATTTACAATCTTTAAAAGGAGCTTTAATGTCTCGAGGCACACGAGAAATTGCGTGTTTGATAAAAGCTATGGGTGGAAATGAGCTTTCGGCATACGGACTTTGCCACCTCGGTGATTATGAAGCTACTCTATTTTCGCTACACAGCAGAAACAGAAAATTCGGAGAAGCCCTCGCCAAAGGAGAAAATTTTGATAAATTAGCGGAAGGAGCTTCCACAGCCACAGCTTTAGTTAACTTGGGCAAAAAATACAAAACTGAGCTACCTATTTGTAACGCAGTGAACAATGTCATACACAACAAAAAACAAGTTAGCAGTGAATTTTCAAACCTATTTTTAAGAAGTTTAAAACAAGAATTTTAAAAATAAGACAGCTAGAATATACTAGCCGTCTTATTTTTTAAGTATACATTATTGTGTATTTTTTCCTTAACTATCTCAAATTCATCTAAATTTAACTCACGTGGATAACTCATAATATACAAAGGTAACTCACTCTCATTTACCCTAAGAGGCGGCTGACTATAGCTATACATATTTAAGCAAAATCCCAAGCGTTCGTAAAATTTTATTCTCCTTTTGCACAAATCATCGGTGTCAGGCTCAACCTCTAATATCAACGGTAAGTTGGTGCTATTAACATATTTTTTTAACATCTTAGAGCCAATCCCTTTGCCCCTACTTTCTTTCGAAACGGCTATATGTTCTATAAAAATAAAATTTTCGAACTCCCAACTAGCCATAAATCCCAAAATTTTTTTATTTTCGTCAACTTCAACATCTATAAAATATTTATCATTGTCCAAAAGTTTTTTCTGTTCTTCATAAATTCTGTATTCATTTTTCGGAAATGCCTCTTCCATTATGTCAAACACTTCATCAAATTTTTCTTTTTCAAACATACAATCCACCTTAGTAAAACTACAAAAAAACACTTTAAACCTATTAAATTTCACTTCTTCCCTCGAGAGCTCTGCTCAAAGTCACCTCATCTGCATACTCAAGAGTCGCACCCACCGGCACTCCATAGGCTAATCTAGTAACCTTCACCCCAAATGGATGTACAAGTTTGGATATATAAATAGCCGTGGCTTCGCCCTCAACGGTAGGATTGGCGGCCATTATAACCTCTTTCACGCTGTTATATTTCAACCTATTCAAAAGCTCTTTTATACAAATTTGTTCTGGTCCGACGCCATTTAATGGTGAAATCGTCCCATGTAAAATGTGATAAACCCCATTAAATTCCTTTGTTCTCTCAAAAGCTACCACATCTCTCGGACTTTCCACAACACATATCACGGAGTTGTCTCTATTTTTATCAGAGCATATTGGACATAATTCTTTATCAGTAAAATTGCAGCATTGTTTACAATAGTGAATATCATTTTTTGCACTAATTATAGCTTTTGAAAAATCCTCAGCCTGCTCATCCGGCATCTTTAACACATAATAAGCTAATCTCTGTGCTGTTTTTCTACCTATACCGGGAAGTCTCTCAAAATGCTCGATAAGCCTTGAAAGCGGCGCAACATTATAATTAGACATAATTAAAACATTCCTGGAATATTAGGTAAATTCATCTGCCCTGATATTTTTTGTAAAGTATTTTCTCTTTCGTCTCGTGAAGCCTTTATAGCCTCGTTTGCTGCTGCCACAATCATATCTGATAATATTTCTAAATCGTCAATATCAACAACCTCAGGATTTATATCAACGCTTTTTAATTCAGGTTTACCGCTTATAACCACTTTCACAGCTCCTCCACCTGATGTTGCGCTATACTCTTTTTCGTCTAATAAACTAGAAGCATCATCCATTTCTTTTTGCATAGCCTGTGCCTGTTGGGCTAATTGCTGTAAATTTCCCATATTTCCTCCACCCATTTTAGGTAATCTAACTTTCATTTTTATTCCTCCAATTTATTTTAAATTAACATTTATTCCGGCATTTTTAGCGATATTTGACAGCTCGTCTAATTTATCTTCATTGCCTGAATCTGTTTTTTTACTTTTTCTATATGGTCCAAGATTATAATTTTTACCGGTAACTTCTTTTATAGCATTTCTCATTTGGTTTCTGTTTTCAGACTCTCTAAGGAGTTCAAAAGCCAGCTCATTAGGAGAATTTATCAATATATAGTTACCCTTTTCGTATGCACTTGAGCCTTTAAAAGCCACCGACATTGACTTTGATTTTCCCTTGCTTACAAGAACATCAAGAATTTCCGACCAGCATTCCAAATTTTTTAAATTTTCATCCTGTACATCTTGATTATGCATATCTATTATAGCATCAACATTTTCAGTTGCAACCTTTTCGATGCTTGCGTGACTATTTTTAACCTTTGGCTCATTTTTGATAACCTTTTTATATTGTATTTTATCACCATTACACAGTTTTATTAAACATAATTCCAGCTCAAATTTTTTATTAAAGCCTTTTTGCATTTGGTCATAACAACATTGTAATTGTTCTATATACCACACAATTTTATCTAAATCCAATGTATTGACATCTGCTTTAAGTTCATCTTTAATATTGTAATCAAGCAAATCATTTTCTTGTCCAACTATCTTAAACAGCATAATATCCCTAAAACAAACCAATAATTGTTCACATAACCTACTCATATCTTTTGATTTAAAATAAAGCCTTTCAACTTCTTTCAAGGCGTTTTCGCAATCTTTTTTAATAATACAGTTCATTATTTTAAATACGCTCTCATTTCCGGACACTCCCGAAATATTTAAGACCGTATCTACATCTATATTTTCGCCCTTATTAACGCATTGGTCAAGTATAGATAAAGCATCTCTTAAAGCTCCATCTGAAAATTTAGAAATTAGAAGTGCAGCCTCTTCACTAATTCCCACATTCTCTTGCTCACAAATATATTTAATTCGTTCCGACATCGCTTTTAATGAAATTCTGTTAAAATCGAATCTCTGACATCTCGATAAAATAGTAACCGGAATTTTATGGACTTCTGTGGTGGCAAGTATAAATATAACGTGCTCTGGTGGTTCTTCGAGTATCTTAAGTAGAGCATTGAAAGCCCCTATCGACAACATATGCACTTCATCTATTATATACACTCTATACCTAGCAACCGCTGGAGTAAACACAGCTTCTTCCCTAATTGCTCTTATATTCTCCACCCCGTTATTACTTGCGGCGTCTATTTCTGTTACATCCAATATGCTCCCAGAGTCTATTCCCTCGCAAATCTTACATTTACAACACGGGTTACCATCTTGTAAATTTACGCAGTTCACAGCCTTTGCCAAAATTTTAGCACACGATGTTTTTCCCGTCCCTCGAGAGCCTGTAAATAAATAAGCATGAGCTATATGACCGGATTTCAATTCATTTTTTAATGTTTTTGTTACGTGTTCCTGACCCACAACATCATTAAAAGTTTTTGGTCTCCATTTGCGGTATAAAACTTGATACATCCGCACACACCTACCGTATTAACCTTATATATAAATATAGTCATGTATTTCAACATACGGCTTAGCAAATAATCTGCATCGCACAAGATAAGTACGCTTAATGCTGCTCGGTTCCCCGCCTGACATGTTTCACGACCTCCTGTCGCACAGCACCTACCAAACCGTATGTTGAAACACACGAACTTAATTTGATTATATCATTACATCCTTTAAAAGTCAAATAAATTATTTATTTATTTTTTATTCAAACCAAGAAATAAAAAAACTATGCTATGTTTAGGTTTGTTTTTCCATAAATGATGACATTTCTTTTAGGACATGATATAATTTTATTATATTATTTCTGGATTTGAGGGATAAAAAATATGTCAATATCAAAAGAAAATATAAGAAATTTCAGTATAGTTGCCCATATAGACCATGGTAAATCTACCTTGGCTGACAGAATTTTAGAACTTACCGAATCTGTATCTAGTCGAGAAATGGAAGCTCAACTCCTTGATAACATGGAACTCGAAAGAGAACGTGGCATTACAATTAAATCTCACGCCGTTACACTGCTTTACAATGCTGATAATGGCAAGCAATATATGTTTAACCTTATAGATACTCCCGGTCATGTTGACTTCAATTACGAAGTATCGCGCTCTCTTGCTGCTTGTGAAGGGGCTATACTTGTTGTTGACGCCTCTCAAGGGATAGAAGCTCAAACCCTTGCTAACACTTATCTCGCAATTGACGCCGGCTTAGAAATTGTGCCTGTAATAAATAAGATAGACCTTCCAAGTGCTGACCCTGATAGAGTTTGTAAGGAAATCGAAGACATAATAGGGATTCCTGCAGAAGATGCCCCCAGAGTTTCGGCGAAGTCAGGACTAAATGTTAAAGATGTACTCGAAGATATAGTAAAATTAGTTCCTCCGCCTGTCGGGAACGATGACGCTCCTCTTAGAGCTTTAATTTTCGATTCATTTTACGACGCTTATAAAGGTGTTGTGGTTTATGTTAGAATAATGGATGGAAAACTTAAAAACGGCGATACAATAAAATTTATGGCTAATGGCTCTGAATTTACCGTTGTTGAATGTGGTCATATGCTTGCCACGAGTTTAGAGTCCACAAACGAGCTTACCTCAGGCGAAGTTGGATATATTGCCGCATCTATTAAAACCGTTAGTACTGCAAGGGTTGGCGACACTGTAACACTTGCAAATAATCCTGCAAAAGAACCTCTCCCCGGGTACAGAACCGTTAATCCTATGGTATTCTGCGGAGTTTACCCTCTTGACGGTTCCAAATATTCAGATTTAAGAGAAGCTCTCGAAAAATTACAGCTAAATGATGCCTCCCTTACCTTCGAACCGGAAACCTCCACAGCTCTTGGATTCGGATTTAGGTGTGGATTTTTGGGCTTACTACACATGGAAATTATTCAAGAAAGGCTTGAACGTGAATATAATTTAGACATTATAACAACCGCTCCAAGTGTTATATATAAAATAACAAAGACAAACCATGAAACCGTTTTCATAGATAACCCAACAAATTATCCGGACACAGCAACTATTGAAAGTAGCGAAGAGCCAATAACCGACGCTCATATATACGCTCCGTCAAGCTTTATCGGAAATATAATGGAGCTATGTCAAGACAGGCGTGGCACATTTATTGACATGAAATATCTTGACGCTGAAAGAGTTGATATACACTATCACTTACCTTTAAATGAAATAGTTTATGACTTCTTTGATGTTCTTAAGTCCAGGACAAAAGGTTATGCTTCTTTCGACTATGAAGTTAAAGGATATGTAAAATCTGACCTCGTCAAACTTGATATGATGCTAAACGGCGAGGTTGTTGACGCATTATCATTCATCATTCACAAAGACAAAGCATATCAAAGAGGAAGAAAAATGGCAGAAAAATTGAAAGAAAAAATTCCAAGACAATTATTTGAAATTCCTATTCAGGCTTGTATAGGCGGTAAAATTATAGCCCGTGAAACCGTAAAAGCCATGCGTAAAGACGTTCTTGCAAAATGCTACGGCGGAGATATAACCCGTAAGAAAAAGTTGCTTGAAAAACAAAAAGAGGGTAAAAAACGTATGAGACAGCTCGGAAGCGTTGAAATACCTCAAGATGCATTTATGTCTGTTTTAAAGCTAGACAAAGATTAATTTGTAACAATAATAAAATATTTAACTTTGTTTGGAGGATTTCATTTTGTCCGGTAAAAATTTAGGCATTTATATACACATACCTTTCTGTAACCGAAAATGCCCATACTGTAGCTTTTATTCAATAACACCCAATGAATTAGCTATTAAAAATTATGTTAATAAAGTATGCGAAAACATAAAAGCTTGGGGAAACTCTTTGTGCCACACTGTTGACACGATATATATAGGTGGAGGTACACCAAGCTCTATAAACTCACATTTTATTGCAGACATAATACTTACAATAAAAGAGTCTTTTCGCCATGACTTAAAAGAAATAACAATAGAGGTTAATCCGTGTAATCATAATCTTATTGATTTTGAGCTTTTGAATAATATCGGGGTAAACAGAGTGTCTATCGGGGCTCAGTCTTTAAACCCAAGCGAACTAAAGCTACTTGGCAGGAAACATAATGTTTCCGATATTATATCAACCATTAAAAAATGTCGGAAAAATAATATAAATAACCTATCCCTTGATTTAATGATTGGAATTCCAAATCAAGATAGCAAGTCTTTAACAAACTCCTTAGAATTTTGTGTTGAACAAAAAATCCCTCACGTATCATGTTACATTCTTAAAGTTGAAGAAAATACGCCGTATTTTTACATGAAAGACACTATTCCGTTTCTAAACGATGATGAGCAATCTGATTTGTATGAATTAATGTGTGAAAAGCTTAAAAAAAGCGGTTATAATCATTATGAAATATCAAACTTTTGTTTAGAAAACTACCAAAGCAAACACAATTTAAAATACTGGAAATGCAAAGAATACCTTGGAATTGGTCCGTCGGCACACTCTTTTGTTGATGGGGAAAGGTTTTATTACAAAAATTCAATTAACGATTTTCTTTCCAGCTGTGAAATTGTGAAGGACGGAAACGGAGGAAGTATAGAAGAATATTGTATGCTTGCTCTTAGGCTTAACAGCGGACTTGATAACTCTGAATTTCTTAAGAAATTCAATTGTAATATACCGCACAAATTTTTCAAAAAAGCTAAAGAAATGGAAAAATACGGTGTTGTAAAATGTGAAGATAATAAAATAAAATTAACCGATAAAGGATTTTTACTATCAAATTCGATAATACTAAACATTATCTATTAAACTTTTATTACAGGAGTTGATATTGTGGATAATGATAGTACACAAAAACGTGGTAAATTTTCTTCGTCCATCGGTTTCATACTAAGCTCTGCAGGTGCTGCAATTGGTCTTGGAAACCTATGGAAGTTCCCTTACGTTGTCGGATACAACGGTGGCGGATTATTTATAATATTTTATATAATGTTTTCCATAATACTTGGAATTCCAATAACATTAGCTGAAATGTCCATAGGAAGGACCACTCAACTGAGTGCTGCGGCGGCTTACAAAAAATTAAATAATAAATGGACTTTTGTTGGGGCTTTAGGGGTTTTGTGCTCGTTAATACTGCTTTTTTACTACTGTGTTGTTGGCGGATGGGTTTTAAAATACATTTTCTCTTATTTGACAAACCAAAGTTTCGGGACAGATAAAGTTCAATTTTTCAATAATTTTATCTCAAGCACATCCGAACCTATAATTTTTACTCTTTTGTTCTTAATAATATGTACTGCTATAGTATTGCTAGGCATATCAAAGGGAATCGAAAAAACAAGTAAGATAATGCTTCCCGGACTTTTCATTTTACTCTTTGTAGTTGCAATTAAATCTGTTACTCTTCCCAATGCTTCTCAAGGATTGAATTTTTTGTTTGCCGTAAATTTAAACTCTATAGGGTCCACTTCTGATATATTAAAGTCATTAGCTGCAGCGTTGTCTCAGTCTTTCTTTAGCTTGGGGCTCGGCATGGGCATAACAGTAACTTACGGAAGCTACCTTAGTAAAAACGAAAATATGCCAAAAAGTTCTGCTTGGATAGCGTTTTTGGATATTGTTATATCTATCCTTTCAGGTCTTGCAATTTTACCGGCTGTGTTCTCCTTCGGGTTTGAACCTTCATCTGGTCCGGGCTTAATATTCCATACGCTACCTATGGTATTTGAATCCATCCCTTTGGGAAATATATTTGGTCTAATATTTTTCCTTCTTGTTTTTTTCGCTGCAACTACTTCTGCCATGGCATCATTAGAAGTAATATCTGCCACACTTATTGATATGCTTAAAATAAAGAGGCACTCTGCAACAATAATTTCAGCTGTGGTTATAGGGATAATGAGCACATTAGTTTCTCTTTCAAACGGCTTACTAGAAAATTTTAAAATTATGGGAATGAACCTTTTCGATTTACTGGTATACTTTACAGATAAATTGTTTATGCCTCTTTCCGCCATCTTTACATGTATATTTGTTGGGTATATATACAAAAGCAAAAACCTCCTAAAAGAAATTCGCTTGGGTGATGAAAACTTTAAATTTTCTAAATTTTTTGATATTATTATGAAATACGTCGCTCCGATATTTATATTCATCGTGTTCATAATTGGTCTAACTCAAAAATAATTTGATTTCCTCTATTGATTTTTAATTATATTCATGTTATTATATTCAAGGAATATTTTTATATGGGGAGGGTTAATATTGCCAAATATAAAATCAGCAAAGAAAAGAGTTTTAACGATTGCTAGCAAAACTCAAAGAAACAAAGCTCGTAATTCAGCTTTAAAAACAGCTATCAGCAAGGCAGTTATGGACGTCAACAGTTCTTCAGCTAATGCCGAAGTTTCCGTAAAAGCTGCTTTAAAGAACATAGACATGGCTGTTTCTAAAGGTATTTTGCATAAAAATACTGCTGCTAGAAAAAAATCTAAGTTAATGCATAAGTTTAATTCTGTGAGTGCATAAATTTATATTTCACCATTTATTAAGTTTAAATGGTGTTATTATTTTTTAAGCATACATCCTTTTAAATGGGATGTATGCTTTTTTCTTTTAAGTAAGCTAAACCGTTTACTGAATATTTTTTATTACGTCTTTTCTCGAAAAATTCCACCGACACCTTCGGAAATTGTGCATAAGATAATACGTCTTCTTCCTGCTCCAACCATTCGCTTACCTCTGCTCGCAATTTGTCTAATTCCGGCTCAAGCAAGTCTGCCGGTCTACAATCTATGACCTCTTGATTTCCGGCTACCTTTCTTATAAACTCAGGTGAAATACTAATCGGTGTGTGACCATACTTCCCTGTTACAAGATTTTTAAATTCATTTGTACATACTTTATACCGTTCTCCAGTTATAACGTTATACACAGCTTGAGTCCCGACTATTTGCGAAGTTGGCGTGACAAGCGGCGGATACCCTGCATCTGCCCTGACTCTCGGTACCTCTTCTAAAACCTCTTGGAGTTTGTCTGCCTTTCCCGATTGCTTCAACTGTAAAAGCAAATTAGAAAGCATTCCACCCGGCACCTGATAAATTAACGCATTAACGTTTGTGGCTAGCATACTTGGGTCTAAAAGACCTTTTTCTATATATTTTTTTCTAAGACCCATAAAATAATCTCTGATTTCACTTAATAGTGACAAGTCAAGACCGGTGTCGTATTTAGTGTTTTTAAACGCTGCAACTATCGACTCTGTTGGAGCGTGAGACGTGCCTAACGCAAGCGGTGACATAGCTGTGTCAACCATCGTAGCTCCGGCTTCCACCCCTTTTAATATACACATTGAAGCTAAGCCAGAAGTATAATGAGTGTGAATTTGGATTGGCAAATCCACAGCATCTTTTATTTTTTTCACGAGGCTTTCGGCATTATACGGCGTTAAAAGAGCTGCCATGTCTTTAATACAAATAGAATCTGCTCCTATATCGGCTATTTTCTTTGCATACTCAACATAATAATCGTCTGTAAAAACAGGACCCGTAGTATAAGACATTGCAACTTGTGCATGAGCTCCTTCTTTTTTGGCTGCTTTTACCGAAACCTTTAAATTTTCCACATCATTAAGGGCATCGAAAACTCTTATTATATCTATTCCGTTAGAAACTGATTTTTGAACAAAATATTCCACCACGTCATCAGCATAGTGCCTGTAGCCAAGCATATTTTGACCTCTGAAAAGCATTTGCAATTTAGTGTTTTTACATTTATTTCTTATTACCCTAAGCCTTTCCCACGGGTCTTCATCAAGAAATCTAAGACAAGCATCAAATGTCGCTCCGCCCCAGCATTCTAATGAGTAAAATCCAACTTTGTCAAGCTTGTCCAATATAGGCAGCATGTCGCTTATAGGCATTCTGGTAGCAAGCAATGATTGGTGCGCATCTCTTAAAACTGTTTCGGTTATTAACAATCTTCTTTTATCCAAAATTTCACCGCCTTAACTCAAGAACACCAAAGGAGCCTCTGATTCTACCATTTCTCCCTTTTTTACTCTTACGTTTAAAACTGTAGCATCAATAGGCGACACAATTTCATTTTCCATTTTCATAGCTTCAATTACCATCAACACGTCGCCTCTTTTAACACTATCCCCATTTTGTACATTAACAGCCACAACCGAACCAGAAATCGGCGCCTTGACAATCTCTTTTATTTCATTATTTTCAATACTATTAACATTATTATCCATAGGTTTTTTATGAAAATTTTTATTATTTTCTATACTTTCATTGCTGTTTTCTTCGACCTCTTCAACCTTAACATCATATACAGTCCCATTAACTGTAATTTTCAAATTCTTCATTTTTAAACCTCCATCCATACTAAATACGCATATTAGAATGCTTTTTCGGCAATCTAAATTCCCTTTTATTGACCAGCATAGACAAATAATATGAGATTTTTTCACGGGTTTGACTTTCAGATATAATTTCTTGGGCAAGACCACTCTTACAAGCCAAAAAGCTCGATGATTGTTCTTTCACATACTCATTTTCAAGCGTCTTCCTTAAACCAGAGGTATTGTGACCTGTATTTTTTAGCCTGTCATGCCACAGCACTTCCACAGCTGTTTCCGGAGGTAACGCAGAAATTACAGCCGTTTCCCAAGATAAAACAACATCTATACTATTTTGTCCGCAAAAAGCCACGTTCACCGCTCCACAAGCTCTACCTATTATAACAGTGATTTTTACACACGTCGCTTCACTATAAACGCTACACACCCTAGACGCCTCTTTTAAAGAGTTAAATTTATTTGCATTTATCATTGTTATGCACGGTATAGAATATGAATCACACACTCTTATAAACCTTGATATTTTAACACAAGAGTCTGCATCTATCGTCCCGCTGTTTTCATCAGTTGAAATTATAATTCCAACCGTATTACCTTTTATGGTCGAAAGCCCTGTTACAAAACTTCTACCAAAATTTTTCTGAAATTCAACAAAGCTCCCGCCATCAACTAAATTATCTATAACACTATATGGATTTGATAAATTTAAGTTTTCCGAAATATTAGGTTCAATGTAGTCAAGTTGCAAAACACTTGATATGTTATTAGACGGCAACATACTCAATATTTTTCTAGCTTTAAATATACACTCTTCATTGTTTTCACACGTTATATGGCTAACTCCTGATTTTTCACAATTTACATAATCACTGTTATCTCCACCTATGTCCAAACCGCATTTGGCTTTTTTATCCATAATTAAAACGTCTGCACTGCTAGCTATAACAGCCGATATCCCAAAACACATTCCTAAAATTATTGACACTTGTGGAACAACCCCGGATAATCTATTACACTCGCAAAGAATAGTGTTATACTCAATAAGCAACTCATTGCCCTCATTAAGATTTCCCCCACATGAGTCGTAAATTCCAACTATAGGCGCCCCCGTTTTCAAAGCTAGCAAATAAAGTTTTTTAAGCTTTATCACATTATTTCTACAAACCGCTCCACCATTAATTTCGCTGTTTTGTGCGAAAGCATAAACGTATTTTTCATTTACTTTCCCGTGAACACATATTAATGATGCTGTGTCGTCATCACTATTAACGCATGGGTTTATTTCCATAAAATTACCGTCATCAAAAAGACCGGATAAAAGCTTTATTACTTTATCATTTTTTAAATTCCTCATTTTTTACTTTATAACCTCCCGGGTTGATTGTAAAATTTATTTTTGTCCTTTTAAACTGTTAATCTCTTCAGGAGTTAAATCTCTCCATTTGCCAGGTTGAAGCATTCCAAGTTTAAGGTTTCCTATACCTATCCTCTTAAGCCTCGCAACCTCTAAACCAAGATTTTCACACATTTTTCTTATTTGTCTATTTCTACCTTCCTGCAATACGATTTCTAATACTACTCTTCCATTTCTGTTTTCTAACACATGTACTTTTGCCGGAGCAGTTTGTCTACCGTCTATTTCCATTCCAACGCACATTTGAGTTATTTGTTCTTCTGTTATTCCCGGTCTTACGGTTACTCTGTAAATCTTATTTATATGTTTAGATGGGTGTATAATATTGTTTGTAAACTCTCCATCGTTAGTCATTAGAAGTAAGCCTTCTGATTCTCTGTCTAGCCTTCCAACGGGGTATACCCTTTTCGGAACATCCGAAACTAGGTCTGCAACACATTTCCTTTCTTGCTCATCTTTCATTGTAGAGATAAAGCCTCTGGGCTTATGAAGCATTATATAATATTTTTCTTTATCGTTGTTTACTCTTCTATCTCTAACTGTAACCTTATCCCTGCAGGGGTTTACTTTGTCACCTATCGACGCCACAACCCCATTAACCTTTACTATTCCGTCTGATATCATTTGCTCCGACTTCCTTCTTGAAGCAACTCCACAATCTGCAAGAAATTTTTGTAATCTTACCATTCCGCCATTTTTATTCAAGTATATCCCCCATTTTATTTTTTACTAAATAAATTTTTTATAAAATCCCATATTTGCGCTAACTTCCCACGCTCTACTTTTTTTTCAGCAATATCTTGCTCGGATATTATATTATTCTCTCCTATTTTTTTGTCTCCAAAATAGTATACCACTTTTCCAACGATTTGTCCCCTCTCTATTGGCGCAACACAATAATCATCCATTTCAATTTTTCGTGTAATTTTGTTCTCATCGCCCAATTTAAACGTTCGCACAAAACTCGTTGTTCCCGCTAATGATACATCATCTACAATTCCATCTTTAACTGGTATAGACGTTCTAAAATTTCTATCGTCAAATTCTTTGCTAATCGTATTTTTAAATCCATAATCATATAAAGTTTTGTGGTCATCCCAGTCATTGGGAGCGTTTAGCGTCACAGCTACCAACCTCACTCCATCTTTTTGTGCACACGACACCAAACATCTTCCCGCAGCTTTTGTAAAGCCTGTTTTTATGCCTATACAGCCGTCGTATAGCCTTAACAGTTTATTATGATTCGACAAATTTACACTTTTTGAAGGATTCACAAAATTAACTTTCATACTCTTTTTCGATGCTATATTTGAAAATTCCTCATTCTCCATTGCAAAAGCCCCTAAAATAGCCATATCATACGCTGTTGAATGATGGTCTCCGCTGTCAAGCCCTGACGGAGTCACAAAATTTGTGTTTTTCATTCCTATTTGGTGTGCCTTTTCATTCATTAATTCTGAAAATTTTTCAGTAGTTCCGCTTATGGCTATCGCCGCTGCGTTTGCGGCATCGTTGCCCGATGGCAAAAGCATTCCCTTTGCAAGCTCTTTGAGCTTTATAACGTCGCCTGCTCTCAGTCCCATGGACGTCCCTTCAACTCTAACCATTTCATCTGTTATTTCAACGTCTTTATTCTCCGCTTGCGAATGTTCTATGGTTAATAATGATGTCATAATTTTTGTTGTACTCGCTATAGGTAAAGGCTCGTGTTCGTTTTTACTCCACACAACATCGCCTGAGTCTGCACAAATCAATATGGACGATTTAGCAGACACATTAATTTCCTCCGCTTTTACTTCGTTATCAACACCACATTCCAAAATAAACAATACAGCCGACAACCATATATATTTTAGTTTAATTTTACGCATTTAATTTTCTCTCCTTTTAAAATTGTCAATTTAATTAAATATATATGCCGTAAGTCTCAATATTAGCTCAAACTAAGACAAATGTTAAAATAAATAATAAGCATCCCCCAGCCTAGCTGGGGGTATTTCTTTAACGGGCGAAGCCCTTGTACTACTAGCCGCCTCTA
>CAKVEP010000001.1 GCA_934729465.1 uncultured Eubacteriales bacterium | reverse complement strand
CCTTTAGAGGCGGCTAGTAGTACAGGGCTTCGCCCGTTAAAGAAATACCCCCAGCTAGGCTGGGGGATGCTTATTTTTATGGAATTATATATTTAAATATAGTAAAATATAATAAGAGATAAAAATAAGCAAGGGTGGTTAAAATGTTAAAAATAGGATGTCATTTATCGAGTGCGGGCGGATTTAAAAAAATGATTGAAGATGCGATAAGTATTGGAGCAAACACGTTTCAATTCTTCACGAGAAACCCGAGAGGCGGAAAAGCCAAACAAGTAAACGAGAGTGATGTTGCGGATTTTTTAAGGATAGCAAAAGAAAAAAATTTTGCAAAGATTGTGGCGCATGCTCCATATACACTCAACGCTTGCTCAAAGGACGAAAAAATAAGACAATTTGCCCTCAACATAATGAAAGACGACATAAATAGAATGGAGTACGTGCCGGGGAACTACTATAATTTTCACCCGGGTAGTCACACAGGTCAAGGAGTCGATGTTGGAATACAGCAAATTTCAGATATGTTAAACAGTATAATAACAGAAAATCAGAGTACAGTTATTTTGCTTGAAACGATGTCAGGTAAAGGAAGCGAGGTTGGTTCGAGGTTTGAAGAAATCAGGCGGATAATGGACAAAATCGAAATAAAAGAAAAGGTGGGCGTGTGTTTAGACACTTGTCATATAAGCGATGCGGGCTATGATATTGTTAATAATCTTGATGGAGTGATTAAAGAATTTGATAAGGTTATAGGGATAAAAAATCTTAAAGCGGTGCATTTAAACGATAGTAAAAATCCGGTTGGCTCAAAAAAGGACAGGCATGAAAAAATCGGTTTAGGATTCTTGGGAGAAGAAGTGTTAAAGAAAGTTATAAATCACGAATTGTTGCGTGACTTGCCGTTCATACTCGAAACACCGAACGATAATTTAGAAGGGTACGCAAAAGAAATAGAGTTACTAAGAAAAATGTATAATTAAAATTTATGTAAAACTTGATTTTGGTTTATAATTGCGATACAATATTCCAATAAAATATTTTAAACTTTGAATAACCGCTAAAAATGATAATTTATTGTTGTTATAAGGTAGGATGATATATGAAAATTCTACATAGAAAATATAAAAGTAAAGCCAAAGAAAATAAATACAGCAAAGAAAACGATAGTCTTGAAAATATAATAATGAAGATAGTAAGCCCATACTTTGAGATGCTTAAACAAGAGGGAATAAAAAATAAGATTGAAGAAGTATTAACAGGGGTAAGTTTAGACAGTTTGTTGATAGACAAAGTAAGAAAACATCTTGCGTCTGTGAGGTTCGTGGAACTCGGAAGAGGAGTGGGCAGAATTTCTGTTCAGTATCGTAACGGCGGAATTCAAATGGAACCGATAGGGTTTGTCAGACTGATAATAAGAAGGATAACAGTATCGGACGAGCAAATAATAGATTTGATGAACGACATAATAGACCAAATTCAAGAAAAGTATGTTAATAACTCAGACTATTTTGTGAGTAAAATAGATGAGATACTTAAAAAATTAGATGAGTCTGAGGTGTATAAACCGGAAACGTCAGAAGAAAAAACACTTTATGATGTTGTTTTGCTCATTCTTTTGAATCATTACAAAATTAAAAATGATATACCAAGCTGGATAGAGAAAGCGGTCGACAATATAGAACAACCGGATTTCATAGAAGATTTAATAATGGTTATTATCGAACAGGTGGGAAGTATAGCCTCTAACATGAGCGATAATTTGTTTTTGGACTTTAAAGTTACATTCGACTCTAAAATTTTAAGGGGAATATTAAACAGTCAAACTAATCGAGGACAAGTATCGAAACTGCTCTCGATGATGGACATTAATATAAAGTCGATAATTTACAATCTGGCAGAAAATTATATAAGTCCAAGTTTTATTAAGGGATTTGGCGATTTAATCGGAGGAATAGCGAGTAACTTTTTAAGCGACATAGCCCAAAGAGAGCAGGAATACAGCGAAAATTTACAGCAAAATAGAAGTAATAAAGAAGCTTTAGAGCACTCTCAAATCACAATGACTATGGGTAAAAAACCAAGTGAGCGGAATTTTAGATGGTATACGGATGTTAACGAGAGTAAACCTTGCTTTGAGTATTCCGAGGACGAAAACTTCAACTGTTTTAATTCCATAAAAGCAGATGTAGAGATTGTACCGAGAATGAAAACTGTTCTTAATTTGGGATTGGTGTCGAGCTACTCGGTTGAAAAAGTAAAAAAATACTCCGTAAATTTGACTGGCTTAAAAGAGGACAAATCCTATTATTACAGGATAGGAAATTCAGAAACCAATGAATTTGAGGAAATTTATAAATTTAAAACATACTCCGATAGTCAAATAAAATTTATTGTTATGGCGGATTCTCAAGGAATGGTAAAGTATGATTACAGCTTATTTCTAAGAGTGTTTGCAGATGCGTGTAAAAGAATAAAAGATTCTCATTTTACGGTTCATATGGGAGACTTCGTTGACGACGGAAACAACGAAGAATACTGGAGCTGGCTTCTTAATTCAAGGCTATGGAAAGAAAATACGATAGTTCCGGTTGTTGGTAATCACGAGGCAAGAAGATGTGGTGTAGCGTATAGAGCGGGCGTACAAAATTCGGTTTTGAGTCATTTTAATGTTTGTCTAGCCAGAAAGCAAAATTTAGAAACAGGTTTTTATTATTCGTATGAATACGGCAATGCAAAATTTGTCGTGCTCAATACTAATGACATGGACGAATACGGAAAAATTAGTAGAAGACAGTATAATTGGGCGTTGCAGGAGCTTGAAAACACAGACAAACAATGGAAAATAATGATTACCCATAAATCACCTTATTCAAACGGTCCGCATCACAGCGACAGAGATGTTGAAAATATAGGTAAACAAATTTCTCAGCTTGCGTATATGGGAAATGTGGACTTGGTTATAGGAGGTCATGACCACGTTTATGTTAGAACGCCTGTTATGAGTATGGGAAAAGAAGTAGATTGCAGGAAAAAGGTGATTGAAAAAGACGGAATTGATTACGAAACATTTATAAATCCCAGAGGAACACTTTATATAGTTCCGGGTACGACGGGTGTTAAAAATTACAAACAAAATACAGGAGTAACATTTCCGATAGAGAAACAAAAAGATTTAGATTGTCCGGTTTACTCAAGCGTTGAGATAAATAATGGGGAATTGTATTTTTCATCGTATAAGTTTGATGTTATAACGAGAACCTCTTCTTTACTGGATTGTTTTGCTATAGAGAAAAACTTAAATTCTAAGGTTAAGGAAAACGCTTTGACAGTGTCGGAACTTATCGAGGTCATAAGCGACGAACCAAGTGTTGTTAACAGCGATAAAATACTAAGCGTTAGAGAACGCTATAATTCACTTGATTATTCTCAAAGAATAAATGTTAATAACAGTAAGCTTATAAGCGCAGAGAAGATGAGTAAAAGCTATAATGATATTTTAAGTTTAGAGATAGTAACGGTGACGAATAAAAGTGAATTTTTAGAAGCTGTGGGCAACGAAAAGGTTGGGACAATCATTGTAGACTGCGACGAAATAAAATTTGAAAATTCTTTTGGTCTTAAAAATCGTTGTGTGATTTCGAGGAACCTGTGTATAAGAGGAAGAGGAAGGCTTATTATGATAAATTTCATCGTAGTAAGCGGAGTGACGTTTATATTAGACGACAGTATATGTATCGACAATACAAGAAGATTATTTTCGCCATACGCTTCTTTAAGTGCTATAGACGCTCATGATAATTCAAATATTATAATTAATAGTAATGTGTCCATTAAAAGCGCCTACGGGATAGGAGTGAGAAGTCGAGGGATTAACCTGTTTGGACAAAGGTGTAAAGTATATTTAAACAGTAAAAGCGAAAATTGGTGTTCAGATGGTTTCTTGTTTTCGTATGGGGAAACAAACAAAATCATTGTTAACGACGGAAAATATAGAGCCTGTAGGGGGAGGTATACTTTTAATGTTTGCGGGTGTGGTACGCTTGAAGTGAACGGAGGCGAAATAAACAATATAAAAGCCGGGAGCAAAGCGACGGTTTATATTAGAGGGGGATTTATAGGGAGCGAAAAGACAAACGAAAAACTGATAACAGTGGATTGTAGTGGAAAAATGTGTGTGACAGGCGGAATAATAGCGGAGTATAAAGGGACAGCGATAAATTTACACGGAGAAGAAGCTGTGTTGTGCTTGCAGCCGGACCACGAAGGTGCGCTCAAAATAGGAGACAAAATTATTTACATGGGGCGTATCGACAATTTAAAAAATAAACGTGTAAAAATAAAATTCTCCAATGAAGATTTGAGAAAATATTATAATATGGAAGGTTTGTATGCCGTTGTCAGCGATGGGGATAAAATCGAAAAATTGATTAATTTAAGAACAATAAATAAGTATATCGGAGATAATAGTGTGGTTAATCTGATGTGTGGGTATAAAAAGGTTGTTATCAGGGCAAGCCACACTGTTAAAAACGATAATATAAAATTCAGCTCAGGAGCGAGGGTATATTTGTTTAGTAAAGCTAGGGACGTGTATTAATTCTTAGTTTAAAAAGGGGTAGTGTTTTATGGGAAGGTATAGAAGGCTTAACAATGAACATGCTGAAAAGTTAAACAGGTATAAAAAGTTTGGAAATAAAATGTTGAAGATGGTAAAGTGGGTTTCTGTTTTATCTGTTATAGCAGTGTTAATAATCGGAGCAACTATAGTTTTTTATGTGTTTGTAGACGGCAAAGGAAAAGGCAGTATATCAAGTAGCTTTGACAGTTATGCACAGAAGAATATGGACGATAATGAGACTTTAACTGATGAAGAGAAGAATGCTCAAATTGAGGGAGAGATTGTTCAAAAGGATTCGCAAGACAATCAAGAGGATTCAACCGCTCAGACGGATGGGAATAAAGGCTATGAAAAAGAGTTCAGCAAATGGAATGATAGCTGTAGCGCTGAAATGATAGTTGTAAACAAAGATAATTTAATCCCGAAAAAGTTCAAAGTAAAGACTAAAATTTGTAGGGGAAAAGAAGTTGGGGCAGATATTTCGGAAAATCTTGAAAAAATGATATCAGACGCTAAAAAAGATGGTATAATATTGTGGATATCATCAGGATATCGGAGTGTGGAACGCCAAACAATGCTTTTTAATCGGCAGGTTCAAAGAGAAAAAAACAAGGGATTAAGCGAGCAAGAGGCTGAAAAAAGTGCACAAAGTGTGGTTGCGAAACCTTATACGAGCGAACATAACACGGGTCTTGCCGTTGACTTTAACGGAGTGGAAGATGATTTTTACAAAACAAAAGAGTATCAATGGCTTCTTTCCCATTCCGCTGAATACGGCTTTATAGAGAGATACCCGAAAAAAGACCAAAGTATAACAGGCGTTATTTATGAACCGTGGCATTTTAGATATGTTGGAAAGGAAAACGCCATTAAAATAAAGGAGAGCGGTTTATGCTTGGAAGAATATGTTCGGAGTTTAAATAATCAATGATGGAGGAAGTGTTATAATGAGTAAAAAAGTTAGAACAAGATATGCGCCGAGTCCGACCGGGTTTATGCATATAGGAAATTTAAGAACAGCGCTTTATGAATATTTGATAGCGAAGTCAAATGGCGGAGATTTCGTTTTGAGGATTGAAGACACAGACCAAGAAAGGTATGTTGAAGGAGCGGAAGAGGTTATATACTCCACTCTTAAAAAGGTTGGGCTGACTCACGACGAAGGACCAGACGTGGGAGGAAAATACGGACCTTACGTTCAAAGTCAGAGGAAAGATATGTATTTACCATATGCTAAAAAGCTGGTTGAGGAAGGAAAAGCATACTACTGTTTTTGCGACAAAGAAAGACTGCAATCTCTTAAGCTAAAAGACGGTGAGAATGAATTTGGTGGCTACGACAGACATTGTAGAAATTTATCAAAAGAAGAAATTGAGCGTAAAATGAAAGAAGGAGCTCCTTATGTTATCAGACAGAAGATGCCAATGGAGGGAACTACAACATTTCATGATATGGTTTTTGGCGAAGTTACGGTTGAAAACAAGGAACTCCAAGACCAGATTTTGATAAAGGCAGACGGCTATCCAACATATAATTTTGCTAATGTTATAGACGACCACACGATGAATATTACTCATGTTGTGAGAGGATGTGAATATTTGTCTTCAACGCCTAAGTATAATCTTTTATACGAAGCTTTTGGTTGGGAAATTCCAACGTATATTCATCTTCCTTTGATAATGGGTAAAAATGAAGACGGAAGCGTGTCTAAACTTTCAAAGCGTCATGGAGCGGTGAGCTTCGAAGAACTCGTTAAAGACGGATATTTAAGTGAGGCTATTATTAATTATATAGCTCTTTTGGGATGGTGTCCTGAAGAGAACAAAGAAATCTTTTCGCTTGAGGAATTATGCAAGGAATTTTCTGTGAAAAGAATAAGTAAATCACCGTCTGTGTTTGACTACGATAAGCTTAACTGGTTTAATGCAGAGTATATAAGGAATATGACTGTTGAAGATTTTTGTAAAATTGCGGCGCCTTACATAGAAGAGGGTGTGGGGAGTAAAAATTTAGATAGCAAAAAAATTGCAAGCGTACTGCATGAAAGAACAGTTAAATTAACGGATATTCCTGAGGTTGTGAAATTTTTCGGGAAAGTTTCGGAGTATGACAAAGAGATGTACATTAACAAAAAAAGTAAAACAAACCTTGAAAATTCTCTTAAAATGCTGGAATCTTCAAAAGAGATGCTTAATGCTGTTGAAGACTGGTCGTTTAACACACTCCATGATTTATTAATTAAATTTGCTCAAGATAACGGTCTTAAAAACGGTACTGTAATGTGGCCTATAAGAATAGCCCTTTCAGGACAAAAAATGACTCCCGGCGGAGCTATAGAAATTCTCGATATATTAGGTAAACAGGAATCTCTTAACAGGATACAGGCGGGAATAGACAAACTAAAAAATTAATATAGAAGGAAGATTTATTATGGATAAAAATGATATACTTAACGCTAAAGAAACTGAAAACGAAGAAATAACCGGTAACTTTATTCACGAGTTTATAAAGGAAGATATATCAAGCGAAGGAAGATTTGCCGGTAAGACGGTCCACACAAGGTTTCCGCCCGAACCAAATGGGTATCTTCATATAGGTCACGCAAAAGCTATTTGTATTGACTTTAGTACGGCTGAAAAATTTAATGGGATTTGTAATTTGAGAATGGACGACACAAACCCAACAAAAGAAGACGTTGAATATGTAGACTCGATAAAGGAAGACATAAAGTGGCTTGGCTTTGACTGGCAAGACAGATTTTATTATGCTTCTGATTACTTTGATAAAATGTATGAATTTGCTGTTGGCTTGATAAAAAAAGGTTTAGCGTATGTGTGTGAGCTTACTCCTGAGCAGGTCAAGGCAAACAGGGGTGACTTAAATCATCCTGCCGTTAGCCCGTATAGAGAAAGACCTATCGAAGAAAGTTTAGATTTATTCGAGCGTATGAAAAACGGAGAGTTTGAAGACGGTAAAATGACTTTAAGAGCTAAGATAGACTTAAATTCAGGTAATTTCAATATGAGAGACCCTGTAATATACAGAATAAATAGGTCAAAACACCACAGAACTGGCGATAAATGGTGTATATACCCTATGTATGACTATGCTCATCCGATTGAAGACGCTTTGGAAGATATTACTCATTCGTTGTGTTCTTTAGAGTTTGAAGACCACAGACCTCTTTATGAGTGGGTTATAAATAATATAGATTGTAGCTCAAAGCCACGTCAGATAGAGTTTGCAAGGCTTGGAATTAACAATACGGTTATGAGTAAAAGAAAGCTTCGTCAGCTTGTTGAAGGCGGATACGTAAGCGGTTGGGACGACCCTAGGATGCCTACTTTATGTGGTTTGAGACGTAGAGGATATACTCCTGCTTCAATAAAAAATTTCTGCGAAAGAATAGGCGTGTCTAAGGTTATAAGCACGGTTGATTACGGCTTTTTAGAGCACTGTTTAAGAGAAGATTTAAACATGAATGCAAAGCGTGCAATGGCGGTCTTAGACCCAATTAAGCTTATAATTACGAACTATCCCGAAGATAAAACGGAAGAGTTTGAAATTGAAAATAATCCTAACGATGAATCCGCAGGAATGCGTAAGATTACGTTTTCAAGAGAGCTATATATAGAAAGAACAGACTTCATGGAAGAACCTGTTAAGGGATATTTCAGAATGTATCCGGGGAATGAGGTAAGGCTTAAAACGACGTATATAGTTCGTTGTACGGGGTGCAAGAAGGACGAAAATGGAAATGTTGTTGAAGTTTACGCTGAATATGACCCTGAAACCAGAGGAGGAAATACTCCGGACGGAAGAAAGGTTAAAGGTACGATACACTGGGTTGACGCTAAAAATTCGATTGATGCGGAAGTTAGGCTTTACAACAATTTATTTACGGTTTCTGACCCTGAGGGAGGAGAAAAAGAATTTGTTGAATATATAAATCCAAATTCTTTAGAAGTTTTAAAGGGATGTAAATTAGAAAATTCATTGAAAGATGCAGTGCCTGGAGAGTCGTATCAATTTATGAGATTGGGTTATTTTTGTGTCGACAATCGTGAAAGCAATTCACAAAAAATTGTATTTAATCGCTCAGTATCGCTTAAAGATGGATTTAAAACTAACAAGAGAAAATAAATTTTATTTTGGGAAATGTTGACTTTATATAAACATCTATGATATAATGCGGACATGATAATTAAAAATATGTAAATTGGGGGAATTTTTGATGCTTAATATTAAATTTAAAAGCGCAATTGCTTTTTTGTCTGTGGTATTTGCCCTTAGTCCATTTGCAATAAATTGCGTAAATGCAAAAGAAAATTCATGCCTGACAGAACAAGCAAGTTCTCAAGACGAATTTTCTATTAATAAAGACGGAGCGTTAGTGGGATACTTCGGAAAGAGTGAAAACGTGGTCATTCCAGAAGGAGTAACGTCGATAGATAATTTTGTTTTTTCAGACCATACGGAAATTAAGAGTGTAAAAATTCCAAATAAAGTTAAAACAATAGGTAACTATGCATTTTCAGGATGTAGCTCTTTGAGAAACGTTGAACTTGCGGGCGACATTGAGAGTATTGGTTCTTTCTGCTTTTCGAATTGTACAGCATTGGAAGAGGTTTATATAGGAAGCGAACTGGAGTCAATAGGGGATTTGTGCTTTTGGGGTTGCGAATCTTTAAAAGCTATAAACGTTGATGAGGAAAATGAAAGTTTTGCAAGCGTTGACGGAGTACTATTTAATAAAGACGTAACAAATTTGATTTTGTGTCCTTCGTGTTTAGAAAAGGATTATGTTATGCCCAATAGCGTTGTAAACATAGGAGCTTATGCGTTTTTTGGGTGTGATAAGATAGAAAGCATTAAATTTTCCGAAAATTTAAAAGCAATAGGAGACATGGCTTTTTACAAATGTAGCAGTTTGAAAAGTGTACAGTTTGGTAACAATCTTAAAGTAATAGGTTCGTGTGCGTTTGGGGATTGTACGTCATTAAACGAAGTGAAGTTGCCTGAAAGTATGGTGTCTATAGGGAGCAGTGCGTTTTTTGACTGCGTGGGAATGACAGACATAAAAATATTGTCGAAAGACGTTCACGTTGGGCATCATGCATTTTACTATTGCGACAAATTGACTATTCACGCTGAAAGAGGTTCAACGGCTGAAAAGTACGCAATAAAAAACAAAATAAAATTTGAAAGCATAAAATAAAAAAGAAAAATAGTATATCAGGGTTAAAATGTAAATTTAACCCTGAATTTTTATTATAAAATTAAAAAATATACTTGCATATGAAAGAAATGTATGTTATAATAATGGAGCGTGACTGCAATTGATATGCGATGAAGCGGGAGGTTGCGATTGAAAAATCGGTTTTTCCGTGGAGTATGTCCGATTTCAAACCGGGCGAAAGGATATTTTTTAATGTTTTATGTGGCAATAGTTGCTTTTGCTGCGTGGAATGTTGAATACTTTCTGACTTATCCCGGATTGATTTAAAGATTAATCCGGTTTTAAAATGCTCACAAAATGAAACACCCGGAAGGGTGGATAAGTAACTAAGGTGTGCCCGCCAACTATTAACTATAAGGAGGCGATTTAATTGGCAGTCAAGGAGAAAATCAGAATAAGACTAAAGGGTTATGATCATCAATTAGTTGACCAATCAGCAGAAAAAATAGTTCAAACGGCTAAAAAGTCAGGTGCGAAGATTTCAGGTCCAGTACCGCTTCCAACTGAAAAGCAAGTTATAACAATATTGCGTGCTGTACATAAGTACAAGGACAGCCGTGAACAATTCGAGATAAGAACCCACAAAAGACTTATCGACATTCTCAGACCATCAAATAAGACAGTAGAGTCATTGATGAGTTTAGAGCTCCCTGCAGGAGTTGAAATAGAGATAAAACTCTAATTTAATGGACGTGCAGATGGGGTCAAGTTGGTGGAAACCCATCAACCAATAACCTAACTAGGAGGTAAAGAAAGTGAAAAAAGCAATCATAGGTAAAAAAATCGGTATGACGCAAATCTTTGATGAAAAAGGAAACGTAATACCAGTAACAGTAGTTGAAGCCGGACCATGCATGGTATCGCAGAAGAAGACTGTTGAAAAAGATGGATACGCAGCAATTCAAATGGGTTATGGAAATGTTAAACCAAACAGGCTTAACAAACCGTTGAAAGGACACTTTGATAAATCAAATGTGGCTCCAAAGAAAGTGCTAAGAGAATTCCGCTTTGATGACGCAGAGGCTTTGAATGTTGGAGACATAATAAAGGCTGACACATTCGCTGAAGGCGATAAAATAGATGTAATCGGTACAAGCAAAGGTAAAGGTTACGCAGGTGTAATTAAACGCTGGAACTTTAGAAGACTTAAAGAAACTCACGGTACAGGTCCAGTAGTACGTCACGGAGGCTCAATAGGAGCTTGTTCAGACCCTTCAAGAGTATTTAAGGGAAAGAAAATGGCAGGACATCTTGGTGCTGAAAGAGTTACAGTTCAAAATTTAAAAATTGTTAAAGTTGACGCTGAAAACAATTTAATCGCGATAAAAGGTGCAGTACCGGGTGCAAACGGCGGTATAGTTCTTATCCGCGATAGCGTAAAGGCTTAAGGAAGGGAGGAATTGTAATGCCAAAAGTAGCAGTATTGGATATGGCAGGTAAAGAAGTAGGCTCAGTAGAATTATCTGATGCAGTGTTTGGAATAAAACCAAATATGTCTGTAATGCACGATGTAGTGGTAAATTATTTAGCAAATCAACGTCAAGGAACTCAGTCAGCATTAACACGTTCAGAAGTATCCGGAGGCGGAAGGAAGCCTTGGAGACAAAAGGGCACAGGTCATGCCAGACAAGGTTCAATAAGGTCACCTCAATGGAGACATGGTGGAATTGTGTTTGCACCGAAGCCACGCAGCTATAGATATGTGTTAAACAAAAAGGTGAGAAGACTTGCTATGAAATCAGCATTTTCAAGCAAGGTGCTTGACAACCAAATGTTAGTGTTAGATTCATTAAGCGTTAATGAATACAAAACAAAGAACATAGTAAACATGCTAAAAGCAATAGACGCTGAAAAGAAACCGTTAATAGTATTACCGGAAGTTGACAGCAAGATAATAAATTCAGCAAGAAACATTCCTGGGGTTAAGACAGCTCAAGTAAACACACTAAACGTTTACGACATTTTAAATGCAGGAAAATTGGTAGTAGTAAAAGAAGCATTGAGTAAAATTGAGGAGGTGTATGCATAATGGCAGAACAAGATATTATATTAAAGCCTATAGTAACAGAAAGAAGTATGGCAGGTATGGCCATGAAGAAATACACCTTTAAAGTAGCAAAAGACGCTAACAAACTTGAAATAGCAAAAGCAGTAGAAAAGCTTTTCGGAGTAAAGGTTGAAAAGGTAAATACTTTAAACGTTAGAGGACATTTACGTCGTCAAGGTCGTACTCAAGGTTACACACCATCATGGAAAAAGGCTGTTGTAAAGCTTAAACAAGACAGCAAGGGAATCGAATTCTTCGAAGGCATGATTTAATAGTGCTGAGAAGCCTTTGGAAAGGGTGAAAATTATGATGAGTAAAGAGAGCATTGAAGTCTTGTTGAAAAGGTTTAAAAAAAGTAATCGTATTATTGGCATAACAACAAGTTTATTAGTACTTCTTTTTGCGGGAATGTCACTTTGGGACTTGTTTCATGGAACAAAAGTTTTTATTGAAACTGAATTGTCTCTTGTAACGACGATTGTTGTACTTTCTGTACCTTACATTTTTAGTAGCCTTAACGAGCTTAGTAAATTGTTAATGGAAATTAACGAAAGAACATCTTTACATCATAATAATAATCCAAAAGAGTAAAAAGCATTTATGGGGAAGTCAGTTCCCGAAAAGCGAAATTTAAGGAGAGTGAAAAAATGGCCATAAAGAATTATAAGCCGACAACACCATCAAGGCGTAATATGTCGGTTACTGATTACTCCGGATTGTCAAAGAAAGGACCAGAAAGAAGTCTTTTAGAGCCTTTAAACAAGAAATCAGGACGTAACAGTTATGGTAGAATTACAGTACGTCACAGAGGTGGCGGAAATCGCAGAAAGTATCGTGTAATAGATTTTAAGAGACAAAAATTTGATATTCCTGGCACAGTAATGAGCTTAGAATATGACCCAAACCGTTCAGCACACATTGCTTTAGTGCAATATGAAGACGGAGAAAAAAGATATATAATAGCCCCTAACGGTTTAAAGGTTGGTCACGTTGTAATGGCAGGACCAAACGCCGATATAAAACCAGGTAACGCATTACCGCTAGTTAACATCCCGACAGGTACATTTATTCATAACGTTGAATTGTATCCGGGCAAGGGAGCGCAACTTGCAAGGTCTGCGGGAAATATGGCTCAACTTATGGCAAAGGAAGGCAAGATGGCTTTATTAAGACTTCCATCAGGCGAATTAAGAAATGTTCCGGTTGAGTGTATGGCAACAATAGGTCAAGTTGGAAATGTTGACCACGAAAACGTTAAAATCGGTAAAGCAGGACGTAAGCGCAACATGGGCTGGAGACCTACAGTTAGAGGTTCTGTTATGAACCCGTGCGATCACCCACACGGTGGTGGTGAAGGTAAATCCCCAATCGGTCGCTCAGGACCTGTTACACCTTGGGGTAAACCAACATTGGGATATAAGACACGTGCTAAACATCATCGTTCCGATAAATATATCGTGAAACGTAGAAATAGTAAGTAGTGCGTACAGAAAGGAGCTTGTAAGAAAATGAGCAGAAGCTTGAAAAAAGGACCTTTTGTACAACCGGTGTTACTAAAAAGAGTAAAGGCAATGAACGAAAAAGGAGAAAAGAAAATCCTAAAAACATGGAGTAGAGCATCAACAATATTCCCAGATTTCGTTGGTCATACTTTTGCAGTACACGACGGTCGTAAGCATGTGCCCGTTTATGTGACAGAAGATATGGTTGGTCATAAACTAGGAGAGTTTGCACCTACTAGAACTTTTAAAGGTCATGCAGGGTCAAAAACAACAAAGAAATAACGGGTGGAAGGAGTGTAGGACATGGAAGTAAAAGATATCGAAGCAAGAGCTTATTTGAAGTATGCACGTATTTCACCAAGAAAGGTATCAATAGTGTTAGACCTAATAAGGAACAAGCCTGTTGATTATGCTATGGCAGTGTTAAAACACACACCTAAGGCAGCATGTGAATATCTTGAAAAATTACTTAAATCAGCAATTGCAAACGCCGTGAACAATAAGCATATGGACGTATCAAGACTTTATGTATCAGAATGCTTTGTTTGTCCGGGACCAATCCTTAAGAGAATTAGACCAATGTCTAAAGGACGTGCATACAGAATCGAAAAGAGAACTTCGCACGTTACAATAGCTCTTAAAGAAAAAGAATAGCGAAGAAGGAGGTAGACTATGGGTCAGAAGGTAAATCCACACGGTATTCGTGTAGGTGTAATAAAAAATTGGGATTCTCGCTGGTTTGTAAGCAAAAAAGACTTTGGAGACACGTTGGTAGAAGACTACAACATACGTAAAACACTAAAGAAAAAGCTTGCAGCTGCAGGAGTACCTAAAATCGAAATAGAAAGATATGCAAATAAAGTAAGACTCCACATACATTGTGCAAAACCTGGTATGGTTATAGGAAAAGGTGGATCTGAAATAGAAAAATTGCGTCAATACTGCGAAAAAATAATAAAGAAGCCGGTAATCATAAACATAGTAGAAGTGAAAAACCCGGACATGAACGCTCAATTAGTTGCTGAAAATATAGCTCAACAACTAGAAAAGAGAGTATCATTCAGAAGAGCAATGAAACAATCTATGGGACGTTCAATGAAAGCAGGAGCAAAGGGAATAAAAACTCAAGTGTCAGGTCGTTTGGGCGGAGCAGAAATCGCCAGAGCTGAACATTATCATGAGGGAACTATTCCGCTTCAGACTCTTAGAGCAGACATTGAATATGGATTTGCAGAAGCAAATACCACTTATGGAATAATAGGAGTAAAAGTGTGGCTTTATAAAGGTGAGATTTTACAAGACAACCGTAAGTCACAAGCCAAATCGGAAGGGGGCAGTAAATAATGCTGTTACCTAAAAGAGTAAAATACCGCAAGGTTCACAGAGGAAGAATGAAAGGTAAGGCAATGCGTGGAAACAAGGTTGCATACGGAGATTTCGGTTTGCAAGCTTTAGAGCCGGCATGGATAACTTCTAATCAGATAGAGGCTGCTCGTGTGGCAATGACACGTTATTGCAAAAGGTTCGGTAAAGTATGGATAAAGATATTCCCAGATAAGCCTGTAACTAAAAAACCAGCAGAAGTAAGAATGGGTAAAGGTAAAGGTTCTCCGGAATATTGGGTAGCGGTAGTAAAGCCACAGAGAATCCTATTCGAAATAGGAGACGTACCTGAGGAAACTGCTAGAGAAGCTATGAGATTAGCAGCAAATAAGTTACCGATAAAATGTAAGTTTGTAAAGAAGGAAGAAACGGATGGTGAGCAATAATGAAGGCTTCAGAAATAAGAGCAATGTCTATGGAGGAGCTAGAATCTAAATTAAAAGATTTAAAGTCTGAGCTTTTCAATCTACGCTTCCAGCTTGCCATTAATCAGCTCGAAAACCCAATGCGTATTAAAGCTGTGAAGAAAGACATCGCTAAAATCCATACAGTTAAGCGTGAGAAAGAGATAAACGAAAGCGTTAATGCGTAAGAGAGGGAGGGTAAAACCGTGAGCGAACAAAGAAATATGAGAAAAACCGTGGTAGGCATGGTAGCTAGCGACAAAATGGATAAGACCATAGTAGTTTCAGTTGCAGATAGGGTTAGGCATCCTAAATACAAAAAAATCGTAAAACGTACAATCAAGTTTAAGGCACATGACGAAAACAATGAATGTAAGATAGGCGATAAGGTTCGTATTATGGAGACACGTCCACTATCTAAAGACAAGAGATGGCGTATGGTAGAGATAATAGAAAAGGCAAAATAATTAAAGTAAAACAAATTTAACCAGTTAGGAGGAGCGCACTGTGATACAGCAAGAAACTCGCCTCAAAGTAGCCGATAATACTGGTGCAAAAGAATTAATGTGTATAAGAGTACTAGGTGGAACCGGCAGGAGGTACGCCAATATAGGGGACGTTGTGGTAGCTTCGGTAAAAAAAGCAGCACCCGGCGGCGTTGTAAAAAAAGGTGATGTAGTAAAGGCGGTTATTGTACGCACAGCTAAGGGCGTGCGCCGCGATGATGGTTCGTATATACGTTTCGACGAAAATGCAGCTGTCATAATAAAAGAAGACAAAAATCCAAGGGGCACACGTATATTTGGACCTGTAGCCAGAGAATTACGTGACAAAGACTATTTAAAAATACTAAGTCTAGCTCCGGAAACGCTTTAGTGGAGGTGTTCACTGTGAAAAAAGGAAAAACAATAGAAGCAAAAAAAGTGCATGTAAAAACGGGTGACACCGTCATGGTACTAAACGGCAAAGAGCGTGGTAAAAAAGGTAAGATAATAGCTGTAAGTCCAAAAGAGGGCAAGGTAATTATCGAAGGCATAAATGTAGTGTCTAAACACGTTAAACCCCGCAGACAAGGTCAGGAGGGCGGCATAGTAAAAACTGAAGGTGCTATGTATGCATGTAAAGTACAACTAGTATGCTCTCACTGCGGCAAGCCTACACGCATTGGTCATAAGATTAATAATGAAGGCAAAAAAGAACGCATTTGTAAAAAATGTGGTGAGTCTCTGTAAGGAGGATATAGATGGCTAGACTAAAGGAACATTATAAGCAAGAAGTAGCGCCACAGCTTATGAACAAATTTGCATACAAAAGCATAATGCAAATACCTAAAATTGAAAAGGTTATAATAAACGTTGGTGCGGGTGAAGCACGCGACAACTCAAAGGCTATAGACGCTATTTTAAGAGATTTATCATTAATTACAGGTCAAAAACCGGTAGTATGTACGGCTAAAAAATCAGTAGCGAACTTTAAGCTTCGTGAAGGAATGAAAATCGGAGCTAAGGTTACTCTTAGAGGCGACAGAATGTATGAATTCCTAGACAGATTTTTCAACCTTGCATTACCAAGAGTTAGAGACTTCAGAGGAATAAATCCGAACTCATTCGACGGAAGAGGAAACTACAACATGGGAGTAAAAGAACAATTAATATTCCCAGAAATAGAATACGACAAGATAGATAAAGTTCGTGGAATGGATATATGCTTTGTAACAACAGCAAGAACGGATGAAGAGGCAAGAGAATTATTAACATTAATGGGTGCACCATTTGCGAAATAAGGAGGGATTATTGTGGCCAAGACATCAATGAAAGTAAAGCAGAGAAGAAAGCAAAAATATTCTACAAGAGAGTATACAAGATGTAAAATTTGCGGCAGGCCGCATGCCTACCTTCGTAAGTTTGGCGTGTGTCGTATATGTTTTAGAGAACTTGCATACAAAGGTGAAATTCCGGGTGTAAAGAAAGCCAGTTGGTAAAGCTAAGCAAAGGAGGTAAACGGTAATGCAGATTACTGATACTATTGCAGACTTACTTACAAGAATACGTAATGCAAGCTCTGCAAAGCATGAAACAGTAGAAATTCCGGCTTCAAATATGAAGAAGTCGATAGTTCAGATATTAGCAGATGAAGGCTATATCAAAAGATTTACTGTTACAGATGACGGTAAACAAGGAATTATAAAAGTATTTTTAAAGTATGGAGAGGACAAAAAACCTATTATAACAGGTTTGAAAAGAGTGTCTAAACCAGGACTAAGAATTTATAGCAATGTCGAGGATATGCCAAGAGTTATGAAAGGACTTGGTATCGCAATAATGTCTACATCAAAGGGTGTTATGACAGACCGTCAAGCACGCAAGGAAAATGTAGGCGGAGAAGTTCTCGCATTTATATGGTAAGCAGGGGGTGTATAGATAGTGTCTAGAATTGGAAGAAAACCCATAAATATTCCCGCCGGAGTTGAAGTGAATTTAGCTGACGGTGTTATAACAGTAAAAGGTCCAAAGGGAACGCTTACACAAAATATTCACAAGAATATGAAAGTTGAAGTAAAAGACAACGAAATAACAGTAAGCAGACCAAACGACGATAAAGAAAACAGAGCTTTACACGGTTTAACAAGAGCTTTAATCGCAAACATGGTTGAAGGCGTAACAAATGGGTTCAAAAAAGAACTAGAGGTAAACGGTGTTGGATATCGTGTTCAAAAGCAAGGAAGTAATTTAGTGATGAACCTTGGATTTTCTCATCAAGTTACAGTTTCTGAAATTGAGGGAATTAAAATCGATGTTCAAGGAACAAACAAAATTACAATCTCGGGAATAGACAAACAAAAAGTAGGTCAATTTGCAGCGGAAGTAAGAGAAAAACGTCCACCTGAACCTTACAAAGGAAAAGGTATAAAATATGTGGATGAAGTAATCCGTCGCAAAGAAGGAAAAACAGGTAAGAAATAATATAGGAGTGAGTAACAAATGGTGAATAAGGCTGATAAAAACTTAGCCCGTTTAAAACGTCATAAAAGAGTACGTGCTAAAATAAGCGGTACGGCTCAATGTCCGCGCCTAAATGTTTTCCGCTCCACGAGTAATATTTATGCCCAGATAATAGATGACGTTAAGGGAACAACCCTTGTATCAGCATCTACGCTGGATAAGGAATTTAATGCTTATGGCGGAAACAAAGCAGCAGCAAGAGAAGTAGGCAAGATGATTGCAAAGCGTGCTGCAGAGAAAAACATAAAAGAAGTAGTATTTGACCGTGGTGGATACATATTCCACGGAAGAGTAAAAGAACTAGCTGAGGGTGCCAGAGAAGGCGGACTCAAATTCTAATTAAGGGGAGGGAAAGACTTTTGGCTAGAATTGATGCGTCAGTGTTAGATTTAAAAGAACATTTAGTAGCAGTAAACAGAGTTTCTAAAACAGTAAAAGGCGGAAGAATATTTAAATTCGCAGCATTAGTTGTTGTTGGAGACGGCAAAGGAATAGTTGGTTTTGGAATAGGCAAATCAGGCGAAGTTCCGGATGCTATACGCAAGGGTATAGAAGATGCAAAGAAAAATCTTGTTAAGATTTCTCTTAAGGGAGACACTATACCACATGAAATTATAGGTGAATACGGAGCAGGAAGAGTACTTATGAAACCAGCAGCTCCAGGTACTGGAGTTATAGCAGGTGGACCTGTTCGTGCTGTTGTTGAAGCAGTTGGAATTAAGGACATAAGAACAAAAGCTCTACGTTCAAACAATCCATGTAATGTTGTGAGAGCAACAATGGAAGGGCTTAAAGCTTTACGTACAGCAGAGCAAGTTGCTGCAATACGTGGAAAAACAGTGAGTGAGATTTTAAAGTAGGGGGTTAGCAATATGGCAGATTTACAAATAATGTTAAAAGTAAGTTTAAATTCATGCAAAAAAGACCAAGTTGCAACCGCTGAATCACTTGGTTTACGCAAAATAAATCAGGTAACAAAGCAACCTGATAACAATGCGACACGTGGGAAAATTAGAAAAATATCTCATCTAGTTGAGGTGCAAGAGGCATAAACAAGGAGGTGCGAGTTCATGGAGTTAAAAGATTTAAGACCTGTTGAAGGTTCTAAAAAAGAATCAAAACGTATAGGTAGAGGTCATGGCTCAGGTTGGGGAAAAACTTCCGGAAAAGGTCATAAAGGTCAAAAGGCTAGGTCTGGAGGCGGAGTAAGACCAGGCTTTGAAGGCGGACAAATGCCACTTCAAAGAAGGTTACCCAAAAGAGGATTTAACAACATATTTGCTAAAAAGGTAGCAGAAGTTAATGTTGACAAGTTGGAACAGTTCGATAACGGTATGGTTATTGGAGCAAAGGAACTTGTTGAATCCGGATTAATCAAAAGAAGATTTGACAAAATAAAAATTATTGGAAACGGTTCACTTACTAAGAATTTGACAGTAAAGGCACAGGTATTTTCTAAAACCGCAGCAGAGAAAATACAAGCTGCAGGTGGTAAGGTGGAGGTGGTCTAATTGTTTAAGACCATTGTAAATGCGTGGAAAGTAGCAGAACTTAGAAGGAAAATATTGTTTACCATCATGGTAATCATAGTGTTTAGAATAGGTTCGGTAATACCTGTACCGTTCCTTAACATCGAGGCATTGCAAGGCTTGATGGGAAATCTTCAAGAGGGCAACACGTTGTTAGCCTACTTGGATACCCTATCAGGCGGAGCTTTCGCTCAGGCGACGTTGTTTGCGATGTCGGTACAGCCTTACATTCAATCGTCAATCATAATGCAGTTGATGACAGTTGCTTTACCAGCTCTTGAAGCTTTGCAAAAAGAGGGAGAAGAAGGAAGGAAAAAGCTTACTGCAATAACACGTTATGTGACGATAGCGTTAGGATTAATGCAAGGTACAGGATATTATTTATTTTTGAGAAACAGTAAATACAGCGGAACACCAATAGTAAAATATGTGGACGGCGCTGAGGGAGTATTTACAGCTATAGTTATAGTATTAGCTTTCACGGCTGGTACGGCTTTAATGATGTGGTTAGGCGAACAAATAAACGTGAAGGGCGTTGGAAATGGAATATCCATTTTGCTGTTTGCGGGTATTGTGTCTAAGATGCCGGCAATGATACAAAGGCTTGTTTATTATATAACTCTAGCAAATCAATTACCTGATGTTTACGGAAGCTATTATATATGGGTTCCAGTGTTCGTAGTAGTTTATTTGTTAATGATGTTAGTCATAGTGTTTATGAACGACGCTGAACGCCGCATACCGATACAGTACGCTAAGAGAACAGTCGGAAGAAAAGTATACGGTGGTCAAAGCAGCCATATACCTTTGAAGATAGGTTTATCAGGAGTAATGCCGATAATATTCGCAAGCACGATATTATCATTACCAAGTTTAGTAAGCTTCTTTATGGGTACGCAAGAAGGATTTATGAAAACAATGCTTGATGCAATGTCAATTAATGGATGGCTATATCCGATAATGTATTTCTTGCTAATAATAATGTTTGCATACTTCTACGTTGCTATAACATACAATCCAATTGAAATGGCTAATAATTTACGTCAAAGCAATGCGACAATACCAGGAATACGTCCCGGAAAACCAACGTCGGATTACTTGGCGAGAGTGTTATCTAAGGTTACGTTTATTGGAGCTTTATTCTTAGCGTTTATAGCTCTGTTCCCAATAGGATTTGGTCACCTCTCAGGTATGAGCCACATGCTTCTTGGAGGAACTTCTATAATAATCTTAGTTGGCGTAGCGTTAGAGACAGTTAAACAAATGGAGTCACAGATGATGATGCGTCATTATAAGGGATTCTTAGATTAATTGAAACGGTTTTCCGATATTGTAAACCGAAAAATAAAAAAGTAAGGAGTTTGAGAGTATGAATATGATACTTCTTGGAGCCCCTGGTGCAGGAAAAGGGACTCAGGCGGAAATAGTGTGTGAGCGTCTGAAAATCCCAACGGTTTCAACGGGAAATATTATAAGAGAAGCGCTGAAAAGCGGAAGTGAAATGGGCAAAAAAGCGAAAGCTTTTGTTGACGAAGGAAAGTTAGTACCAGATGAAATTGTTATAGGAATAGTCAAGGAAAGAATAAAAAATGAAGACTGCAAAAACGGTTTCATTCTGGACGGTTTCCCGAGAACTATACATCAAGCCGAGGCTCTGGACGAAATGAAAGTAGTTATTGACAAGGTTATCGACATAGAAGTTGGTGATAAGGAAATACTAAAAAGAATGTCCGGACGCCGTGTCTGCGATAAATGCGGTGCGAGTTACAATATAAATAGTAAAAAACCAAAAGTTGAAGGCGTATGCGACAAATGTGCAGGCACCCTTGTTCAGCGTATGGATGACAATTCTGATACAGTAAAAGAGCGCTTGAATGTTTATCATAGTCAAACGCAGCCTTTGAAAGCTTATTATGAAAAACAAGGTAAATTAGTTAGCGTGAACGGTGAACAACCTTTAGATGCTATTACTAAAGAGATAATTGCTGAAATAGAGGCGTAAATTAATGATTATTATAAAAACAGAACACGAAATAGAGCTAATGAAACAAGCAGGAAAAATTTCATCAAGGGCTCTTAAGTTAGCCGGGGAATCTATTGAACCGGGAATTACAACCGAGCAAATTGATTCAATAGTGAGAAAATATATAGAGAGTCATGGAGCAAAGCCGTCATTTTTAGGATATGGTGGATTTCCGGCTAGCGCATGTGTATCAGTAAATAATGTGGTTATCCATGGCATACCGAGTAGAAACTGTGTTGTCAAAAATGGAGACATTGTCAGCATTGATGTTGGGGCTTACTTAAACGGGTTTCACTCCGACAACGCATGGACTTTCCCGTGCGGGGACATATCCGAAGAGGCTCAGAGACTTTTAGACACAACAAAAGAAAGTCTTTATGAAGGTATAAAGATGGCTAAAGTTGGGAATAGAATCGGAGACATAGGCAGTACAGTTCAACAGTATGCTGAAGAGCGTGGTTACTCGGTGGTCAGGAAATTTGTTGGTCACGGAGTAGGTGCGAGTTTACATGAAGACCCGAGTGTACCAAATTACGGTAAGGCGGGAAGAGGAATAAGATTAAGCAAAGGTATGGTCATAGCGATAGAGCCGATGATTAACGTTGGAGGATATGACGTACTTGTGAAAGATGACGATTGGACCACAGTTACTGCTGATGGGAGTTTATCGGCACATTTTGAACACAGTGTTGCAATTACTGAAGATGGTCCGGTAATACTTACGGATCCAAGTTAAGGAGGAGCTATATGCAGGTTGTCAGAGGGACAGTTGTACGCTCATCTGCAGGTCGTGATAAAGGTGATTTTCAAGTAGTTTTGGAATTTGACGAAAGTTATGCAGTGGTGTGCGACGGAAAACACAGACCGCTAGAACAAACTAAAAGAAAAAAACTAAAACATTTAAAAATTACCAACACGATTGTTGATGAGGAAAATCTGCTCACCAATAAACTAATTCGTAAGGCTTTAAGACCGTTTATAGAAAAGGTAAATTTAGAAAGAGTCATGTAAGGGGGTTGTGATTTTGTCAAAAGAGGATGTTATCGAACTAGAGGGCAAAGTAGTAGAAGTGCTGCCAAACGCAATGTTTAGGGTAGAGCTTGAAAACAAACACACAATACTCGCTAATATATCCGGTAAATTAAGAATGAATTTTATACGTATTCTGCTTGGAGACAGGGTTACTGTAGAAATATCACCATATGACCTTACAAGAGGTCGTATTACGTGGCGTTCTAAAGGTGACAAGGCTGAAAACAAAAATAATTCATCAAATAATAATGTGGATAACCAATCTGCAAATAACAATGAAAATACCCAATATAAAGGCGAGTTTAAAGACACAAATAAGGAGGTGTAAAGCATGAAAGTTAGACCTTCTGTAAAGAAAATATGTGAAAAATGCAAAGTAATAAAACGCAAGGGTAGAGTAATGGTAATATGCGAGAATCCAAGACACAAACAACGTCAAGGATAGTCGGAATTTAGATGTTATACAAATTTGGAGGTGTAGTAATTAATGGCACGTATATCAGGTGTTGATTTGCCAAGAGATAAAAGAATTGAAATCGCTTTAACCTATATTTTCGGTATAGGAAGAAAAACTTCAAACGACATTATCGCTGCAACAGGTATAAATCCTGACACAAGAGTTAGAGATTTAGGAGAAGAAGATGTTGCTAAGATAAGGGAATATATAGACCATAACTGCGTGGTAGAGGGAGATTTACGCAGAGACAATGCAATGGCAATAAAGAGATTAATAGAAATCGGTTGTTACAGAGGAATTCGCCACAGAAAAGGACTCCCCGTAAGAGGACAGCGCTCAAAGACGAATGCTCGTACAAGAAAAGGTCCTAAAAAGACAATAGCAAATAAAAAGAAATAGTAGGAATAAGGGAGGAAGGAACTAATGGCAGTTGTTAAAAAAACTGTAACACGTAAGCGTCGTGAACGTAAAAATATAGACAAAGGTTCAGCACATATTCAGTCAACATTTAACAATACAATCGTAACAATTTCAGACGTACAAGGAAACGCAGTGTCATGGGCAAGTGCAGGAGGACTAGGTTTCAGAGGTTCAAGGAAATCAACTCCATTCGCAGCTCAGACAGCAGCGGAAACAGCAGCAAAAGCAGCTATGGAACATGGAATGAAATCAGTTGATGTTTATGTAAAGGGACCGGGTGCAGGTCGTGAAGCAGCAATCAGAGCTTTACAAGCAACCGGACTAGAAGTAACAATGATAAAAGACGTTACTCCAATACCACACAATGGATGCCGTCCGCCAAAAAGAAGACGCGTTTAATAAATAAAATAGGAGGTGTAATTAAGTAATATGGCAAGATATACAGGAGCTGTGTGCAGAATATGCCGCAGAGAAGGACAAAAACTTTTCCTCAAGGGAGAAAGATGTTATACAGGCAAATGTGCAATATCAAGGAGGTCTTACGCACCGGGTCAACACGGTCAAGGACGTAAGAAAGTATCTGAATATGGTTTGCAGTTAAGAGCAAAGCAAAAAACAAGACGTTATTATGGCGTTTTAGAGAAACAATTTAGGCATTATTACGATTTAGCAACACGTGTGAAGGAAGGCAAGACAGGTGAAAACTTACTTGCAATTCTTGAAACGAGACTAGACAACGTAGTATATCGCTTAGGTTGGGCAAGCTCAAGAGCCGAAGCCAGGCAACTGGTTGTTCACGGACACTTTATGGTAAACGGAAGAAGAGTAGACATACCGTCTTACTTAGTAAGCGTTGGAGATGTTGTTTCAATAAGCGAAAAGAGTCGTAGCAGTGAAAAATTCAAGAGTCTTGTAGAGGCAAATGGTTCACGTCCGGTACCGCAATGGTTAGAGACAAAAGCTGAGTCATACGAGGCAAAGATAGTGGCTTTACCAAAACGTGAGGACATCGACCTAGAAGTAGAAGAAACTCTTATCGTCGAGTTGTACTCCAAATAATGCAGTTGTCGCAGCATGACTAACATTTTAAAGGGAAGGTCCTTGTTGAAAGTGTTGAGGAGGATTTGATGTTAGAGATAGAAAAACCTAGGATTAGTACGGAAGAAATTTCCGAAGATGGTACTTATGGTAAGTTTGTGGTTGAGCCCCTGGAAAGAGGCTTTGGTAACACATTAGGCAACAGTTTAAGAAGAGTACTTCTTTCATCATTGCCGGGTGTAGCAGCAAAGTCAGTTAAAATCGATGGAGTTATGCATGAATTTTCAACCGTTCCCGGAGTAAAGGAAGACGTAACGGAGATTATTTTAAACATAAAAAATCTTATAGCGAATTTAGATTGCGATGGTCCAAAGACAGTTGAAATAGACGCTGAAGGCGAATGCGAAGTAACAGCGGGAATGATAATTTGTGACAGCGAAGTTCAAATCATAAATCCGGAACTTCACATAGCAACGCTTGGCGAAGACGCAAAACTTCATATGGAAATAGTGCTTGACAAGGGAAGAGGCTATGTTTCAGCAGAAAGAAACAGGGCTATGAGCACGGAAAACGTTATAGGAGTATTGCCTGTAGATTCAATATACACACCTATATTAAAGGTGAACTACAATGTTGAAAATACACGTGTTGGTCAAATTACGGACTATGACAAATTATGCATAGAGGTATGGACAAACGGCGTGATACTGGCAGATGAAGCGATGTCGCTAGCTGCTCGTGTACTTATCGAACATTTGAATTTATTTATGGGTCTTTCTGAAAAGAATTACGATATGGACATAATGGTAGAAAAGAAAGCTCCTAGCTTTACTGGTTCACCAGACATAACAATAGACGAACTTGAATTGTCTGTGCGTTCATACAATTGCTTGAAGAGAGCAGGAATAAATAATATAGCAGATTTAACGAACATGACAGAAGAAGACATGATGAAAGTTCGTAATTTAGGAAGAAAATCACTCGATGAGGTAATCGCTAAGTTACATTCATTAGGCTTATCATTAAGTGAATCACATGAGTAAAATAACAGAATAAATTAATTGTTAAAGGAGTGAAATCAATGTCCGGAAAAAGGAAATTAGGAAGAGCTACGGCTCACAGAATAGCAATGCTAAGAGCATTAGTAACATTCTTATTGGAAAACGGTAAAATCGAAACAACCTTATCACGAGCAAAAGAAGTTCGTGCAATGGCAGAGAAAATGATAACAATAGCTAAGGTTGATTCATTACATCACAAACGTATGGTATTTGCTTTTGTAACAAAGAAAGAAGTAGTGAGAAAGCTATTTGAAGAAATAGCTCCAAAGTATGAAAACAGAAACGGCGGATACACAAGGATAACTAAGTTAGGTCCACGCCGTGGTGACGGAGCAGAAATGGCAGTAATAGAGCTAGTTGACTTTGAAAACAACAAAGCAGAAGCAAAAGAACCCGAAGAAAAGAAATAAATTTTTGCAGGAAAGAGGTGTACTCGACAATTCTAAGTTTAGAATATTGAGTACGCTTCGTCCTTAAATGAACTGCTAAAGTTTAAGAGGGAGCAATTAATATTGCAAATTTAATAAGTTGGGAATGAGATTAAATGGATGTTATGTGGTTAGTAGCACTGGGCTCTTTAATATCATTGGGCTTTGCATATATGCAGTTTAGCAAAGTAAAAAGCCAGCCCGAGGGAACGGACAGAATGATAGAAATTGCTAAGGCAATAAGAGAGGGCGCAAGCGCTTATTTGAAAAGACAATACAAAGGTGTGTCTATATTTTTTGCGGTAGTGTTCGTGGTTTTATTTACGCTGTCAATGATGGGATACGTGAATAATTTCGTACCATTCGCATTTTTAACGGGTGGATTTTTCTCAGCACTATCAGGATTTATAGGAATGAAAACAGCAACTATGGCTAACAATCGTACCGCTTTTGCAGCTAAGGAGAGTCTGAACAAAGGTTTAAGAATAGCATTTTCCGCAGGAGCAGTAATGGGCTTTGTGGTTGTTGGATTGGGCTTACTTGATTTATCAATGTGGTATTTCTTCTTGAGATATTGGTACACATCAGTTCAAACAATTAAATCAGAAGCACTCGTAATTCAGAATATAACTTCAAATATGTTGACATTCGGAATGGGTGCATCATGTATGGCTCTTTTCGCAAGAGTTGGCGGAGGAATATTCACGAAGGCTGCAGACGTTGGAGCAGACCTTGTTGGAAAGGTTGAAGCAGGCATCCCTGAAGATGACCCAAGAAACCCGGCAGTTATCGCTGACAACGTTGGAGACAATGTTGGAGACGTTGCAGGAATGGGAGCAGACTTGTATGAATCATATGTTGGTTCGATAGTATCAACAAGTTCATTGGCAGTGGCAGCAGGCTTCGGCATGAAGGGTATGGCAATACCAATGCTTTTAGCGGCATTAGGAGTAATCGCCTCTATAATAGGAACATTCTTTATAAGAACAAACGAAAACGCAAGTCAGAAAACGCTTTTAAAGGCACTTCGTACGGGAACTTACATAAGCGCAGGAATAATTGCAGTTGCATCATATTTCGTAGTAAATATGATTTTGCCTAACAATATGGGCGTATTTTTCGCAATTATAGCGGGTCTTATCGCAGGAATGCTCATAGGATTTACTACAGAGTATTACACATCAGACACTTATAAACCAACTAAAAAGTTATCTGAAACCTCAGAAACAGGACCAGCAACAGTAATTATCGGCGGACTTTCTTTGGGAATGATGTCGACAGTATGGCCTGTAGTTATAGTTGGAGCAGCGGTAATAATCAGTTTCTTCGCTTGCGGAGGAAATATATTAGACGCATCAAGCTTTGACAAAGGTCTTTACGGAGTAGGTGTGGCAGCAGTAGGAATGTTATCTACGCTTGGAATTACATTGGCTACAGATGCTTATGGTCCGATTGCTGACAACGCAGGCGGAATAGCAGAGATGGCTCAAATGGGTGAAGACGTTCGTAAGAGAACAGACGCTCTTGACTCTCTCGGAAACACCACAGCAGCAACAGGAAAAGGTTTTGCAATAGGTTCAGCAGCACTAACAGCTTTAGCTCTTATAGCAGCTTACATATCAGAAGTTTCTATAATTGCGCCAAACATGAAGTTTAATTTGAACATAACTAACCCTCCGGTATTAGTGGGATTGTTCATCGGAGCAATGATGCCGTTCTTATTCGCTTCTATGACGATGGAAGCTGTTGGAGAAGCAGCTCAAAGTATAGTTCATGAAGTAAGAAGACAGTTTAAAAATATAAAGGGTCTTATGGAAGGAACAGCTCAACCGGATTACGCATCATGCGTAGATTTATGTACACGCTCATCTCAAAAATTAATGTTGCCTCCGGCAATTTTAGCAGTAGTAATACCGATAGTTGTAGGACTTATATTGGGAGTAAACGGAGTAGCAGGATTATTGGCAGGAACAACTGTATCAGGATTTGTTCTGGCGGTAATGATGGCAAACTCAGGCGGAGCATGGGACAATGCAAAGAAATTTATAGAAGCCGGAAATCATGGCGGAAAAGGGTCAGATGCTCACAAGGCAGCAGTTGTTGGAGACACAGTTGGCGACCCGTTTAAAGACACTTCAGGACCGGCAATAAACATACTCATTAAGTTAACATCAATGGTATCTATAGTTTTTGCAGGTGTTGTGGCAGTAATACATCTTATGTAATATAAAAAAGGTATCTATTAATTAGGTACCTTTTTAATTATGTTTAACATTGAGTGGGTTGCATAAAAACGGAAAATTAAGTATAATAAAATATGTTTTGTGATGGAAATTCAACGTGAAAGGAATACGCAAAAATGAAAAAAGCATATTTTATATTGTTAGCGTGTGTGTGCGCAATATTATTGCCCGGCTGCGGCAAGAACGACACGCAAAAAAGTTCAGAGGGAGTAGATGATAGTATGATAGGATATCAGTTAGAAAAACCTAAAAAAGGTGAGGAAATAGCAGTTGTAAAAACAAACCAAGGAAGCTTTAAAATAAGATTTTTCCCTGAGGCGGCGCCCAAGGCTGTGGAAAATTTCGTAACACATTCTAAAAACGGTTATTACAACGGTTTGATATTTCACAGAGTAATAGAAAACTTTATGATACAAGGCGGTGACCCACAAGGAACAGGAGTTGGAGGAGAAAGTATATGGGGCAAAGACTTTGAAGATGAGTTTTCTAAGGACCTTTTAAATGTAACAGGAGCACTGTCCATGGCGAACAGAGGAGCAAATACAAACGGAAGTCAATTTTTCATAAATTATGAAGAACCTGAGGATTTCAGGGGGTGGGACAATTTTTCTCAAGCATATGATGTTTACAAGCAAAATAAAGATAGATTTACAAAAATGTATGGAACAACCCTAGACATGGAAAAGGTAACAGATAAATATAAAAGTCTGTACGAGAAAAACGGAGGGAACCCCAATTTAGACGGTTATTATAGTACTGCCGGAACGGGACATACGGTATTTGGTCAAGTGTTTGAAGGTTTAGACGTTGTTAAAAAGATATCGACTGTGGAAACGGATTCAAACAACAAACCTTTACAAGACGTTATTATTGAAGGAATAGAAATTGTAAATTACGAAGAATAAGTGTGGTTTTATATATAGTTTAGCTTTGCTTAATTTATTGTTGACAATATGTAAAAAAATGTGTTTTAATATATTAAGCAACTAAATTATAAGGTTTATTGTAATTTGTTGGCGGGAGGATGTTAAAAGTGCGTGTGATTTCGGGGACGGCACGAGGCTTGAAATTAGATGAAGTTAATAGTGACGCCGTAAGACCAACAACCGATAAGGTCAAAGAGTCTTTGTTCAATATTATTCAGTTCGATATTGAGGGCAAAACTTTTTTGGATTTATTTGGCGGAACAGGTCAAATGGGTATAGAAGCTGTCAGTAGGGGAGCGAGTAAGGCGATAATTGTTGACTGTCGAAGAGAGTCTATAGATGTGATTAAAAGGAATGTTTCAAAATCCAGATTAGATGAACGTATTACGGTTATAAACAGCGATGCCGTTGCTTACGCTGAAAACGCAAGTGCTAAGTTTGACATTTGTTTTCTTGACCCTCCGTATGGTTCGGATGTGCTTAATAAGGCTCTTTTAAAGCTACCTGATATAACGGCTGAAGATGGCATTATAATCACTGAAACGCCTAAGGGAGAAGCTGTTTTGAAAGAAGTTGAGAGATTTTGTCTTTTAAGACAGTATAATTATGGAAAGATAAGTTTAAATGTGTATAGGAATGTTAATTATTTATAAGGAGAGATAAAATTGGACGCTAGTAAAAATGTTGATAGTTTAATTGATGAATTGGAAGATGTGTTGGAGTCGTCTTGGCATTTACCGTTAACAGGCGGGAAAACAATAATAGACTCAGAAGAAGTGAAAAGAATTATAGAAGACATAAGATTAAGACTACCTCAAGAAATACGTCAGGCAAAAAGCATAGTATCGGATAGGACCGACATAATAAGAGATGCCAAAGAAGAAGCCGATGCGATAGTAAGAAACACGGAGGAAAAAGTTAGAGCATTAGCAAGTCAAAGCGAAATATTAAAGCAAGCCGAGGCAAGGGCAAAAGCTATGCTTGAGGAGGCAGAAACTAGGGCTAGAGAAATGAGAATGGCTGCTAATGAGTATGTTAACAACTTAATGAACGAAACGGACCAAATATTAACATCAGGTTTAACGGAAATCAGAAAAGCAAGACAGAGCTTGAAGTCAACGACTAAAAAATAAGGGGAGAAAAATTTTGGCACAAAAATATAATAAAAGATTTTTTTCAATTTTACTAATGTCCACCTCAATTTTTAGCTGTGGGTTAGTGTGCAAAGTTTCGGCGTGCGAAAAATTAGGATTTAATGCTTTGGGTTATTTGGATTCTAGGATTGATATTTCTTCGTTAGAAGGCAGTACGCTCAGGGAGAAACGTGAAATTGCAATACAAAAAACAAAGGAAAGCTTTGACGTATTATCAGAAGCTAATATGGTTTTTTCTCAAATTATTAATAATATTAGTGGTAATATCAAAGTGAGGCAAAAAAATTTTGCCGACGAATTGACTAAAGTATATAACGATTTAAATTTTAAAGAACCTGCATCTGCCTTGAAAAAGTCAATAATTTTTATGTGTGGCAATGGCGAAAACTCAGAGAAATTTTTAGTTAGATTAATGTATCAACAAGATTTATTAGATGCCTATAAAAGAGGTGTTGTTAGTTATAAAAATTATGAACGTGTGGATATTTATAATGAAAGACAAAGTAGAAATTTATTTGCTGAAATTGTAAAGAGCAGTTTTTCTGATGAAGATAAGGTAGCAAAGCTTGGAGATCTTTTAAAAGATTGTCGTTCTATAAATGCAATTCGTGTTCGTAATGCTTCTGTGTGGCATATAAGTAAGATGTATGATTGCTTAATATACCCAGACCAAAAGTACCTTATAGATTCAAAAGATAATTTTGACTTAACACATGATATTTACAGACATAATAAAGAATGTGTTTCGATATTAGAGGATAAAATTTTAATTAATGCTGTAAAAAATCCCTTGAAAAAAGCCACTAAAGAAATGCTTGAAGCCACTTCAGATTACGATTCTTTAAAAAGTATTTTGAAAAATGAATTGGCAAAAAAGGCTGTTGAAGAGGTTGTGGATGATATAGCAGAAAATAAATCTGTGGAAGATTGTTTAAGATGTAGGCTTTTAATTCAAAATTCATTTTGTAGAGATGTTCAAGAGGATTTAAAAAATGACCCAAAATATAAATCTGCTGCTGAGGTACTGAAGTATAATGTTTCGATAAAATCTGTGGGAGATGTTGCAGAAAAACTATTAAACGAAGAATTTGAAAACGACAAGTTAGGATATCAAAAGTTGAAAGATTCTTTAAAAAGTGTTATGCTTGAAACCCTTAAAGATGAACAAAAATATTCAAATTTAAAAGAGCCTGTGGAGGCAACCATAAAAAATTTCTTAGATGATGACAGCAAGTATGAGTGTTTAAGAGATAAGGTGGAAGAAGACACCAAACAAGCTTTAAAATTAAACTTGTCTTATAGTTTTAAATCAATTTGTGAGGGTTATGGTTCTAATGATGGAGCCCTTTTAGATTTAATGGACGAAATTTTTAAAGAAGTTTTAGAGGGCGAAACAGTTGAATACGAAGATTTAAAGGATGAAACGGTGGGGGACAAAATCTTAGAGCAAAGAAGAGATTTGCTTATTAAGATTATTACGAATTCGGCACGTAGCGAATTTGTTGGTTTTATTGATAACGCTAATAAATTTTCGAAATCGAAATCTTAAAATATACAATAAAGTATGGTTGCATATTTTGAAATACTGTGATATAATGTAGAAGTATTTTTATGCGAACTAGAGAGGTGATTTTTGTGAAAGAAGGAATACATCCAGAGTATAAAGAAACAGTAATAAAATGTGCATGTGGAAATGTTATAGAAACTAAATCTACAAAGGAAAATATAAGCGTAGATATATGCAACAAATGCCATCCGTTTTTTACTGGAAAACAAAAGCTTGTTGACACAGGCGGACGTATTGATAAGTTCTATAAACGTGTTGAAAAGCAGGCTGAAAAACAACATTAATTTGAATTGTTTGAAGGCTGAATTTTATCTAAGCTGAATTTTGGGCGACGCAAGATTAATTTGCGTCGCCTGTGGATTTTATATTGGGGAGAGAGTTTGTGGAACAATATAAAACTATAAAAGAAGAAACAGTAACGCAGTTTGTTGAGAAACGTTCGAGGTTTATATGCTATTGTTGTCCGATAAAAAGCGAGGAGGAAGCAAACGAATATATAAAAAATGTGAGCAGCAAGCACTGGGATGCGAAACACAATGTTTACGCATACAGGATAAGAAATCAGCAAATAGAAAGATATTCAGACGATGGTGAACCGCAAGGAACGGCGGGAATACCGGTACTTAATGTGCTGAAGGGTGTTGAGGTTCAGGATATAGTGGTTGTAATCACGAGGTACTTCGGTGGAATATTGCTGGGAACGGGAGGTCTTGTTAGGGCTTACTCCAAGGGGGCAAAACTGGCGGTTGAAAACAGTAAAATTGTGGTTATGAAAAAGTGTAAAATCGTTAGGGCGGAAGTGGCTTACGGCATATATGGAAAAGTGGAAAATGTTTTAAAAAATTTTGAGACGATAATTAACAACACAGAGTTTCTTGAAAATGTTACGGTGAATTTAAGCGTGGAAACAGGACAATACGATAAACTCGAAAAAAAGCTTAATGAGCTTTCTTCAGGCGAAATTTTGATGGAAGTTTTAGATGAGAGGTATTGTTCTTTTAAATAGATTATATTATTTTTGTATTTCAGTTTTACATATTGAAAAAAATATGTTAATATGTATAATTGGTGGAGTGTGTAAAAATGAATATACGTGAACGTACTGAACAGATAGAATGTGAAATATTAAGTAAATATGCGATGTTGTCAGTAAACAGTAGGGGAAGGGATAAAAAAGAAGAGGAATGCAGTATAAGGACTGTGTATCAATGCGACAGAGACAGAATTATACACAGCAAAGCATTTAGACGTCTTAAACATAAGACACAGGTATTTATCTCGCCGGACGGTGACCATTACAGGACGAGACTGACGCATACATTAGAAGTATCTCAAGTGGCGCGCACGATAGCACGGGCACTTCGCTTAAACGAGGATTTAACAGAGGCTATAGCTTTGGGTCATGACTTAGGGCATACTCCTTTCGGACATGCCGGAGAAGAGGCTCTTAACAATATTTATAGCCGGGGTTTTAGACATTACGAACAAAGCGTAAGAGTGGTTGATTTGCTTGAAAAAGGTGGACAAGGCTTAAACTTAAGCGAGGAAGTAAAAGACGGAATAATATGTCATACCAAAGGCAGACAAGCATACACTCTTGAAGGAAAAGTAGTTAGAATATCAGACAGAATAGCCTATATAAACCACGATATAGACGATGCTATTAGAGCGGGAGTACTAAAAAAAGAAGAGATACTAAAGGAATGTGGAAATGTGCTAGGTTGCGGAGTTTCTCAGAGGATAGATACTCTTGTTAATTCTTTGATAGACAATAGCGGTGATGGACAGCTGAGAATGTCTGAAGAGGTGGAAGTTACTTTTAGTCATATACATAAATTTATGTATGAAAAGGTGTATTTAAGTGACTTAGCTAAGGCTGAAGAAAGGAAAGTGCCGTATATAATAGAGGGACTTTACAATTACTTCAGAAAGAACAGCAAGAAGCTTCCGAGTGAAATAAGAGCGGTTGCTGAGCGTGACGGAATTGACAGAGCGGTTTGTGATTATATAGCCGGAATGACGGATAAGTATGCTATAAAATTGTTTGAAGACATATTCATACCAAAATCTTGGAAGATATAGCGGGTCAATGTGGATGTAAGAGCAGGAGTGGGATGGTGGAATTGGATGAGCCTTACAGACGAGTTCATACAAGAACTAAAATATAAAAATGATATAACAGATGTGATTTCAAGTTACGTAAGCTTGAAACGCAGAGGAAGAAATTTAATAGGCTTATGTCCCTTCCATTCAGAGAGGACGCCATCGTTTTATATTTACCCATCCAGTAGCTCGTTTTATTGTTTTGGCTGCGGAGCCGGCGGCGATGTTATAACCTTCATAAGACTTTGCGAAAAACTCGATTATATGGAAGCGGTAAAATTTTTGGCAGACAGAGCCGGAATAGAAATGCCGATAAACAATCACGATGATGCTGTGCATAAACAAAAGATGGCTATATATGAAATTAACCGTCAGGCGGCAAGGTTTTACCACCATATGCTTTGCTGCGAAAGCGGGAAAGGTGCCATGAGATATTTGCTCAATCGAGGATTAAAAATAAAAACAATAAAAACATTTGGTTTGGGATATTCTCCAAATTCAAGGTATGGGCTTGTAAATTACCTGAAAAGCAAGGGTTATGACAGCGAAAGTATTGTAATGGCAAACTTGGCGTTTAAAACACGGAGCGGTCGGATAATTGATAGATTTGTTGACAGAGTAATGTATCCGATAATAGACGTTAGGGGAAATGTCGTGGCGTTTGGGGGAAGACTTCTTGGCGATGGCAAACCTAAATATTTAAACACGTCTGACACGCCGGTGTTTAAAAAAAGTGTTAATCTGTTTGCGCTTAATTTTGCTAAAACTAACACCAGCGGACAGTTAATTCTCGCCGAGGGCTACATGGACGTTATAGCGCTTCATCAGGCAGGGTTTAAAAATACTGTTGCAACTTTAGGGACGGCGCTGACTTCAGAACAAGCAAAAGTGATGTCGAGATACGCAGAAGAAGTGATAGTGTGTTACGATTCTGATGAGGCAGGTCAAAAGGCGGCAAACAGAGCAATAAATATATTCAGAGAATGTGGGGTTGAAGTTAGAATTATTTCGATTCCAAGAGGGAAAGACCCAGATGAATTTATGAAGATGTATGGCGAGGAAGGACCTGTCAGATTTAAGAAAATAATCGAAGACTCTAAAAACGACGTGGAATATAGGCTACAAAAATTAAGGTCAAGATTTGATTTGAGTAAGTCAGACGATAAGGTGAAATACCTCACAGAGGCATCTAAAATTTTAGCCGAGCTTGATAATTACATAGAAAGAGAAATATACGTGGGGAGATTGAGCGAGGAAATAGGAATTGAGAAAATTCCTATATTAATGCAAGTAAATAAGTATAAAAAGACGTTGCAGAAAAATAATAGAAAAAAGGAATTTAAAACAGTGGTAAACAATCTATCAGCGCAGAATGATAAAGTAAACCCGGAGAAAAAACTTAATTTACGGGCAACGAGTGCTGAAGAAATGCTATTGTCTTACTTGGCAAACAACCAAGATAAAGTTAAAAAAATATTATCTGAAATTTCAGAAGATATGTTTGTAACAGAGTTTAACAGGAGAGTTTGTAAAGCAATTCGAGAATTATCAGAAGAAGAAAGAGTGCTCGATGTTACTAATATATCGGCTAAGGGGTTCACTCTTGAAGAAACAGGTCGTATCGCAAAATTGATATGTGGTTACGTTCCCGGCTCGGGGAGCGATGACGCAGTTCGAGAATATATATCTGTTATAAAGCAGGAAAAGGAAAAACAAAATTTAAAAGATGTGTCGAAAACTGACGTTTCAGAAATATGTGAATATATAAATAAATTGAAGGAAATAAAGAAGTAGAGTGTTTTCAGGAGGTATAAAAATGAGCGACGAAATAACAAATAAAGAGAACAAGAAAGAAGAAGTTATAAACGATTTAGTAAAACACGGGAAAGCTTCTGGTGAAATTAGTACAAACGAGATATTAGACGCGATGGGTGATTTGGATTTTGACCCAGACCAAATAGAAGATTTGTATGATTCAATGGAGTCTATGGGGGTTAAAATTGTTGAGGGGTTTGATGAATCACCTATTGATGATATATCATTTGATGTGAAGTCCGACGCTCATCAAAACGACTACGTTGGAGTAAACGAAGGGGTGAATGTTGAAGACCCCATAAAGGTTTATTTAAAGGACATTGGTATGATACCGCTTTTAACAGCAGAAGAAGAAATAGATTTGGCGATAAAGATATCAGAAGGAAGCGAAAGAGCCAAAAAGAGATTAACCGAAGCCAATTTAAGATTAGTAGTTAGCATAGCCAAAAGGTATTTGGGCAGGGGAATGACGCTTTTAGACTTAATTCAAGAGGGGAATTTAGGTCTTATAAAAGCCGTTGAGAAGTTCGATTATTCTAAGGGATTTAAATTTTCAACATATGCTACATGGTGGATACGTCAAGCAATAACAAGAGCAATAGCTGACCAAGCAAGGACGATACGTATACCTGTACACATGGTTGAAACTATGAATAAAGTAAAAAGGGTGTCGGGTCAGCTGTTCCATAATAATGGTCAGGAGCCGACCGTTGAAGAAGTAGCAGAGGAGTTGAATATTCCGGCTGAAAAGGTTAAAGAGGTTATAAAAGCGTCGAAAGACCCGGTGTCTTTGGAAACGCCTGTTGGCGAGGAAGAAGACAGTCACTTAGGCGACTTTATTCAAGACAGTGATGCTCCCGCTCCGGCAGATGCAGCGTCGCAAGTACTGCTAAAGGAGCAGTTATTGCAAGTTTTAGACACTCTTACCCCAAGAGAAGAAAAAGTACTTAGAATGAGGTTTGGGTTAATAGACGGCAGAGCTCGCACACTGGAGGAAGTAGGAAAAGAATTTAATGTGACGAGAGAGCGCATAAGACAGATAGAAGCTAAAGCTTTAAGAAAATTGAGACATCCAAGCAGGAGTAAAAAATTAAAAGACTTTTTAGATTAAAAGCAAAAAGTAACTTTGAGAGAAGATAAAAGGTAGCGCTATTAGCAAATATACTAAAAAACATTAATTTCAAAAGGTATTTAGAGGGAAAACATAAAAAAGTAAAAAAATTGAATATTAGTGTTGACAAGCAGATATTTATGATGCTATAATAATAAAGCGGATGGGTTGTATGGCGGCATAGCTCAGTTGGCTAGAGCATTCGGTTCATACCCGGAGTGTCGATGGTTCGAATCCATTTGCCGCTACCATCTTATAATAAAAGTTACGTGGCCCGGTGGTCAAGCGGTTAAGACACCGCCCTTTCACGGCGGTAACACGAGTTCGATTCTCGTCCGGGTCACCATTCTTATACTTTCGTTTTTAACGGAAGTCATTTTTTTGTTTTGGACGCGTAGCTCAGCTGGTTAGAGCGTTCGCCTCACACGCGAGAGGTCAAGGGTTCGAGTCCCTTCGAGTCCACCAAATGTTAGCACTGAGATTTTTTTATTAATCTCAGTGTTTTTACTTTAAAAAATTATAAAAGTGTACTATTATTTAAGTTACGAATTACTATAATTTTAAATTTATATCTAAAATTAATCCGATATTTAAAATCACTTGACATTTTATCAATAATATGGTAATATGATGATGTAAGATTTTGTTTTTGAAAGATTTGTAAAGGAGTTTTGGAACATGAGAAAAATAAAACTTTTTGCAGTTGCTGCGCTTGTTTTGTCAATGGCTGTAAATATGTTTGGTGAAGGTTTTGAAGTTAGTGCTAAGCGACCACATGCTAAAATGGATACTGTTTATGAGGTTCACACCGAAAGAGATCTTCTTAATATATCGGATTCTATTTTAGACGGCAATGATTACACTGGTTGTGAAATACGTTTGATGGAAGATCTTGACTTCAATGGAATAGGGTTTACACCATTAGGAAATAAAAATACTTATTTTAACGGCTATTTTAACGGAAATGGTTACAAAATATCAAATTTAAAGGTGAATTGTGAAAATCTTGATTACGTAGGTTTTATAAGATTTTTAGATGTTGATGGTTGCGTAAGCGATTTAACAATATATGATACTTGGTTTGGACCAAAAGCTGAAATTGTAGGTCGCAATTATGTTGGAAGTATAGTTGGATATAATGCAGGTAAAGTAATTAAATGTAGAAATGCTTCATGTAGTGTTAAAGCGATAGGTTCAACTGCTGGTGGAATAGTTGGATACAATGCTAGGCTTGGTGAAGTGACAAACTGCCGTATTAGTACTAGCACTGATGTAACGGTTTTCTGCAATAATGTTACAGGTCATAAAACAGTTGTCAATCAACGAACAACAGATGATGGAAGATATACATTTGTTGACTCAGAAACAAAACCAATTTATGGTAAATCAGGCAATAGATTTGTAGGTGTAAATTTGGGAATTGTTTCTAAGTGTGAAAGCTATCTTTTCTTTGCATGGTAATAAAAAACTTTTGATAAATAAAGTAGGTAAAGCATGATTTGTGGAGCTTTACCTATTTTTATTGTTTTGTAAACACAAAAAAGCTAGAACTGCAAATTAATTACAATTCTAGCTAAAGCTTATGGCGGAGAAGGAGGGATTTGAACCCTCGCATCGGTTAACCCGATCTACTCCCTTAGCAGGGGAGCCTCTTCAGCCACTTGAGTACTTCTCCAATAAAAATGGCGGAGGGGAAGGGATTCGAACCCTTGGTCCCTTGCGGGATCACTAGTTTTCAAGACTAGCTCCTTAAACCACTCGGACACCCCTCCAAGTTACTGAACAAACACTTATAACGCTTTATAGGATAACACATAAATTAAAATATGTCAACACTAATTTCCAAAATAAAAAATTAATTTTTTGTTAGAGTTTCTGTTTGTTATTTAATTCTAATTTTGGAAGACTCTTCATATAGATAAATTGAGGAGGATGTTAATATGCGTTTTTTTATTGTTACAAGGAAAAAATTAATTATAATTGCGAGCTGTTTTATTACGGGAATACTTACTTTGGCAATGTCATTTCATGGTATAGGGATGTTTGTAAATGCGGCGTGTAAGGGCAAGAAAATACCAATTTACTGTGTTGACAGACAAGATAAAGTTGTAAGTATATCGTTTGATGCGGCGTGGGGAAACGAGCAAACTCAGACTTTACTTGATATTTTAGCTGAACATAATGTGAAGAGTACGTTCTTCTTGGTAGGGAATTGGGTAGATAAATACCCTGAATCGGTTAAAGCCATATCGGATGCGGGACATGATGTTGGGAACCACTCCGACACTCACCCCCACATGACTAAATTGCCGAAAGACAAAATGATTGCTCAAATAAACGACTGTAACAACAAGATAGAGCAAATCACAGGTAAAAGACCAATACTATTTCGCCCACCTTACGGAGATTATAATAACGATGTTATTGATGTGGCGGAAGAAACCAAAGTACATTGTATCCAGTGGGATGTTGACAGTCTGGACTGGAAAGACCCTACAGCAGAAGAAATGGTAAAAAGAATAAAGAGTAAAATAAAGCCGGGTTCAATCATATTGATGCATAATGGCGCTAAGAATACTCCTGAAGCACTTCCGAAAATACTCGATGCGATAACCGAAGAGGGCTACAATATTATTCCTATATCTGAGATAATATATAAAGAAAATTACACAACAGACCACGAAGGTAAGCAAAAACAGGTGAATAATTCTGATGCTCAAGCAACAGTAAATAATATAAAAAATGTGTTTAAGAGCTAAAAAAGAGATACACTATAAATTTATAGTGTATCTTTTTCTGAATGAAGTTTTTTAATGTGTTCGCTTATCATTGTGTATAAAACCGCAACCACTGGAACTCCGATTATCATACCCATAAAACCGAATAATCCGCCACCGATTATAACGCCAAACATAATCCAAAGACCGGATATTCCAACGGAGTTACCTAAAATTTTAGGACCTATTATATTTCCGTCAACTTGCTGTAAAATCAAGATAAATATAGTGAACCACAAAGCCTTAACAGGGTCAACGAGCAGTAATATAAGTATACTCGGCACAGCCCCGATAAACGGACCAAAAAAAGGAATAATATTGGTAACTCCCACTAAAGTACTAATAATCAAATCGTATGGAATACCAAGTACTTTCATTCCAATGAAACAGAGAATCCCAATAATTAGAGAATCCAGAACCTTACCTGCTAAAAAATTACCGAATGTGTTGTGGGATAGCCTTAAAATTTGATAAGTTTTATTTACGGTATTTTTAGGAATGTAAGTATATATAATAAGTTTAAGCTGATTAATAAGTTTGTCTTTAGACCCAATGAGATACATTGAAATAATTAATCCTATAGCAAAATTATATATGCCTAAAGTAAAGCTTTTGGTGAAGTTAAAAACACTTGGAAATAAAGTATCTGTAAAACGGTCTATGTTTCCTGAAACAGTGTTTAAAATTTTGTTGGTCTGTTCGTAAGTCAAAATGTCGATATTAAACCTTTTCTCGATAGAATCCACAAACTCAGACGATGATGTTATATATTGTGGAAGATTGAAGAAAAATTGCTGTAGACTAGAAACTATTTCAGGGACAATAATAAGCATCAAAAACACGAAAATTCCTAATATAACGCAGTAAGCCGACACCATAGCCGATACATTAATAAGTTTTTTATTATTACGTTTGTTTTTAAAAAGAGGTTTAAAAATTTTGTCTTGAAAAAACTTGTAAGGGAAGTTTATTAAATAAGCGATTACAAATCCATAAATAAACGGAGCAAGCACCGCAAACCACTTATTTACAAATCCCCATATATACGAAGAATTAAGAAGAGCAAAACATAATAAAATAGCGTAAGTGATTAAAATGAAATGTCCCTTAAACCTTTGATTTACCATAGATATGTGACCTCCTTAAAATTAAAATGAGCGGCTAGAAGAAAGACATTTGACTGCTAACCGGAAGATTTTTTAATACGTTAGCCTCTTTAAGAGTTTCGATTACAGCTTTAGTGACCTTAGCCCTAGATTGTAAATCTTCAATAGATAAATATTTTCCACCCTTTCTTGCCTCCTCAAGACTTTTAGCGGCAGAAACGCCAACACCTGCAAGCGAAGAGAAGGGGAGTCTGATTTTACCGTTTTCAACTATGAATTTGTATGAATCCGATTTATATAAATCAATCGGCAACAATTCAATTCCTCTAGCCATCATTTCATTGGCAATTTGAAGTGTTGCGTATGAAGAAAGCTCTTTAGCAGTAGCCTCCTTGCCCTTTTGCATAATTTCGTCCATTTTATATCTAACAGATTTTCTGCCTTGCATGGCAACCGCACCATCGAAGTCTTCACCACGCACGGTAAAATAAGCAGCGTAGTATTCAATTGGTCTGTGAACCTTGTACCACCCCAGACGAAGTGTAGAAATCATGTAAGCAGCGGCGTGAGCCTTAGGGAACATATACTTTATTTTCATACAAGAATCTATATACCATTGTGGAACGTTGTGTTCTTTCATAGCTTTTATATGTTCATCAGTCAAAAGTTTTGTCGCCTTGCCCTTTCTGACGATTTCCATAATTTTAAAAGCCATTTTCGGCTCAAGACCTTTATACATAAGATAAGTCATAATACTGTCACGAGTTCCTATAACCTCAGATATAGAGCAAATACCTTTTTTAATTAAATCCTGAGCATTTCCAAGCCAAACGTCGGTTCCGTGAGAAAGTCCCGAAATTTGGAGTAAATCGGAAAAGGTTTTAGGCTGAGAGTCAATTAACATTTGACGAACAAAAGAGGTTCCAACCTCTGGTAAGGAGAATGTGCCTGTTTGAGAGTCAATATCTTCAGGGGAAACGCCTAAAGCTTTTGTGGAGGTAAATAAAGATATAACATCTTTGTCGCTCATTGAAACGTCCATAACCTTAATTCCGGTGTAGTCCTCAAGATATCTGTAGATGGAGGGAACATCATGCCCGAGCTCGTCAAGCTTACAAATCGTATCATGTATTGAGTGGAAGTCGAAATGAGTGGTAATGTTTTCAGAGGTTTGGTCGTTTGCAGGACGCTGTACAGGACAAAAATCATATACTTCCATTCCTCTCGGCACAACAACCATTCCTCCGGGGTGCTGACCTGTTGTACGTTTAACCCCAGTACACCCTAAAGAAAGTCTTAAAGCCTCGGCTTTGTGTAAAGTAATGTTGTGTTCTTCAGCGTATTTTTTAACGAAACCCATTCCTGTTTTTTCGGCGATAGTTCCAATAGTTCCGGCTTTAAAAACGTTGTCTTTACCAAACAAAGTCTCGGTGTATCTGTGAGCATCATTTTGATATTCGCCTGAAAAGTTAAGGTCGATATCAGGAGTTTTATCGCCGTCAAATCCAAGGAAGGTTTCGAACGGGATGTCGTGACCATCACGTAAATAATCGGTTCCGCATTTTGGACATTTTTTATCAGGCAAATCGAACCCGGAACCATAGCTGCCGTCGGTAATAAATTCGCTGTTCTTGCATTTTGGACAAACATAATGAGGACAAAGTGGATTAACTTCAGATATACCCGACATAGTAGCAACGAAAGAAGAGCCAACAGAGCCTCTGGACCCAACGAGATAACCATGAGCTTCTGAGTCGGCAACAAGCTTTTGAGCGGTCATATACAACACAGAAAATCCGTGTTTAGTTATAGACGATAGTTCTCTGTCTATGCGGTCGTAAACGATTTGAGGAAGAGGGTCGCCGTATTTTTGTTTTGTACGCTCCCAAGTAATCCTGACTAAGTCTTCTTCAGCGCCATCGATAAACGGCGGGAAAACTCCCGGAGGAATAGGAGAAACCTCCTCGATAGATTCTGCAATTTTATTTGTGTTTTCCACCACAACCTCATAAGCCTTTTCCTCGCCCAAGTAAGAAAATTCTTTAAGCATTTCGGGAGTAGTCCTAAAATAAATGGGAGCTTGGTTATCTGCATCCTTGTAGCCTTGTCCCTCCATGAGAATTTTTCTGTATTCTGAATCTTTAGGGTCCATAAAATGTACATCACAAGTTGCAACCACAGGGATATTTAATTCTTCTCCGAGCTTTATGACGGTTCTGTTGAAGTCTTTTAGCTGCTCCTCCGACGACACAATACCTTCACGAATCATAAAATTGTTATTACCAATAGGTTGAATTTCTAAATAATCGTAAAATTTAGCAATGTCTAATAAGTCCTTCCACGGACGTCCGGCAACAATGGCTCTAAATAGTTCACCGGCTTCGCAGGCACTCCCGATTAAAAGACCCTCACGCAACTTGATTAACTCACTTTTAGGAATACGAGGTTTTTTATAGAAGTAATTGAGGTGAGCCATAGAAATTAATTTATACAAATTTTTAAGACCGACTTTATTTTTAACGAGAATTATCTGATGGTAAGACACTCCCTTTTTACAATCAGTATCAGACAAATTAGTATTTATGTCTTCAATAAGGTCAATTGCTTTTTCCTTTTTAATTATTTCAAGCATCTTAACGAAAATATTAGCAAGTGCAATAGCGTCATCAGAAGCCCTGTGATGGTTAAATTCGGGTATTTTAAGATAATTTCCAACTGTGTCAAGCTTGTGATTTTTGAGACCCTTAAACAAAGTCCTAGACATAGGTACAGTGTCAATAGAAGAAAATTTAAAGTTTATATTGTTGCGCTCAGAAGCAGCGATTATAAAAGAAGTGTCGAATGGAGCGTTGTGGGCGACTAAAGTGGGAGATTCCCCGCAAAACTTCATAAATTCTAAGATAGCATGCTTTTCGTCGGGAGCGTCTGATACCATGTCGTCAGTTATCCCCGTAATTTGAGTGATTTTATCAGGGATATGAACCTTAGGGTTCACGAAAGTACAAAAAGTATCTAAAATTTGTCCGTTTAAAACTCTAACAGCACCAATTTCAGTAATCCTGTCATTGACTGCGCTAAGCCCGGTAGTTTCAATGTCGAAACAAATAAATTCATCGCTGAAAGAATTTTTACTCTCGCCCTTAACTATTTGCACAGTATTATTTACAAAGTAAGCCTCAACGCCGTAAATTACCTTTATATTTCCACCATTTTTCTTAATTTTATTAACAGTATTCATAGCGTCAGGGAAAGCTTGAGCAACACCGTGGTCAGTCACAGCAATAGCAGAATGTCCCCATTCATAAGCTCGTTCTATTAAGTTTGAAACAGGCGTTACTCCGTCCATAGCAGACATAGTGGTGTGCAAGTGGAGCTCAACACGCTTTTTAGGAGCATCGTCAACAACCTTTACCTTACCGATTAAACTAATTGCTTTAGGTCGCATATTAATTTCACGGTCATATTTGTCGTAAGATATTTCCCCCTTAACGATGACGGTAGAACCCTTTTTTAGATTTTCAAAAACTTTAGCTTTTTCGCAGTTTTCTATAACTTTGAGAGTCATAGAGCTTGTGTAGTCAGTAATGTTAATTGTGAAAATTTTCTTGGAGCCATCTCGTGTGGTACGCTCGTCTATAGAGAACACATCGCCCCATATAACACAACTTCCTGTATCAGCGTTAATTTTTTTAATAGGAGTAGCTGTTCCCTTAACAACAGTTCCGTAAAATGGCTTTACAGAGGAGTAGTCCACAATAGGAAGAAGACTTTCCTCAGAGCGTATGTTAATATGCTTTAAGGTTTGAGGTAAAGCAATCGGAGCGGCAGACGCTTTATTCTTTTTTGGGGGAGGTGGGGATGCGTTAGTTTTTTCTGGAATTTGCTCGACTTTAACGTTACTAACGTCACACGAATCAACAGACAATACGCCCGTAAAATCTACGTTTATATTTGTTTTAAATTTGCTAAAAATTTCATTTTTAATCATTTTGTCGATTTTCTTGCCAGTAAGTAAATTGTGTCCACCGTGCTTTAGCTCAATGCTTAAATTGTTGCCATCAATAGAAAAACCAGCATCTTTTAGTATGCCGTTAATACAGGTGTTTTTTTCGGCTATTTCCCCCACAACATTTTTAATAATTTTTTCATCAATACAAATATCCGTATATTCAGGAACAATACTAACCTTTTTTAACGACAACGGAGATGAAATTAATTTTTGTTCTGCGTCTACTATATCGGATGCGCTAATAAAGTTACAGAACGCAACAAAAACTTGCAACGTTCTGTTAGATTTATCAAGATTTAATGATTGTATTTCACCGCTTAGAATATCATCAGATAATTCAGAGGTGTTAATAAAGCTTTTAAATATATCGCCAAAACTTTTCATAAGAAACATTCTTTCCTTAACTCACATTTTTTCAATTTCATTGATTAATTCATCTAGTAAATCAGCCTCATCAACCTTTTTAACAACAACGCCCTTTTTAAAGATTATTCCAACTCCGTTGCCGCCAGTAATACCGATGTCAGCATCTTTAGCCTCGCCGGGACCGTTTACAACACATCCCATAATAGCAACCTTTATATTTTTTTTACAATCCTTAAGAGTCTCCTCGGCTTTTTTAGCAAGACTTATTAAATCAATGTTTGTTCTTCCGCACGTTGGACAAGACACAAATCTTATTCCATCATTTTTTAATTCCAAAGCCCTAAGTAAATCAATTCCATGCAAAACTTCCTTTTGAGGATTATCCGTTAAAGAAATTCTGATAGTGTCTCCAATACCGTCTAAAAGCAACGAGCCAATACCGCTAAAAGAGCGAATTACGCCTAATTTTTCAGTGCCGGCTTCGGTTATACCAACATGAAAAGGATAGCAGCATTCATGGGCAAGAAGTCTATATGCATCAACAGTGTTCTTAACATCGGACGATTTCATTGAAATGATGATATCGTTAAAATCAAATTTTTCAAGAATAGCTGCATGATGAAGAGCACTTTGAACCATTGCCTCAGGGCAAACCTTTCCATACGTACTTAAAATTTGAGGTTCAAGCGACCCTGAATTTACTCCTATTCTTATAGGAACGTTATGGTTTTTACATTCTTTAACAACAGCTTTAATTTTATCTTCGCAACCGATGTTTCCGGGGTTAATTCTAATTTTGTCAGCGCCAGCGCCAACAGATTCAATAGCGAGCCTGTAATCGAAATGGATGTCGGCAACCACAGGCATATCCACAGCGTTTTTAACAGCGAATAAAGTTTTAACGGCTTCCTTGCACGGAACGGCAATTCTTATTATGTCGCACCCGGAATCTTGAAGGAGGACCGCTTGTTTAACATTACCTTCAACGTCGTTCCACGGTACATTAAGCATAGATTGAACCGTGACAGGGAACTCTCCTCCAACAGGAACTTTTCCAACATAAACTGTTTTACATTTGCGTCTCATAAAAATTATTTACCTCCCAAACAATCGGAGAATATCGCTATACGTTATAGCAATCATTAATAATATCAAAATAATAAATCCGGCGGCGTGGATATAGCCTTCGTATTTGGGATTAATTTGTCTTTTGAATATTAGTTCAAACAAAAGGAAAACAAGCCTACCACCGTCAAGAGCAGGTAAAGGGAGTAAATTTCCAATACCTAAGCTGATTGTAACCAAAGCCATTATAGCCAGAACATTGTTTATAGCAGCCAAAATATTAACCTTAAGACCTTCTGAAGCACTGTCTTTAATAACGGATGCGATGCCAACAGGACCCGACATATTTCTTACACTGATTTTACCTTTTATCATACCGATTAATCCTGCGTAAGTTACCTTTATAGTAGAAACAGTTTCTAAGAAAGTTTGTTTTATCAAAGTGAAAAAGTTTTTGTCAATAGGTTGTACTTTAAAATCGAGCTGAATATGAGAGCTACCGTCCTCAGAGCTTACTGTGTCGAATTTAACATTTTCAATTTTAACTTTTTCGCCACCACGTTTAACTGTCATGTTAAACTCACTATTATTATACATAGTCAAAGCGAAAGCGATGTCTTTGTAAGTGTTTGTAGATAATCCGTCAATTGAAATAATCTCGTCGCCAACCTGAAGTCCGGATTGGTTAGATACGGCATCATCGGCAAATTGAGCGATAGTAGTTGACGCAAAGCGAGGCTGCTGACCTAAAATTATCATCATCATAACAAAGCCAAGGATTAGATTCATAATGGCTCCGGCAGCCACTATTATAATTCTTTTCCAAACAGCTTTGTTGCCGAAAGAGTTTGAATCGTTACTTTTTTCATCTTCGTCCTCTAAATCGCAAAATCCCCCCATAGGTAAAGCTCTAATAGAGTATGTGGTCTCACCACGCTTAAATTTTGCAAGTCTTGGACCCATTCCGATAGCAAATTCATTAACCTTAACGCCGAAAAGTTTAGCGGTAAAGAAATGTCCGAACTCATGGATAAGCACAACTAAATTAAAAAGTAAAACAGCAAAGACAATTAATATAATATTCAAAAACCACACATCCTTTTTAAACTAAACGTTTATTAACGCACTCATTAACGAACTCTCTTGCAGATTTGTCAATAACTTTTATGTCTTCAACGCTCTTAATATCGACAATCTTATGATTTTGATAAACAAGCTTAACAAGCTCTTGAATTTGCAAGAAAGAAATCTCCCTATTTAAAAACAATTTCACAGCCTCTTCGTTAGCTGAATTAATAGCAGTAGGCAATGATTTACCAATCTTAAAAGCGTTTACGCATATTTTTAAACACTCAAATGTGTCATAGTCGGGCTCAAAAAAAGATAAAGAACCGTAATCTGTGAGACTAAGAGGTTTTGCACACGATTTAACTCTTTTTGGATAAGTAATAGCATACTGTATTGGAATTTTCATGTCTGGAACGCCGAGTTGAGCAATCACAGAGTTGTCAACATACTCAATCAAGGAGTGGATAACACTTTCCTTGTGGATAACAACGCTGATATTGTCAATATCCATATCAAAAAGCCAAGCAGCTTCAATAATTTCTAACCCCTTGTTCATCATAGTTGCGGAATCCACGGTAATTTTAGCTCCCATGTTCCAGTTAGGATGAGAAAGAGTCTGCTCTAAAGAAACGTTTTTTAACTCGTCTAAAGACCTTCCGAAAAAGGGTCCGCCGGAAGCCGTAAGAATTAAGCGCTTTAATTGTTTTTTGTCGTTACACCCTTGTAAACATTGGAAAATGGCGGAGTGTTCACTATCAACAGGAATTATTTTAACGCCGAATTTTTTAGCTAGATTTGTGACAATCTCACCACCGGCAACTAAAGTTTCCTTGTTGGCAAGAGCAACGTTTTTTTTCGCCTTTATTGCAGATAAAGTTGGTTCGAGCCCTGCAATACCCATAATTGAATTTAAAACCAGTTCAGATTCATCACACGCAGCAACTTCACAAATTCCTTCATTGCCGGCTAAAACTTTAGTGTTTAAATCTTTTATGTTTACATGTAGTTCGTCTGCAGACTTTTTATCACTTACCGCCACCAAACGAGGGGAAAATTCCCTTATTTGTTCTTCAAGCAATTCGATGCTACTGTTAGCAGACAACGCCACAACATTTAAATTTAAGTTTCGAGCAACTTCTAAAGCTTGTCGACCGATTGAACCGGTTGAACCTAGTATAGAAATATTATGTATCATATTTATTTCTCCTTTTAAACGATTATAGGAATTAACTTTATAAATAGATAAGTGTAAGGAGCAACAAATATTAAGCTGTCGAACCTATCTAAAATACCGCCGTGTCCGGGGATAGTGTTGCCGAAGTCTTTAACATGACAATTCCTTTTAATAACCGAGAAACATAAATCGCCGATAACGGATATAGGCGAACCGATTAATCCCAAAAGGATTAACAAGAAGTAATTTATTTGATATTTTTCAGGGAAAATAAAATTGTTAAATATAAGACCTATAAAAACTAGCGATAAAACGCAAGACACGATTCCTCCAATTACCCCCTCGATTGTCTTTTTAGGGCTGACGTTCGGACAAAGCTTATGTTTTCCGTATTTTTTACCGCAAAAGTAAGCCCCAGTATCAGACATCCAAGCAGTGCCGAGAGCCAGTAGTACGTAAAAACTTCCATACTGTGCGTCAAAATCGCGTAAAGCCACTAACCTTGAAAGTGAGAATGTGATTAATATAGCCATAGTGTATATAAAAGAAATGTCTTTAAGCTTTAACGTCTGATTTAAAATCAGCATCATAAATATAACAACGGTATATATAAACCAAGAAATTTCCCACAGTATTCCGCTTCCGAACATAGGCATTATAGCAACGAATATCGAGGTTGGAATTGTAACGCTTAATAAATCTGAAATACCCATCACAGTAAAAATTTCAGATATAGCCAAAATGGTAACAAGCGAGATAATACTATTTATAAGCATAGGAAACGACTGGTTAAAAATAAGCACAGCAATAGCTAAAATTCCTCCGATAACCCCGGAAGTAATCCTCTTAGAAAGCAAAAATCACACACCTCCAAAACGTCTGTTACGCTGAGAAAATATTTTTAAAGCGAGGTCTAAGTCTTTACATTTAAAATCAGGCCATAATTTATCCATAAAAACGAATTCAGCGTAAGCACATTGCCATAATAAAAAGTTAGAAATTCTGTGTTCTCCGCTCGGGCGGATTATTAAATCAACGTCAGGTTGCCCTGAAGTGTATAAAAATTGGGAGAAGGTATCTTCCGTTAAATCTGAAACACACATATCTCCGTCGTTTATTTTTTTACCCACATTTTTAACGGCTCTTAAAATTTCGGCTCGACTTCCGTAATTTAAAGCGATGTTTAACACCATTCCGTCTTTGTTTTTTGAATTTTCTCTGACTTCGTTAATTAAAGACTGTAAAGTATCGCTAAAATGACTGGTATCTCCTAAAAAGCATACTTTTATATTTTCGTCTTTAAAATCGCGTAAAGCTTCCCTAAAGTAAGACTCAAACAAATTCATTAAAGAATTGAGTTCATCTTCAGGACGTTTCCAATTTTCGGTTGAAAACGCATACACAGTTAAATACTGTATACCAATATCGCTACAGTATCTAACGATGGTTTTAAAAGTCTGAGCGCCCGCAGAATGCCCCATTTTTCGAGGCAATCCACGTTTTTTTGCCCATCTGCCGTTTCCGTCCATAATGATACCTATGTGTTTTGGTAGTACAGTATTATTAGTAATATTTTTTTTAGATGTAAAAAATAATTTCATAAAAGCCTTTCTCTCTGACAGTAAAATGGTAATTTTAAATTACACTTCCATCACTTGTTTAGACTTACTTGCGCATAAATCATCAATTTGAGCACAGAATTTGTCTGTTATATCTTGAACTTTCTTTTCGCCTTGTTTCAAATCGTCTTCAGTGATTTCTGAATTTTTCTTCATAGCTTTAATTTTGTCCATAACATCACGGCGGATAGAACGAATAGAAACCTTAGCTTCCTCAGCCATTTTAGAGATGTCTTTAGCAATTTCTTTTCTTCTGTCTTCAGTGAGCTGAGGGAAAATTATTCTGATAATTTTTCCGTCATTTTGAGGGTTAACGCCCAAATCAGCCTTTTGAATAGCCTTTTCAACGCTGTTCACGATAGACATATCCCAAGGTTGGATAGTAAGGATTCTGGCTTCAGTAACAGAAACAGCCGCAACTTGATTAATGGGAGTGGGGGTTCCGTAGTAGTCAACCATAACCTTGTCGAGAACGGAAGGGTTAGCCCTGCCGGCTCTGATTGATATGTACTCTGAATTTAAAGAATCTATAGTTTTTTTCATACGAGTTTCAGCGTTTTGAAATACTTCTTTCATAAAAATAATTCCTCCTATAATTTATTTGACAACAGTACCGATTTTTTCTCCGTTCATGGCAGAGAATATATTTTCTGGGTCTTTAATACTAAACACAAGTATAGGAATTTGATTATCTCTGCACATTGATGCAGCAGTACTATCCATAACTTGTAAATTTTTATTCAAAACTTCTTCAAAAGATACGTTATCATATTTTTTAGCGTTTGGATTAGACCTTGGGTCAGAGTCATAAACGCCGTCAATATTTGTTGCCTTAAAGATTATCTCGGCTCCGATTTCAGCAGCACGTAAAGTAGCAGCAGTATCAGTAGAGAAAAATGGGCTTCCGGTTCCGCAGCCGAATATGACAACTCTACCTTTTTCGAGGTGTCTTATAGCTTTGCTACAAGAAAAAGGTTCAGCAACAGGGTATATGTCTATAGAAGTTTGAACTCTAACATCAAGCCCTAGTTGTTCTAACACGTCGGCAATACCAAGCGAGTTAATAACGGTTGCCATCATACCCATGTGGTCAGCACGGGTTCTGTCCATCTTGCCGCTGGTTCTGCCGCGCCAGAAGTTTCCTCCGCCAACAACGATTCCGATTTGTACGCCACAGTCAACACATTTTTTAACAACCTTACCGATTTGAGTAACGGTGTCAAAGTCTATTCCTGTTTTAGAATTTCCTGCTAAAGCTTCGCCGCTAATTTTGAGCAATACTCTATTATATTTAAGTTTCAAAGAACTAACACTCTCCCCAATATAAATTTATAACTAATAATATTTTATAATATTATTTATGATATGTAAATACCTTAATTGACCTAAAAAATGTATTTATAAGGTATATAAAAAGAAGGCTGAATAATGATATAAATATAATTTAAAGTACGAAAATGAAGAAAGAGATTATAATATAATAGTTAGTGGGATAAAAAAATAATTGTATCTAAAACATGGTATGTGACCATATAATAATAGTGTTGGATAATTAAATGTTGAAAATTTTGTGGAAAGTGTGCAAAATATAAAAGTAATACATAGTTTAATAGGAGTGATATACTATGACATCATCGCTTATAAAAATAATAAGTGGATTTATATTATTAATTATAGGTATGTCATCTGATGAATACAGCAAAATAAGACTAATAGCATTTATCTTAGGATACCTTGTTTTAGGTTTGGAGGTATTAATTAAAGCTATAAAAAATATATTTGTGGGGAAGGTGTTTGATGAAAACTTACTTATGAGTATTGCCACGATAGGAGCATTTGTATTAGGAGAGTATCCCGAGGGAGTGGCGGTAATGCTGTTTTACCAGATTGGAGAAATATTTGAGCATTATGCTGAAAACAAATCAAAAAAATCAATACAATCCCTTTTAAACATTCGTCCTGATTACGCAAATTTACTAGTCGATGGAAAACCAATGAAAGTATCGCCGGAAAAGGTTAAAATCGGAGACAGTATATTAATAAAACCGGGTGAAAAATGTCCGCTCGACAGCGTGGTTACAGACGGTAATTCATCTGTTGATATGTCTGTGTTAACAGGAGAGTCAATACCAAAAAATATAGTTCCCGGAGATAAGATTTTAAGCGGGTGTATAAATTTGAGCGGTACGCTTATTGTGAAGGTTGAGAAAGAATTTGGAGAGTCAACGGTTTCAAAAATTTTAGACTTAGTTCAAAATGCATCGAGTCAAAAGGCACAAACGGAAAATTTTATAACTCGTTTTTCAAGGTATTACACTCCAACTGTAATATGTATAGCCGTACTTATAGCGTTTATACCACCTATTTTTATTTCAAGTTTCGTTTTGAAAGAGTGGGTATATAAAGCATTGATATTTTTAGTAATATCGTGTCCGTGTGCATTGGTAATATCAATTCCGCTAACATTTTTTTGTGGAATAGGGTGTGCGTCAAAAAACGGTATACTTATAAAAGGAAGCAACTACATAGAAGCACTTGCGTCCGCAGCGACCGTCGTATTTGACAAAACCGGAACTCTGACAAAAGGAACATTTTCAGTAACTAAAGTGAAGCCTGTTGGTATGGACAGAGATAAATTTTTAGAGCTTGCAGCTCATGCCGAAATATATTCGCCCCACCCAATAGCGCTCTCGATTAAGCGAGCTTATGACAGGGAAGTTTTAGAAAGTAAAGTAAAAGATGTTAAAGAGCTTGCGGGATATGGAGTAAAAGCAAATGTTAACGGAAGTGAGATATATCTTGGGAACAAAAAATTAATGGATGAAATAGGTGTGGAATGTGCGAATGTAAAGCCTGTGGGGACGGTAAATTATATGAGTGTAAACGGTAAATTTGCGGGCTACATGGTTATATCAGACAAAATAAAAGACGACACAAAAACAGCAATCAGAGGATTAAGAAAGATAGGTATAGAAAAGATTGCAATGTTAACAGGGGACGCTAAAATTATCTCTGAAACACTTTCAAGTGATTTAAATTTAGATTATGTTGCATCTGAATTATTGCCAATGGATAAGCTTAAAGAGTTAAATTTACTTTTGGAAAAGACAGACGATGATGGTACATTAATCTTTGCAGGGGACGGAATAAATGATGCACCGGTGCTTGCAGGAGCGGATATAGGAGTAGCGATGGGAGCGCTTGGAGCAGATGCGGCAGTTGAAACGGCAGACGTTGTGGTGATGGACGATAAGCCTTCAAAGATAGTGGACGCCATAGTTATTTCAAAGAACACTGTTAAAATTACGAAACAAAATATAATTTTTTCTCTGGGAGTAAAATTTGCGATACTTCTATTAGGATTTTTTGGACTTGCGAGTATGTGGAGTGCAGTGTTTGCAGATGTTGGAGTATCTGTAATAGCAATAATAAATTCGTTAAGAGCGCTAAGTTACCATAAAAAAGAATATTAGGATAAAAATAAGACATAAATCAAATTTGATTTATGTCTTAAAAAAATTCATTATTTCATGTTCTGTTCGTATTCTTTAATCATTTTTTTAACCATCTGTCCGCCAACAGAACCGGCTTCTCGAGCTGTTAAATGACCATTGTATCCTTGCTTTAGGTTTACTCCAACTTCGTTTGCTGCTTCCATTTTGAATTTGTCAAGAGCTTCTCTTGCTTCAGGTACGATATTGTTTTTGTTTTTTGACATGTTTGTCACCTCTTTAAATATATTGTTCAGTGGATAGATAAGAATAGTAAAAATGTTTTTATACTATTCTCGATTATATTGTGTGAAATAAAGAGCAATATATTTATAGTAAAATGTGGAACTTAGATAATATTTTTAAAATTAATCAAGTGAGCGATTCCGGGAATACTTTCGCCCTGCTGTGAAGAAGTTGGCGACATTAATGCACCCGTAGCCATAAAAATTACGTTGTTTAATTCATGTTTTTGCATTTTACTGAGAATTAAAGAGCAAAGCACGGAAGCAGAACATCCGCACCCGGAGCCTCCGGCGTGTACATCTTGTTTCTTTTGATGGTATATCATCATTCCACAATCGTCATAATTTTTTCCGAGCGTTATACCATCTCGTTTTAAAAGCTCTTTTAAAAGCTTTCCACCGACTTCGCCAAGGTCGCCCGACAATATCAAATCATAATCTTCGGGAGTGGTTGAAGTATCTTTAAAGAAAGTCGACAAAGTATCAGCAGCGGCAGGAGCCATAGCAGCGCCCATGTTAGTAGCATCTTTTATGCCCAAGTCGACGATTTTACCAATTGTAACGTGGTCGATTAAAAGGTCCTTTTCGCCTTTGCTTACAATTGCAGCACCTGACCCCGTGACAGTCCATTGAGCGGTGGGAGTTCGCTGACCGCCATATTCTAGGGGGAACCTGAACTGACGTTCGGCAGAACAAAAGTGAGAAGACGTTACGGCAATACAATTATCAGCAATTTGAGATTCCACCATTATAGACGACAAAGCTAAAGTTTGAGCCATAGTTGAGCAAGCGCCGTATTGACCTAAGAATGGGACTCCAAGATTTCTAAGTCCGAAAGTGGAAGATATACATTGATTTAGTAAATCCCCGGCAAATATATAATTTACTTCAGAAGCGGTAACATTGGCTTTGTCTAAAGCTTTGTTTACGGCTTCTGATTGGAGTCTGCTTTCAGCTTTTTCCCAAGAAGCCTCTCCTAAAGTGGTGTCATCGAAAGTGAGGTCGAAGTAGGAGCCGAGCGGACCTTCGGATTCTTTTTTTCCGCACACGGACGCGAAGCCTTTTATTGAAGGTTTATTTTCCATTTTTATAGTATTTTTACCAATTCTTTTTGCCATACAAACCACCCTAAAAAATTAATTTAGGAATATTATTAGCATAAAACGGAAAATTATTTATTTTAATTTATAAAAGGAGTAAAAGAATAAAAATAAGCGTAAAAAAATATTATTGTGTGATAATTTGCCAAAAATGTTAGCCGGGGTTTACATTTTATACCGATAGTAGTAAACTATAACAGAGGGAGGAAAAATAATGAGATTGTTTAGTAAAAATAAAAAAAATCTTGAAATAAATAACGTTCAAAAACACGGAACTTTTCGTTTAAGTAATATGAAACCAAAAGAAAGCGCAGTTGTTGAGGCTGTGTGTGGCACAGGAGCAATCCGTCGCAGAATTATAGACATGGGAATAACTCCGGGAGTGAAAATTGAAGTAGTTAAACTTGCGCCTTTGGGTGACCCGCTAGAAATTAAGCTAAGAGGGTATCAGCTTAGTATAAGGAAATCTGAAGCGTGTGAAATATATTTGTCGAATAGGAATAGGGATGTCAGATGAATAATGTGATTTACACAGAAGATAAAACAAATGTTTTAAAAGCAAAAAACAAAGAGATAAAATGTCCTAAAGTGGCGCTGATAGGGAATCCGAATTGTGGAAAAACAACGCTGTTTAATCAGTTAACAGGGAGCTGTCAATATGTTGGGAACTGGCCGGGGGTTACGGTTGAACATAAGGTTGGGAGAGTAAAAAATTGGAGCAGCGATATAGACGTAGTTGATTTACCGGGAATTTATTCATTATCTCCGTATTCGCCGGAGGAAATAGTCACGAGAAACTACGTTTTAAACGAGCATCCCGACATTATAATAAACATAATAGACGCAACTAATATAGAGAGAAATTTGTATTTAACAACGCAGCTAATGGAGCTTGACTGTAAAATAATAATAGCTCTTAATATGACAGACCTTTTAGAAAAGATGGGTAAACACATAGATTATAAAAAATTTGAAAAAGAAATAGGAGTGCCAATAATCCCGATTTCAGCAAGTAAATTTGTTGGGATAGATGAACTTTTAAGAAAGGTAACAGAAGTTTATAAAAGTGGCTATGAGTTTAAAAGGTCAAAAGCGCTGTATTCGATGGATGTGGAGCTTGCTATTAAAAATATAGAAAACATTTTAAATAATGAGATTAAGGATAAATCGAAAATACATAGCAGGTTTAATGCGGTAAAAATGTTTGAAGATGACCCTATAACAATGTCTGAAATAAAGCTTGAAGGAAGTATAAAAGAAAAGATAAATAAGCTAAAGAGCGGGATTCGTACGACGGCAAACATGGATAGGGAAATGATTATAGCAGACCAAAGGTATAAATATATATGTAAAATTTGTGAAAAGTGCGTCACGATGAATGCGATAGGAAAACGCATGACAATGACAGACGCCATAGATAAAATATTAACAGGACGTTTTACGGCGATACCTTCATTTTTAATAATAATATTTTCTATATTTTTCGTGACATTCGGACCTATAGGTAACTTTTTAAAATCTGGAATAGATTTGTTTATCCGAAACGGAATAGGCGGAATGGTTGAAAATGTGTTAAATATATTAAATGCGTCGGATTGGGCAAGAAGTCTAGTAACGGATGCAATTATAGGAGGAGTTGGGTCGGTAATATCGTTTCTTCCACAAGTGTTACTTTTGTTTACGCTGTTGTCGATTCTGGAAGACAGCGGATACATGGCAAGAGCAGCGTTTATAATGGATAAGCTTTTAAGAAGAGTAGGACTTTCTGGAAGAGCGTTTGTACCGCTTTTAATGGGCTTTGGATGTAGTGTTCCGGCGGTGCTCGGAACAAGAATACTCGAGAACGAAAAAGATAAGCGACTAACTATATTTTTAATTCCGTTTATGTCTTGTAGCGCAAAAATGCCTGTATATTTTTTGTTTGCGTCGGCGTTTTTCCCGAATAATCAGGCTGTAGCGATTTTCTCGCTTTATGTTCTGGGAATACTCATGGGGATATTAAGTGCTTATATTTTCAAAGATACTTTATTTAAAGGTAATGCAGCTCCGTTTGTTATGGAGATGCCGTCTTACAAGTTGCCGTCGATGAAAAACTTGGGTCTTCATGTTTGGGACAGAGTGAGAGATTTCATAGAAAGAGCCGGGACGGTAATTCTTGGAGCAACGATAGTCATATGGTTTTTACAATCGTTTGACTTGAGCTTAAAATATACAACAGACAGTTCAAGTAGTATCCTTTCGTCTATAGGAAATGTAATAGCCCCGATGTTTAAATTGTGTGGCTTTGGAGATTGGAGAGTAGCGGTGTCGCTGTTTACAGGTATTATAGCCAAAGAGTCGATAGTAAGTACAATGGCGGTGCTTTACGGAGCACAAAACGTAGCGCAGCTTTCAGATATTATGGTAGCAAATTTTTTGCCGTATGGAGCTTATGCATTTATGGTTTTTGTTCTTTTATACACACCATGTGTAGCAGCAATATCAGCCATGAAAAAGGAACTTAAAAGCGTTAAACTTACCATGATTTCAGTGTTTTATCAGCTATTTATAGCGTGGCTTTGCTCAGGGTTGATTTATCAAATAGGAATGCTTGTAAGTAAAATTTTGTAATAAAGGGGTGCTTTCTTGATAGATTTTATTATTGGAATTTTAGCTGTTTTGAGTGTTTGTGTGTTTTTGAAGAGAAGTATTGACGAGTTTAAAGGTAAAGGGAGCAAAACTTGCGCAGGAAGTTGTGGGGGATGTAAGTTTAAAGACGGTTGCAAAGGGATAAAAAGGTGAGGATACTGCTATGAAGTGTTTAACAAATTCATTGGAAGACTACATAGAGATGATATACATATTACAAAAAAAATTAGGAGCGGTCAGGATAACAGATATAGCAAATTCTCTTAATTTAACAAAGCCGAGCGTTAATAAAGCGGTTAAAAATTTACAAAACGAAGGACTTTTAACTCACGAAAGATACGGAAGTATTTTATTAACGCAAAAAGGTCAGGAAATTGCGGAATCTGTTTATGAGAGACATAAAATTTTAAAAAATTTTTTTGTAAAGGTTCTTGGTATAGACCCCGAAATTGCAGAAGAAGATGCGTGTAAAGTTGAGCACGTGCTGAGCGGAGAGTCTATGAGTAAATTAACAAAATATTTTTCTAAGTGTGTGAAAGAAGAGAAGTAAGCCGGAACATCAGGGGAAAGAGTGTTGATTAACAATTCTTTTTCCTGATTTTGATTAATATGGAAAATATGTTATAATGTTATTAATCCGGTAAAAACTAAACAGGGAGATAGTTTATGAAAAGTGAAAATAATATGTCTGAAGGGATAGTAATAGGAAGAAATCCCGTTATAGAATTGCTCAATGCGAAAAAAAATATTGATTTTATTTACGTTGCTAAAGGTTGTCGAACAGGATCTATAAGGGTGGCACTTGCGAAAGCAAAAGAAATGGGGATAACAGTTAAAGAAGTTGATAATTCTAAGCTTAATGCTCTTTGCGAAGGTCAGAACCACCAGGGAATAATAGCTAGTATGGCGTGTAAAAATTATGTGTCTGTTGATGATATAATAAATAATGCTAAAGAAAAAAATGAACCTCCGTTTATAATAATCGCAGACGGAATTGAGGACCCACATAATTTCGGGGCTATTATCAGGACAGCAGAATGTGTTGGAGTTCATGGAATTATAATTGCCAAAAGGAGAAGCGTTGGACTTAATTATACGGTGAGTAAAACATCTGCTGGGGCAATTGAGTATGTGAGTGTAGCAAAAGTAACTAATATAGTTTCAACGATAGAAGACCTGAAAAAAAGAGGAGTTTGGGTATATGGTATGGACATGGACGGTGAGACTTGGTGTAGCACAGACTTAAAGGGACCAATTGCACTTGTACTCGGCTCAGAGGGTAACGGAATAAGCAGGATAGTTAAAGAAAAATGCGATGGAATAATATCATTACCAATGCTCGGAAAGATAAACTCGCTTAATGTTTCAGTTGCAGCCGGATTGGGAATGTATGAAGTATGTAGACAAAGGATGGGATTAAAGACAAAGTAAGGTGATAAGTGTGTGGAAAAATAAAAAGGTAAAAAGGAGAGAAAGCGACGAGGTTAATTTACCGATTGAAGAATTTAGCGGAAAAAACGATATAAAAAGGGTAATGAAATATTTAAGAGCGAGTAAGAGTAGCTTGTTTTTTAAAGCGATGTTGTCTTTTGTATGTGTTGTTTTGTTGGTTACGGTAGGAGTTATTTTAGAAAACAGACTCGATATAGTTTATGGCAAAGGGATATTCTCAAATTTGTATTTATACCTTGTTATAAATATTTTGTCGGTGTGTATTTTGTGTATGCTAGAATACAAAGATATTGTCAGCGGATTTAAAAACACAATCAAAGGCAGACCAAATGCGAATATTTTGATTTTACTTTCGGGTATAGGAGCTGTTGTACAGTCTGGGACTGCGTTTTTTGTGACGAGCGAAATAGAAGCTGGTAATTTCTCGCTTTACACCCCTGTGTTTGGAATAGCGGTATTTTTGGACTTATTAGGTAAATTTTACACCGAGAGTAAAAATAAAAAGAATTTTAAATTTCTATTGAAAAGTAAAGAGAGATTTTCAATAAAAAGAATCTGCGGCGAAAAAGATTTAAGACAAAACTTTGAAATTGAACTACCTAAAAAGTCAGTGGTGGCGTGTGAGAAGAAGGTTTCTAAAATTAACGACTTCATAAAGCTTTCATACACTCAAAGTTCAAATGAGCGTGTAATCGGAAAAATAGCATTAATTAACGTCGCTATTTTGATTGTCGGGGTTATATTAGACGTAATTGTTGAAAAAAATCCGATTTCTGCGGTGCAGTCGTTTTCGATATTGTCGTGTTTATGTGCGCCGATAAGCAATATATTTATAGTAAGCAAGTGTATGTCGAGATGCTGTAATAAGCTTGTCAAAAACGGAGCGGTACTATTAGGCTATGAAGGCTTAAATAAAATTAAGGGTATAACTCATATAAAAATAGGCTCGAGCCAAATATATCCTAAAGAATGCGTGAGTATAAAAGGGATAAGAGCGTTCGGAGAACAGCACATAGACAATGTTTTACTATACGCAGCGGCGGTAGCGGATAGTTTACCGGGTACATTAAACGGAGTATTTGAAAAAGCGTTTTCGAGCAAGAAAGTGACAATTCCACAAGCAAGCAGCGTGGAATACCGAGACCACATGGGACTTGTTGGCTGGGTTAACGGAAAGAGAGTATTGGTTGGGAACAGAGAGCTGCTTAAGGAATATAAGGTGTATCCACCGTCGCAGGTGTTTGAACATAAATGCTGTGCAAAGGGTCAACAAGCTGTTTACGTTGCGATACATCGTGAACTTTCTGCAATGTTTATATTGTCGTATAAACCAAATAAGAGTATTTTAAGCGACATTCAAAAGCTAGTAAAAAACGGAATAAAATTACTTGTTGGGGTCAATGATTCATGTATAACAGAGAAGTCAATATCTGATGCATTTTGTATACCCGGCAGTACAGTCAAAGTTATAAGAAGATTAGATAACATAGAACAGTCGAACGAAGATGAATCTTCTTATGATGAACCCGACAGCATAATAACATGTAATAAAAATGTGAAATCTTTTGTTTTAGGAATACTATCGTGTGTAAAACTAAGATATGTGGTTTCTGTAATATCAGCGATAGAAGTAACGGCATGTGCTATAGGATTAGTTGCAGCTGTAATTTTGATATTATCTTCGGGCATAATGCAAATAGGGACAGTCGAGCTTTTAATATTCACGGTTTTTTGGCAGGTAGCGATGTATGGAATTTCATATATTTGCGGAGTATGAATAATGTGGTAAATAAAGCTTGAAATTTTCTTGGTTATAATTTAAAATAATAGTTGAATAATTATTTGTAGGAGGGAAAATATGATATCAGCAGGAGATTTTAGAAATGGCGTAACTTTTGAACTTGACGGCAATGTAGTGTCGGTGGTTGAGTTCCAACACGTTAAACCGGGAAAGGGTGCCGCTTTCGTAAGAACTAAGATAAGAAATGTTATTACAGGGAGCGTAACGGAAAGAACGTTCAATCCAAATGATAAATACCCAGAGGCGTTTATAGAACGTAAGGATATGCAGTATTTGTATAAAGACGGTGATTTGCACTATTTCATGGATTTGGAAACATATGAGCAAATTCCGATTAGCTCAAAGGTTTTGGGAAGTAACTTTAAGTTTGTTAAGGAAAACATGGAGTGCAAGGTGTTGTCTTACAAAGGCAATGTTTTCGGCGTTGAGCCACCATTCTTCGTTGAACTTCAAGTAACGAAAACCGACCCGGGCTTTAAGGGTGACACAGCAACAAACGTAACAAAACCGGCAGTCCTTGAAACAGGGGCAGAAATTAAGGTTCCGCTGTTTGTTGACGAGGGAGACATGATAAGGATAGATACTCGTACTGGAGAGTACATGGAAAGAGCTTAAGGGCAGAATAAGGAGGATATTTTTATGACATTACAAGAAAAAGCATCATATTTAAAAGGTTTGGCAGAAGGCTTAGGCTTGGATAAAGATAAAAAAGAGTCAAAGCTAATAATGGCAATGGTTGATTTGTTGGACGACATGGCAATGTCTGTGACAGACTTAGAAGACGGTTTAGACGACGTATGTGACCAACTAGACGCTGTTGATGATGATTTGTCAGCGTTGGAAGACGATTTGTATGAAGACGAAGACGATGACTGTTGTGGTTGCGAATGCGACGATGACGACGAATTTTATGAAGTAAAATGTCCAACGTGCGGGGAAACAATTTGTTTGTCACAAAGCATTTTAGACGACGGAAAAATGGATTGTCCAAATTGCGGCGAAGTCTTAGAGTTTGACTTAGACGATGTTTGCTGTTGCGGTGAGGATTGTAACTGCGAGCCTGAATGTAATTGTTCTGAAGAATAATAATATAAATAAAAAATTTAGAGAGTGCATGATACAGTTATCATGCACTTTTTATTATGAGAATAATTGTCACGATAAGGAGCCTTTGGGACTCTTTTTTGTTTAGGAAAAATATTTGAAAAAAACTTACAAAAATACTTGACAATATATATATATATATGTATATATAATATATATGTAATCGATTACAAAGCATATTATTTTAAAACGAAAGTTGAGAAAGGATGATTAATTGTGGAGAAGAAATTTGCAATAAGTAAACTATTAATAGAAATGATACGAAAGTTTCTAAAAGAAACTAAACAGGGCAAAAAATTATCTGTAATTTGTGTAGAAGGATACCGTCGTCGTGATGTGAGAGGACATGATATTCAAATAGCACTCAGCAATATCCCTGAAAAGAAATTCCAAGTTTCGTATGAACCTTTTGCTGTGCGCAATAATGAAAATGTTAAATTAGTAGAAAAAATATTATATGAGCTTAAAGTGGATATGCTCATTATGACGCCTGATGAATGGAAAGAATTTGGAAAAGTAACTAAGGACTCATTTAAAAAATATAAAAAAGGTGAAGATAAGGATCTAGATGAATTTAAATTGATAATGTCGGAATAGGTATAAAAAAAGAACCCTTTTAAGGGTTCTTTTTATTTTAATACATTCCGCCCATAGCAGGATTTGGAGCCATGGCGTTATTTTCAGGTTCTTTTTTGTCTGTGATTAAGGATTCCGTGGTTAGTACCATACTTGCAACTGATGCTGCATTTTGTAGTGCAGAACGAGTAACCTTGGTTGGGTCCACAATACCACAGGAAATCATGTCGCAGTATTCGTTTGTAAGAGCGTTAAAGCCATAGCCAACTTTGTTTTCTTTTCTAACGTTCTCTAAGATTACGGAGCCTTCAAGACCTGCGTTTATAGCAATTTGACGAATAGGCTCTTCGAGTGCTTTAAGTACGATTGTAGCACCTGTTTTTTCGTCGCCGTCTGATTCTTCAACAACCTTCTTAACGTCTTCGATAGCGTTAACAAGAGCGATTCCGCCTCCGGCAACAATACCTTCTTCAACTGCAGCCTTGGTAGCAGCTAATGCGTCTTCGATGCGCAACTTTTTCTCTTTCATTTCGATTTCAGTAGCAGCGCCGACTTTAATTACAGCCACACCACCTGCTAATTTAGCAAGACGTTCTTGTAATTTTTCACGGTCGAAATCAGATGTTGTGTCTTCGATTTGCTTACGAATCTGAGAAACTCTTGATTTAATTTCGTCTTGATTTCCTGCTCCATCAACGATTATAGTACGTTCTTTTTCAACCTTAACTTGATGTGCACGACCTAATTGATCTAAAGTAACGTCTTTTAATTCCATTCCGAGCTCTTCTGAAATTACTTGACCACCTGTTAAAATAGCAATGTCTTGCAACATTTCTTTTCGTCTGTCGCCAAATCCCGGAGCCTTTACTCCTATACATGTAAACACACCGCGTAGCTTGTTAACAATTAAAGTAGCAAGAGCGTCGCCTTCGATGTCGTCAGCGATAATTACGAGCTTTTTGCCAACTTTAACAGCTTGCTCTAGTAAAGGAAGTAGTTCTTGAATGCTAACGATTTTTTTGTCTGTGATTAATAAGTAAGCGTCATCTATAATAGCTTCCATTTTATCGTTGTCAGTCACCATGTAAGGGGAAATATATCCTCGGTCAAACATCATTCCTTCAACAACGTCAGAATATGTTTCGGCGGTTTTAGACTCTTCAACAGTGATAACTCCATCAGAGCTTACTTTTTCAAGAGCCTCTGAAATGAGCTTACCGATAAACGGGTCAGCAGCGGAGATTGTGGCAACTCTTGCGATGTCGTCAGGACCGCTGATTTTTTTAGAATTTCTGCTCACAGCCTCAACAGCAGCGTCGACAGCCTTTTGTATACCATTTTTTAATATCATAGGATTTGCGCCTGCTGCAACGTTTTTCATGCCCTCACGAATTAAAGCTTGAGCTAGTAGAGTAGCAGTAGTGGTACCGTCACCAGCAATATCGTTAGTTTTAGTTGCAACCTCTTTAACAAGTTGAGCACCCATATTTTCGAATGGGTCGTCTAGTTCAACTTCTTTTGCGATTGTAACACCGTCATTTGTGATTAAAGGAGCGCCGAATTTTTTATCTAAAACAACGTTCTTGCCCTTTGGACCAAGAGTAACCTTTACTGTGTTTGCTAATTGATTAATACCGTTTAAAAGAGCCTTTCTAGCTTCTTCACCAAAAATAATTTCTTTTGCCATAAATAAAATCCCCCAAATTAATTATATTAATACCGTTTTAATTATTGAAATAGCAAATTATTAAGAAACAACAACAGCCAAAACATCTGGTTGACGTAAAACGATTAATTCTTCACCGTCAAAGTTTATTTCTACGCCCGAAGATTTGTTGATAACAACTTTGTCGCCTCTCTGGATGTACATTTTTACTTCTCTACCATCAATCATACCGCCAGTTCCAACTTCGATAACCTTTGCAATTACAGGTTTGTCTTTACTTTTTCCGGCTAAAATAATTCCGCTTTTGTTTTCATCGGAAGATTTATCCACCTTTACAATAATTTTATCTAATATTGGTTTAATTCTTGACATAGTTAGTTCCTCCTAAAAATTCAAAATATCATTAGCACTCTTAGTTTATGAGTGCTAATGATATTTTATACTCTATCCTAAAAAAAATCAAGAGGAATTTTGCAAATAATAAAGAGAAAATAATTATTTTTATGTTAATATTTTGCTATAATGATTTAATTATAGTTCCCCCGCCAACAACGATATCGCCGTCGTAGAAGACGATAGCTTGTCCCGGAGTTACGGAACGTTGAGGTTCGTCGAATTGTATTTTAACACAATCGTTGTCAATAGGCGAGACCAAACAAGCAGACGGCTTAGCTTGATACCTAATTTTAGCGTCCACGTGAATGGGACTTTCGAGTTTGTCAAAAGGAATGAAATTAAGCTTATTTGCGATAGTAGCTTTTACGTATTGTTTACCTTCTTCACCGAGAGTAACGGTGTTATTTTCGGCGTTTATTTTAGTAACATACATATGTTTACCCAAGGATATTCCAAGTCCTTTTCTTTGTCCGATAGTGTAATTAATAATGCCCTTGTGAGTTCCAAGGATGTTATTATCGTCATCAACAAAGTTTCCTTTTAGAGGTTTTTTTCCTGTATACCTCTCAATAAAACCGGCGTGGTCGTTGTCGTTTACAAAGCAAATCTCTTGACTATCAGGTTTGTTAGCAACAGGAAGGTCGTATTTTTTAGCGATTTCCCTTATACGTTCTTTTTCATAGCCTGCAACGGGGAACAAAGTATGAGAAAGTTGGTATTGCGTCATACCGTAAAGTACGTAGCTTTGGTCTTTTTTACAGTCAGCTTTTTTCAAAAGCCAGCGGTTAATATTGCTGTCGAAACAAATGTTAGCGTAATGCCCTGTAGCGATAAAATCAAACCCCAAGGTCGAAGCCTTGTTGAGCATAGCATTAAACTTAATCTCCTGATTACAAGCTATACACGGATTAGGAGTACGCCCACAATTATATTCCTTAACGAAGTAGTCAATAACCTTTTCGGAAAAAATATCAGTAAAGTTCATGACTATATGGTCAATACCGAGTTTGTAAGCAACTCTTCGAGCATCATCAATGTCGTCTAAGGAACAGCACCCACCTTGAGAATTGTTTACCATGTATTTGTCTGGGCGAAGCTTAAGGGTCACGCCAACCACTTCATAGCCCTTTTCGAGAAGCAAGGCGGCTGCCACAGAACTGTCCACACCACCGCTCATGCCAAGTAAAACTCGCTTTTTTTTCAAATTAATCAACTCCAATAAAATTACTCTAATTAATATTTTATTAATAAATAAGACTAATTTCAATAATTTAATTCTATAATTATAAAGGATGTAATATTTTAAGGCATACAGATATATATTTTACAATTAATTTAAAAGTATAAGATTAATAAAGTTTTTGCGTACCAAAGCCATTTTAACGATTTACATACTAAAAATTCTGTGATAATATTACATAATAAGATAAAAAAGGAAAGGGGCTGTTCAACTTGAAATGTCCATATTGCGGATTTGCAGAGAGTAAGGTAGTTGAATCGAGAGCCGCCGACGACGGAGAAAGAGTCAGAAGGCGTAGGGAGTGCTTTGGGTGCAACAGAAGGTTTACCACATATGAAATAGTTGAAAGTTTACCTATGATAGTAATAAAAAAAGACGGAACACGAGAAAATTTTAACAGAGATAAACTTCTTTCCGGAATGATAAAATCATGTCAGAAAAGACCGATATCAATAGATTCCATTGAAATGGCGGCAGACAAAATAGAAAGAAACTTACAAAATTCACTCGACAGAGAAATTCCATCTCAGTATATAGGGGAGTGTGTGATGTCGGAGCTAAAGAATATAGATGAAATTGCTTATATAAGGTTCGCCTCTGTATACCGACAATTTAAAGATGTTAACACGTTTATGGAGGAAGTAAAAAAACTGCTCGAATAAAAAAATTTGTCGGGTAATTTTTATTATAATTTTGAATGGAGTGTTGAGTTTTATGGATTTGCCAAAAATTTTTGGAAGTATGGTGTTTAACGATAAGGTTATGAAAGAAAGGCTTCCAAAAGATACATATGAAGAATTAGTAGATTGCGTGAAAAAAGGAAAGAAACTAACCTTACAAATAGGAAATGTTGTTGCAAGCGCAATGAAAGATTGGGCAATAGAAAAGGGTGCGACGCATTTTACTCACTGGTTCCAGCCGATGACAGGTATAACAGCAGAAAAGCACGATAGTTTTATATCTCCAACCAAAACCGGCGAAGTGATAATGGAGTTTTCGGGTAAGGAGCTTATAAAAGGTGAACCGGATGCCTCAAGTTTTCCGTCTGGGGGACTGAGAGCAACATTTGAAGCTAGAGGTTACACTGCATGGGACCCAACATCTTATGCGTTTATAAAAGATGGAGTACTTTGTATTCCAACGGTGTTCTGCTCATATAGCGGAGAGGCACTCGATAAGAAGACACCTTTATTAAGGTCGATAAATGCGGTGAATAAACAAACTTTAAGGATTTTAAAATTGTTTGGCAATAAAGACGTTAAGAAAGTTGAAGCTACAGTCGGAGCGGAACAGGAGTATTTTTTAATAGACAAGAAAGCTTACGACAAACGAAAAGATTTAATTTTCTGTGGCAGGACATTATTCGGAGCGAAGCCGGTTAAGGGACAGGATTTAGACGACCATTATTTTAGAGCACTAAGGTCGAGAGTGTCGGATTTCATGAGGGATTTAGATAAAGAATTGTGGAAACTAGGAGTCCCCGCAAAGACGGAACACAACGAAGTTGCACCGTCGCAGCATGAGCTGGCTCAGGTTTATGTGACAACCAACACAGCCACCGACCAAAATCAGATAACCATGGAAACTATGAGAACAGTTGCCGAAAAACATGGATTAGTATGTTTGCTGCACGAAAAGCCGTTTAACGGAGTAAACGGAAGTGGAAAGCACGATAACTGGTCAATACAAACCGATACGGGAGTAAACCTATTTGAACCCGGAACCTCACCGCGGGATAACGCACAATTTTTACTATTTTTGTGTGCAGTAATAAAGGGAGTAGATGAGTATTCCGACTTGTTAAGGGTGTCGATAGCGAGCGCAGGAAACGATTTACGTCTGGGAGCACAGGAAGCCCCTCCGGCAATAGTGTCTGTGTTTCTCGGAGATGAACTAATGGATATATTAGAATCTATCGAGAATGGCGTTGCTTACACAAGCAAAGGAAGGATAGATATAGAAGTAGGGGTAGATGTCCTGCCTTATATTCCTAAAGACGCAACAGACAGAAACAGAACTTCTCCTTTTGCGTTCACGGGTAATAAATTTGAATTTCGTATGTTAGGTTCGAGCCAGTCTATAGCGTGTCCGAACATGGCGATTAACACGATTTTTGCTGAAGAATTATCTCAGTTTGCAGATATCCTTGAGAAAGCGGAAGACTTTAATGAAACTCTAAACGACCTTCTTTCGAAGACGATAAAGGAACATAAGAGGATTTTGTTTAACGGAAATAATTACTCAGACGAATGGGTAAAAGAGGCAGAAAAGCGTGGATTACCGAATTTGAGAACAATGGCTGACGCTTTACCATATTATGTAAAGCAGAAAAATATAAACTTGTTTGAAAAGCATAAAGTACTTTCTGAAAAAGAATTAAGGTCGAGATACGAAATACAAATGGAAAAATATTGCAAGATAATTCATATAGAGGCTCTAACGATGCTAGACATGGCAAGAAAAGAAATAATGCCGGCAGTAAATTGTTATATAAACGAGCTAGCTCAAACGGCAGCACTTAAGAAGCAGGTAAAAGACAGCATATCATGTGAATTTGAAATAAGTATGATAGAGAAGCTTTCTTCGCTTAACTTAAAATTATATGAAAAGGTAAACGAATTGTCTGAAAAGGTGATAAAAAGCAAAAGTATAAAAAATGTGAGCGAAAGCACGTTGTATTACAGAGATACTATATTATTGTCCATGAGAGAAGTAAGAGAGGTTGCCGACAAATTAGAGCTTATCACAGCCGAGAAATACTGGCCTTACCCAACCTATGGTCAAATGCTGTTTAGTGTTTAACATCTTTAGCAGAGGTGTTTAATTTCATAGATAGAGTAAAATAATTTTCGTATTGTTCTGTGGATAAACAGCCGTCATACTTTTTCAAAACAGCTTTTATATTTTTAATACCGAATCCATGATACATTTTATTTGACTTAGTAGTTTTAAAGTTTATTGTGGATTTGCTTTGTATAGAATTACAAACTGTAATTTCGAGTAAATCATTGTTATTAAAGACAGAAAGATTAATATATTTGTTTTTAGATGAGGGTATTTTAGAACAGGCTTCGATAGCGTTGTTGAGTGAATTACCGATTATTATGCATAAATCTAAAATATCGACGTTAACGGGACAAGATAATTCATTTTCAAAATCAAATTTAATGTTGTATTTTTTCATAGCTTTGACTTTTGAAGAAATGAGTTTATCTATACCGTAAATACCAATATATCTTTTATTGTTAACGTCGTGCATGGTGCTGCACAATGAATCGATATCTCGATTAGCCTTGTCGTAGTCATGTAAATACATATGATTAGAAACTGCAAAAGAAATATTTTTCAAATCATGAATAAACGCTAAAGTTGGCGATTCATTTGTTTCAGAAAGAATTTTTAGATAGTCTTTTAGTTGACTGTAAGTAAATTTATTGTAGCTGCTTCGATAATTTCTGATTTTATAGATAACAATAATTGAAACAGTGACCACATTAAGGATAATATTAAGAAAAGATGCTAAGTGTAAATTATAATTATATAAAAAATAATATTGAAGCAGGATAGCGGTTAGTTCTAGTAGAAACAGCAAGTCTATATATTTATGCTCTTGTTTTTTACAGACATACAAATCATTAGTTAAAAGGTTAATTGGATAATTCATTTACACACGCATCCTTTGTTTAAATTATGTTTTGTGAATTAAATTCACAAACCTATTTTACAACGATTTGTGGCAATTTTCTACACGTTTTTAAATTTCGACTAAATAATTAATAATTTTAATTTGGAGTGATAAATTATGTCATATTTAGATGAACAAATAAATAGAGTAATAGCACTAAATCCCGGTGAACATGAATTTCACCAAGCAGTATACGAAGTATTAAAATCTGTGGAAAGAGTAATAGAGTCAGACAAAATATATCAAACAGAAGGGATAATAGAGAGAATAACAGAGCCTGAAAGACAAATAAAATTTAGAGTTGCATGGAGAGATGACAAAGGAAACGTACAAGTAAACAGAGGCTACAGAGTACAATTTAACAGTGCCATAGGACCCTACAAAGGTGGTTTAAGATTTCACCCATCAGTGAATATGGGAATAATAAAATTTTTAGGTTTTGAGCAGATATTTAAAAATTCACTAACAGGTCTTCCGATAGGAGGGGGAAAAGGCGGTAGTGATTTTGATCCCAAGGGCAAGAGCGACACAGAGGTAATGGCGTTTTGCCAAAGCTTTATGACTGAGCTTTTCAGGCACATAGGTGCATTTACAGACGTTCCGGCAGGGGATATAGGAGTTGGAGCACGAGAAATAGGTTATCTTTTTGGACAGTATAAAAGGATAAAAAATGTTTATGAAGGCGCAATTACGGGTAAGGGACTTTCATATGGAGGGTCACTTACAAGGAAAGAAGCAACGGGATATGGACTTCTCTATATGGTAAAATATGTGTTAGAGCATTACGGCTATGAAATTAAAGGAATGAAAGTGTGTATATCAGGAGCGGGAAACGTTGCGATATATGCTGCGGAAAAAGCGGAACAAATGGGAGCGAAAGTATTAACAATGTCGGATTCGACGGGCTGGGTATACGACCCTGACGGAATAGATTTAAGTGTGGTAAAACGCATAAAAGAGGTTGACAGGCAAAGAATAAGCGAATACACAAAATATAGAAAAAATGCTAAGTATACCCAAGGAAAATTTGATTGGAGCGTACCGTGTGACATAGCTCTGCCGTGTGCAACACAAAACGAGCTTACGGTTAACGAGGTTAAAAATATAGTAAAGAATAATACTAAGATAGTGGCAGAGGGAGCGAATATGCCAACTACGAATGAAGCAATAGAAATTTTGAAAAACAGTAAAACAATATTTGTGCCGGGGAAAGCCGCCAATGCCGGAGGAGTTGCAACATCGGCACTAGAAATGAGTCAAAACAGCATTAGAATGCCGTGGAGCTTTGAGGAAGTTGATGATAAGCTTAATAAAATAATGTATGGAATTTTCACAAATATCTCGAATGCAGCAGAGGAATACGGTTTTAAGGGAGATTATGTGATAGGTGCAAATATAGCAGGGTTTAAAAAGGTTGCGGACGCAATGATAGCTCAGGGAACACTGTAGGAGAGAATCTCACGACGTAATATAAAATGTCGTGAGATTTTGTATTGTTTATATTGATTTTCTGCTTTAAATATGTTAATATTACACATATAATATGTTGCGAAGTGTGGTGTTAATGTGTTTAAATTTTTTAAAAATATGAGTATAGGAACGAAACTGTTAATTATAATATTGTCTGTAAGCGTGGTGTCAGAAATACTTGTGGGCATATCTTCTTATAGCACTATAAAAAATTTAGGTACTTATTCAAAAGAAGTGGCGAACGACTTAGGAGCCAGAGTAGGGAGTAATACGGAGTTTGAGTTAAGGTGGCAGTCTGAACAATACCTTTCGAAGATTTCGGAGACATTGGCAGATAAATCGGATGGTGTTTTTAAGGAGCTTAGCAATGAGATAAATTCAACAGTGCTTGGAATTGAGAAGATATTTAAAGATACAAGCAAATCAGGAAACAACGCAGTAATGCCGAATTTACCTGAAAATTATACTGAAGGAAAGTCATTTAACAGAGATAATGCAACAATAAAAGCGTATATGGTAGACAGAGAAAGTAGCGATGATAATAACATATTTATATACAACAGCTCAGATTACGCTAACGAGAAGAATGTTTATAAAGTAGACAGGCAGACGTTTGATTTATTAACAGATGAAGAAAAAAATAATTTAAAAAATAATTATATAATAGTCTCAAATAATGAGATTCCAAACAGTACAAAATCAGAGATTAGCAAAATTAATAATTTTGAAAATTTCATGGAATCGTTGTATAAATCAAATAATGTTATATCCTCGATTTACATAGGAACAGAAAGTGGAATAGTGTATGAATATTCTCCATACTCAGCGAAAACGAGGTTTGACCCCAAAACAAGACCTTGGTATAATGACGCAGTAACAGCTTATAAAAACGATAATAAAAATCCGGTTTGGCAAAGCAGCTATTATTCGATAAATACGGGAAGTTTATGTATAACGGTGTCAAAGGCATACACAGACTCAAACGACAATATAATAGGCGTAATTGCCATGGACGTTTATTTAAGCGACCTTCAAAGTCAAATAGAAAAATTTAAGGTTTCAGACACAGGTTATATATTTGTTTTAGATAACGAAGGTCAAATAGTGGTGTCGTCTGAGAAGGAGGACGAGAAAATTTTTTCGTCCCATCCTTTAGAAACAGAGATAGACGAAAGCTATGAAAATGTACTAACAAAAATGTTATCGGGTAGCAGCGGAGTTCAAGAAGCTTTAATATCAGGAAATAAATATTATGTTGCATATCATCCCATGGAAACTACGAAATGGTCGATGGCGATTATGAACGAAACAGAACAAATTTTATCGCCGATAACGCAGGCTAATAATTTTACGCAAGAAAAAATATCAGAGTCTAAGGAAGTAATAAATCAGCAGATTATAAGCGTCATATTTAAATACATGGCAATACTAATTTTATGTTTAGCTTTGGTGGTGCTTATCGGAGGATGGATGTCTAACGAGATAGTTAAGCCGCTAAAACGCTTAAAAAAAGGCGCAAGGAAAATAGGAAAAGGAGATTTATCGGTTAGATTTATGGTAGAGTCCTCAGACGAAGTAGGGGAGCTTGCAGCAACGTTTAATAAGATGACCCACAGTTTGCAAGACTACATAGATAACCTAGCTAAAACCACGAAGGAAAAAGAGAAAATACACAGCGAGCTTACCATCGCAAAAAAAATACAACGTAGTATGTTGCCATGTATATTTCCGGCGTTTCCGGAGAGAACCGATTTTGACATTTATGCTCTCATGGACCCAGCAAAGGAGGTTGGCGGAGACTTTTACGATTTTTTCTTTGTTGATGAAGACAATATAGCGTTAGTCATAGCAGACGTGTCGGGTAAAGGAGTGTCGGCAGCACTGTTTATGGTTATAGCAAAAATACTCATAAAAAATCAGATTATGGAAGGAGTATTGCCTTGGGAGGCTTTAAAGATAGTAAATAATCAGCTTTGCGAAAATAATGATGCCGGTATGTTTGTAACGGCGTTTTTGGGCGTTTTAAACATAAAAACAGGAAAATTTTCTTACAGCAATGCAGGTCACAATCCTCCCGTTATATACAGGTCTAAAGAAAACTCTCTTGAGTGGATAAAAAGCTCACACGGTTTTGTTTTGGCAGGAGTGAAAGATATGGAATACAAAAAAGGAGAAATACATTTATCATCAAATGATGTTTTGTATCTTTACACCGACGGCGTAACTGAAGCCCAGAATAGCGACGATGAATTTTATTCTAAGGAGCGCTTAGAAGAAACATTAAAATTAGCGAATGTAAATGAAATAAGCGTTAAAGATTCTGTGGACTATATAAGACAATCCATTGATAAATTCATAGATGGGGCGGAGCGCTCGGACGACATAACAATATTGGCAGCAAAAATTTTACCGTCTAAAGGAGACAATAAAGAAGATTAATAAAAAGCATTCCACATTATTTGTGGAATGCTTTATTTAGATGTTTTAGAAGTGTATTGCGCTAATGACTGAGGTGTTTTAGATTTATAAATATTTATAAATTTTTAACCCTCAAAGCTCGTATGGCATTTAAGATTGCAAGAACCGTTACTCCAACGTCAGCGAAAATGGCGCCCCACATATTAGCAATACCGATAGCTCCAAGTGCTAAGAAAGCGAGTTTAACAGCTAATGCGAAAAAAATGTTCTGGTAAACGATTGATATACATTTTTTAGATATTTTTATTGCCTTAGCAATTTTTGTTGGGTCGTCGTCCATCAAAACTACGTCTGCTGCTTCTATTGCGGCATCTGAACCCATAGCTCCCATTGCTATTCCTATGTCTGCCCTTGATAATACGGGTGCATCGTTTATTCCGTCGCCCACAAATGCTAATTTTTCATTAGAACTCTTTTCGTTTAACAATTTTTCGACTTCCTTAACTTTGTCTGCCGGCAAAAGTTCGCCATGAACTTCATCTATCCCAAGACTGGAAGCCACCTTTTCTGCAACACTTTTTATGTCGCCCGTAAGCATGACAGTCTTTTTTACACCTGCTTGTTTCAGTGCGGCAATCGCGTTTTTAGAGCTAGGTTTTTCAACGTCTGAAATAACAATGTGTCCTGCGTATTTGCCGTTGAGGGCAACATGAATTATCGTCCCGACGGAGCGACAATCCTGAAATTCAATTTCAAGCTGTTTCATTAGTTTTTTGTTTCCAACAGCCACTTCTGTCCCGTCTACGGTAGCAATTAAACCGTGTCCACTGATTTCTCGAACGTTCTTTACTCGATTACGGTCTATTTTTTGACCATGAGCTTTCTGTAGACTTTTGCTTATCGGGTGAGATGATGCACATTCCGCTAAAGCTGCGTATTCTAGTATTTTCTCGTCTTCAAGTTTGTTGTGATGAACCCCGTTAACTTCAAATACTCCCTGAGTTAAGGTTCCTGTTTTGTCGAACACTACTATTTTTGTCTTAGAAAGAGTCTCCATAAAGTTAGCGCCCTTAACTAAAATTCCCTCTTTACCTGCGCCTCCGATTCCGGCGAAGAAGCTGAGAGGAAGGCTTACAACCAATGCACACGGACAACTTATAACAAGGAACGTTAAAGACCTGTAAATCCATGTTGTCCATTCAGGAGCTAACCCGAACATTAAGCTGAAAATAGTGGGAACGATTGCAAGCACTAACGCCAACGCACAAACAACAGGAGTATAAATTTTAGCAAATTTAGAAATAATATCTTCAGACCTTGACTTCCTCGCCCCGGACTCTTCAACTAGCTCTAAGATTTTAGACACAGTAGATTCACCAAAATTTTTCGTAGTTTTAATTTTTAAAACGCCCGTCATATTTATGCAACCGCTAATGACTTCATCGCCGAGCTTAACTTCACGTGGAAGGCTTTCGCCCGTTAGAGCACTTGTGTTTAAAGAAGAATTACCCTCAACCACAACCCCTTCTATCGGTACTTTTTCGCCGGGCTGAACGACAATTATACTTCCGATTTGAACTTCACTTGGAGCAACTTTTTTTAATTTACCCTCTTTTTCTATGTTGGCGTAATCGGGACGAATGTCCATTAATTCACTAATGTTTTTTCGACTTTTACCTATAGCGTAATTTTGAAAAAGTTCCCCTATCTGGTAAAATAACATAACCGCTACCGACTCATTATATTCTCCGCTTCCTTCATAAGCTGAAAGTCCAATTGCGCCTAGGGTTGCGACGGACATCAAAAAATTTTCGTCGAATAGCTCTCCTTTTAAAATTCCCTCCCATGCTTCTTTGAGAATGTCGTAACCGATTATTAGATATGTTGCTATGTATAAAACGGTTTTTAAAAGGCTGTCAATAGAAATTAAGTTTAGGATTATAAGCATAATTATTGAGATGATAATACGTATTAATATTTTTTGCTGTTTTTTATTCATATTTATTTCTCCTTGTGTTTCGTTTTAAATGTACAGTTTATAAAATTTATTTAAAACAATTCAGTTACAAATATCTACAATTATAATAGCACATTATAATATGTAAAATCAATATATTTGATAAAATTATTCATATAAAATATACAATATATCTAGTTGCCATTACATACGAACTTTGTCTAAATAAAAAATTTAAGAGTCTTACTGCATAAATATACAGCTAAGACTCTAATTTTTACCATTTAAAGTTATCTGATGAGTTATCCTTTTTCAACTCTAACCCAAATTGAACCCCATATCTAAACATTTTTAGACACATAAAATTTGTATAATTGCGTAAGCATTCGAAGTATTTTTCAAAGCATCCTAATTTTATATTTTCATTTCCTTGAAAAGTATAACAGACATTTTTTATTTCAGATATCTGTAAGTGTAAGTCAGTAAGACAATTAACAAGGTTTATGTATTCTTCATTTTGACTATTAATTTCCTTTTTTATCAACTTTTTAAAGCCTTCATTTTTAACGTTTATCATTTGTTCAGACAATGAATACATTGAAAGGTTTAAGAAATCAATAAAAACTTTTTTAATCCACATTTCGGTATAAGCGCTTATTTTTTCTAATCCCTCTTCCATTAATATACTTTTCCCCTTTAGTTGTTATTTTCAACGCCCATAATATTTATAGTATCTTAAAATGAAAATTTAATAATTATAGTATATCACAATCTTAATTTAATATCAATAGTCTGTGTTAATTTAATAACAATATTTTTAGTGTTGTTATCAGAGGTGATAAAAATGTCGGATATAGTAAAAATTGTTGGTGAGAGAATTAGAGCTTACAGAAATAAACTTGGTCTTAGCCAAGAAACTTTAGCTGAGAAAGCGGAGTTACACAGCACATACATAGGTCAATTAGAAAGAGGCGAGAAAAACGCTACCTTAGAAAGTATTGAAAAAGTGTGTAAAGCTTTGAATGTTCCTCCTGAAGTCCTTTTGAAAAATATAATCGTAACAGAAGGCTATAAATCTAATGAAGTATCTAACGAAATTTATAATATAGTAAGTTCTCTCAAACATTATGAGCAAGTTTGTATATTAAAGATTATAAAAGAGATTATTTATTTCAAAAAATTTTAATAATATCCACCAGACTTAAATTCATATATTTATGTCTGGCGGTTTTTATACATAAAAAAATAATGCCGAACTTAAACCTAAGCTCCACATTAATTTGGTGCGGGTGACAGGACTTGAACCTGCACGGTTTTGCCACTAGAACCTAAATCTAGCGCGTCTGCCAATTCCGCCACACCCGCAAATCTATATACTTAATTATAATGCTTTGTTTTAGTAAAGTCAATAATTTTTTTGTTGACTTTTTAATATTAGTATTAAAGTGTCATGTTTTGGTAAGCTTTTGATATTAATTTGTGAAATATATGCAACAAAAATATGTTTTATAGGTTAACTATTGACATTTGATTTCGATAAATTTATAATATAATTGTAATTTAATTTTAAAGGATGAAAGATATGAGGTTAAAAAAATTGATGGCAAGTTTTTTATTTGTTGTTTGCTTAGCGACAAATTGTTGCCTCGCTTTACCTGAAGAAAAAGATAGTTGTGATATTGAACAATCTGTGTATAAACAAACCAAAGATGATGATACCTATGATAGCGAACAATTCGTAGGGAAACAAATTGCGAAAGATTTTGGAAAATTTGCAGGAATCTCATTTTTGAGTAATTTATTTTTTGCAAGTAGACTTTATGGACACAAAATCAATAATATTGAAGGTGAAATATTTGTCCCGGATGAGAAAATAAGGTTAGATGGTAGCCTTCTTAATAGAAGCAAATTTTCAAAAGATATTGATATAGAAGAAGTTAAATTTTTAGATCCTGAGAAAGTTTCAGACAATAAATTAGTAAGGGAGCTTTTCCCCGATGGCTCTCCTAAGCCTGAGGATGTTAAACAAGGAAAGTTGGGCTTGTGCTATTTTTTTGCAGTGCTTTCAACTGTGGCTGAAAAAAATCCTGAACTGATTAAATCAAACTTGGTTGATAACGGTGATGGAAGTGTTACTGTTAAATTTTTTAATCCTAACACAGGTGAACCTTTATATGTTAAAGTACAAAAAACAATTCCTAAATTATCAAGTAACTATAGGTTTACTCAGAACGATTGTTTGTGGGTTAATATGTATTTAAAAGCGTTTGTTGCTTCAGGTTTTTATAGTTTTAGCCAATTTAACAACGTGAAAAGTTATAAAAAAGCTGAAGGCGGCTTTATGGACCTTGTAATAAGAATGATTACAGGGAAGGATACAAAAGTAAAAACTACCACATCAATTAGATTGAGCAATAAAGAAAATTTATATGATGAGTTTAAGGATATTCTATCAAACGGAGGATACATATGTTGCGATTTTAACCCATTGGGCATGATTAATTCTATATTTGGTAAAACTGTTTCTAAAGGTATAGTGAGAACTCATGCATATAGTGTTGAAAAGGTTTACAGGGACGAAAATGGTCAAAAGTGGGTTGTTATAAGGAACCCTTGGGGATGTTATACCGCTAAGTATGACAGTAGAGGTAAAATTGTTGAAGATGTATGCCAAGATAATGATGGATACTCAACATTAAAATGGGAAGACTTTTTTGAAGTGTGTGGTTCTGTTTATCATTCTGTGAACACTCCTTTTAAACGCAGAAATTTCCAATTTGCAAATGATGTTATTAACACAGACTTTTTGGTTAGGACGTCAGAATTGGCGTGTTTTTCGGGTGTAACTTTACCCACACTTCAATTATTAGTAAAATATGTTGGTTATTGTGTTGAGCGCCATAACATTAATGAACAAATTGTAGGTTTAAGGTGGAGTTTAGATCATATTCCTGAAGAAAATAAGTCTATTAATGATCGAATTAAAAAACTTGAGAGAGCTAAAAAGGAATATACTTTTAAAAACGCTTTATTAGACGTATTTTCATAGAAAAATAATTTTAAATTTATTGTTGACTTTACAGCGACACATTATTATAATAATAGTGTGTCATTGTGGACGTTTAGCTCAGCTGGTAGAGCATTCGCTTGACGTGCGAAGGGTCAGCGGTTCGAGTCCGTTAACGTCCACCATTTTATTTTAAGGTGTGTAATATGAAAGTTAGTGTGTTAACATTTGGCTGCAAGGTAAATCAGTATGAATCTGAAGCTATCATGGAAAAGTTAAAGTTTAGAGGTTTTACAATATCTGATGATTATAAATTATCTGATATTGTAATTTTTAATTCTTGTACTGTAACAGCTGAGAGCGAACGAAAAATTTGTCAGATGATAAGAAGAGTAAAACGTGAAAACTCTGGGTGTATAACAGTTTTAACAGGTTGTATTCCTCAAGCTTTCCCGAGTGAACTAAAAAAGTTTGACGACATTGATATTATAATCGGAAACTCAAATAAACCGGAAATTGTTGAGATAATTGAAAATTTTATTTTGAAAAAGAATAAAATAATTGATGTTCCGGAATATAAAAATGAAAATTTATTAAATAAATTGAGTATTAGTAAATTTGGAAGTCATAGCCGAGCGTTTGTTAAAATCGAAGACGGCTGTAATAGATTTTGTAGTTATTGTATAATCCCTTATTCTAGGGGAAGAGTGAAATCTAAAAGCTTGAGCGATATTAAAGAAGAAGTTAGTAGGCTTGCGATGAATGGCTATAAGGAAGTCGTGCTTGTTGGAATAAATTTGTCTTGCTACGGAACGGACATAGGAGCAAATTTGTGTGATGCTGTGGAGCTTGTTGGCGACATAGACGGGGTTGAAAGAATTAGATTAGGCTCGCTTGAACCGGAACTATTGAATTTAGACACTATAAAAAGGCTTTCTAAACAGACAAAGTTATGCCCACAATTTCATTTGTCGCTGCAAAGCGGTTGCGATAAAACTCTGAAGAATATGAGAAGACAATATACTTGCAGTGAGTATAAAAAAATTGTGGACAATATAAAAAATAATTTTAATAATGCGACATTTACAACAGACGTAATGGTAGGGTTCCCCGGTGAAACGGAAGAGGACTTTAATAAATCCATGGAGTTTGTTAAGGAAGTTGGGTTTCTGAAAGTTCATGTGTTTCCGTATTCTGTCAGACCAGGGACGTTAGCTGCAAAGTTTGAAAATCAAGTTAGCAGCGAAGAAAAAAGCAGTAGAGCAAGAAGAATGTTGAAGGTTTGTAAAGAAACAGCGTCTGATGTTATGAAAAGTAATTTGGGGAATGTTGAAAAGGTTCTGTATGAAAAAAGACTCGAGAACAATGTTTATGAAGGCTACACAGAAAATTATATATTCGTTAGAAGCGAGAGCAGTGTTGACGTAAAAGGCAAGGCTTTGAATACTCTGCTAAAAGATATGTCAAACGACGTTTGTATAGGAGAGATAGTTTAAACAAACACAGGTTGTAATTGTTTGTTTTCAAGAGCAGCTTCAATTGTTGGAATTATAAGGTCGAAATCGGCAACGAGTGAGTTTGGTTTTTTAATAGGGTCGTCTTGCTTTATCGGGACGAAAAACACATGTTTAGTGTTCATTGCTTTGCCGAAATTTTCAGCAGATGCGCCTAAGGCGTCGTTGGTCGACAGAGCTATAACAACGGGTCTTTGAATCCTAAGCTGAGATTTTGCCGCCATAGTTACAGGTGTATCGGTAACGGCGTTGCACAGTTTACCAAGAGTGTTTCCCGTGCATGGGGCAAGAAGCATAATATCTGTCATTTTTTTAGGACCAATGGGTTCAGCTTCAACGATGGAACATATTATTTTTTTACCGCAAATTTGTTCTATTTCGTTTTTAAAGTCAGAAGCCTTACCAAAGCGAGTGTCAGTATTTGCGGCGTTTTCAGACATAATCGGAACAACGTCAAAGCCGCTGTCTATCAGGTTACGCATTTGATTAATAGCCTTTGAGAATGTACAAAAAGAACCACACATTGCGAAACCAACAGTAATTTTATTCATAAATATTTTCCTCCCTTATTATGTTGTAAATAGTTTGTTTGATGAATTGAGCAGCAGTATGGGGCGTAAATTTGCCCGGAAGAGCAAGAGCGTGGATAGCTTGAACGTTAATACTTTTAGCAAAATCAAAGTCAATTCCGCCCGGAGCGGAGGCTAAATCAATAATTAAGGTTTCAGGGGAAGTACAATTTAATAAAGTTTCTTTGTCGAAAATCTTATGAGGAACAGTGTTAAATATGATGTCGTATTTACCGCTGTTTTTTATTTTAGAGGTGTGAACGGCGTTGTAGGTTAAAGACTTAATCCAAGCGATGTCCGAAGGATTTCTGGCGCTAACGGTTAAATTTGCGCCCATTGAAAACAGTAGTCTTGAAAGGACCTTTCCTATTCTACCGAACCCTGAGACAAGACATTTACTTTTATAAATAGTTTTGACTCGTTTAGACATAGCGATTTGTAAAGCAGCTTCAGCTGTGGGGATAGCGTTTAAGATAGCGAAATCGTCACGGCTTGAGTAGTCATATAATTTGCTGTTTTTAAAATTAAATTTTTGTGGAATCTTTCCGCTAAAAACATATTTGTTTTTCAAAAGGCTTGTTAAATCGCTTATATGTATACTATCATTTGAGAAGGGTGCGTTTAAATTTACGGAGTCTTTTGTAAAAGGCATTGGCAGGATAACATAGTCGCTACTGTTTATTAAATCGGGTAGACTTGAAGTTAAGTATTTTGTATTGTTAAGTTTGTCAAAGCCATAGAGTCTAACATCAAAGTCGTCATCGTTTATCGCCTCAGCAAGATAAACCTGCCGTATATCTCCGCCTATTATTCCGAAGCTTATATCATTTTTCATTTTATCAGACCTCCAATAAATCTTCACATATTATATTATGAGTTATAAACGGCTAATGTTAAAATAATTATTTTAAACAACATATTTTTGTTGTATTTAAGACTATATAAGTATATTATTTGAATATACATTTGTATATAGAAGAAAGAGGGTACATGCATTGAAAAATTATAACTTAATGAACAAGCAAGAGCTCTTGGATGAGAAAAAAGAAATTTTAAAAAAATATGAGAATTTCAAGAAGAAAAAATTAAAATTAGATATGTCCAGAGGGAAACCAAGCGCCCAGCAATTGGATTTATCTATGGATATGTTAAGCTCGATAAACAGTAACACAGATTGCGTGATTAACGGCACAGATTACAGAAATTACGGAATTCTTGAGGGTATTCCTGAGTTAAGAAGTCTGTTTGGAGAAATCATGGGAGTTAATGCAGAGAACGTAATAGTAGGTGGAAACTCGAGCCTTAATATGATGTTTGACACAATATCATGTTTCATGACTCATGGCGTAAATAACTGCGAACCGTGGCTAAAACAGGGCAAAATAAAATTTTTATGTCCATCTCCCGGGTACGACAGACATTTCGCAATAACCGAATATTTCGGAATGGAGCTAATACCAATAAAAATGAACCATGACGGTCCCGACATGGAAACTATAGAAAAATTAGTAAGTCGGGATGATAAAGTCAAAGGGATATGGTGTGTGCCGAAGTACTCAAATCCACAAGGAATAACGTATTCAGACGAGGTTGTGAAACGTCTTTCAAGGCTTAAACCGGCTGCAAAGGACTTTAAAATATTTTGGGATAATGCATACTGTGTTCATGACTTAACCGACGATGAAGTTGAACTTCTAAATATAGCCGAAGAGTGCAAAAAAAATAACAACGAAGAGTTGCCGATTATATATTGTTCCACCTCAAAGATAACGTTCCCGGGCGCAGGGATAGCAGCGATGGCTTGTTTTGGGAACACAAAAGAAGTTATAAAACGTAAATATTCATTCCAGACCATAAGTTACGACAAGCTAAATCAGCTAAGACATTTTAAATTTTTCAAAAATTTACAAAATATAAAAAGTCACATGAAAAAGCATAAAGAAATATTGAAGCCTAAGTTTGATTATGTAATAAAAAAATTAACCCAAGAATTTGGTGAAAACAGTATAATCAGTTGGGAAGAACCCAAAGGTGGATATTTTATAAGCGTAGATGTTATGCAGGGGTGTGCTAAGAGGGTTGTTGAGCTGTGTAAAGAAGCAGGAGTAATAATTACAAGTGCAGGAGCAACATACCCATACGGAAAAGACGAAAAAGATAGTAATATACGTCTTGCTCCGTCGTACCCTCCGATGGATGAACTTATCGAGGCTATGGATTTATTTTGCTTGTGTGTTAAGTATGCAGCGCTTGAAAAATTAGCAATTTAATATTGCTTAAAATAAATTTAACATTAAAGTTTTAGGATAAGAATTTGTTAAATTTATTAAGGTATACTTATTAACAATTGTTGTAAAATATTGCGGAAGTGTGTTATAATAAGCCCTATTAATATTGATAGGGGGATTTTATGTCAAGATTTTTTTCTAAATCGATTAATAAACTGCTTTTATTTTTTTGTGTTTTTATGATGTGTGGGGGTAAAAATATAAAGGCTATAAATTTTTCGAGACATTCAATGGACATATGTCTTGGTCAGAAAGTTATTTTAAAACCTAACTCATGCAGCTCAAATATAAGTTGGAGTACAAATAACGGTAATATAGCAACCGTGGATACTGGTGGAGTTGTAAATACTGTTGGAACAGGAAGAGTTTTAATTACTGCCAGGGATTTAAGAAACAATTCTGTTGATAATTTTACGCTTAATGTAGTGTCAAAAGAGACGGTTAGGTTTACTTACGTAACACCAAACACATGTAATCCTAACACAGATGTGTCGGTTTATGCCACGACTGAAAGTTATATAGAGGGAATGTGCTTTGACATTGAATACAATGGACAAAAATTTTCTATCCCTGCAGTTGAAAGATTTGTTGAAGGGAATGTACACGTCTGGAGAGGGAACTTTAGGTCTTTAGGCGAAGGAAAGTATAATGTTAGAGCCTACAGTTACGTTGGTGGGAACTGGTACACTTGCAATAGTGCAACAAGCTCTTTTTTAGTGAAAAATAATGTACATAACAAAAGTCAGTGTGAATACGGTGAAAGAAGAGTAAGCGATGAAGGACTCAGGTTTATAGCGTCTTGCGAAGGGTTTTCTCCAAAACTGTATAACGACCACCTAGCTAATGGAATACTAACCTTAGGCTACGGTCACGTTGTTAGACCATATAGACCTTTTTACACTGATATAACAAGGCGAGAAGCGTGGGCAATGCTAATAAAAACAATTGATGAAGGCGGTTTTTCGCAGAATGTTAATAACTTTTTGGTTGGACGTAATATAAATTTTAGCCAGCAGCAATTTGATGCGCTAGTGAGTTTTACATACAATCTAGGAAGTGGTTGGATGAGAACAAACTGTGGGTTTAGAAATACGCTTATCAATTTGGGAGTTAGCAACGTAAGCTTACCTGAATTTCCGTATATAGGAACAGTAAATGTAGAAGACGGTCTTAGAATGAGAGGTGGACCGGGTGAAGACGCACCGATTTTAGGAGCTTTAAGAAACGGTGACCAAGTTCATGTGTTAAGTGCTTGCAAATTTAATGGTAAATGGTACAGAATCAGAACTATGAATAATATAGATTGTTTTTGCTGTGCAGATTTTTTAAGTTTAACAGAGAAATGTGTTGGAGGAAAAAGCTTAAACAATGTTAACAGAGAGAGACTCATTGAAAATATGGCAATGTTTCATCATATAGGAAGTAAGTGTAATGCCGGTCTGCTAACAAGGAGATTTTGGGAATTAGACATCTTCTTATATGGAGAGTACGGAATCAACGGAAGATTTTGCTCTAGGTACCCAAATAGACATGGCTATCCAATCCCATCTTGTATGAGGGGAAGATATTAAAGGTTTTTAATGTTGTCCCAAAAATGTTTGTAGGCTTGTTCGTTTTTATTTTGAGAGGGATTATAGTAAGTTGAATTTTTAAGACAGTCGGGTAGATATTGCTGTTTAACCCAGTGATTTTTGTAATCGTGAGGGTATAGATAATTTTGACTTGTCTGCTGGGTTGTACTGTCGCAGTGAACGTTTTGAAGGTGTCGTGGTACAGCGCACGTGGGATGATTTTTAATATCGATTGATGCTGAATTAATTGCGTTATATGCTGAGTTCGACTTTGGTGAGTTACACACGAGAATAACTGCATCGGCAAGAGGTATGCGAGCCTCGGGCATACCAACTTGCATTGCGATGTCCACACACGATTTTACTATAGGAATAATCTGAGGATGTGCAAGACCAACGTCTTCGCAGGCACAAACAAGAAGTCGCCTACAAGCCGAAATAATATCTCCGGCATCTAGGAGTCTTGCAAGATAATGAATGGCAGCATCAGGGTCTGAGCCTCTCATCGACTTCTGGAATGCTGAAATAATATCATAATGTTCATCTCCTGTTTTGTTGTAGGAGATGTTATTTTTTTGTATTATTTGGGAGAGAGTCTCCGTGGACAAAATTCTTGAATTATCCGTTTGCTCGGCTGATAATACGCACAATTCAAGAGTATTTATAGCTTTGCGAACGTCGCCCCCGCTAAAGTTTGCAATTGAGGTTAAAATTTCGTCTGAACAAACAATTTTAAAATTTTGCTCTTTTTCTAAAAAGCTTACAGCATTTTTAATAACATCTTTAATGTCGCCGGAGGAAAGCGGCTTAAACTCGAATATAGAACACCTACTCATAAGAGCGTTGTAAACATAAAAATAAGGATTTTCGGTTGTTGAGGCTATAAGTACGATTTTTCCTTTTTCGATGGCGTCGAGCAAAACTTGTTGCTGTTTTTTGTTCAGATACTGTATCTCATCCATATAAATTAAGACACCTTTTGGATAAATAAAGGTGTCAATTTGGTCTATGATAGATTTGATATCTGAAGAAGAAACAGTCGTACCATTCATTTGTTTTATGTCCATATTTGAGTTTTTGGCAACGATTTTAGCAACAGTAGATTTGCCGGTTCCCGGAGGACCGTAAAATATCATGTTAGTCGCAAAGCCTTGGCTAATCATATTTGTTAAAGGACTGAATTTATTTAAAATATGGCGTTGTCCAAAAACGCTTTTAATATCTTGTGGTCTAATTCTTTCAGAAAGTGGTACAAACATTAAATATATCTCCTAATTTTTAGTATTTGTAAGTTGTTGGTTATAGCTTGATAAATCGAGGAAAGAATAATTTTCGAAAAAGGGTTTTAAAGCAAGTAAAACGGAGTGAACTCCATTATGTACGTAACATTCAACGTTAAGAACAAGAACAGGGTCATGAACGCTTACTCTTAAAAGACACCAGCCTTCTTGCCATCTGGCATTAAATTTTATGCGTAAACCTTCAACATTGTCTTCGTCAATAGAGCAGGATTTAATATTTTTAACGTGAGCTTTGAGCTTGTCGAACAATTTATTAGACGTTGATAAGATTTCAGAATGATTTATAGGAATACGTATTTCAGTGCTTTCCTTTGCCTCGTTGAGACTGTCGACAAGGGATTCAATAGATTTGCCTTCCTGACGCATTTTAACCATTTTAATAATTATCTTAGCGGCGAGAAATGCACCATCGTCTAAAAAATTATTTTCTTTAAAAGCAGCGTGACCTGAGGTTTCAATAGCCAGTGGACAATTCAATCCAGAATTATTAAATTTTTTGGCAGCCTCAATTACATTTTTATATCCACGCTTAAATCTAAATTGTTTTCCGCCGAGGTTTGCTATGAAAGATTTTAGATAATCGGATGTTACAGAGTCTGTGACGATAATAGGATTTTTAGATTCGTCTGCCACAATAGCAGAAGAAAGAGCGATTAATTTATTACGATTGATAAATTTGCCCTTAGAATCTACTATAGCAGCCCTGTCAACATCGGTGTCGAAAATTATACCAATGTCTGAATTTGAGTCAACAACAGCTTTTGATATAAATTCCATGGCTTCTTTGTTTTCGGGGTTAGGAATATGATTTGGGAAAGTACCGTCGGGCTCTAAAAATATACTCCCGGAAATATCCGCTCCAAGAGGTTTTAATACGTCATTTGCAAAAAATCCACCGGCTCCGTTTCCTGCATCCACAGCGATTTTAAAACCCGAGAGAGGTTTGTTGTGATTTTCCTTAGACTTAATACCATTACAAATTACATTACGTAATCTTTCGCAGTACTGGCGCATAGTATTAATTTGCCTAACCTTTCCATACTTAGATATGGGAGGGAAAACGCCTCTGGACGCAATATCTAAAATTTGAGAGATGTCGTCAGACGACAATCCTCCATCAGCGGTGAAAAATTTTAGCCCGTTGCGATTAGCAGGATGATGGCTTGCGGTAATTTGAATTGCACCGGTACAAGATAGTGTAGAGGTAGTTAAAAACATAGCCGGTGTTGAGGATAGCATACAATCGTAAACCTGAACGCCAACGCACCTTAAAGCGTTTATAACCACAGTTTTTATTCTCGTGGCAGAAACACGAGGGTCGTTTCCAACGGACACGGTGATATTATTTATATCCAAATTACAATATTCTTTAAGCCAAGTAACGAATCCTAAAGTAATTTTTTCAACAACTTCGTTTGTCAAGGTTATTTTTTGACCGTCTAAAGAGTCTGTAGCGACGCCCCTTATATCAGAGCCACTTTTAAACTGCATCCAATTTATATCCATATATATCATTCCCTTCAAAAATGTGACGTTAAAGCACACGTCTTGCGCAGCTAATTTACTATTACATATAATATTTAAGAGGATAAATTCATTAAAATATCCATATTACTAATAAAAAACAAAATTATTATATCATATAATTAAGCATAATGGAACGTAGATAAATTAAAAAATAATGTTTAAACACTAAATTTATTTTAAGTGAAAAATCTTTACGTTATTGACAGTCGTTTATAAAATGGTATAATTTTGAGATATTAGTAGAATAAAATATAAAAAATGTAATAATTAGGGATTAGGAGTGGTATTTTGAGTAGTATTATTGACCGATTGGTGGAAAAAATAAAGCATTATTCGGCAGTAAAAATAATAGTGTCGAGTTTTTTCTTTTTGATATGTTGCGGCACATTACTGTTAATGTTACCGGTATGTTCAAGAAGCGGACAGCCAACAGATTTTTTAAGTTGTCTTTTCACATCAACGTCTTGTACGTGTGTAACGGGTTTGGCGCTATTTGATACTTGGTCTCAGTGGTCAATTTACGGTCAAATAGTCATGCTGCTGTTAATACAGCTTGGAGGGCTTGGACTTATATCGTTTACAACAGGAGTAACGCTATTATTTAGGCGTAAGCTAGGACTGCGTGATATGAAAATATTTCAGGAATGTATAAGTGGAAATATAGTTGATATAAATTATCTTATAAAAATTATATTTACATACACCTTTTCATTTGAACTAATAGGTGCGTTACTTTTATGTATGAGACTAGCGCCGAAGTACGGTTTAGATGGAGTGTGGGCGTCGATATTTATAGCAGTGTCAGCGTATTGTAATGCGGGGTTTGACGTTGTTGGATTTATTAAGCCGGGAATGAGTTTAATGGAAGTTAATAATGACCCTGTTATATTATGTGTGGTGTCGGCGCTTATAATAATCGGTGGACTTGGATTTGTTGTCCTTATAGACTTGCACAGATTTATAAAAAACAGAATTATAGCAAAAGATAAAAAGGCACATTTATGTTTGCATACAAGAGTAGTAATAAAAACGTCTTTTTGGCTACTTGTTATAGGCTGCTTGGCAATACTTTCGCTTGAATATAACAATGTGCTTGCAGGGTATAGCTTTGACAGAAAATTATTTTCTTCATTTTTACAGTCTACTTCATCACGAACGGCGGGATTTTTTGCCATTGACCTTGCAAACCAGACTAGTGCCACAAAATTAATAACAATCATATTAATGTTTATAGGAGCATCTCCGGCGTCAACGGGGGGAGGAATAAAAACAACAACATTTATTATATTAATGTTTACGGCAATAAGCGTTATAAGCGGAAAGGGCGAAACAATTATAGAGAATAGAAAAATAGAAAAGAACGTGGTATATAAATCACTTGCAGTTTTCGTGTTGTCGCTGGCAGCGGCTTGTGCTGGTACATTATTCATATGTGTTGCTGAGGTATCGACAAATATCAACATAATTGATATAATATACGAAGTGATATCAGCACTATCCACAACAGGAGTATCAGTAGGCATAACGCCAATGTTATCTTTATTTTCAAAAATATGTTTAATGCTGTTAATGTTTATAGGTAGGGTTGGTCCAATATCACTAATATTAGCTATGCTAGACAAGAAAGGAGGCTACAAAAACAGTATGCTTCCGGAAGGAAAAATAATAATAGGTTAAAAATTTTTAGGAGGAGAGTAGTATGAAAAAAATTTCTACAGGAAAAATAGTGCTGTTAAGCATATTGGCATTTATTGTAATTTTAGGAATAGGGTGTGTTGGAAGCTATAATAATTTAGTAGGTTTAAGCGAAACGGTTAAAACTCAGCAGTCGAATATAGAAACGCAGCTACAAAGAAGAGCAGACTTAATTCCGAATTTAGTGAATACGGTTAAGGGTTCTTCGTTGCATGAAAGCAGTATAATAGACGAAATCTCAAATGCAAGAGCAAGCTTGTCTGGAGCAAGTAGCTTAAAGGAAAAAGCTAACGCAGACAGCGAATTAACAAGTGCTTTAAACAGATTAATGGTTGTTGTTGAGAATTATCCAGACTTAAAAGCAAATGCTCAATATTCCAGTTTAATGGACGAACTTGCAGGAACAGAAAACAGAATAACAGTTGCAAGAAAAGATTATAATGATGCGGTTAAAGTTTACAATCAAAAAACAAAAACATTTCCAACTGTTATAATAGCAAATTTGTTTGGATTTAAAGAAAGCGAGTATTTTGAAGCATCTGAAGGGGCGGAAAAAGTACCTCAAGTAAGCTTTGAATAGGGGGTGCCCCTATGAAAAAAATAGGTAAAATATTATTATTGATATGCTTATTTTTTACAGTTGTATTAAAAAGTGTATGTGCTCTTCCAAGCCACACAGAAGCTCTTTATGTAAATGATTTTGCTAATGTTTTAAGCGACGAAACGAAATCATATATTCTTTCAAACAGTAGGGTTTTAGACGAGAAAACAACAGCACAGGTTGTGGTTACGACGGTTGAAAGTCTGGAAGGAAAAGAGATAGATGAATATGCATTGGACCTTGGCAGAACATGGGGAATAGGTAAAGGCGACAAAGATAATGGACTGCTTATTCTTTTAGCCCCGAACGAAAGAAAAGTAAAAATAGAAGTAGGTGATGGTTTAGAAGGTGCAATAAATGATGCAAAAGCCGGAAAGTTAATAGATAATTATGCAGTTTCTGAATTTAAAAATGATAATTGGGATGCCGGAATAAAAAATTTGTACACATCAATTTTGGTTGAGGTATATAAAGAATATAACATGGAAATCCCGGAAGACATACCAAGTGAATTTACTAGCGGAGTAGATGAAGATGAATTTTCTGATTTTATTGTTCCGATTGTAGGCGGCTTGGTGATTCTTATACTTTTTATAATTTACAAGAAAAATAACGGAAAAGGACCTCCTTTTACCGGATATTATGACAATGATTCCACTTTCTTTGGCGGAGGAAATTTTGGAGGAGGCGGAAGCTTTAGCGGAGGAGGCGGAAGTTTTGGAGGCGGAAGCTTTAGCGGAGGCGGAGCTTCGAGAAGCTTTTAAAATTTATGAAGAATGAAAAAAATTATTTAGAATTTAAAAATACGGAGAATTTAAATTTATCCGAAACATTTGATTGCGGACAATGCTTTAGGTGGGAACCTCTTGATGATGGATACACAGGGATAGTCGGAGGAAAAAAGCTTGAGGCAACGCTTAAAGACAATAGTCTAATATTAAATTTCCCCTGCGATTATGGAGAGCGGGATTATTGGGAAAGATATTTCGACCTAACCCTAAACTACGAAAAGATATTAGAAAAATTAAAATCTTTAAATCCTGTTTTGTCAAAGGCGGGTGAGAGTTATAGCGGCATAAGAATATTAAACCAAGAACCTTGGGAGGCGTTGTGTTCATTTATAATATCTCAAAATAATAACATCCCGAGGATTAAAGGAATAATTTCCAGACTATGTGAAAACTTTGGAGAAACTATTGAAGGAGGATATTCATTTCCGTCGGCGGAGAAAATCTCAAAGTTGAGCGAAGAAGATTTAAAGCCTATAAGATGTGGATTTAGGGCGGGCTATATATTAGATGCTGCACGTAAGGTATCAGACGGAGAAATAATGTTTGACTATCTTCGAAATACTGACATGGATGAAGCCCGACAAATTCTTATGAAGATAAAAGGAGTTGGACCAAAAGTTGCCGAATGTACGCTTCTTTATGGTTTACACCGCTTAGAGGCTTTCCCGATGGATGTGTGGATGAAAAGAATTATGAGTAAGCTTTTTAAAAACGAAACTCCCGATATGTTTGGAGAATTTGCGGGAATTGCCCAACAGTATCTGTATCATTATGTGAGGAGTAATCCTTATGTATTGGAGGATTAGAAATTAAAAAATACTGTAATACAAATATTTGTATTACAGTATTTCTTTTGTTATTTAAAGTTTTTTTCGATGTCTTCCAGTTTTTCATACAAAACTTTTGGTAAAGTATCGCCGAATGTTTTGTAAAATTCCTTAATCTGTTCGATTTCTTTCATCCACACATCTTTATCAACGCTTAGTAAAAGATTTAAAGTATCAGTCGATAAATCCAAACCTTCCATATTTATGTCTTTTTTATCCGGGAGAAAACCTATAGGAGTTTCTATAGCACTAACTTTATTATCGCAACGGTTAATAATCCACTCTAAAACTCTTAAATTGTCTCCGAACCCCGGCCATATAAATTTACCGTTTTTATCGGTTCTGAACCAGTTAACATTAAATATTTTTGGAGCTTTATCACCGAGCTTTTCGCCCATGTCGAGCCAGTGTTTAAAGTAATCGCCCATATTGTAACCGCAGAAGGGAAGCATAGCCATCGGGTCTCTGCGGACGATACCAATTTTACCGGTGGCAGCGGCAGTGGTTTCAGAAGCAATGGTTGAGCCTATAAATACGCCATTTGCCCAGTCCTTAGCCTGATAAACAAGAGGAGTGGTGCTTGCTCTTCTTCCGCCGAATATGATAGCATCTATGGGTACACCATTTGGACTGTCAAATTCGCTGCTTATGCACGGACAATTTTTAGCAGGAGAAGTAAACCTACTGTTTGGATGAGCGCCGGGTTCTTTTGAGGTTTTACCATTCCAAGGTTCATTTTTCCAGTTTATCGCATTTTCAGGAGGGTTTTTATCGAGCCCTTCCCACCAAACTGTGTTGTCATCTAGGTTTTGTACAACATTAGTGAATATAGTATTACACTTAGTACTTTCAAGAGCGTTGGGATTAGATTTTTCATTAGTACCGGGAGCAGCTCCGAAAAAGCCGTTTTCAGGATTTATTGCCCATAATCTGCCGTCTTTACCTTGATGTAGCCAAGCAATGTCGTCACCAACACACCATATTTTGTATCCTTCTTTTTTGTATATTTCAGGTGGGATTAACATTGCAAGGTTAGTTTTTCCGCAAGCAGATGGAAACGCAGCTGCCACATATTTAATTTGTCCATTAGGCTTTTGAATCCCAAGTATGAGCATGTGTTCAGCCATCCAGCCTTCATTTTTTCCCATAAAGGAAGCCAAGCGAAGAGCAAAACATTTTTTCCCTAAGAGTACGTTTCCGCCGTACCCTGAATTAACGGATATAATAGTGTTATCCTCGGGGAAGTGACATATATATCTTTCATTTTCGTCGATATTACAAGAGCAGTGAAGCCCCCTTACCCAATCGTTACTGTTAGCTAGTTTGTCTAAAACTTTTTGTCCGACTCTAGTCATTATAGCCATGTTTAGAACCACATATATAGAATCAGTAATTTCAATACCTATTTTAGCATAAGGCGAATCTATAGGACCCATTGAATACGGGATTATATACATAGTTTTATTTGCGTAGCTGTTTCTTGCAATCTGAAACAATTTTTTATAAGCCTCTTTTGGTTCCCACCAATTGTTTGTTGGACCAGCGTTTTCCTTTTTAGAAGTACATATAAAAGTTCTGTCTTCAACCCTAGCAACGTCGTTTTGCTTTGTGCGGTGAAGGTAGCAGCCGGGAAGTTTCTCTTGATTTAATTTTATTATTTCGCCGGTGTCACAAGCCTGTTTACGTAAATTTTCAAGCTGCTGCTCAGAACCGTCAATCCACACGACGTCTATAGGATTAACAAGCTCTTTCATTTGCTGTATCCAATTAATTACATTTTTATTGTTTGTCATAAATAAAATCACCTCATATGTCGAATAATAGTGTTAAGTGTAATGTATAATATTGTAATACATAAAAGAGTATTTATCAATACATTTATTTTAATACAATATTGTATAATATATTAGGCATCAATAAATTGACATAAAAATATTTTTTGAAATATACATATAAATAATGCTGACTTAAGGTTGACTTTTAATACTTTATAGTAGATAATACCTATATAGTACACTTTTTCATGAATAGGTATAATTTTTATTTGGAATAATCATATTATATTTGTAAATTAAATTAAAAATATTAAAATATAACAAATGACAGGTTGCCTGTAGATTTATATTGAAAGGAATATTTATTATGAAAAAATTTAGCTGCGTTATAACAGAAGAAAATGGAATTCATGCCCGTCCTGCGGGAATGCTTGTTAAAGAAGCAAAAAACTTTAATTCGAAGATTTCGATAATAAAAGATGAAAAAACGGCTGATGCTAAAGGACTTTTTTCGATAATGGGATTAGGTGTAAAAAGCGGAGATGAAATAGTAGTAGAGATAGAAGGCGAAGATGAAGAACAGGCTTTTCTAAGCATAAAAGAATTTTTAAGCAAGAAATTCTGCGGTGAAGGAGAGGCGGAAAATGATAGTATTGAAAGGTAACGGAGTGTTTGGAGGAATATCGTTTGGGAAGCTAAGCGTTTACAAAAAGGAAAATTTCGATATATCCCCAAGCTACGTTGATGATGTAGACTCTGAAATTAATCGATATAAGCTTGCAAAGGAGCGAGCAATAAGCGAATTAGACTCTCTTTATAATTCTGTTTTGTCTAAAATAGGTAAAGAAGAGGCTGATATATTCCAAATTCATAAAATGATGATTGACGATGCTGATTACTGCAAAGGTATCGAAGACAGAATAAAATCTCAAAAGGTAAAAGCAGAGTATGCAATATTAAAAATATCCGAAGAATTTATACAGATGTTTTCGCTTATGGACGATGACTACATGAAAGAAAGAGCGGCGGATGTTAAAGATATATCAATGCGTCTTATAAAAATATTATGCGGAAAAAATGAAATTGTTCAAGAGGACGAGGAATGTATAATCGGAGCGGAAGATTTATCGCCAAGCGAAACGATAGAGCTTAGCGGAAGAAATATTAAGGGATTTGTAACGGTGAGTGGTTCGTGCAATTCTCACACGGCTATTTTAGCAAAGACAATGGGAATACCTGCGGTTGTTGGAGTTGGCGGAAGGATTAAAAAGGAGTTCGACGGTTGCTCTGTTATATTAGACGGCTATTCCGGGACGGTTTATATAAACCCGGAAGTTACAACCATTGAGAGACTTAAAAAGAAACAATCATTGTGCGAACATGAAAATAAATATTTACAAGGCTTAAAGGGCATGGAAAATATAACTAAAGATGGTAAGAAAATAGAAATATGCGCAAATATAGGGAACGCAAGTGATATTAACGGAGTACTTCAAAATGACGCTGAGGGAATAGGACTTTTTAGAAGTGAATTTTTGTATTTACGCAGAAATAGTTATCCGTCTGAAAAGCATCAATATGAAATATATAAAAAAGTATTACAAAAGATGAACGGTAAGAAAGTAATAATAAGGACCTTAGACATAGGTGCAGATAAAAAGGTTTCGTATTTTAATCTTCCCAAAGAAGAAAATCCCGCAATGGGATACCGAGCCATAAGGATATGTTTAGACAGACCAAATATTTTTAAAACTCAGCTAAGAGCTATATATAGAGCGTCGGTCTACGGCAAGGTTTCGATAATGTTCCCGATGATTATATCAATTGATGAGCTTAAAAAGGCTAAAAAAATTATTGAAGAAGTAAAGTATGAGCTGACAGAAGAGGGAGTAAAGTATTCAGACGATGTTGAAATAGGCGTTATGATTGAAACTCCGGCAGCGGTTATGATAAGCGATGAGTTAGCAAAAGAGGTTGATTTTTTCAGTATAGGGACAAACGATTTAACGCAATACACGCTTGCTGTTGACAGACAAAATAATAAGATAAATAAAATGTATGACCCTCATCATAAGGCGATATTAAAGATGATAAAAATAGTTGCGGATAACGCCCATAAAAATGGTATATGGGTTGGAATATGCGGTGAGCTCGCATCAGACGAAGAGCTTACGGAAACATTTTTATCTTTTGGAATAGATGAACTTTCAATGTCTGCGCCATTTATATTGAATATAAGAAAAAAGGTAAGAGATACTGATGTTTCTAAAATAAAAGAAACGATAATTAAAAATTTTATATAGTAAGCAAAAACAAAAGGAGATAATTAAATGTTCAATTTTTTTCATAAGAACAAAAAACATGAGATATATGCGCCGATTTCAGGAGTGACAATAGACCTTTCAAGGGTTCCGGATGAAGCGTTTTCAGAAAAAATATTAGGAGACGGAGTAGCGATAATTCCTAATAGCGGAGAAATTTTATCTCCGGTTGACGGGGTTATAGAGCAGGTGGTTGAAACCTCCCATGCTTACTGTATACGCTCAAATGATGGTCTTGAGATTTTAATTCATGTTGGTATAGATACCGTAAAATTAAACGGAGAAGGTTTTGAAGTTTATGTAAGCAAGAACCAAAGCGTGAAGAAAGGGGATTTAATTGCGAAGGTGGATTTAGACGTCTTGAGGAATAAGGGCTACAATCTTCACACCCCTGTTATAATAACAAACATGAGCGAGATAAAAAATTTAAGTACTATAAATGAGCCGGTTGAGGCAGGAAAAACGGTTATAATGACGTATGAAAAATAATTTTGAGCGTCTTTATAAATATATTATTCGGAAAAAGGTGATTTTATATGAAGCGAGAAAGCGTGACATTTAGTGTTTTGCAAAGGATAGGACGTTCATTTATGTTTCCGATAGCGTTGTTACCGGTGGCGGGGTTGCTGCTTGGAATAGGCGCCTCTTTTACAAATGAACATATGATAGCGTCTTTTGGTTTGGAGTGGCTTCTTGGAAGCGGAACGGTTTTAAATTATATATTAGTTGTAATGAAAAACGCTGGAGACATAGTATTCGTAAACCTACCATTGATTTTTGCAATGGGAGTGGCGCTAGGAATGTCAGAGAAGGAAAAAGCAACAGCTGCGTTGTCGGCGGCAATAGCATTTTTGGTTATGCATAAAACAATATCTTCAATGCTTAGTCTGAGCGGAAAGCTTGAGTCGGGAGCCATGCTTGAGGGGACAGTCGAAACGGTAGACGGTATAGAAACTTTGGCAATGGGAGTGTTTGGGGGAATAATCGTAGGATTAGGAGTTGCCGCACTTCATAATAGATTTTATAAAATAAAGTTACCTAATGTAATATCGTTTTTCGGAGGTACTCGTTTTGTCCCGATAATTTCATCGATAGTATATGTCTTTGTGGGAATTTTGATGTATTTCATATGGCCTAGCATACAAAACGGAATATATGCTTTAGGTGGAATTGTGACAAAAACAGGCTATGCCGGGACGTTTATATACGGGATAATAGAAAGAGCGTTAATTCCATTTGGACTCCACCATGTTTTTTATATGCCGTTTTGGCAAACGGGACTTGGCGGTACGGTAGTGGTAGACGGAGCGTATATCAGAGGAGCGCAGAAAATATTTTTTGCGGAGCTTGCCTCACCGAATGTAGAGAGGTTTAGTGTTGGAGCAGCAAGGTTTATGGCGGGAAAATTTCCGTTTATGATTTTCGGATTACCGGGAGCAGCACTTGCGATGTATAAAGTTTCAAAACCGAGCAAGAAAAAAATTGTTGGCGGCTTGTTGCTATCTGCGGCGCTGACTTCTATGATAACGGGAATAACAGAGCCTCTTGAATTTACATTTTTATTTGTTGCACCGGCGCTTTACGCAGTACATTGTGTGCTTGCGGGACTGTCGTTTATGCTTATGCATGTGTTAAATGTGACGGTTGGTATGACGTTCTCCGGAGGAATAATAGACCTGTTCCTTTTTGGAATATTGCAAGGAAACAGTAAAACAAATTGGATATACATTATTCCGGTTGGGATTGCGTATTTTGTGGTGTATTACTTCGTGTTCAAGTTTATGATACAAAAATTTAATTTCATCACACCCGGAAGGGAAGACGACGAGCTTGAAACTAAGCTTTACACTCGAAAAGACGTTGAAGCTTCAAAGAAAGGCGGAGTGTCTGAACTGATAGTGAAAGGACTCGGCGGAGCAGAGAATATAAAAGATATAGATTGCTGCGCAACAAGGCTTAGAGTTTCGGTTAATGATAGCGAAAAGGTAGACGAAGGTTTACTAAAAGAAAGCGGAGCAGCGGGAGTCATAAAAAAGGGCGAAGGGGTTCAGGTTATATATGGACCTAGAGTAACCGTAATAAAGAGCGAAGTTGAAGATTATATGGAGAAAAATAAGTAAACGAAAGGCTATCAATTTATAGATAGCCTTTATTAATTTAGTGGTATACATATAGTTTTAAATAATATAATATATTAAATGTAAGTAAATAGTTAGAGGGGGAAGTGTAGGCATTTGCTATTAATTTATGTAGTGAGTGTCATAGATATGAGAGAAAGTGAAAATAATAGAGTAAGCCAGTCATTTGCCAAGGGTGCGCTTATAATGACGATTTGTATGGTTATAGTAAAAATAATGGGAGCGTTTTTTAAGATACCTCTTGCTAAAATACTTGGCGGAGAGGGAATGGGATATTTTAATTCAGCATATAGCTTATATAACCCGATATACGCATTTGCAACAGCGGGATTGCCGATAGCTATAGCTAGAATGGTGTCTGGAGACGTTGCGAGGAAACGCTTTAAAGACGTTAAAAAAATACATAAAATATCAATTCCAATGTTCATTTTAACAGGAACATTAGGTATGCTTATAATGCTTGTGGGTTCTTTTATGTATGCAAGAATAACGAAAGCTCCGGGAGTACTGTATTCAATATTTATGCTTGCTCCAACGGTACTATTTTCGTGTTTAATATCAATCTATAAAGGATATTACGAGGGCTTGAGCAATATGGCTCCAACAGCAACGTCTGAAATAGTTGAGGCTGTTGGTAAGGTTGTGTTTGGGTTAGGGTTGTCTTATGGAGTGGTAGCGTGCGGCATGAATGAGTATTACGCTAAGGGAACGGTGTTTGGCAAGGCGTGTTACACAGAAGAGATGGCTCGAAGTGCAACATTACCTTTTGCTTCTGCGGGAGCTGTTTTGGGAATAACGCTTGGAGCGGTTGCAGGGTATTTGTACATATACGGTAAGTACAAGATGACCGGAGACAAAATAACACTAGAAGAAATTGAAAATTCACCCGAATCTCGCCCAACCAAAAAATTAATAAGAATGCTTCTTGAAATATCCGTACCAATAGGACTCGGGGCAATAATAATGAACTTTGCAGGGATAGTGGATTCAGTGTTAATTCAACGCAGACTCAACGATATAATGATGACGAACCCAAACGCACTTTTAAATGTATATCACGGGTTAATTCCGCTTGAAATAGTTGAAAGACAAACTACTCATATATTTTTATCGGGTTGCTTTGGATATATGTCAACAATAACGATGTTGATTCCGGCAATTACGCAAGGAATAGCAATAAGTGCTATGCCGTCAGTTACAACCGTGTGGGTTCAGGGGGACAGAAAAAAAATTAAGCAAACAATCCAGTCAATATTTAAAATAACAACGTTAATATCCGTACCGGCGGGGTTGGGACTATCATTTTTGTCTTACCCGATAATGGATTTAATATACGGTTCTATTGGCAAGGGAACGCAGCCTTGCGAAATATACATAGCGGCACACATTATGACAGTTGCGGGAATAGCAACGATATTTTCGTCAATAAGTACACCTCTTTGTAATATGTTGCAGGCAGTGGGAAGGGTAGACCTACCGGTTAAATTATTGACAATCGGAGTGATAATAAAAGTATTACTTAACTATTCTTTGGTTGGAATCCCTGAGATAAACATACAAGGTGCAAGTGTTGGAACGTTGGTGTGTTATTTGTTTGTGTGTTTAATGGCTCTTTATTACCTGTGTGTGGAAACAAAAATACGTCCAGACTTTAAGTCTATTATAATAAAACCGTTAATTTCAAGCGGATGTTGTGCAATAGCAGCGTATGCCTCCCAAGGACTATTATCATGCATTGTAAGCTACAAAATAGCAACGATATTGTCTATAATCATAGCAGTGGTAGTTTATATCGCAACCTTACTTCTTACCAAAACGCTTAACAGAGATGATTTTAAGATGCTTCCAAAAGGCGATAAAATTCTTATGTTACTTGAAAAATATAATTTAGTGTAGTAAAATAAGAAAAATGGTAAATGGTTGTTTTTTACTGTAGGAGGGGAAAGCTATGGAGTTCGAGTTTAAAGAAAAATATAGTATGTCAGACCTTTTAAAGATTATTGAAATACTTCGTTCTCCTGAGGGATGTCCGTGGGACAGAGTCCAAACACATAAGAGTATTCGCTCTAATTTCATCGAAGAGGTATACGAGGCGATAGAGGCTATAGACCTTGAAGACAGCGAAAATTTAAAGGAAGAGCTTGGAGATGTTTTACTGCAGATAGTGTTTCATTGTAGCCTTGAAAAGCAAAACGGAAGTTTCGACTTTAATGATGTTGTAGACGCAATATGTAAGAAATTGTTAGTAAGACATCCTCATGTATTTTCAGACGTTAAAGCGAAAAATTCCAAGCAAGCCCTTGAAGTATGGGATGAAATGAAGCGCAAAACAAATAAAGAGACGCCTAAAGAAAGTATTGAGAAAATATCGAAATTTTTGCCTGAGCTTATGAGAACTCAAAAAATTCAAAATAAAGCCGCAAAAGAAGGTTATGGTATATTCTCGGTTGAAGAGGCTATAATAGAAACGTTTGACAGACTGCATTATTTAAGTACAGTTGTAATGAAGGGTATCCAAGGAGAGTATGATGACGCTGTTGGTGACTTACTATTTTCCGTTGCTGAAATAGGCAGATTGATAGATGTTGACGCTGAAAATGCTTTGTACAATTCCAGCAAAAGGTTTACAGAGAAATTTTATGAAAAACTTACACTTGAAAAACAAAGCGATATATAGTAGACTGTAGCATACTGATTTTAAATTACATATAAAGGAAAATCAGTGGATATAATTGGACAAGTGTGAAAATGCTTAGTCAAATTTATGGGAGGTAAATTTTTATGAACAAAACAGAATTAGTAGAGAAAATTGCAGAGAAAAGCGAACTTTCAAAGAAAGACGCAGAAAAAGCTCTAAATGCATTTATTGATGCAGTAACAGAGGCAGTAGCAAAAGACGACAAAGTTCAACTCATTGGATTTGGAACATTTGAACGTCGCAGACGTGAGGAACGTGCAGGACGCGACCCAAGAACAGGAAATCCAATAACAATCCCAGCATCAAACACACCGGCATTTAAAGCAGGAAAGGCTTTTAAAGAAGCTGTAAATAAATAAAATAAAATTGTAAAAAGGGCGGCAATCCAAGGTTATGCAAAGAAAAGCGTAAGGGGGTTGCTTCTTTTTGTTATTTAGACATTTGATGTAAACGTATTTACAAAAACTTGAAAAAAAGTATATAATAATATATCTTAAAAAATGAGAAAAGCTAAAAAAGGTTTATTAAAGAAGGAAGAGTTGATATGAGACTTGATAAATATTTAAAGGTTTCAAGAATAATAAAGAGAAGAACAGTAGCCAACGAGGCTTGCGACGCAGGAAAAGTAGAGGTAAATGGTGTTGAGGCTAGGGCGTCGTATAATGTTAAATTGGGCGACATAATATGTGTAAAGCTTGGGAGCAAGGTTGTGAAGGCGGAAGTACTATCGCTAAACGAGCACGTTAGAAAAGAGCAAGCTCAAGATATGTATAAAATTATAGAAGACACCAATAAGGTAGATGTAGAGAAAAAGCCCGAAGAAAAATGGGAGTACACTAACGATTAAACGAATTTACGCTTAAATGAGGAATATATAAACTTACAAATTCATAAATATTTTAATAATATGTAATGGAGGGGTAAGTTTTGCCTGAAGAAAAAAATAAACCAAAAATGCCACATAGCGTGATACTAGAAAACAGGAAACTCTTAAATTTAAGTGGGATATCAGACGTTGACAGCTTCGACGAACAGACAATCACGGCATATACGAGTATGGGAGAGCTGACTATTAGAGGGACGGATTTACACATAAATAAATTAAACCTTGAAACAGGGGAACTGATAGTTGAAGGAGAAATTTGCGCGATGATTTACTCGGACCACGAATTATCGGGAAAATCGGGAATATTTTCAAAGCTGTTTAGGTAGAGGGGATAGTTGTGGGATACGATGTTCTGAGTCAGGAAGAAATATTTATGTATGCGTGTGTGTTGGGGGCGCTTTTAGGAGTGCTTTATGATATGTTTAGGATAGTTAGGCTGGCGGTTAATTGGAAAGCATGGCAGATTTTTTTACAGGATATTTTATATTTTGTAATTAGCGGATTGATAACGTTTGTGTTTTTGCTAACGTTCAATAACGGAATAGTCAGAATACATGTTATATGCGGAGAACTGATGGGATGGATAGTGTATTACATTACAATCGGAGAGATAGTATATAGATGCTCGAGTGGAATAATAGGAGCGGTTAAAAAAGCGGTGAAAAAAATATTTATTGTTATTTTAAATCCAATTGTCAATATATTTAAAATAATTAAATGTAAACTGCACAGTAAAAATATAAAAAAGAATAAAATGTAAAAAATTTCGACGGAATTTAAAATCTACTTGCAAAATTAAATGTAGTGTTGTATAATGAAAAAGATTTTTATTTAGTTTGAGCTTATGCTGAGAAAAGGAAGTATTTTTTATAATGAAACTTATAACTAAAAGAAAAAAAAAGGGTAAACTAATCTTGAAGTTAGTGTTGTTGGCTTTGGTTATATATGTGATATCATTATTAGTGAGTCAGCAAATGCTAGTTCAAAACAAAAGAAATAAATTGCAAGAAATTAACGAGCAAAAAGCTTTGCAAAAACTTAAAAACAAGGATTTAGAAAATGCTTTAGAAGAAGACAGCAAAGATAATAATCAGTATATAGAAAGAATAGCTCGTGAATTAGGGTATGTTAAAGATGGAGAAAAGGTTTTTGAAATTGCTAAAGGAAATAACAAGTAAAGCCACTTGGCGAGGGTTGTTAATTTCTTAATGTGTGATTTATCTAAGTTAAATAAGATTGTTAATGCGTGAATAAATATGAGGAGGAAGTTGTTTTTTTATGCAATTGGAAGGTAGTATTTTAGACGGTAAGGTTACGGGGATTACGAAATTTGGAGCTTTTGTTGATATAGGCGACGGGAAAACAGGTTTGGTGCATATTTCAGAAGTTTCGCCTACTTTCGTAAAAGAAGTTAAAGATTATCTTAGCGAAGGTCAAGAAGTAAAGGTTAAAGTTCTTAGCGTGTCGGATAACGGAAAGATAGCTCTTTCTATAAAACAAGCCATGGATCCTAGCGAAAGAGAGACTCGCTCAGAGCAGCCAAGAAGACGAAACGACCGTGGAAGACGTGGAGGATTTAACTCAGGCTTTGATAAAAAGCAAGAGCAACCGGCTCCAAGCTTTGAAGATATGATGGCAAAATTTAAAAAGGTGAGCGACGAAAAATTATCAATGTTGAGCGGCGGGAAAGATGTAACAAGAGTCCGTCCTAGAAGAAATCAAAACAACAGATAGTTAAACATAGAAGGAGCGAATGAAAGTTCAGCTCCTTTTGGTTTGTAAAAAATTATAAAATAAATAATTAGGAGAATAATGATGACGATAACAAACGTATATGTCCACACCATGACGCAAGGTGACATAGAAAATGGCTATGTGAAAGTGTGTGATGGAAAAATAGCCGAAGTAGGAGATATGAACAATATAAAATGTGAGTTAGGGGAGAATGTTATAGATGGCGGGGGAAATCATTTGTATCCGGGCTTTATAGACGCACACACACATTTGGGCTTATTCACAGATGGTGAAGACTACGAACACGAAGATGCTAATGAAGTGAGCGATGCTATAACTCCAAATATGAGAGTTATAGATGCGATAAATCCACTCGACGGATGTTTTAAAGATGCGATAAATGCAGGAGTAACGACGGTGATGGTGAGTCCGGGGAGCGCCAACGCTATAGCCGGACAAATAGCGGCTATTAAAACATACGGCAAGCGTATTGATAATATGATAGTGAAAGAGCCGGTTGCCATGAAATTTTCAATGGGAGAAAATCCTAAAAGTATGTATAACGAAACCCAGCAGTCGCCGAAAACACGAATGGCGGTTGCAGCCACGATACGAGAAAATTTAAGTAAAGCGCAAAGATACATGCAAGAAAAAGCTAAGGCTCAAGAAAACAGTTCAGATTATGACCTGCCGGACTATGATGCCAAACTCGAAGCGCTGATACCTGTTATAAAAGGGGAAATATATGCTCATTTTCACGCCCATAGAGCAGACGATATTTTCACAGCAATTAGAATATCAAAAGAGTTCAAACTAAAGTATGTTATAGTACACGCAACAGAAGGACACATTATTTTTGATGAGCTATTAAAAGAGGGAACAAGCGTTATAAGCGGACCGTTTATGGGAGATAGGTCAAAGTTTGAGCTAAAAAATTTAACAGTAAAATCGCCGGTTGTGATGTCTGAAAATGGGTTAAGCGTGGCAATTACAACAGACCATCCCGAAACCCCAATACAGTATTTAACATTATGTGCATCATTAGCCGCAAGCAAGGGCATGGAAAAAGCCAAAGCAATGAAAGCTATAACAATAGATGCCGCAAAAATATGTGGAATAGATGATGTCGTAGGCTCGATTGAAGCGGGCAAAGACGCAGATTTAGTGTTGTTTGATAAAGACCCTTTTGATGTTGGAGCGGAGCCAATTATGGTAATTGTAAATGGCGAAATTGTTTTACAACATTAAATTTTTGAAAAAAAGGTATCTTTTTTATTTATAGTGTGATATTATATAGTTGCTGGTTTACACAATAAAAAAATACTATTTCTAGGAGGCATCAGTTTATGAATGTAATCATTACAGGAAGAAAAGTTAACTTAGGAGATAGCTTTAAGGAATTAGCAGAAAACAAATTATCAAAATTTGACCGTATTTTTGAAGAAGATACAGTTGCAAATTTAACAGTAACTGATGAAAGAAATTTTCAAAGGGTAGAAATAACGATTAGGTATGGCGGCAATGTGTATCGTGCTGAGAAAGACGCCGAAAGCATGAACGAATCTCTCGATGACGCAATAAGAGCAATAGCAAGGCAAATCAGAAGAAATAAATCAAGGCTTGAAAAGCAGCTTAGGTCTGGCGTCATAGATGAGCATTTACCGGGCTATTCAGACGAAGAGGAACCAGTTTATAAAGTGGCTCGTTGTAAGAAATTTGAGGTTATGCCGCTTTCTCAGGAAGAGGCTATTTTACAAATGAATTTAGTTGGACATCAGTTCTATTTGTTTAGAGACATAGAAACAAATGATATAAACGTTGTGTATAGACGTAAAAACGGAGAGTATGGTTTGCTCCAACCTGAATAAGATAAAAAAAGAAGTGGCTTTAAGTAAGCCACTTCTTTCTATTTACGCAACAATTCAACAGTAAGGTTAGTATAAAGTTGTTCATTTTTAAGGCATTCTTTATAAATGTTTTCCCATAAATAGTACGACTTTGATTTCGGATTATTTACCATGAGTTCTAAATATTTAATTTTTTTTCCATATAAACCAGAGATTCATTAATAAGTCTTGACATTCTTTTATATCTTAAATCATCTGCTGTTTCTCTGTAAGCATTAGATATCGTATAGTATGGATTATGTAATTTAGTTCCATCAAGTTCGATTTTTGTAGGATATGCCTTAGCTTCTTCCATAAAGAACTTTGATTCATCAACTAATTTTTTATACATTTCATTGTATATTTCTCTAATGCTACATTCATTAACAAATTTATCAGTAATACCTTTAACTTCACCTCTTTGGAAGGATTCGGACTCATCTAATTCATACTCAGTTCCCTTATAAACGTCCTTAATAACAACGTCAATAACTTTATCCATGTTATCTTGATTTGTTTGAGGATTAGAAACTTTTGGTTTGAGAGAATGATGTTTTTGTTTATAGATAAGTTCATAATCTGCCTTTACAGCTGCGCAAGCGTTGTTATTAAAATTAAATGCGAGCAAAGAAACAGAACTTAAAGAAATTAAAATAGCAAGTTTTTTGAATAATTTCATGATGTAACCCCTTAAATATTAAATTTAATTAATATTATATCAAAAATTAAATGAAATTCCAACAGAAAGTTAAATAAAGACAGAATATTTACGTTATATACTATTTTTAAAATGAATAAGATAAGAATAGTACAAATTTAATTAAAGGGATAGTGATTATATGCTAAAATTAAAGCCGCTGATAATTAGTTTATTAATCAGTTTAGGAACAGGAGCATTATCGTCTTCATTCACAATGAATTCAATGGGAGCGTACAGCGAGTTAAATAAACCTTTGCTATCGCCGCCTGGTTACGTCTTTCCGATTTTGTGGACAATACTTTTCATACTTATGGGAATATCGTCCTATATGATATACGAATCAAATTCAAGCGATAAAAACATGGCTCTTAAAATATATGCAACACAACTGGTGTTTAATTTTTTGTGGTCTATAGTGTTCTTTAATCTCCAAGCGCCACTTTTAGCGTTTATAGTTTTGCTTGTTCTTTGGGTGTTAATTATCGCCATGATAAGAAGTTTTTACAACATAAATCAAACCGCTGCGTATCTTCAAATTCCATACTTGCTTTGGGTTACGTTTGCAGGTTACTTAAATTTTGCAATTTACCTATTAAACAGATAAAAAAATAAATCACATAAAGCTTTATAGCCTTATGTGATAATTTTTATGTTACATAAAAGAATTAGACGTTAGCGGCACCATCAACTTGAAGAATTTCGCCTGTGATGTAGCTAGCCATGTCGCTCGCTAGAAATAGAAATGCGTTAGCGATGTCTTCAGGCTTGCCGATTCTTCCCAAAGGAATTTTGCTGATAAGAGGTTTAATCATGTGTTCCGGAAGATTTTTAACCATGTCTGTTTCTGTGATTCCGGGAGCAACAGCGTTTACTCTCACACCGTCACCTGCAAGCTCCTTAGCTAAAGACTTAGTCAAACCGTTAACGGCGAACTTACTTGCTGGATACAAACACCCTCTTGCCTGACCGTAAATACTAACCATAGAGCTTGTGTTAACAATTACGCCCTTTTGCTGTTTTAAGTAAGGCACCGCAGCCTTGCAGCATACAAAAACACCCTTGATGTTTAAGTTAATGATATTTTCAACCTCAGATTCGGAGTAGTCCTCAAGAGCAGTACTAGAAGAAACACCGGCGTTATTTATGAGTATGTCTATCTTTCCGAATTTTTGAGCAACTTGACTTAAAGCCTCGCAAACTTGCTTTTCATCGTCTAGCTTTGGAAATAACCCCATAACTTCGTAGTTGCTGTTTTCGCTTTTTAGCTCAGAAATAGTCTTGTCGACCGACTCCTTCTTAGAACCCATAAGTGCAACTTTAGCGTGGTTTTTGAGAAATTTTCTTACGGTTTCGTATCCAATTCCCCTCGTGCCGCCGGTTATTACTGCCACTTTATTTTTTAGCATTGTACCACATTCTTTCATTGTATTTCATTAGTAATTTACCACATATGTAATTCGTATTCAATACTTTAATATGAGATTTTACGCTAATATGATGCCCCCAAAAATTTATTTTATAAAGTTTAGAGGAATAGAAAAGTAAAAAAACGGGAAAATATAGAATACAATAATTTTTTGGAGGAGTAAAAATGAGTATAGAATTTGAAAACAGTAAAACAAAAGAAAATCTAATGAGAGCCTTTGCAGGAGAGAGTCAAGCTCGAAATAGATATACCTTTGCCGCAAGTCAGGCTAAAAAGAATAATTTGTATGTTGTAGAAGCGATATTTAAATTCACTGCTGACCAAGAAAAAGAACACGCAGAAATATTTTATAATCATTTAAAAGAAATGGCAGGCAAAAATATTAATATAGAAGGAGGATATCCTGTTGATATATCAAATTCGGTTATTGACCTTTTAAGGAGTGCGCAACACAACGAATACGAAGAACATGACTCTGTTTACAAATCATTTGGAGACATTGCCAAAGAAGAGGGATTTCCTAAAGTAGCTTTTTCGTTCCACAATATTGCGAATATAGAGAAAGTACACGGAGACAGATTCGGAAAATTTGCAGATTTATTAGAAAAAAATGAATTGTTTGTATCAAACGTAGAATGTGAGTGGATGTGTTTAAATTGTGGCTACGTATTTAAAGGGGAGAAAGCTCCAGAAGTTTGTCCTGTCTGCGACCACAACAAAGGGTATTTTATAAGACTCGAAATGGTTCCGTTTAATTAAAATTTATTATAAAAATAAGCAACCGATGAATTCAAATCCGGTTGCTTGTTATGCTATTTAAACATATATTGAATATCGTCAACTATATTTTCCATGTTTCTTAAAGCACGTTTTGCTTTCTTTTTCATACATTTTTCATCTTTGTGCATGAATTTTTTTCCGATGCATCCTAAAACCAATCCAACCAAAAACACTGTTCCAACACATTTTATTGCACCCATTGTACGCATAAAAATTACCTCCAATTAAACTATAGATTTACATAATTAGAATGTCCGTTTACGCAACGATATACTACATAAAAAATATGGAATTTTTCGTGTTGATTTAAATAGGAAAAATGATTTATAATTTAAATGTAAAAATAAAACAATGGATTGGATGCGACAGTATGGAGTTAAATATAGTTATGGTTGAACCTGAAATTCCGCAAAACACAGGTAATGTTGCAAGAACGTGTGCAGCAACGAATTGTCGGCTACACTTGGTTGGACCAATGGGATTTCAGATTGACGACAAAAAATTGAAACGTGCGGGGCTTGACTACTGGAATTTATTAGACATTACATATTACGATAGTTTAGATGAATTTTTTAAAAAGAATAAAGGTAATTTCTTTTATTTTAGTACCAAGGCTGAAAATAAACACACGGATATAGCGTATCCTGATAAAAGCTATCTGTTTTTCGGCAAAGAAACGGCAGGTCTTCCGGAAGACTTGCTTCATTCAAATAAAGAGTCGTGTGTTAGAATACCAATGATTAATGATGCACGTAGTTTGAATTTGTCTAATAGCGTGGCAATCGGTGTTTACGAGGTGCTTAGACAGTGGGATTACCCTGAGCTTGAATGTAAGGGTAAGCTGAGAAATTACAACTGGGATTAAATTTTAAAAGGAGAGAAAGATGTACAAGAAAAAAATAAATATAGTGGCTTACGATAGTAATTGGGTGAATATCTTTAAAATTCATGCCAATGAATTAAAAAATAAGCTTAAAGAAAATTGTGTTGAGGTTTATCATGTGGGCTCGACTAGCGTTCCGGAACTTTGTGCAAAACCGATTGTAGATATGATGTGTGTTGTAAAAGATTTAAACATTGCTAGCAAAGAGCTAAGTGAGTTGGGGTATAAATGTAAGGGCGAATTTAATTTGCCGCTTAGACTGTTTTTCCAAAGGAAAACACCTAATGATGTGCATATCCACGTTGTTAAGGAGAACAGTGGAGAAATAGCTTGGAATCTTGTTTTTCAAGATTATCTGAGGAAAAACGAAGAAGCTCGTGAAATGTATGCCAAAACGAAGCTTGACCTTATAAAAGAAAATCCTGATGGCTTTAAAATTATTCCGGGGCTTTTTTCCGAGTACACAATAAAAAAAGGAGAATGTATAAAAAAGATTGCTAAGAGAGCGGGATTTAGCGACTATAGATTTGTGATAGTTGCTAATTACGACGAAATTAGTGAATATAAAAAATTGATGAACGTAAGAGAAATTAATTTTGATGATGAAAATATGTATCATTTGTGTTTGTATAAGGGAGTGGAGATTGTTGCAGCGGCTTGCGTGAAGTTCGACGCATCAAATTCCATAGCTACTATAATTTCTATTGTGTCAACAAACGACAAAGATAAAGATATGTTAAAATACAAAATTAAAGAATGGGTGGAATTTCACAACCTTTCTTTAGCAAAATAAAAAGTGACTGATTTGATATCAGTCGCTTTTTCTGTAATTGATTTAAATTTATTATTTTATATCTATAAATATTATTTGATAATTTTATTAAAAAAATTGACATTACAAGAATTAATATATATAATATTTATATAAATTATATTAAAGTAAGAAAAGGTGATAAATGTGAAAAACAACCAAGATGAAATTATAAAAAATATAATATCAAATGATAAATGCTTAGATGAAATTTTAGAAGCTGACGATAATAATCAGGTAAAAGAAATATTTAAAAGAAATGGGTTAAATTTGAATATCGAAGAAATAGAAAATTTGAGAAAAATTTTTAAAAATAAGCTTGAAAATGTTGGAAATTTAAACGAGAATAATCTTGACAAAGTTACTGGTGGAATTGATAAAGAAAGGCTTTCGTATGCTGCTTGCAAGGGATTAGGAAACGGAGGATATTTTGGAATGTGGTCGGGGGCTATTTTAGGAGCGACGGCTGGAATGGTTGATAATATTATAAAGGCTAGAAAGGGCAAAGTTGACAGCAGTTGGAATTTTGTCAAAGATGTTTTAAAAACGTCTCTCAAAGCTAGTTTTGTAGCGGGAGTATCCAGTGCGGCTTGTAATACAGCAGTTTCAGTAATTTCAGAAGCGATTTCTGAAAAAAGTAATGATTTCCAAAGATAAATAATACATAATTTTCTAAAAACATATTGACTTTTAATACGAAAGTGATATAATGTTAATTACAACAGTACAATTTTTGTATTGATTGAAATAATTTAAAGAAAAGAGGTTAAATAATGGCTAGTATTGAAAGTTTAATATCTAACGACGCTTTTTTAGAAGCAATATTAAAAGCCAAAAATGGTGAAGAGGTAAAAGATTTATTTAAGAAAGAAGGTATAGACATAGACGACGATCAACTTGCAAACTTGCAGAAGGCTTTTTCAGAGAAATTAGAAAGTGAAAAAATTCAAAATGCCTCTGGAGGCTCAGGCATTAATTGGAAGGAAATGGGATATTCTGGATTATCAGGAATGGGACATGGCGGTGCCGAGGGAATGTGGACTGGTGCTGGTATTGGAGCGGTTGCAGGTGTAATTGATGCTTCTATAAAAGCAAGTAGAGGCGGAATAAAAGATACTTGGCAATTTATGAAAGAAGCTCTAAAAACATCAATAAAATCAAGTTTGGTGGGAGGAACAGTAGGAATCGGATTAAGCAGTGTATCTGGGGTTTTGAATAATCTTGGAATTCAAGCAGATAAAGGTTTAAAAGGAAACTCATCCCAAAACCATCAATAAAATATTAAAAACAAGGGAACATATAACTTTTTAATGTTCTCTTGTTTTTTATGTGGATTAGACTTTTAAATTTTTTGCATTAAAAATACAAAAACACCTGTAAATTCACAGAAATGAACTTTTACAGGCATATACTGATGGAGCGGGAAACGGGATTCGAACCCGCGACTTTCAGCTTGGGAAGCTGACGCTCTACCACTGAACTACTCCCGCAATAAAAATGATTAAAATGGCGGAGAGATGGGGATTCGAACCCCAGAAACCGCTTTAACGGTTTACACGATTTCCAATCGTGCTCCTTAGACCAGCTCGGACATCTCTCCAAATCTTTATTTATTTTATCAAATAAATAAACGAAAATCAAGGGGTATAATAAAAAAGAATTAAAATATTTGTGTTTTTATAAATGGATTTATTTTGAATGAGGATATTTTTAATTTCTGTTGACTTTGACATATCTATTATGATAACATTTAAACTATAACTGTTTTAAAATTATAATAATTTGCGGGGTGAGTTTGTATGAATAAGAGAAAATCAAGTTTAATAATTTTTGTTTTAGTTCTTCCAATACTGTTTTTAGGAGGCTGCGGAATATTTTCCAAAGGAAATTTTACCAAGCCTGAGTATATTAAAGAAGTAATCGTTCGTAAAGAGAAGTTTAACGACATAATCGATAATTTTTTAGACCAAGTCGAAACATATGATAATACCGCTTCTTCTAAAGATAGACTAAACAATATAGCAACAGAAGCGAAGAATTATATTAAAGACATAAAAGAAAATTTAGGACCGATTGTTCCGGATGATTGCAAAACTCATTACGATAATATGATGGCGGCATACAATTTATATGAAGAGGGAATAGATTTATATTTAAATAATTTGCCAAAACCTCTAGGCGAAGAGAGAAATAACGGAATTAAAAGTGCAGATGCTAAGTTTAGTGAGGCTAAGAACGCAATGATGAGTTTGTAAATTTAGAAAATAAAATTTTGTTGGGAGGGGAAAAGGTGTTTTATAATTTATCGGGTGTAGAACTTGTTGTGTCGAACTTTCTGCTGATGATTTTGTGGGATATACTGATTTTCATACTTTCGGTTAAGATAGACATTAGCTATTTTGACCCTTCAAAACCTCTTTATCGTGAAAAAAAGTGGGAAAAGTCAGGAAAGCTTTATGTAAACGTGCTTAAAATAAAGAAGTGGAAAGACTTTTTACCGCAATACATTGGTAAAAATGGTTTCTCAAAGAAACATTTAAAGGATTTGAAAGATTTATCTAAGAGCTACATAGAACAATTTATATTTGAAACATGCAGAGCAGAGTGGAACCATTTTATGTGTTGCTTGTTTTCGGTGGTGTCGCTTTTTGTAAATACTTTTTTGAATGGTGTTATATTTAGTGTATTTCCGATTTTAATAAATTTTCCTTTTATAATCATTCAAAGGTACAACAGGATAAGACTAAAGAAGCTTTTAAAAAGAAGCGGCGGTCTTAAAGAAGGTTGCATGAATTATAATCCAGCTAATGCATAAAAGCTGATTAAATAAAAAAACTCCCGTAAGATAATCAATTCTTACAGGAGTTTAATTTTAGAAAAATAAAAATGGCGTCCCTGAACGGATTCGAACCGCTGACCTTCCGCTTAGGAGGCGGACGCTCTATCCTACTGAGCTACAGAGACAAACCTAATATTTATTTTAATACAATTAATTTTATTTGTCAACATAATTAAAGAATTTATTTTGTAAAGATAAAAAATTGAACCTCCGGCGAAATCATACCGAAGGTTTTTAATTATTTGAAATATTTCATAGGATTTACGCGTTCTTCCTTTTCCCTTACTTCGAAGTGAAGATGGTTTCCGGTTGAATCACCAGTTGAGCCAACGTATGCAACGGTTTGACCCTTAGAAACTTTTTGACCTTTCTTTGCTGATACAGAGCTACAATGTGCGTATAATGTAGAAATACCGTTATTGTGGCGAATTATAAGATAATTACCATATCCGCCGCCGTTTGCTACAGTTTCAACAACACCATCATCTGCTGCAACGATATCTTTTCCTCCAACACCGCTTGCTGCAATGTCGATACCCCTGTGGAATGAGTTTCCTCTTGGACCATATTCGCTTGTAATATTTCTTGTGTAAGGAACAGGCCAACACAAACCTTCTTGATTTTGCTTTACTGCCATAACAGATTTAGTTTCTTTTTGAGGTTTAACTTCTCTTTTCTTTGTACCAATTGATATCCTTTCGTCAACAGGTTCAGTGGTAACAACATTTTCGATATTTTCACGGCTAACTTCATTGCCATCTATATAATTAACTCTGTCTGTGATTATTCTTTTACCATCCTGACCCGCTTGAGCAATCCTATTGTTGCCAACGTAATCATCAGGATTTTCAAAATTCACGCTTAAGTGAGGCAAATTTACTTCAGAAACTTCATTTTGACACACTTTAACATGAACAATTTTATTATTATGAATTATGTTCAAGCTTTGACCAACTTCAATTTGCTGATTTTGAATGTCATTGTTTTCGCATATGGACTCTACCGAAACATTAAATTTCTCTGCAATACTTTCTAAAGTGTCTGAACCTTGAACAACATACTCTTCTTTAACTTCGATTCCTTCACACAAAGCTTTGTTTAAAGAATTAATTTCACAAATTTCCGATGATAAAAATAATCCTTCAGATATTTCTGTTTTTTCGATAAATTCAGCTGTGGCGTCAGGATTACCATTTTTAGCATTTTCCAAGATATTTTTGAGTAAATCTTGGAGTAAATCTTTGTTTTTAACAATGCCTATTAGCTTGCCGTCTACATACAAACCAAAAGCATTTTCAACCGCCGATTGTGACTGTTCAAGGAGCTTGTCCTTAACGTCGCTTGGAGATACATAATTCACATTATTTATCATAGCCAATTTACATTCGGGCGAAGGGACCACCGTGTTAACATTATTACTTGAAATAATTTGTTCTTGAACTAACTGAGCAGCTTTTTCAAAAGTGCTTTCATCTTGAACTGTTGCGATTTCCTTACCGGCATAAGCTAAAACCAAACCGTAGTTTCGACTGTTCCAATACATAACAGTTGAAGCAAAAGTTATAATAGCAGCTGCAGGTAACACATTAACGCATACCTTGCGAAGCTTTCTTTTAAAGTCAACAACAGAAGAAACATCTTTACAAAATTGCGTTAAATTATCATTATTCAAATTCAATTCCCTCCAATATGGAATAGAAAACAATGTTTACTATTAACATCATAAAGTAAATTTCTAAATACATTATAACAAAAAATTACAGAATTGCAATATTTACAGACTACATTTGTATGATTGTATTGTAGTTAATCTCAAGTTGATAATTTTATGTTTAATTATTACATAAAGTATGTTTTCACATAATTGATAAAAATATGTAAAAAAATCGCAACACTTTTAAATTACTTATTATAATTATTATATTTTTTATAGTTGAAAGATATATAGATATAGTGGTATAATTATTGGGATTATAGGTAAATGTATGACAAGTATGTAAAAATTTTTCCCTGAAAGGATTATGTGATATGGTATATGAAAATGAATACCGCAGTGAATTATGCGGAAGAGTTACAGAAGAATTAGTCGGAAAAAACATAAGAGTAGCGGGGTGGGTTGAAAATATAAGAGACCATGGGGGTGTACAGTTTATAGACTTAAGAGACCAATATGGTATTTTACAGGTTGTGGTACACGATGAAAGTATGCTTAAAGACGTAAATAGAGAATGTGCTATAACGGTTTCGGGCGAAGTGGTTAAGCGTGATAAGGAAACTATAAATCCTAAAATAAAAACGGGATATGTTGAAGTTAAAGTAAAGGAATTAAGGGTGTTAGGCAAATGTAGCGGTAATTTACCGTTTGAGGTTACTTCTTCAACCGGAACCAAAGAAGAATTAAGGCTTAAATACAGATTTTTAGATTTACGCAATAAAAAGCTTCACGATAACATATTATTGCGCTCTGAGTTAATGATGTTTTTAAGAAATAAGATGCACGAATTAGGTTTTGCTGAAATTCAAACTCCTATTTTGTCGACATCATCGCCTGAAGGGGCAAGGGACTATTTAATTCCGAGCAGAAAACACAAAGGTAAATTTTACGCTCTTCCTCAGGCACCTCAGATTTTCAAGCAATTATTAATGGTGTCGGGGTTTGATAAATACTTTCAAATAGCACCTTGTTTTAGGGATGAAGACGCAAGGGCAGACCGTTCTCCGGGTGAATTTTATCAGCTCGATTTTGAAATGGCATTTGCAACGCAAGAAGATGTGTTAAAAGTTGCAGAAAAGGTTCTTTATGAAACGTTTAAAAAGTTTTCTAATAAAGAGGTAACTCCTGCGCCGTTCCCGAGGATTCCTTACAAGGAAGCCATGCTTAAATACGGTACAGATAAGCCTGATTTAAGAAACCCACTTGAAATCGTGGATTTGAGCGACATATTTGAAACATCAGATTTTGCTCCGTTTAGAGGGAAAACTGTTAGAGGAATAAATGTTCCGGATTGTGCAAAACAATCTAAAGGATTTTTCGAAAAAATGCTTAAATTTGCTGAAAGTATAGGTATGAAAGGTCTGGGCTATATTAAGGTAACGGAAGAAATGAAATTCCTTGGTCCGATAGACAAATTTATTCCTGACGACAAGAGAGAAGAACTAAAAAAACGTGCTGAATTAAAGCCCGGTTGTGTGTTGTATTTCATAGCCGATGAAGAGCAAATGGCAAATAAGCTCGCAGGTCAAATTCGCACCGAGGTTGCAAACAGACTTGGTTTAATAGATAACAACAGTTTTAAAATGTGTTATATAGTAGACTTCCCGATGTATGGAATAGATGAGGAAACCGGTAAGACCGTGTTTACGCATAACCCATTTTCAATGCCTCAAGGCGGAATGGATGATTTATTGAACAAAAATCCTTTAGACATTTTAGCTTATCAATATGACATAGTGTGTAATGGAGTGGAGCTATCGTCGGGAGCGGTTAGAAATCACGATGCAGAAATAATGCTTAAAGCGTTTGAAATTGCGGGGTACACCGAAAATGATATACTTGAAAAATTCCCGGCTTTATACAGAGCATTTAAATTTGGAGCTCCGCCACACGCAGGTATGGCTCCGGGATTAGACAGAATGTTAATGCTTTTAACAGACGAAGAAAATATAAGAGAAGTAATAGCTTTCCCAATGAATAGTAATGCTCAAGATATGCTTTTAGGTGCTCCAACAGAAGTAACAGAAGAGCAGTTAAGAGAAGTTCACATAAAAATCAGGTGATAGGGGTTGAATTTAATTGGTAACAAGAGAAGAGATAATAAAATTAGCGAAACTTTCAAAGCTATACGTTAGTGAGGAAGAACTAGACGGAGTAACGCAGGATATGGCGAAGATAATAGGCTTTGCAGACGAAATAAGCAGAGCAGACGTAGAAGACGATGATTTCGATAATATAAACGGTTTAGAGAATGTATTCAGAGAAGACGAAGTGGAAAATTCAACAGACAGAGAACTAATTTTAAAGAATGCTAATGGCGGCAAAGATGGATTTTTCTATGTGAAGAAGTACAAATAAGTTGGAGGAGAGAGTATGGAAAACAAAACTAGCGTTATTCGTAAAATGCACGATATGCTTGTAAAAAAAGAAATGTCGTGTAAGGAAATAACGGCAAAGTATCTCGACGAAATTAAAAAAAGCGAGCTAAATGCATATGTTAAAGTGTGTGAAGACACGGCGTTTAGCACAGCTAATGCTGTTGATAAAAAAATATCTCAGGGCGAAGAAATATCAATGCTGGAAGGCATACCAATGACTCTGAAAGATAATATGTCTACAAAAGGCATAGAAACAACTTGCTGCTCAAAAATATTAAAGGGCTACGAGCCCATTTACGATGCGACTGTGTGGAGTACGTTAAAATCGCAGAATGCTGTACTTCTCGGGAAGGCTAACATGGATGAATTTGCAATGGGGTCGTCGTGTGAAAACTCATGTTTTGGAGGAGCGGCAAACCCACATAATTTGAAACACGTTGCCGGAGGAAGTTCAGGAGGAGTTGCGGCGGCAGTAGGAGGAAATATAGCGGCTTATGGTCTTGGTTCAGACACAGGTGGGTCTATTCGTCAACCGGCAAGCTTTTGCGGGATTGTAGGATTAAAGCCAACTTATGGTTCTGTGTCGAGATACGGTCTGGTGGCTTATGCGTCAAGTCTGGACCAAATCGGACCAATAGCGTCAACTGTTGAAGACGTTTCACTTGTATATGACGCAATAGCGGGGTATGACAGCAAAGATTCAACTTCAAGTAAACTTGCTCCTAAAAACACGTTTGACTTCCTTAATAAAGATATAAAGGGCATGAAAATAGGAATAGCTAAGGAGTATTTTGAAGGTATCGGCGGAGAGATAAAAGAGGCTATCGATAAGGCGATTTCTACTTTTGAGGAAATGGGGGCTGAGGTTGAAAGCTTTAGTTTAAGCGAACTTAAATATGCTCTTCCGGTTTATTATATAATAGCGTGTGCGGAGGCGAGCTCTAATCTTGGAAGGTACGATGGTATACGCTACGGGCACAAAACAGACAGCTATAAAGATATAAATGAAATGATATGTAAAACAAGAAGCGAAGGCTTTGGAGAAGAAGTAAAAAGAAGAATTTTACTCGGAAACTATGTTTTGAGCTCAGGCTATTATGATGCTTATTATAAAAAGGCTCAAAAATTAAGAGGAGCAATAGTAAAAGGCTTTAAAAACGCTTATAAAAAGTATGATGCAATACTAGCTCCGACAGTTCCAAGCACGGCTTTTGAGTTTAACTTTACATCTGCTGACCCTGTTCAAACATATTTAACAGATATTTGTACGGTCCCTGTGAATATAGCAGGTCTTCCGGCGTTGTCGCTTCCTTGCGGGTTTGACAGTAAGAATTTACCCATAGGTATGCAGCTTATAGGCGATAGCTTTAGTGAAAGTAAAATTCTTAATATAGCCAACCAGTTTGAAAAATACACGCAAGGCAAATTTTTAAAGCAAGTTGACATGGGGGTGAAAATATGAAATATGAATTAGTATCGGGTCTTGAAACTCATATCGAGTTGTCAACGAAAACTAAAATATTTTGTGGATGTAAAACGGAGTTCGGAGGAGAGCCTAACACACATTGTTGTCCAATATGCATAGGTCTTCCGGGAACACTTCCAAAATTAAATAAGGAAGTTGTAAATTATGCGATAAGAGCGGGTCTTGCAACGAATTGTGAGATAAACTTTATTTCGAAAATGGACAGAAAAAATTATGTTTATCCTGATTTGCCCAAGGCTTACCAAATATCTCAATACGATTTACCGCTTTGTAAAAACGGTTATATAGAGCTTGAAAACGGGAGAAAAATCAGAATAGCGAGAATGCACATAGAAGAAGACGCAGGTAAATTAGTTCATAAGGCGGGCGATGTTTATGTGGATTATAACCGTGGTGGGGTTCCGCTTATAGAGATAGTAACGGAGCCGGATATTAGAAGTCCTGAAGAAGCGAGAGAATACGTTGAAAAACTCCAGCTTATCATGAGATATATAGGAATTTCGGATTGTAGAATGCAAGAGGGTTCTATGAGATGTGACGTTAATATTTCTGTAAGACCTGAGGGCAGCGACAAGTTAGGAACACGCACCGAGATAAAAAATATGAACTCCTTAACGTTCATGACCAAAGCCATGGCGTATGAAAAGGAAAGGCAGATTGATATTTTAACAAACGGAGGCAAGGTTGAACAGGAAACTTTGAGGTATAAGGAAGAGAGCGGAACAACGGAGAGTATGAGAGATAAAGAAGACGCTAACGACTACAGATACTTTAGAGACCCTGATTTAATAACTATCCACACATCTAAAGAAGATGTTGAGGAAATAAGAAAATCACTCCCGGAACTTCCTCACGTTAGATTGAAAAAATATGTTGAAGAGTTTGGGATTTCAGATACCGACGCTCAATTAATAGTGAAATATAAAAATATATCGGATTACTTCGAAAAAGCAATAAAAGGAATAAAAAATCCTAAATTGGTGAGCAACTTCATAATTGGACAAATTTTCAGAACTATGGAAAACGAGCAGGAAAAAGAAAAGTTTGATGTTAAAGTAAGAGCCGAGGATTTATGTGAGCTTGTTAAGTTGATTGAAGACAAAAAAATAAATTCAAATTTAGCTAAGTCTACTCTTAATAAAATGTTGGAAACGGGTAAAAAAGTAACAGAATTGTTGTCTTCCGCCGACCTCGAGGGAATACCTCAAGATAAATTAAGAGAGATTTGTAAAAATGCGGTTCAAATGAATGAGAACGCAGTTAAGGATTATCTATCTGGTAAGGAGAAGGCATTAAAGGCTATTTTGGGAGTTGTCATGAAAGAGACGAGAGGTAAAGCTAACCCTCAGGACGTACAAACTGAAATATTAGATATAATAAACAAAAATAAATAAAAATATCAAAGTGATGTTGTGCTTGTAAAATGGAATATATTCCATTTTGGGTGTTGACAAATTAAAAAACATGTGATAAAATAAAAACTAAGGTAAGCCGCTGTGGCGGAATAGGCAGACGCAAGGGACTTAAAATCCCTCGATAGCAATATCGTACCGGTTCAAGTCCGGTCAGCGGCACCAAGGTTTATTGTTTTAAAAAAAGTAAAGCCCTTTCTAGGGCTTTATTTTTATGTTGGATTTTAGATGGGAGCTGCAGGATTGTGATAAACGGAATTAGGTGTGAAAGCCTTGGAATGGGAATTAAAATTTTTATATCTGATGAATACAAGTTTAGTACAGACACAATTTTGCTTTCAAATTTTTGTAATGCAAAGAGAGGCAGCGAAATACTAGACATTGGGACAGGCTGCGGGACAATCCCACTTTTGCTTTGTAGGGACGGCAAGGGGAAGCATATTACTGGAATTGATATACAAAAAAATGCTTGCGAATTATTAAAAATGTCTATAAACGCTAATGGGTTTGGTGATAAAATAAGTGTTCTAAATGAAGACATAAGAAACATTGATATTAGTTTACATAGAAAATTTTATGATGTAATAGTTTGTAATCCGCCTTATAAAAGAGATGGAAATGGTCTTGAAAGTGAGCTTGAGTCTCGCAAAATTGCAAGAAATGAATGTATGTGCACGATAGACGACATTATACAAATTTCTTCAAAGCTTTTAAAAGACAGCGGTGAGTTATTTATGTGTTGCCGGGTGGAGCGAATGAACGAAATATTGTTTAAAATGACTAGCCACAAAATAGAGCCTAAATTAATACGCCTTGTCCAGCAAAGACAAAATAGCGAACCTAAACTTTTTCTCGTGAAGGGTAAAAGACTTGGAAAATCAGGACTTAGGTGTATGCCAACCTTGGTAATGAGCGATGATTATGGAGCTACTGAAGAATTGAAGCGTATATACGAACCATTTTTTATGGAAAATAAATTGATGAAGGGGAAATAAAGTTGAGCGGAAAACTTTTTGTTGTGGGGACTCCTATAGGAAATTTAGGTGACATATCTAAAAGAGCCGTAGAAACATTAAATAATGTTGATTTTATTGCGGCGGAAGATACGAGAGTAACAAGAAAATTATTGTCGTATTTAAACATAAAGAAGCCGATGATTAGCTATTTTGAACACAATAAGTATGAAAAGGGACAAATTATATGTGATAAAATTTTGTCTGGAGAGAATTGTGCCTTGGTAACCGATGCTGGTATGCCGGCTATATCTGACCCGGGTGAAATACTTGTAAGACAGTGCCATGAGTTAAAAATAGAGGTAAATGTCGTTCCAGGACCAAGTGCACTAATAGCTGCTTTGGCGATGTCGGGAATGCCAACGGGACGTTTCACCTTTGAGGGCTTTTTAAGTACGAGTAAAAAAAGTAGACTGGAACATTTGAATGAGCTTAAACATGAAAAACGTACGATTATATTTTATGAGGCGCCACACAAGCTTTTAAGAACTTTGACTGACATACATGAGTATCTTGGAAACAGAGATATTGCAATCGTCAGAGAGATAACTAAAATACATGAAGAAATAAAATTTTTTAAAGTGAGCGATGCTATACAGAACTACAAAGACGGCGTTAAAGGAGAGATAGTTCTTATAATAAAGGGCTATGAACCGGAAAAGCAAGAGACATATACTTTAGATGATGCTGTAAAAATTGCTATTGATTTAGTAAATAAAGGAAGCTCAAAATCAGAAGCGTCGAAAGAGGCGGCTCAAATTAGCGGAATAAAAAAATCTGATATATACAGAGAAGTAATTAAAACCACCGATTAATAAAATCGGTGGTTAAATTACAGTTTTATGTATGCTTACATAAGTACAGTTGAAGAGTATTCTATTTTTATTCCATTGTCTTTAGTCCTTGAAAGTTTGGCTTTGTTGCCGTTGCCGTCTTCTAAAGAAAGCTTTTCGATTTTGTGTTCATCGAAAAAATTAACAACCGTACTTTCAACAAAACCTGCCCATTTTTGAGTGCTTTTACCGCCCTTTTGGTTAGTTTCGTCCTCTTCTAGCATGGTTTTTAAATCTTCGAGAGATTTGTCGTTCATTTTAACACCTCCTGCTGTTTGCATGTATAATTATAAAGTTGATTTTAATTATAATCAAGCGAATGTTGTTTTTAAAGTAAAAATATAATCATGGTTTACAGTAGTAAAAATAAAGCAAATATCGTATAATGATAATTAAGAATTTTAGTTTAAAATGGAATTATAAAAATTGTAGGGTTAAAGAAAGCTTAATTACGTAAAAGAGTGCGATGTATAAATTATTGAATATAGGTGAGCAAAGTGGTAATATTGGGGATAGACCCGGGATATGCGATAATAGGATATGGAGCTGTGGAAACAAGGAGCGGGAAATACATAACAAAGGGCTACGGCGCTATATACACTAAAGCGGAAGATGATTTTTCAGACAGGCTTGAAACAATATATGATAGTTTGACAGAAGTATTAAAAATATATAATCCTGATGTTGTGTCTATAGAAAAACTGTATTTTCAAAACAATCAGAAAACCGCAATAGGAGTTGCTGAGGCAAGAGGTGTGATAACGCTTGCGGTAAAGAAATTCGGCGCAAAGATTTATGAATACACTCCACTGCAAGTTAAAACAGCGGTAACAGGTTACGGAAAGGCACAAAAAAAGCAGGTTATGGCAATGACTCAAAGACTTTTGAGGTTAGACGAAATACCAAAACCTGACGATACAGCCGACGCATTGGCAATAGCAATATGTTATGCAAATTCTGTAGGAATAAGGTATAAAGAAACGATTATTGAAAGGAGAAAAGCGATAAATGATTTATAGCTTGGCGGGAGTTTTAAAGTTAATTGAAGAGAATTATCTGGTTATAGAGTGCGGCGGGGTTGGATACAAATGTTTTGCAACGTCTAATTCTCAAAGAGGACTTTCTAATAAAATAGGAACAGATATTTATTTATATACATATATGAGTGTTAGAGAGGATGCTATAGATTTATTTGGTTTTACGAGCTTATCGGAAATGAAATGCTTTAAATTATTGACTTCAGTGTCGGGAGTGGGAGCTAAGGTTGGTCTTGCAATACTTTCTGAGTTCTCGCCGGAACAGGTTGCAGCATTCATATCGTCAAACGACAGCAAGAGTATAACAAAGGCTTCAGGAGTTGGGAATAAACTTGCTCAAAGAATTATACTTGAGTTGAGGGATAAATTTAAAATGTCTAAAAACGCTTTAAGCGGAGGCGTGACAAGCGGAGTAGTATCAATGTGTGGGAATGTTGAAAAGGCGGCAGACGCCTTGGGAGTATTGGGCTATGATAAGGCAGACGTTATACCGATTTTGTCTAAGCTTGAGAGCGGTTTGTCTGTTGAAGAAATGATTAGACAAACTCTTAAGTCGATGAAGAAGTAGGAGGGTTTTATGAGTACGGATTTTGAAAACAGAATTATATCTCCCGAAGAGTTGCCTCTTGATTTGGAGGGCGACAATCCTTTAAGACCAAGTCAGCTTTCGGAGTATATAGGTCAGGAAAAGGCAAAGGAAAATTTGTCTGTGTTCATAAAGGCAGCTAAGCTGAGACAGGAGCCGTTAGACCATGTTTTACTTTATGGTCCGCCGGGACTCGGAAAAACAACTCTTTCAATGATAATAGCAAATGAAATGGGTGTGAATATAAAAATAACTTCCGGACCGGCAATAGAAAAACCGGGAGATTTAGCAGCGATGCTAACAAACATGGCTCCAGGAGACGTGCTTTTTATAGATGAGATACATAGACTTCCAAGGAGCGTTGAAGAAATATTATATCCTGCAATGGAAGATTTTTCGATAGACATAGTAACGGGTAAGGGACAAATGGCAACGTCTTATCACTTACCGCTTCCGAAGTTTACCCTTGTTGGTGCAACCACCAGAGCAGGTCAGCTTACTGCGCCGCTCAGGGATAGGTTCGGAGTAGTGCTAAGGCTTGAAATGTATACTCCCGAGGAGCTTTCGAAAATAGCGATAAGAAGTGCAACGATACTCGGAATATCAATAACTTCAGATGGAGCTTTAGAGATAGCATCAAGGTCAAGAGGAACGCCTCGCATAGCAAACAGAATGCTAAAAAGAGTTAGAGATTTTGCACAGGTGATGAACGATGGAAAGATTACATATGACGTGGCAAAAACTGCGCTAGACAAACTTGAAATAGATGAACTGGGTTTGGACGCTAACGACAGAAGACTTCTTCACACATTAATAAAATTTTATAACGGTGGACCGGTTGGTCTTGAAACGTTAGCAGCGGCAATAGGAGAAGAAGCCGTGACGATAGAGGATGTGTATGAGCCGTATTTGATGCAAATAGGGTTTCTAAGCAGAACTCCAAGAGGGAGATGTGCAACACACGCAGCGTATTTACATATAGGGGAAAAGCCCCCCATGTTATCTGATTGCGGTCAAACAACAATTAATAAAGAGTGATTATTGGAGGAATTAACAAATGGGGAAAATTTTTGGTACTGATGGAGCAAGAGGTGTTGCTAATTCTGAACTTACGTGTGAATTGGCAATGAATATAGGAAGAGCAGCAGCTCTGGTTCTAACAGATAATAGACATAAACGTCCTAGAATACTGATAGGGAAAGACACAAGAATATCTTCAGATATGCTAGAGGGAGCTTTGAAAGCTGGGATATGTTCAGTTGGAGCAGATGTTGCTATATTGGGAGTTGTGCCAACACCGGCTGTGGCGTATCTGGTAAGAGAGTGTAAGGCAGATGCGGGAATAATGATATCTGCATCTCACAACCCCGCAGAGTTTAACGGAATAAAAATATTTAGCGGGGACGGATACAAACTTCCTGATGCCATGGAACAGCAAATAGAAGAGCTTATTATTAATGGCATGAAGGATGTAAAATATTCCGTTGGCAGCCAAGTGGGGAGAGTTACATATGAAAATGACGCAGTATATAAATATGTAGACCATATTGTTAAAACGGTTTCTAAAGATTTGTCGGGAGTTAAGGCGATTATCGATTGCTCTAATGGCTCTGCCAGCAGGACTGCTGAAAGTATTGTTAAAAAATTAAGCATAGATGCCGAAATAATATGTAGCAACCCTGATGGGATAAATATTAATGAAGAGTGCGGTTCCACGCATTTAAAAAAGCTTTCGGAGTATGTTAGAGAAAGCGGAGCGGATATAGGAATAGCGTTTGACGGCGATGCAGACAGGTGTTTAGCTGTTGATGAGCGTGGAGAAGAGATAGATGGCGATTTTATAATGGCAGTGTGCGCTAAGCATATGAAGGAAGAAGGAAAGCTGAGCAAAAATACAATAGTTGGAACGATAATGACAAACATGGGATTTACTGATTTTTGTAAAGAGAGTAATATAAATTTTGTATCCACGAAGGTTGGGGACAGGTACGTTATAGAAGAAATGCTCAATAATGGTTACAACTTTGGTGGAGAGCAATCCGGTCATATAATATTTAAAGACTTCACAACCACAGGCGATGGTCAGCTAACAGCAGTACAGCTTCTTGAAGTAGTAAAAAATTTAGGAATAAAGGCGTCTGAAATAAAGCATTTATTTGCGAAGTATCCTCAAGTTATAATAAATGTTCAGGTTACTCCTGAAGGAAAAGCAATGTGGAAACAAGATATTGATATACAATCTTGTATTTTGGAAGCTCAAAATGAGTTACAGGGAATAGGAAGGATTATCGTTAGAGAGTCCGGGACGGAGCCTTTGATTAGAATAATGGTTGAATGTAAAGACGAAAAGAAAATTAATGATATTGCAAATAGAGTAAAGGAAAAAATTGTTGAAAAAATAGGAAAATAGAAATAATTAGGATGTGCTAATAAATATGAGAACAGCTCAATGGACAGACTTTGAAATTTTAGATACGTCGGCTGGAGAACGACTGGAAAGATGGGGTAACATAATCCTTATAAGACCCGACCCTCAGATAATATGGAACACTAAGAGAGACAATTTATTATGGAAACAGGCAAATGCGAGATATAAACGTTCCAAAAGCGGCGGAGGCTGTTGGGAGGTATATAAAAAAATACCTGATGTTTGGAATATAGGCTATAGAGATTTAAAGTTCAGAATAAAGCCTATGGGATTTAAACATACAGGAGTATTTCCGGAGCAAGGGGTTAACTGGGACTTTGTGACGGAAAGAATACAGTCGCAAAACAGACCAATAAAGATATTAAATTTATTTGCATACACAGGGGGTGCAACACTTGCTTGTGCAAAAGCAGGAGCCTCGGTTTGTCACGTGGACGCATCTAAAGGAATGGTAACATGGGCTAAGGAAAACGCAGAAGCCTCTAAGTTAGCAGACAAACCCATAAGATGGATTGTTGATGATTGTTTAAAATTTGTTGCAAGAGAGATAAGAAGAGGCAACAAATATGACGGAATAATAATGGACCCACCATCATACGGTAGAGGACCCGGAGGAGAAATATGGAAACTTGAGGATAATTTGTTTTCGCTTATAACGGAGTGTAAAAAACTTTTGTCTGAGGATGCATTGTTCTTTATCCTAAATTCTTACACAACCGGACTTTCTCCATCGGTTATGGGGTATATTTTAGGCGACGTGTTGAAAAGTGACCTTGGAGGCGAAGTTTTGTCGGATGAGATAGGGTTAAAAGTTTCATCAACAAACCTTATTTTGCCGTGCGGTGCAACGTCAATATGGAGTAAGTAAACATTAATAATTTTAAATTAAGGTAAGATATATATGAGTGAGTTTATAGTCATAAATAATGCAACATTTGGATATAAAGCTACAAAAGGTAACACGACGATTGTACTTGATAATATAAATTTAAGTATAGACAAAGGCGACTTCGTTGCAATACTAGGCAAGAACGGTTGTGGAAAATCTACTCTTGCTAAGCATATGAACGGTATAATTGTTCCAAATAGCGGTAAAGTTACGGTCGATGGGCTAGACAGCTCTGAAGAAAGTAATGCTTATGAAATAAGGAAAAAAGTAGGCTTGGTGTTTCAAAACCCTGATAATCAAATAGTTGCAAGTGTTGTTGAAGAAGATGTTGCATTTGGACCTGAAAATTTAGGTGTTGAGCCCTCTGAGATAAGGAAAAGAGTTGATGAAGCTTTAAAGATTGTTGGAATGGATGACTACAAAAAAAGTTCAACATACAAGCTTTCCGGAGGACAAAAACAAAGAGTTGCAATAGCCGGAGTACTAGCGATGAATTCTGACTGTATAGTGTTAGACGAACCGACCTCAATGCTCGACCCCGTTGGAAGAGCCGAGGTTATAAACACGATAATTAAGCTTAACAAAGAAAAAAATACAACAATAATATTGATAACTCATTACATGGAAGAGGCACTGCTTGCAAGTAAGGTAGTGATTATGGATGAAGGAAAAATAAAGCTTAGCGGAAGTCCGAGAGAGGTTTTTAAAGATACCAAAAAAATAAAAGAGGTAGGCTTAAGCCTTACTCAGCCGATGGAAATTTTAAGTAGACTGAATAAACATGGATATCATTTTAAAACGAGTTGTATTAACGAGGAAGAGTGTGCGGATGAAATAGTAAAGTATTTGGAGGACAAAGTATGAGTGTAATAAAAACTGAAAATCTTTCTTATACATACAACGAAGGTACAGATAACGAGGTAAAAGCGGTTGACAATGTTAATGTAAGTATTGAAAACGGCGATATAGTAGGGATAATCGGCAAAACAGGTTCGGGAAAATCTACGTTTGTTCAGATGCTTAACGGACTTATAAAACCGTCTTGTGGGGCTGTGTATGTGAACGGAAGAAACATATGCGATAAATCTTTTGACAGAAAAAAATTATGTTTCGAAGTAGGACTAGTGTTTCAGTATCCGGAGTATCAGCTGTTTGAAAACACGGTTTACGACGACATAGCTTTCGGACCTAAAAATAAAGGTCTTAAGGGAGAAAATTTAAAAAATGCCGTAACTGAAGCAGTAAAGTTTGTAAATATAGATGAATCACTGCTTGAAAAATCACCATTTGAACTATCGGGCGGTCAAAAAAGACGTGTTGCAATAGCGGGAATAATAGCGATGAATCCAAGTGTTTTGGTGTTTGACGAGCCGACGGCAGGACTTGACCCTCTTGCTCACGAACAATTAATAAACTCTATTTTAAGCTACCATAGGCAAAAAAACGCTACAATTATATTTATATCTCATGTTATGGAAGACATTGCTATGATTTCAAATAAGGTTATGGTGTTCGATAAAGGTAGAGTTTGTATGTTCGACAATCCTAAAAAAGTGTTTTCAAGGAAAAACGAGTTAAGTAAAATAGGGCTTAGCGTCCCTAGTATTACTGAGATTATGGAAAAAATAAAGCTTAAAGGGCATAATGTTGCCACAGACATAGTGACGGTTGACGAAGGAGAAAATGAACTTTTAAGTCTTTTTAAAGAGAGGAAGATATAATAAAGTGTTGGGGAGCGCCGTAATGGGACAATACATTCCCGGAAAATCTTTTTTACACAAACTCGATGCAAGAGTAAAAATAATATTATCAATAGTATATATGCTATTATTGTTTATGTCTTGGAATTATTTGTCTATAATTTCAGTCACGCTTTCGGTAGTATTGCTAACATTGCTGTCAGGAGTAAGCGTTAAGGAATATTTTAGAAGTACAAAAGTTGTTATAGTATTTACGCTTTTTTCTGCCCTACTAAATATTTTTTACGGTGAGGGTGAACCGATTTTCACATTAGGTTTCGTGTCGATAACGGAAAACGGAATAAAAAGCAGTATTATAGTAGCCTTGAGGATAGTTGACCTTATATTAGTAAGCTCGATGCTTATGTTCACAACTTCTCCAAACGACATTTCGTTTGCAATAGAAAAGCTTATTTCGCCATTAAGATATTTTCATGTTAACACCCAAGAGATAGCAATGATGATGACAATTGCTTTAAGATTTATTCCAACTCTTCTTGAGGAAACAAATAAAATAATAAATGCTCAGAAGTCGAGAGGAGCAGACTTTGAAAACGGAAATATAGTAAAAAGAGCCAAAGCGATGTTGCCTATATTAATGCCGTTGTTTGTTTCGTCATTTAGAAGAGCGTATCAGCTTGCCATGGCTATGGATTGTAGATGTTACGACAGTTCAAAAAACAGAACCAGAATGAAAACTCTTAAAATGGGTAGTAAAGATGTCTTATCAATAATTATGGTGAGTGTTTTAGTAGTATGGGTGGTGGTGTGTAATATATGGCAGAAAAGCATGATGATATGAGAAATTTATTGTTTACGATTAGCTACGACGGAAGAAATTATCACGGTTGGCAAATTCAAAAAAATGCTGTTAGCGTACAGGAAGTATTTCAAAACTCTCTAAAAAAAATTATAGGGGAGTATTGTGATATAAAGGGCTGCAGCCGAACTGACACGGGAGTCCATGCAAATATGTATTGTATCAGCGTTAAAATCTCAAAAGAAATTCCGTGTGAGAGAATGGTAATGGCGATGAACAGATATTTACCAAGCGATGTTGCGGTTATTGATTGTAAGGAAGTGCCGATGGATTTTCATGCCAGATATTCATGCTTGGGGAAAGAGTATGTTTATAAAATATGGAACAACAAGGTTAGAAATCCGTTTTTAAATGGTTATGCACTTCATTATTGGTACCCATTAGACGTTGATGAATTAAACGAAGCGGCAAAAAGCTATATTGGCAAACATGATTTTACGTCGTTTTGTACACTGGATAATCGAGCAATAGGCGATATGGCTCGCACGGTGAAAGTAAGCGAGGTCACAAGAAAAGGCTCTGTTGTTGAATTTCGAGTGAGTGCAGACGGCTTTTTATATAACATGGTCAGGATAATGGTTGGCACACTTTTAAGAGTTGCCCAAGGGAAAATATTAAAAGATGAAATTGAAAGTATAATAAACGCTAAAGACCGCTCTAAATCCGGACCAACGGCTCCGGCTTGTGGACTATATTTAGATAAAGTTTTTTATAAGATGTGAGGTGTGGGTTAGTTTGAAAATACGGAGCAAAATTAATGTTAACGTGAAAGATTTAAAGAAAAATAAGGTCAAATTAATAATATTTATATTAGCAATGAGCTTTGTTTTTGTGGTGGTGTGGTTCAATAGAAACAGGCTATCTGCCGACAACATTACAGGTTGGCTGGAAGGCAGATTTTTAAGTATGGGAATAGGAGAGGGTTATCCTTGTGAGTTGGCATATGGTTCGGTGGAATCGAGCAACTTCTCCTTGGTAGACAACGACATTGTAACGCTTAGCAATACAGCATTTACTGTGTTTAACAGTACAGCCAAGCAGATGACTAACAGACCCCATAATTTGAGTAATCCAATGATGAAAACGAACGGTGGACGAGCTATTCTTTATGATATGGGCGGAAAAAAATATAGCATTGATACTATATCTAAAAATGTGGTAAACGGAAGCTGCGAAAATGAAATAATCAGTGGAGCAGTGTCAGAAAACGGAGTGTATGGCTTAATAACAGAGTCTAAAGATTATTTATCGGAAATGACAATATTCGACAAATCCGGAAAAGAGAAGTATAAATATTATTTTTCTGACCATTATATTTCAGATATATCAATAAACCAAAACGGGACAAACGCAGTGGTATGTGGTTTTGCGTCAGAGCAGGGGAAATTAAAGTCTGTGGTGTATATTTTTAATTTCAATTCTGATGCGCCAATTCAGACCTTTGAGTACGAAGAAAATGTTATTATGTCGATAGAGTATATGGAGAACGGAAATATAGCTGTGGTTGGCGACAAAAGTACGGGAGTAATTAATCTATGGACGAAATCAAAACAAGATTTTGACTACGAAAAAAAGATTTTAACTAGTTTTGAAGTAAATAAATATAATGGAATAGTGTTAAGTTTATCATCGGTTGAGGGTGGAGAAAATTGTGAAATAGTGTCGCTAGACAGAAGTGGTAATGCAGTGATAAAGATACCAACAAAATACACGATTACTTCAATAACTAGAAGAGGAAACCGTATAGCAGGGATAAGCGGAGATAAGGTGTTTGCCTATAAGCTGTCGGGGGACGCAGACGGATGCTGGACAGTGGCAAATAATATTAAAAAATTACAGCTAAGGTCAACGACATGGGGGTATGCGTTAGGCGTAAACAAAATTTATAAGGTACATTTAAAATAAAATTATAAAAGTAAAGTTTGTAAAAATGGGTAAAAATGTGTTGAAAAAGATAGATATTTGTGATATATTATTAAATATCTTTAAATATTATTTGTTTTAAGCTAGAGGTGTGACACTATTGAGTGTATTTTTAGACATTGCAATTATATTCTTAATTTTATTTTTTGTAATCAGAGGATATAAAAATGGATTTATTATGTCGGCACTATCCTTTTTGAATATTATAATTTCATTTGTAGTATCGATGTTTTTGTCGGATATAGTTTCCGATTTTGTTTATTTAAAGATAATAAAACCGAATATGATTTTAAAGATAAGCGACTCAATTATGAATGGGAGCAATAGCGTGGACGGTATTTTAAATTTTTTGCCGTCGTTTATGCTTAATGTGATTAGCAGCGAACCAAGGTTAATAAGCGAGATTAATAACGCTATATATAATAATAGTCAGGTTGCGCCAAGTATGGTTGCTGAAATAATATCTCCGGTTATCGTTGGGACGATTAAAATTTTTGTTTCATTTATATTGTTTGCTATTTTAGGGATAATTTTAAAGATGATTAAATCTACAATTTCAGGTGTTTTAAACATATCGTTACTTAGAGGACTAGACTCAATTCTTGGAGCTGTCTTTGGAGGAATAAAAGGTTTAATAGCAGTAATTTTTTCTGTGATAGCGATAGAAATATTAGTGATGTTTTCTGGGAACGGTGAAGAAACAAAATTTCTTGAAATTGTAAATAATACATCCATATTTAGGGTATTCTATGATAAGAGCAATTTTAACTCAGTTATAGAAAATATATAAAATAAAGATAGTGAGGTGTGCAAAATGGGGAAGGTAGAATTATTAATAAAGAAAAACCTTAATATTCCAAACATATTATCACTATTTAGAATTGTTTTGATAGTACCATTTGTAATGTCGATGCTGAGGGAGAACTACATTTTTTCGGGTCTTATATTGATAGCGTCAGGCATAAGCGATTTGTTTGACGGCTATATAGCAAGAAGTTTAAACCAGGTAACAAGGCTTGGAGGAATGATTGACCCAATAGCAGATAAACTCACATTGGTAGCGGTAATGGTGTGTATAGGTCTAAAATTTCATGAAGTAATTCCGTTTATGACGATACTTATAATAAAAGAATGTGCTATGCTTCTTGCAAGCGTAGTGCTTTTAAGGAGACATAAAACTCCGCCAATGGCGAAGTGGTATGGAAAATTAGGAACTATAATTTTTTATGTGTCTGTGGTTACGATAGTATCGTTAAAAGCGATTTGGAATGTAGAAAACAAATTCATTAACGTGACGCTTATGGCGATAACAGCATTTACAATGCTTTACGCTGTGATACAATATTTAAAGATATTTGTGGTTATGATGGAAAGCGACAAATAAAACAAGAAAAATGTGGTAATATAAAGGGAAGTTTTAACAAAAATACAGTTTAAGGAGAAGATGATATGCTTTGCTATAGATGTAAAAAAAGACCAGCAGTAGTTTTTATATCGAATGATAAAAATTCATCTAATGCACAGGGACTATGTTTAACGTGTGCAAAGGAGTTGGGGATAAAACCGATAAACTACATAATGGAAAATATGGGAGTTTCTGAAGACGAGCTAAACGCAATGGAAGAACAGTTTTCAGATTTTTTGTCAAGCCAAGGCGAGGAGCATGAAAGCGATGATTCAGAAGATGAAGACAACGGTTTTACGGTTGGAGGAGCAACCACATTTCCATTTATAAAGGGAATATTTTCAAATATGCCATTTATGCAAAATTCTGAGAGCGAAAAAGATGATAAAAAAGATTCTAAAGAGTCAAAAATAAAGAAAAAACCAAAAAGAAAACATCTTGATATGTATTGTTATAATCTAACGAAACGTGCCAGAGACGGGGAATTGGATAAAATTATAGGAAGAGATAAAGAAATTTCAAGGGTAATACAGATATTATCAAGGCGTACTAAAAATAACCCGTGCCTTATAGGAGAGCCCGGAGTTGGAAAAACGGCAATAGCCGAGGGTCTAGCAATAAGAATAGCTGAAGGGAACGTACCGCTAAGGCTTAAAAATAAAGAAATACATCTTCTTGATTTAACGGCTCTTGTTGCGGGAACTCAGTTTAGAGGTCAGTTTGAAAGCAGAATAAAGGGCTTAATAGACGAGGTTAAAAAAGACGGAAATATAATATTGTTTATAGATGAAGTACATAATTTAGTAGGGGCAGGCGACTCCGAAAGCTCTATGAATGCGGCAAATATATTAAAGCCGTCGCTTTCAAGAGGAGAAATTCAAGTAATAGGAGCCACCACTTTTAAAGAGTACAGAAAGTATATTGAAAAAGATTCCGCTCTTGAAAGACGTTTTCAACCCGTAAAAGTGTTGGAACCATCTATAATTGAAACTGTAAATGTGCTTAAGGGGATAAAGAATTATTACGAGGAATATCATAGAGTAACGATTCCTGATGAGCTTGTTAGGAAAGCGGTTGTACTTTCGGAGAGGTATATAACAGACAGGTTCCTCCCAGACAAGGCAATAGACCTCTTAGATGAGGCGTGTGCTTGTGCAGCGCTTAGAAATAAGGATATGTCGGAGTATGACAAGATAAATGAAGACATAGCAAAAATAAAAGACGAAGAAGAGAAAGTACTTGCAGAGGGAGCAGAGGCAAACGAAGAGGAACTAAAAAAACTAGCTCAGCTTCGTTGTGACTTAGCAAACCTTGAAAAAAGAGCGAGCGAAATTAAAGACTCAGCTTTAGGAAGTAAGGTTGAGGAGAAAGACCTTGCTCATGTTATAGAATTGTGGACAGGTATTCCATCGGCGAAAATACAAGAAAACGAATTTAAGAAACTTGAAACTTTAGAAGAAAAATTAAAGGAAAGAGTAATCGGACAAAATCAAGCAGTATCGGCAGTGTCGGCGGCGATACGCAGAAACAGAGTACAGATAAGTCCAAGACGCAGACCGTCATCATTTATATTTGTAGGTTCAACCGGGGTTGGAAAAACTGAGCTTGTAAAGGTGCTTGCAGAAGAGCTTTTCAACACACCCGATGCGCTTATAAGGCTTGATATGTCTGAATTTATGGAGAAACATTCTGTATCGCGTATAATAGGAGCCCCTCCGGGATACGTCGGATATGACGAAGCCGGACAGGTGACTGAAAAGGTCAGACAAAGACCATACTCGGTTATATTGTTTGATGAAATCGAAAAGGCGCATCCAGATGTACTTAATATACTTCTTCAAATTCTCGATGAGGGCAAGGTTACAGATGCTCAAGGAAGAGCCGTTAATTTTGAAAATACGGTTATAGTAATGACCTCAAATGCAGGAAGCGATAAAAAGGGAGGGTCATTGGGCTTTGGAAAGAGTCAAAATGACATGACGAAAGAAAAAGTAATGAAAGCATTGTCTGAATTTTTAAGACCTGAATTTTTAAGCAGAGTAGATGAAGTAATAGTATTTAATAACCTGACGGAAGAAAATTACGTTGAGATAGCAAAATTAATTTTAAATGAGTATGTTGACGTGTTGTCGGAACGAGGGGTGGATTTTGACTATGACGACTCAGCTTTAAGATTACTTGCCAAAAAATCGTTTAACGGAAAAAGCGGAGCAAGAGATTTGAGGAAGCTAATAAGAAAAGAAGTTGAAGATAAATTAGCAAGTATAATAGTTGAAAATGGCGGATTTACTATGTCTGGAGTGCGTCTGACGGGGGACGAAGAGTTACAACTAAAAGTAATTTAAAAAAAATAAAAAAAAATTCAAAAAAAGTGTTGACAAAAAAACAGTCATATGATATTATATGACTGTTGAGATAAGCGGGTGTAGTTCAATGGTAGAATCCCAGCCTTCCAAGCTGGTTGCGTGGGTCCGATTCCCATCACCCGCTCCATAGTGCCGTTAGTGTTTTCCATGTAGGTACTGCTATTTGCGCCAGTAGCTCAGCAGGATAGAGCAACTGCCTTCTAAGCAGTAGGTCAGGGGTTCGAGTCCCTTCTGGCGCGCCATATGTGGTGGGTATAGCTCAGCTGGTTAGAGCGCCAGATTGTGGCTCTGGAGGTCGTCGGTTCGAATCCGATTATCCACCCCATCAAATAATAGCTAAATATTGGGGTGTAGCCAAGCGGTAAGGCAATGGACTTTGACTCCATCATTGCGCTGGTTCGAATCCAGCCATCCCAGCCAAATTAAATATGAGCCATTAGCTCAGTCGGCAGAGCACTTGACTTTTAATCAAGGTGTCCGGAGTTCGAATCTCCGATGGCTCACCAAAATAAGTCATTAATTATCTAAACTTAGATGATTAATGATTTTTATTTAATAAAAATTAAGCAATTTGCACAAATTAAATTTAAAAATCTAAAAAATTTAAGGTGGTATAAATGAAATTTAAAAGTGAATCAATGAATCTAAACATAAAAGACGCAGTTGGATATTTAACGTTTAAAGGACTTGAAAAATATTCTTGTATAAATCATGCGTTTTCAACAAGACTCGGAGGCGTTAGTAAAGATGAGTTTAAGTCTATGAATTTAAGCTTTAAGTGTAACGATAAAAGGGAGAACGTTGTTGAAAATTATAAATTGTTTTCCAAGGCGGCAGGATTTGATTATAATTCATTAACAGCGGCGCATCAATCTCACACATGTAATGTGAGGGTTGTTACGAAAAAAGATGCCGGACGTGGGATATGTAAGCCACAAGACGTGTTTGACATTGACGCTTTAGTTACAAATGAAACAGGAGTAACATTAGTTACGTTCCATGCAGATTGTTCGCCTGTCTATTTTTTGGACCCCGATAAGAAAGTTATAGGTCTTGCTCACGCAGGTTGGCGTGGAACTGTGAACGGAATTGCAAAAAGCGTTGTTGAGAAAATGAAAGAAGAATATGGTTGTAAACCCCAGAATATAGTTTGTGCAGTTGGACCAACCATAGAAAAATGCTGTTTTGAAGTTGGAGAGGAAGTTTATAATTGCTTTAAAAATGTTGATGCTGACAATACTGATAAAGTAGCGTTTAAAACCAGCGACAACAAATTTTATGCAAATATTCTTGAGACCAATAAACAGATATTAATTTCACAAGGCGTTCTTGAGGAAAATATTTTTATTTCTGATTTGTGTACGAAATGTAATTGTGATTTACTCATATCTCATAGAGCTACCTCAGGCAAACGAGGAGTAATGGCGGCAATGATGTGCTTAAAATAGAGAAGGTTGATATTTAAACACATATATAGTAAACTTAACTTTAAATTGTGTTTTTGGGGGAAGTTCAATGAGAATAATTATTTTATCAGCGTCTACCGGTGGGGGACACATGAGAGCAGCAAATGCTATAAAAAGTAGCGTTAATCAGAAGTATAAAAATTCTGTGGTTGAAATAGTTGATGCTCTTGAATATATAAGTCCGATTCTTAATAAGACGGTCACGGAAGGATACACTCATCTAGCTAAAAGGTCACCTTCGGTGTATAGGGTAATATACAATTCATCAAACAACAAATTGGCAACTCAGCTAATATCAAATATAAATAGCTTAATAAGCAAAAAGCTTTTGTCGCTTTTGAATGAATTTAATCCGGATTTAATAATAACCACCCACCCGTTTTCGACGGAAATGGCAGGGAGGCTAAAAGAACTTGGTAAAATAAATGTACCTATACTTTGTATAATGACAGACTATGCTCCACACCACACATGGATAAATCAAAATATTGATGAATATGTTGTGGCGAACGACGACATGATAAAACCGATGATTGAGATGGGTGTAAGAAAGGAAAAAATACATCCCTTTGGAATACCCATTGAAAATGCCTTTTACACGCCTCGAGATAAAAATATAATACTAAAAGAAATGGGACTAAATCCTGAATTACCAACAGTATTAATTATGGCGGGAAGCTTTGGTGTTGAGAACATACTTCAAATATATAAAGATATTTTGGGTCTTGACTATGATTTACAAATAATAGTAATAACGGGAAGAAACCAAGCACTTTACGATGCGATAGAAGGCGTGGTTTACGGCGATGACAATAATTTTTCTGAATTTTTCTTAAAGCATAGATATATGAGAAAATTAAAAGTCTTTAGATACGCCAGTAAGGAGTACCTAAAGAGGAGGTCTAAGTTCAGGAGAGACACTAAGACATTAAAGAAAAAAGAAACGAGAATAATTTATTTCACCAACGAAGTGGATAAATATATGCAGGTGGCAGACATTATCATAACTAAACCGGGCGGACTAACTATAACAGAAGCCTTGGCTTGTAATTTACCTATGGCTATTTTTGACGCTATACCCGGACAAGAAGAAGAAAACGCAAATTTCCTTGTGAGTAACAATATGGCGGTGAGGTTAGATTCAGGAAAGAACGGGGCAGAGGTAATAAAGAATTTGCTAGACAACAGGAATAAACTTGAATTTATGAAATATTCGTGTATGATTTTTGATAAGTCTGATTCGCTGGATAATATTATAAATTTGATGGTAAGTTTAATTAAAGATAAATCAGAGTAATTTTTTTAACGTACACAAAGCCTTTTTTTCAATACGAGATACATATGAACGTGATATACCTAATTTATTCGCTACTTCTCTTTGGGGAAGTGGCGTTAATCCGTTTATACCGTATCTTAGAGCGATTATTATTCTTTCACGGGGAGATAATTCCTCGAGGAGATATTTGTTAAGTTTTTCTATGTTTATCTTTTTATCGATTTGTTCAGATATTGAGTCGTCTGTGGAAATGGTGTCGATTAGGGTAAGCATATTTCCGTTTTTATCTGTTTCAATAGGTTCGTTTATTGACAAATCAAGGGCAGATTTTTTAGCGTTTCTAAAATACATCAATATTTCGTTTTCAATACACCTAGAAGCGTAGCTTGACAATCTGATACCCTTAGAGCAATCGAAAGTGTTAACGGCTTTTATAAGTCCAATTGTACCTATGGAAATCAGGTCGTCGAGGTCGTGTTTTGATGAGCTGTATTTTTTTGTTATGTGAGCAACCAAACGTAAATTGTGTTCTATTAAAATATTTTTTGCGTTGCTATCACCGTTTTTAAGTAGCTCTAAATATTTTTTCTCATTTTTCGCCGAAAGTGGTTTAGGGAACGAATTTGGACTAACAACGTGTAAAACAAGGAACATCATGCCTTTAATTATCAAAGGAATATCTATAAAGAACATCCAATCACCAACTTATAAAACAATGTTTACACTTATAATATGTTGTTTAAGTTGATTTTGTGCAAGTACCAAAAAATAATGATGGAATATTTTTCTGGATTTATGGTTAAAAATATGTTATAATTAAAAGTAAATTTGCTATATGAGGAGAATTAACGTAATGAATATTTGGCACGATATAGAAGAATCTAGAATAAAACCAGAAGAATTTGCCGTTGTAATAGAAATATCCAAGGGCAGCAAAATGAAATATGAGCTTGATAAACGCACAGGTCTTTTAGAGCTGGACAGGATTTTATACACCTCTACTCATTATCCAGCAAACTATGGATTTATTCCAAGAACGTATGCTGACGACATGGACCCTCTCGATGTTTTGGTTCTTTGTTCTGAGAATATATATCCCATGACGCTCGTTAATTGCTATCCAATAGGGGTAATGTCTATGGTGGACAACGGAAAGATGGACGAAAAGATTATAGCAATCCCATTTAAAGACCCAAGCTATAATAGTTTTAACGATATTTCTCAATTGCCTTACCACAAATTTGCTGAAATGAAACATTTCTTTAGTGTGTATAAAGCCTTGGAAAACAAAGAAACTGCGGTTGATGACATAAAGGGAAAAGAAGAAGCTATTAAAATTATATCTAACGCAATAGAGATGTATAAACAAAAATTTGGTAAATAATTATGATATCACAATCCTTGCGATTGTGATATTTTTATTTATAAAAAAGTAAAGGTATTCTAAATTTAGAATACCTTTATAATTATTTACCAATTATCTATGTGAGCGTTTTTCATTGCTGAAATAACTTTTTTTCTAAGCTTTGGATAAGATTTTTCAATTTCTAAAATTTTATCATTAATTTTTTTTCGCTCAGTGGCGCCGTCAACAGGGCATTCACTTTTACACACCGGTAAATTAAATTTGTTTACGGTACTTATAATTTCGCTTTCGTGACAAAAAATGAGTGGGCGAATAACATTAATCTTTTTAACAGACAAATAAGAAAGTGGGGCGAAACACCCGATTTTACCCCCGTTAAACAGATTCATAAAAAAAGTTTGTACGGCATCGTCGAGATGGTGCCCGAGCGCTACCACATTACAACCGTTATCAACTGCAACATTGTGAAGCATACCTCTTCTCATTTTAGAACAAAGGCTACAAGGATTTTTTTCGTTTCTGACTTTAAAGACAATTTCCCACAATGAAGATTTTTTTACAATATGTTGTATGCCCAGTTTAGAACACATATCTGATATTTCGGAGTAATCAGTAGGGAGACCATTAAAGTAAGGGTCTATGGTTATTGCCACAATTTCAAATTTATTTGGATAATAATTGCGCAACTCGCTTAAAGCCCAAAGTAAAGCGACGGAATCTTTCCCGCCGGAAACCCCAACAGCGATTTTGTCGCCATGCTTAATCATGGAGTATTTGTCTATAGCAGCACGTATTTTTCCAATAGTGTTTTTCAAAAAAAATTGCTCCTTTAATACATTAAACGTTAAATCTAAACAATACAACATCTCCGTCTTTCATGACATATTCCTTGCCCTCAGAACGGACTAACCCTTTTTCTTTTGCTGAACTCATAGAACCACAGCTTACCAAATCGTTAAATGCGATTACTTCCGCACGAATAAACCCACGTTCAAAATCAGAGTGAATTTTGCCGGCAGCTTGAGGTGCTTTTGTGCCCTTTTTGATAGTCCAAGCTCTAACTTCACTTTTGCCTGCCGTGAGATACGAAATTAGTCCTAAAAGAGCGTAGCACGAAGAAATTAAACGCTCTAATCCAGACTTATCAAGACCAAGTTCTGAAAGGAACATTGCTTTTTCGTCTTTGTCCATTTCGGAGATTTCTGCTTCAATTTGTGCACAAATTGGCAATATACCGGAATTTTCAGATTTAGCAATTTCCTCAACAGCTTTGTAGTGACTATTATTCACATTCCCCAATGAAAAATCAGCTTCGCCAACATTAGCAGCGTATATTACAGGCTTGTAGGTTAGTAGGTTAGCACTTTCAAGTAAAAATTTTTGCTCATCATTATCGCATTCAAATGCTCTGGCTGGCTTACCGGTTTCTAAGAATTTTAAAACATCTTGCCAAAATTCTAATTCAATAGCGTATTTTTTATCTGCCTTAATTAATTTTTTAGTTTTTTCAATGCGTCTTTCAACCATCTCGATGTCAGACAAAACCAACTCCAAATTAATAGTTTCAATATCACGTTTAGGGTTTACGCTTCCATCAACGTGGACGATATCATTACTTTCGAAGCATCTAACGACATGTACGATAGCATCAACTTCACGAATGTTAGCTAAAAATTTATTACCAAGACCCTCTCCTTTTGATGCTCCCTTAACTAACCCGGCTATATCAACAAATTCAATAGTAGCAGGAGTGAACTTGTCTGGATTATACATTTCAGCTAAAGTGTCTAACCTCTCGTCGGGGACAGACACGATTCCAACATTAGGTTCAACCGTACAAAACGGATAATTTGCCGACATTGCCCCGGCGTTTGTTATAGCGTTAAAAAGGGTACTTTTCCCGACATTAGGAAGCCCAACAATACCAATTTTCATATTTATCCTCCAATTAAACAATATAAATTTAGTCCATATAAATTACATTATATATTTGACAAAATAAATTATCAAGTTTATTAAAATAAATTCTTGGTCCAAAAAAATTTATAAAAAGTCAAATAGGAAAGTAGGCTCATACTATGTAATAAGGGATGTAAAAAAGATTTATATGTGAAACATAGTCGAACTTTACAAAAAAATAAATTTTTAGGTTAAAAATACTTTACAATTTGGAAAAATATGATATAATAACAAAATATAGGCAACGTACAAAAGATAAACTATACAATTAATCTAGTTACCTATTTGAATTTATAATTGCGTGGATAGAAATTTTATTTAAAGAAAGGAAGGTCTGATTATGATTAAAGCTAAACGAATAACAAGATTGTTAGCATGTTTTTTAGGATTAACTATGGGGGTGTGTTCAACCGGAATGAATGCCGGAGCGTTTGATGGTCCAACGCATAATTATGTGACGCATACGAGCTCATTATTTGTTTGCAGCAAATTTGAAGGCTGTGATGAATTTTACACTCCTGAGGTTATTGAAAGACTTAGAACGTTTAGTATGAAACCTGACGAAGACGAAAATGAGGGAGGATATAAGCTACATTTTTTCAACCCTGCAACAGAGAGAAACTTTATGGGGGAAAAAGAATCGGCGTTAACACGCTTTACAGGACATTACAGAAAGGCTGTGCGTTATTACAAAACAGGAAGATATAACGATGCTTGGGAAGAGCTGGGAAGGGCTATACATTTTTTAGAAGATTTAAATACTCCTGTACACACTAATTACGAAAGTATTATAGATGCCGGAGTAAAATTACATATGCATGTTGAATTTGAAAAAAGATGCGTAGCAGTTCAAGAGGAGTGCGAACCTTCAATGAACGTTGAAAATGTTAGGTACTATTTAGAAAATTTAACGAAAGAAATAGGTAAGTCGAGTGCGTATTTGTCGGCAGATAACTTCTACGCTCTCGAAAACAAGCTTATTCCAAGGGATACAATAGCAAAATATTCTATATCAAATGCGCAAAAAGCGGTTGTAGGTGTACTTTATAGGTTTTATGTTGAAGTGAATTCTTAGTTGATATATGATGGAGGTGCATTAAAATGAAAAAAGGATTAAAGAAAATGATGGCAGTAACATTATTGTCAGTACAAGCATTATTAACCGGCGGTGTGGCTCATGGTATAAACCTTACTGAGGACGCAAGTAAATTAAGAGTAGAGGTAACGCAAAACACACAAATAAAAAAAGTAGTGTTTGGTAATGGTTTTGAGTATGTTGTGAGACTGGAAAGCTCACCTGAATCGAGCTACTATGATAACAAGCTTGGAAAGACAATTTACAAAAAAACAGCAACAGCTTATGGAGAGTTTTTTTACACGGAAAATAAATCAAAAGATAAATCAATAAATAAAATAGCAGCAAATTCATTGTCTGTAACTTTTACATACGACAAACAAGGATTTGTTAAAATAGAAAGACCCAGCAAGGATATTTTAAGCTCTAGTTATAGATTTGAAAAAACCAATTGGAAGATAAGACAAAATTACGAAATATTCAGAACAGCGAGTGAGTGTATAGTTTCTCAAATGAGCATGATGTACAGAAATTTAAGCAGATACAGTCATCTTAAATACACAGATAACGCAAATTTAGATTTGATTTGTTCTGTCAGCGGAGATATAAACTTTAGTTCGAAAGCGTATTAAAAGGGAGGAGTTAAAATGAAAAAAATATTCTGTTTATTTATAATTTTAGGAATAATGTTTATCCCCAGAATAAATGTTCATGCATCCGATTTAAAAAATAAAATTGAAGAAGAGTGTCGCTTTGATGACCACGTGACTGAAATTGCTGTGAATGATGAAATAATGAGGAAAGAAATTTTGAGCTATAGAGAAACAAATGATGATAGATTTAACGAAGGTGTATCGGATGAAAATTACAGGTATATCACAGCCCGCTTAGACGTTATATACGAAAAGAAAACGGGAGAGAAAATAAGTTCAATGTATATGGAGGCTAATTTTAGATACAATACTAAATACAAAGAGGCGAAATGTTTAAGTACATCTCATGGTGAAGAATTATTGAATGATTCGTACAAAATAAAGGGATTTGCCAGAACTCAAAACGCAATGTGGACCAACGGAGGAGCTTATGGAAAAGCGTCGTTAAAAAGCGGAGTGAAGCATATAGATAAAAACAGATATATGTTTACCTGTGACAGTGATGCAAAATTAAATTTGATTAGATTATAAGGGTGATTTTATATGGAAATAAAAAAAGAAGATTTTGAAAAAGTACGAAGCCTTACAGATTCAGATTGCGAAAAAATAAGTGGTGGAGCAGGCGGCGTAAATACACCGGGGCTTAAATGTATTAATTGGGAGTGTAAAGGGTGCGCAAGGAAAGGAACAGACCCATTTCATGTTGGAGGAATGCATGAGGAAAGTTGTAGATATAGAGGAATAGTGGGTTGTAAAGCCTGTAGGCACTACGAGAAAGGAAAAACGTGTGAGCTTTTCAAAGAAAATTAATTTTTATTTAAATCCGAGTATTAACTGATAAAAAAACAAGCTAAGCCTTATTAGACTTAGCTTGTTTTAATTTATTCGATTTCAAGTATTTTAGAAGACTCTTCAAAATCTATGGTTTCAACTTTTTCTAATGCCCTTTGGATTCCTCGTGTCCTTACTCCGATAAGCTTGTCCAAATCGTTGCTTGCGTTGTTTAATTTAGTTAATGTTTTGTCTAACACACTTGAAAATTCTTGGAATTGTGTTTTCACAGCGCCTAAAATTTTTCTTACTTCGCCACTTCTTTTTTGTATAGCGAAAGTACGAAATCCCATTTGTAAGCTGTTGAGCAGAGCTGCCATGGTACTTGGACCTGCTATGTTGACGTTGTAATCTTTTTGGATAGTCTCTATTAGTCCACGGTTTACAACCTCTGCATAAAGTCCTTCAAAGGGAAGAAACATAATAGCAAATTCCGTCGTGTTTGGCGGGTCGATGTATTTGTCTCTGATGTCTTTTGCTTCGCTTTTGATTGTCTTTTCCAAAACGCTTATACATTTTGATATTTTGTCTTTATCCCCCTCATTATAAGCGTCCACGAGGTTACTGTATGTATCTCCGGGGAACTTAGAGTCAATTGGCAAGTAAGTACAAGAGCCGTCTTCTGAAGGTAGCTTAACGGCGTACTCAACAGGATTTCTGGTTGATTTTTTAGTAACAACATTAGTGTCGTATTGGGAGGGCGACAATATTTCTTGAAGTATAGAGCCGAGCTGAATTTCACCAAGTATACCTCTCGTTTTCACATTAGTTAAAACCTTTTTTAAATCTCCGACTCCCTGAGCCAAGTTTTTCATTTCGCCAAGACCTTTATATACTTCCTGGAGTCTATCGTTTACAAGCTGAAAAGATTCTGTCATACGTTTGTTTAAAGTGTCTTGAAGTTTCTTGTCAACGATTTGACGCATTTCATCTATCTTTTTATTGTTGTCCTCTTGAATACATTGAAGATTATGGCTTATTGTTTGACGTATGTTATCAAGACGTTGTTCAATTTCTAAAGAGAAATTCTTAAAGCGTTCTTCAAGTTTTTGTAGATTTTGGTTGGTGTTTGACGTCTGAAATTCTATACTATTTTTCAGATTATTAGAAAGGGTGTCGGTTGAATTTTTTATGGAATCTTGGACTAACGTGTTAAGACCGTTAAAAGAAGCGCTATATTGCATTGTTATGTTATTACTTAGTTTTTCAATACTTTCTTGAGTATTTTTATTGATAGCGTTTAATTTTAGCAGCGTAAACACATTTAAAAAAATCATTCCAATAATAAATATAATTAAAATAAGTTCCAAAATTGTTATCTCCTTTAATAAAGATTATTTTTATACAAATGTTTTATAACGAAAAAGCATACTAAAGCGGTGATTAAAAATTCAGGGAATAGGTAAGAAAAATTATATATGAACGAGTAAACAACCACAGGAACATCCTGAGGAAAATAGTCTTTCCAAACAATCACTCCTGAAACAGTGCTGCAAATAAGGCGCACTATAAAGGGAATAGTGACAGCTAAAGCGATTTGAAAATATTTATTTTTAAAATAAAGTCTGGCGCTTGAACATAGTCCAATACAAGAGTAAGAAAACACATAATCTAAAAATATCACACAAATAAATGAAAAGATTGTTTTAGACGGCGGAAAATGAAACCCTGATAAAAGTTGAAACAAAGAGTAAATAAAACCTGAAATCGCCCCCCATTTAAAGCCTCTTTTAAAAGAAAAAATAATTAATGGAGCGGTACAAGCAAGAGTAACCGAGCCGCCGCTGGGGAATTTAAAAAGAGGAATAAAGCTTAAAACTGCCGCCAAAGCAATACTCATAGAGCATTCCGCCAAAACTTTACTTTTGTAAGTCATAAGGTTTCTCCTATTTTATTAATTGAAATTATTGTATTAGATTTTTTTGATATAGTTTTAAGAATATGAACCCAGTGCTTGGATAATGTATTTTCACAGTGTCTACATACATAAAGCCGGTATTTTCATAAAGCTTAATTGCTGGAAGATTTCTTTCATTTACTTCTAATCTTAGCACTTTTTTACCACTTTTTATAGCTATATTTTCTGCTTCGTAAATTAATTTTTTGCCAAATCCTTTTCCTTGTTCCGCTTTGCTTACTCCAAGCAGATGGATAAACCATACTTCATTTTCAGAAGCATTAACATTCCAATTTACTTTTTTGCTTTCTAATTCGCAACTATTGTTTAAACATATAGCTGCGAAAATTTTATCAAAGCTTTTTAATCCATACATACTTTTTTCAGCAATTAATTGTGAAAGTAGTTTTTTATCAGGATAAATATTTTTAGTCCAACCGGGGGAATAAGGACTTTCTTTTGAATCATCAATTATTGTATTGTAAAATGTTACAACTTTTTGTAAATCACTCATCTGTAGTTTTACGAATTGTTTCATTTGTAATCTCCTTTCAACAAACAAGAAATGTGTTCTGTTCGGATGTCGCTGATTAAAGGATGCTTAAAATTTTTAATGGTGTGATGATACGTAAACCCACATTTTTCCTGAACTCTTTTAGATTTAACATTATCATTATAATATCCACACCATAATTTTTCTAAGTTTAAGTCTTCAAAAGCATGACGAATTATTTCGTTTACAGCTTCAGGGATAAGTCCTTGTCCCCAATAAGGAACGCCTATCCAATATCCTATTTCTCCCTCTGAAGAAGGCAGGTCCAAATGGCTTTCGCCACCAATCATAAGACCTATACTTCCCACGGCATGACCAACATTTTTCAAAACCACAGCATATGTTTCGTTTTTGGACAGAACATTTTTTATAATTTCTAAGCTGTTTTGAACACTTGTGTGAGCCGGCCACCCTGCTATGGGACCTACCTCAGGACTACTTGCATATCTGTATAAATCATTAGCGTCGCTGTCTTTCCATGGGCGAAGAATTAATCTTTTTGTTTCTAGTATCATAAAATCGTACTCCATTTTAGTTTAAAATTATTTAAGTGTCATCAAAGCTACAGTTTCAACGTGTTTCTCATTGGATAGGGAATTTTCCGTATCTTCATCATCAAAAAACATTGTGTCAACAAGCTTTCCATCAACATTTAATGGAATCTTGAACTGTACTGATTTCACCCAACGACCGTCTTTCTGCTTCTCTTCATAAATTTCCACTTTCTCAATCAACAGATTCATCATCAGCTTTTTATCACTGTCTGGCATATCGTCTATGTGGTCTAACATTTCATCAATAATTCTTTTATAGACCTCAGCCGACAGATTTTCACCCTGAGCATTTTCAATACTCAAATCATTCTGATACATCTGATTCTCTATTATAGCAATCTGTTCATTGATTTCCTGCACACCAGCTCTGTATGTCTTCATCAAATCATCGTATAATTCATCATCAATATCCAACTCATTGATTCTGCGTAACTGCTTTGATTTCTTAGAATCCAGCTTCTCATGTTCTTTCGCAAGACGTTCTTTTTCTTGTAATAATTCACTCAACGAATCATCAGAACCCAGCTTTTTAAGAATCTGGTCTTTCATATCGTTTTCGCCACAAAAAACATACTTTACAAGCTGTATGACCTCTGCATTGATTTCATCCTGTCTGATATGCTTCTTGTAGTCGCACAGATGCCCTGAGACCATCTTTCGATTCTTACAAAGATAATACCACATATCAGTGTAGAATTCTTCAGAACCCTTCTTTTTCTTACGATTTACCACACCATACATTGACGAACCACACACAGGACATTTTATAATTCCTGACAAGATATGTTCATGCAATAATGAATGTGTCTTCTCTCTCTTGAAAGCATTCTTCTTACGTTTCACTTGCACTCTGTACCATGTATCTTCATCAATGATTGCTTCGTGTTGCCCCTGATACAGCTTGTATGATTCTTTATCCTGCTTAACCACATGAAACTCATTTCTAGTACCATCAATCTTTTCAGTTCTCCTACGTCCATACGAAATCTTTCCGCAATAGACAGGATTATCAAGCACATTCGTTACAAAATGAGCTGATATGTTAGGAACAGTTCCATTCTGTCTCACAGTCTTTGTGTATCCATTCTCATTAAGCCATTTTGCAACCGCATTTACGCCCATACCCTGTAAATACTTTTCATAAATCAATCGAATCAGCTTTGCTTCTTCTTCATCAACAACCAGCATCTTTGATTTCTGACCATCTACATTAACCAATTTGTAACCGTATGGAGCAAAACCACCGTTCCACAAGCCGTCACGTGCCTTTTGCTGTCTTCCAGCCATTGTCTGCTCTTTGATATTTTCACGCTCGATTTCAGCAACCGCCGCTAACACTGAAATCATCAGTTTTCCAGATGCACCAGCAGAATCTATATTGTCTTCAACACACAACAGATTCACTCCGTAATCTTCCATATATTGCAGACTGTTCAGTGTATCAGCCGTATTTCTACCGAATCGACTGAGCTTGAATACAAGTACATAATCAACATTATCTTTGCCAGATTTAATATCAGCAAGCATCTTACGAAATTCCGGTCTTCCAGCAACGTTTTTACCTGATTTTCCCTCATCTGAATATTCACCAACAATTCTCATTCCTCGATGACTTGCTTCTTTCCGTAGTCGTTCCTTTTGAGCTTCTAACGAATATCCATCAAGCTGTAATTCTGTTGATACTCTCGTATATATATAGCAATTCAACTTCCTTTTTGCCATTTTCCTACCCACTTTCTTAGGTTTAGTCAATATCGTGTTTCTATTATATATCAATGATACACTTCTTTCAACATTTTTCTACATGATTAAAAGCAAAGAAAAAGACACCTGATTTCCCAGATGCCATTTTATTTATAAATCAATCAATGTCATTTCAATTCACGCTCCCTGTACAGGGAGCGACCATTATTATAAATCAATGTCTGGAACTTTCCATAATTCTTCCATGTAATCTTTTAGTCTTCCAGACTGAACCGTTCTCAACAATTCTTCCATCTCTTCTTTTGCCTTGCTGTATTTTTTATGATAGTCCAGCCAGTCCTTGCCTGTCTCTACATGACCACATTCGATTTCATCCTCACAAATTTCTCCAAGAGTATTTCTTACATCCTCTAATGCTTTTTTCAACACATCAATTCTATCTCTGATTTGATAATCTAAATCACCATAGACATACAAATATTTTTTTGTATTTTCATTCATGTAAACACCTCATTCTCTTACAAACTTCTATCTCCACGTTCATCTTGTTCATCAGACATATCAAAATATGTACCCTGCTGAATCTGTTCACGTTTCACTCTTGTTTCGTTAATTTTTGCCTGATATTTTCTATTCAGCATATCTGTATTTCTTGTCAGAACACCAATCATATCACTTGTAACTCTTTTACCTTTTTCATTCATTGATTCTTTCAAAATTTCCAAAACATTCTTTGCAACAGAAACAGGGGATTTATAAGATTGTACATCATCAATCAAAGAATCAAGAAGAACTAATTTTTTACCATATTCTGCTGATTTTTGAGCAACCTCATTTTCTTTTACATCAACTGAATTTTCTCTTTCAGAAACGCTTTTTTCACGTTGTGAAATAACACGTTGTTGAGCTTCTATCTTATCTTCTTTCATCTGAAAATCTTTTTCGTCCTGCTCCTGCTTCTTTTTCAATTTTTCTTCACGCTCATCAATTTCTGATTCCTTAATAAGAACATTCGATTCTCTAAGAATCAATTCAGAATTTTTCTCAGAAAATGCCATTTCTTTTTTACGAACTTGTTCATCTCTGTCATTGATTTCTTTTGATTTTTCATCATTCAATGCTTTCTGTCGTTTGACACTATTTTCTCTCTGTTCCAGAGCAAATTCTCTTAATTGATTGTCTGCAACTGCATCATTGACTTCCATTTGTAATTCTTTCAAATCCTGTCTTTCCGCAGCCATTTCTCTAAATTCTGAAACGTCTGAACGCTTTCTATGTTCACCAGAATCAGGCGTTCTTTGAATTGCTTCATAGCCATATTCAATCGCATCATTTATCATTTCTTCCTCAATGATTTCTTTGAATTTTTCATGCAACTGTACAATTCCATATTCAGATTCTTTTGTCTTTTTAAATCCCATCTGTTCAAGTGCTTTCACACTTGCAACTCTTGATTCCATACCCTTTTCATATCCTGTTGCTCTTAACACATATGCAAGATGACCATGACCTGTCCCACACGGTTCATCTCCGTGATATGTCGCACGAATAACAATTAAATGCTCAGGGTCTAATGTTGCAATTCTTTCAACAGTTTTGTGAAGAATTCTTTTTGTTCTTTCTGTATTTTCACTTTTATTCAAATGTGAAATCGCATACTCCGATGCTTCTTTTTCATGTCCAGATTTTTTCAATGTTTTCCAATGTTCCATATCAAAATCTTTATCTGTCACACCATTGTCATCTTTATTTCCAATCTGTAAAACGACTTCTTGAATTGGTGTTTCTTTTTGCTTTCCTTTTCCATAGCAAAAGGTTCCATCCACAACACCATCATAATAACTTTTCTGTCGTTCTGGGCTTGTAGATTCCGCACCCATTTTTCGTGATGGTCTTGTTTGCTTTGCGTTAAAATCATCCACTGAATCTTGAAAAATTTCATTGAATTTATCTGCATCTGTTGAATTCATATCGCCAATCCAAAACTCATTTCTGGAACTCAATTCAACATCTGCATTTACCGGTGTAGTCAGTCGCTGGTCGTGCCATTCTGCTGTATGACCCTGCGATGATGATACTGTCATTGTTTCAGCCATCTCGTCCATCTCCTTTCCTGTAATATATCCGCATCCGTATTTGTTTCCAACCTTGCCTCTGCCAAGGTTGCTCAATACAACCTTTGACGCTTCGCATCAAAGGTTTTCTTTCGCCAAAAGGGGCTGTCTGCCCCTTTCTGGACTTACCCCGACCCTGCGGGGCTTGCGAAAATGTTCTTTACTGATTCTGTCCATAGAATGAATTTGTAACATTTTCTCTTTCCTGTTCACCTACATTTTCAACTGGAACAGATTCTTCCTGATGTGAAATTTGTGTCTGAACAGGTTCTGTTTTCTGCTCTGCATTTTTCGCTTTGCGATTTTTAAGAATGTACTGATAAACTTCTTCCTCACGTTCATCAATTTCTTTCCAGAAGTTGATTTCTTTCTTCTGTCTTTTTACAGCAACATCTCTTTTTGCTTTCAGCTTTGCTTCAAATTCTTCATAAACTTTTCTTTCATCTTCACTCAGATAATTTAATAATTCATTTTCTTTTTTATTACGTTTACTCATAAAATTTTACCTCAACTTTCTATCAAAAAATTTATTATTTTCGTTTACACTTGAAATATAACACATTAAATCTGTTTTTCCTACCCTATAACATATTTTTATTTTATAACGTGTTTCATAATATTAGAATATAAAAAAAAAACAGGCAACATACAGACCTTTGTATATCACCTGTTTAACGTATAAATTACAACCTATCTCCATACGGTAATGACTTAATATAGTCTTCCATGAACTGCCAGTCTGGAACATACCCTTCTTCTGAGTATGTATGTTTTTCATCAATAAAAATTGTTCCGTCTGGGTTATGTTGTACTGGAAGTTTTATTACCGACTTACCAAACTTTTTTACATCATGTGGTTTTCTTCCATAAGACCACCTATACTTATCCTTCATAATAATTGTGCATAAAAACATTGCAAGATATGGATTCATCTTATAATGTCTTACATAAAAAGCTGTGATATCATGACTACACGTAAATTGTTCTTTTTGATAGAAAGCATTACATACTGAACCATTCACGGTCACTGCAATACAATTTCCTTTATATAGCTTTTTATCTAATGTGTCATCTTCATTTCCAACCTTATCCCAACCTTTAATATCTTCAATATTATAAATTTCTGTAACTCCATTATTAGATTCTGTTGACGCTAAAAATGGAATATTACCTTCTGCTGAATGCTCTGGTTTTTTATTATAAAATCCACCTTTCAATATAAAAACATCATTCAACGTAAATTCTTTCCAATCATCATAAATCAATGCAACCGCACTACTAACTGGCTGTTTTGTCGTCAACGGTTTATGATGCAATGATTTAATGTAATCTTCCATGAACTGCCAATCCGGAACATAACCATCATCAGAATACTTTTTTTTCACATCAATGAATGGGGTACCATCTGCATTATGTTGAATAGGAAGATTTATTTCAATGAATGGTAAAGTTTTGTTAGCTTGTCTTCCATAATTATATTTGTATTTATTCGCCGAAATCAATGTTGTCAAAAAAAATTTAATCTCTTGCGAAACATCTTCTTTCACATCAAGAGTGTACAAATCTCTCCCACTATAAAACGGTTCAGGTTGTACAAATGTTGATAAAACACTTCCACCTCCTGCAACTGTAATAAGACCTTTCTTTTGTGGATTCACTCCATCTTTTAAATTCACTCTTGCCGATACTCCGTTATTTGATTCTGTTCTGCTAACAAATGCAATTGCTTTTTCATCTAATACCTCTTCACAGGCATTTAATTCCAGATTTACACCATATTTTATATAAAAAATATCTTTTAATACAAACTTTTTCCAATCAGCCATATTAAGATTCATAAATCTTGCCCTCCTTCATCAAATACGCAAGATAATTATTAAGCGTCTGTTGAAAATCTTTTTCAGTAAGTTTTGTATAATCTGTTTTCATATAGGCTTCACACAACCACTCGTCTTTTCCAGATACTTCCGCAGTTGCTGATAATCCATCAACAGATTTATGATTACGAAATAATTTCAGCCATTCTTCTTCAATAGCTTTCCATTTACTATCGCCATTATCATCAAACTGCTCCACTCTTCCAAGATTCTTTTTCTTTTTAAATCCATCTTCTTTGTAATACCCAAAGAAAGTTTCTTTCACTGTTCCATCTGCTTTTACATGTGGCTCACCCAGCGTAAATACCATACAACATGCCGAAACAGAAGCTCCCGGATAAAACACTTCATTTGGCAACGTAAATACAGCTTCCAATGTGTTATTTTCTAACATGGCTATCTTCTCATTTTGAATAGCAGATTTTGTCCCTATTGCTGTTGCAACTGGCAACAATACAGCCATTTTCACCGTTTTATGCGGTTTACCCTCAGATTCTCTTTTCTCATTCATTTCTTTAATTACATCTGACAGAAAATGAATAAATACAAGACCTTTAGTTGGGTCTTCTTTTCCATCCTTTGCCTTTCCCCAATCAGCTTTATATTTAGGTGGAATACCAATCGGTTTCGCATTATACGGTGGATTCATAAGAATAATATCTGGGTCTGCATCTTTAATGAATCCTTTCAAATCAAAACAACTTCCAAATTTGATATTACTATTTCCATCTCCATGAATCAGCATATTTGTTGTAGACAGACCATAGGCTTTTTCTTCAACCTCAATACCGTAAATATGTTCTTCTTTTACCTTACGCATAAGGTCTTTGGCTTCTTTTTCTCGTTTTCCACGTCTACAATCAGCAAGCTCTTTTACCATTGCTTGTACAAGAAAAGAACCACTTCCACATGTGGCATCAAGCACACGTTTGGTTCTATCTACACCTGTAACACGGCACATAAACTCTGTAATATGGTCTGGTGTAAATGCCTGATTCTTATCAGCCTTTCCTGTATATTTATTAAACGCTATGAAGAACATATTCAGAATATCCTGACCTTCTGAACTGTCAGTGTCAATGTATCTGTAAATATCCAGCATAATTGTTTCGAGAATTTCTACCCAATCTGTAGTCTTTAATGCTCTGACTTTCTGATTTCCAAGAACATTCTTTTGAAGCAATTCAATCTTCTTCGCTTTGTTATCAGAACCATCTAACAAATCGGATAACACTCCTTCAATGGCACCTCTGATGCCTTTTGGTGTCATTAAGCTCCAGAACTCTTTCATAGAATCAACAAATTCCTTTGTAATCAATACTGCACCTTTCTTTTTCACAAGGTCTTTGATATACAAAAGACTTGTTCCTACAAACTGACTACGCAGATTCTCATCAATATCCTTTTTGTGTAATAATTCATTCAAAGAATATGTATTTTTAAGAACTGTTTCACGGTCATTGGATTTATTGATTTTGAACAATCTAACATAATGAGACATTCTATCCAACATGGCTTCATCTTTTAATACATGTTCATCATCAACAAATGATTTCCACACTTTGATTTTATCATTGTTTGTATTAGCAAGAATACAAATAGCTTTCTTTCCCGGATGAATAGCACGTTCTTCTTCCAGATACTCACGCAACTGTTTTTCATCATCATCAACATAGTTCTGTTTTGTTTCAATCAAAACAACCACATCTTCCATTTCAAATCGAATATCCAATTTAAAATGTGATACAGGATGTCCAACCTTTGCTTCCAGCTGAGCCTTTCCACCTGCCGCTTGAACATAACTATATTCACCAGCTTCTATATTGCTTGTCAGAAATTCTTTTCCAACAGTTTCAACCATATCATGTCTAAGCATAACATCTATAACTCCTTTTCATCTGTATCATGATTTCATGAATTCATTAAAAACCATTAGATTTCAAAAATTCATCTGTCATTTTATTCAAAACATCTGTCATCTTTGTATCATTAGACAGACAATACATTTTCAATCTTTTTTTCATATCATTTGTCATATAGAACTGGACAGGAACCATTTTCTGATTTCCATGATTTTTTCCAGATACAGATGTAGTTCCACCCTTTGCCTGTTCCAGACGTGATTCTTCCTCAACAGCTCGCTTTTGCTGACGAGCTTTGAATCTATTTTCAGTCATATCTTAAAATCTCCTTTCTGAACTTTATGGAAAATATGGATAACTCTACGAGTTACCCACATATCCCACAAAATCGGCTACTACTGCTAATTCAATTTTCATGATTTCATTTTATCATGATTTCATTAAAATTTCAATTTTAAGATTTTCCATACGCCATGTGTCAGCACGCTTGTAGCCAATGCAGCTGGAAGCCTTGGATTATATGCAACCACCGACTGATTTGCAAGCCTTGACTGTACAAACGCTTCACTTTGTGGCAGACAATAAATTGGCTCGTCTTTATGTTCTTCTTTGAAAAATTCCATAAATTCCTTTGTAGCCTTAAATCTATTTGTACCATTAACCACATACACAATAGACGTATCTGGTGCATTACGCTTTACAAGGTCAATCGTTGTTTCCGTAGCTGGCATATCCGTTACACTTGGACGCATAGGAATAATAACTACATCCGCATCTTTGACCCATTCACCCATTTCACCTTGTAATGAACCCGGTGTATCAATAATTGATATATCAGCATCATCCATTTCCACAGGTTCATGCAGTGTACCGCCCTGACCGTCAAGGTCATAAAAGCAATACGGAACATTCTTGGCATCCAAAGCAAAAGCAAGCTCATCTGCAACCAATGTCTTACCAACACCGCCCTTACGGTTGATAATCAATATGTTCTTCATGATTCATGCTCCTTTCATGATTTCATTGTTTCATGTTTTCATGAAAACATTATATCATGATAATACAGTGGATTTCAAGCCGTTTTTTCCTACCCAAATACACATTTAAAATCGCTATCATGTTTCAATATTCCGTATTTGATTGAAAATAAGCCCGTGGTGAAGATTTTTTAGAAAATCGGGGAATTTTACAAGTTTGAGATTTTATGCTTGTGGTGACGTCATACGGTACATTAAACGATATGTTTTACATGACTACAAAGAATAAATTCAGAAAACAAAAAATTTCCTACCCGAAAATGGGCAAAGATTATTTTTTGTAATACACGGAAAATGTGATGATAGATATTATCAGCATTTGAAAATACAGAAGCCCCAAAAATGTAGCACGTTTCGTGCTACGCATAAATCCAGTGCCCAGCAGCACATCCAGCGTTTTTGTAGCAGACAAAAAAACGACGTGCTACGCATAAATCCAGTACTGGGTAAGGGATTCATGTGTTTTGTAGCACGTGTAGCACGTTTTTTTGGAACATATATATAACATTTTTATTTTAGTCTACACTAAATACAAATCCATTACGTATCAACGGATTTATCCAAATTACACATAATATCATAATGATACAAAGTAAAATACACTTATAGATAACATCACAATGATACAAAGTAAAATCCTCATAAATCAATGTTTTTAGGCTTTTTTATTTTTCACGTGTATATATCTTAAAAAAATGTGCTACATCTGCTACAAATGGATAAATCTGTTGTGTATCAACGGATTTCATGTAGCATCAACATTTTTCTACATGCTACATTTTTTTGTAAAATTCGCTAAATCCAGTACCAGTCAACGGATTTCATGTAGCACGAAACGTGCTACATTTCTGCTATATTTCTCAAAAAATCCCGAAAAACAAAAAGTGATAGCACATTTTCTGTACTATCACTCTGTATTACACTCTTAAAATTCCTCTGTAACTTGATTTCAACGTCGGACAACACTTTTTCTTTAAATCATTTCCTTTGTATGTAGTGCTATACCAATCTTCCAGCTTGTATTCATCAATCAACCATTCCGGCTTGTCCATCATATTCTTAGGTCTGACAGCTTTTTTACTGTCAGGACAATCCCAATCTGGATAATCTTTCAGCAGATTCAGAACATCTTTGATAAATACCTGTAATGATTTTACTTCCTGTTTTCCAACGTACTTTTTGTACCATTCTTTGTATAAATCATACAGGAACGTGAATGGTACCAAATCCCACTGTAATTCCGGCATAATTTCAGCCATGAACTGTCTTACAGGGTCATTGAACTCTTTGTATTCTTCCAATGCCGTTTTACACACTTCTGGTACATCAAACTCATAGTAGTTCATGTTCAGAACCTTATACATCACATATTCTACGACTTCTTTACGTTTCAAATAATCATCCTTGATGTATTTGCGTTCAGCTCCAGTAAAGCATTTTGTAAACGGAATGAAAAGCTGTCTTCTGTAGAATGAATCCGACTTATCTTTCACTCTTGGCATTTCGTTCAGACACTGCACCATAAATCCTTTAAACTTAAAAGAAATCGGTGCTTTAAATTTACGATTAACCTGAATTGTATCACCTGTAATTACAGCCTTTAAATTCGCAGCCTTGTCGATATATGTACCGACGTCGTTTTCATCAACAATAACAGATGTAGTTCTAATCAAAGGTTCCAGCATAAAATCTTTACCGAAATCTTTCAATGGAATAGATGCATATCTTCCTTCTCCGACAAGCTGTCGCATCAATGCACATAATGTACCCTTACCATTGTTACCGGATTCTGAATACATGAAACAAGCCTGATTCCATGATACATTTGGACGAATGATAGCACCTAAAATCTGCCAGAGAATTGTAACCACCCCTTTGTCATCAGACAATGTGTTCATCCAGCTTTCTACATCCCAGTCTGTACCATCTTCGTCGTTATGAATCACCACATTTTTTGCATTTGGATTGTAATCTACTCTTGATTTTGAAGTGAACACTTTATCCGGTGTAAACGGCATCAAAGTCTTTGTATCAAAATCAAAAATACCATTATTGACAGCAATCAGATTCCGCTCACTACAGCGTTTCACTCTCGGAGCTTCCTCTCTCATGATATACATCATTTCCTGAAATTCTTTATATGTGATTCTTCTCTTATAGAGTCTTGCAATACGACGGATTTCAGAATCCTTTGTTGTATAAATACCTTCATCTTCACCATCTTCCATGTATACGCCCAAAAGAGAACAATCTGCATCATCTTCAGATTCAGTTGTCTCAATCAATGCAATATAATGCACACGCAGCATTATATACGCAATCTGATATGTTTCCAACTCCATAGGAACCTTCCACTTCGCTCCTTGCTGAGCAATTGAGTTATACATTGTAACTGCGTTCCTGCTGTTATCTAAAATATTACCCTTAATTTCATCAGGTGTTGGCAACACTGGCTGTGCTAATGCATCGTTCACAGCATCTACTGTTGCATCATAAATTGTTTCTTCGTAAGTTCTAGCCATATATTAACACGTCCTTTCTCATGATTTCATGTTTTCATGAATCTTCTGTTTTTCTCTTGAAGTCACCAAGAAAATATGCTAATATATGAGCATAAATAATAAATGAAAGAAGTTCTTGAATGAAGTTCTTGGTAACTTCCTTGATAGCAACCGTGACCGTCAATCACAGTTGCTATTTTTTTATGTAATTTTAAATGTGACCTTTTTCTTCAATCCACTTTTCAAAAGCTGCACGGTTAATCATCACTTTATTTGATTTACCAATTGTAATGAATTCTGTAAATTCCCCACCCCTGATAATCTCTTTTACCTTTGTAAAGCCTAATCCAAGATGACCAGCCATATCTTTCATAGATAAATATTTACGTTCTCCAAGCGGTAAAAACTTTCCATTTGCCATTGTATATACCTCCATTTTCCTTGTGTTTATCTTCAATTTCTTTTATTTTAGCAGGTTCTTTTTCGCATTTCAATACTTTCCCTACCCAACATTTCACAAATTTCCTTAAACGTGTTGCCTATCAACGCATCCAGCCAAAAAAATTTTTTTCAGAACATACAAAAAGAGAGAAAGCAGATGTTCTCCACTTTCTCTCATTCTGATTTTTTCTTATATCATTCTAAAATGCTTGAACGCTTCCAGAATCAATTTTTCTTTCTCAGCTGGACAGTTCGGTACTCTATGACCTTCGGCACCTGTGTTATAATTTTCACGCTTCTCAAAGCCTAATTTGTCTTTTACTTGAGCAATGTATAGATTTGATACAGAAACATCATGTTGTTCCTTAATCCACTCTTTGATTTCTCTGTATGACGCTGAACCCTTAGCACTTTTCAGATACTCTGCATCTTTTGGCTCATAATCAACATGAGCATACTCAACGTTCTTATCGTTGACTATTTTCCTACCCAAAAGGCAAACCGTCTCAACGTGACCGGTTCTTGGAAACAAGTCTACCGGGGTTACTTTCTTTGGAACATAGCCGCATTCACCTAATATTTTTAAGTCACGAGCAAGTGTGGAAGGTTCGCAAGAAATATATATAATTTTTTGAGGATGGATGTCAGATATTGTTTTAATTACGTCTAAAGAGCACCCTTTTCTTGGAGGGTCCAACACGATAACGTTAGGCTTAATGTCTAACGTTTTGATTGCGACTTTAGCGTCATCACATATAAATTTCACGTTATTAATATTGTTAACCTGAGCATTTATAATAGCGTTGTCTATAGCTTGTTTAACAATTTCTATACCAACCACACTGTTGACAAATTTAGACATATAAATTCCGATTGTCCCCGTGCCGCAATATAAATCAAGCAAAGTGTCACTTTTATTAAGCTCTGCACAGTCTTTTGCGATGGTATATAATCTTTCAGCCTGGTTTCTATTCACTTGATAAAAAGATAGTGGAGATATATTGAATTTTAAATCGCATAATATATCGGTTATGTGGTCTTGTCCCCAAATTGTCGTACATTTTTCGCCTAAGATAACGTTAGTTTTTTTTGTGTTAATATTTAAAACAATACTTCTCACATCTTTAAAATTGTTTGTTAAAACATTAATTAATTTATTTTTGTGAGGGATATCGTTCCCGTTGATAACCAGACACACCATAAGTTGATTTGTTTTTTGAGCATGTCTTATGTATAAATGTCTAATCAAGCCGGAATTATTTTGCTCATTGTACACGGATATATTATTTTGACTAATCCAATCAAGCACCGTAGAGACTATATCATTAAAAATTTGAGGGTGTAACCGACATTCTTTGCAGTCTACTGTGTTGTGTGTGTGTTGACTGTAAAATCCCGCAATTAAATTACCGTTTGAGTCACGTCTTATTGGCAATTGAGCTTTATTACGATAGAAGTTAACGTTTTCACTAGGGACTATAGGTTCAATGTCTAAGTCATCAAATCCGGCAATACGTTTTATACAGTCGCTTACTCTTTTTTGCTTTAGCTGAAGTTCAGCATCATAAGATATGTGTCTTAGCATACACCCTCCGCATTTGCTGTAATGCGGACAATCGGGTGTAATTCTTTGGCTTGAAGGAGTTAATATTTTTTCGATTTTTCCATAAGCATAGCTTTTCTTAACCTTTAAAATACGAACTAAAAGATTATCCCCAACGGCGGAATTTGGCACAAACACCACAAAACCGTCAATTTTTCCTATTCCAAATCCATCAAAAGTAAAGTCTAAAATTTCGAGTTCTAATAAATCATTTTTTTTCATTTTTTCATTCCTTAAATTCAGTATATAAGTAATTTTATCACAGTTTATTAGTAATAAACAATCAGAAAAATAAAATAATATTAATTAATTAAAAAATAAAAACTGTTGTGTAAAATGAAAAAATAAGTATAATATATACAAGGGAGGAGATTACATGAAATATCAGAATATATTTTTAGCAGTAGGAATAGTAGGCATGATGTTTTTATGCGGTTGTGGGGAAAGTAACCTAGCAGACAATGCGGATAAAGACAGTACCACACCTCAAAGTGAAGTAGCAAATCCGTCTGACAGAAATGAAAATTCAGTTAGCAATGTAGAGCAAACTTCCAGTGAAAATGAAAGTGAAGCAGTGAATTATGAAGTTGTGTCTGAAACGTATTCTAACGGAAAAATAAATATTGAATATCCTCAAATAAAGGGTCTTAACACGAACGAAGAAAAAAACGTAAATAAGAGTATTAAAGATTTGATTTACAATCAAGAGTCATATGAAGACTTTGACCCTGAAAACGAAAATGTTGATGAAAAATTTGAAATAAAAAGTAAGAACAAAGATTTTGTTTCGATACTTGCGAAAGGCTATTCTTACAGAGAAGGCGGAGCACATCCGTATAATTATGTAAAAACGTATAATATAGATTTATCGAAAGGCTCTTTAAAAAGACTTGTAGATACAGGTAAAACTTCGGAGTATGCCGCCAAAATAGCTAACGGTACGGGCTTTAAAATTAAAGGGGAAGACAGTTTAAAACAAGAATTTAAAGATGACGGTGTAGATTATCCTGAAGGATTTGATTTATTGTATCGCAAAGGCTACCTTGGCAAAACCCAAGATGAAATTAAAAAAATGCTTGATAATTATGACGTAGATGTAAATAATCCAAATTCGATATCTCAGGGATACTCTTATTACGAAAACGGCAAGACGGTTATATCTATTGAAGTGATTCATGCCTTAGGAGATTATTTTGAAATTGTTTTTGACTAAAAAATAAGTAGTCGCACATAAAGGTTAAACCCTGTGTGCGACTGTTTTTATTGATTTAAAGCATCATCTCTAAAAAGTAGGGATATACACCATAATGCGGCAATACCAACTAAAGTGTAAACTATGCGGCTAATCATAGCGTCTTGACCGCCGAAAAGCCATCCCACTATATCAAACTGAAATATACCTATAGAACCCCAGTTGATTCCTCCGATTATGGTTAATATCAAAGCAATTTTGTCTATCATAAAATGACCATCCTTTTTTGGAAAATGTTTATGCTAAAAATATTTTGTTCAATACAACACAAATTTATTCATATTTTATGATTAAAAAATATTAAAATAAAAGCTTTAGCTGTGTTTAAGTATGCTTGAATAAGGTTGCGAACTATGATAAAATTATAAGAATATAGATGCTTTTTAGGAGGAGAAAATTTTGACTCATATTAAAAATGAGAACAATTTTGAATTGCAATGTAAGTATTGCGAAGACGTAAAAAAAATTTTGAAACAAGATATGGGCTTAAAGCAACCTTTAGCGTATGTCCACACTTACGGCTGTCAGCAGAATGTGTCTGACGGGGAGAAATTAAAGGGAATGCTTTCAAAAATGGGTTATGAGTTCACAGATGATGAACACAAGGCAGATTTAATTTTATTTAACACGTGTGCTGTAAGGGAGCATGCTCAAGATAGGGTGTTTGGTAACGTTGGAGCTTTAAAGCATATAAAAAGAAGCAGACCATCTGTTATGATAGTCCTTTGCGGGTGTATGACGGAGCAAGAACATGTTGTTGAAAAAATAAAAGAAAGCTATCCGTTTGTGGATGTTGTGTTTGGGACTCATTCATTGCACTATTTCCCTCAAATTATATTTGAGTCTATGAAGAACAAAAAAAGAGTGTTTGAAAGCGGCGAAGGAGACGAAAACATATATGAAGACCTGCCAATTAGAAGAGACGGAAAAGTAAAAGCGTGGATACCTATAATGTATGGTTGTAATAATTTTTGCTCTTATTGCATAGTGCCTTACGTTAGAGGGAGGGAAAGAAGCAGAAATTCCGATAGTATAATAAACGAGGCAAGAGAGCTCATAAACAGTGGCTATAAAGACATAACATTGCTTGGACAAAATGTAAATTCATACGGAAAGGGTCTTGACGAAGATATTAATTTTGCTGAGCTTCTAAGAAGGCTAGACGCTATAGAAGGCGAGTATGTGATTAGATTCATGACTTCTCATCCGAAAGACGCAACAAAGGAACTCATAGACGTTATAGCAAGCAGCAAACATATAAGCAGTCATCTCCATTTACCGTTTCAATCGGGAAACAACAGGGTCCTTAAAGAAATGAACAGGAAATATACAAGGGGAAAATATTTGGAAATAATAAATTATGCTAAAAGTAAAATAAAAGATTTATCTTTAACAAGCGACGTTATAGTAGGATTTCCGGGTGAAACTTACGACGAATTTAAAGATACGTTGTCACTTGTACAGGAAGTGGGCTTTTCATCACTGTTTACGTTTATATATTCGCCGAGGGAAGGTACTCCGGCGGCAAAGTTTGCTGACCCTGTTGAAAGCAGCGAAAAAAGAGAATGGATGGCTGAACTTTTAAAGCTACAAGAGGGTATATCAGCAGATATAACGTCGAGTATGGTTGGAAGAACGTTTAGAGCTTTAGTTGAATCTAAGGCGAATAAGGCAGAGGGACTAATCGCCAGAACGTCTGGAAACATAATTATTGAAACGCAAGGACCTAGTGATTTGATAGGTAAATTTGCAGATATAAAAATAGTAGACTCAAAAAATTGGGTGCTAAAGGGAGAAATAATATAAATTTTTGGAGGAGAAAAATATGAGTATAATAGATTTAGCAAGACAAATTGGAGTTGCGATACAAAGCGATGAAACTTACATAAAATATAGAGCGGCAGAACAAACTTTAGAGTCTGATAATGAACTCCAGAATCTTATAAAGGAATTTAATATGATTAAAATGTCGATAAATAACGAAATGTCTAAGGAAGGCTTTAGCGAAGAAAAAATAGCGAAGCTGAATAAAGATTTAAAGGATATTTATGAAAAAATAATGTCAAACGAGAAGATGGAAAATTACAATACATGTAAAGCGGAGCTTGATAAAATTTTAATGAGAGTAAACGCTATAATAATGCAGTCGGCGCAGGGGGAGAACCCTATGACAACGGATTATCACGAGAGTTGCGGAGGAAGTTGTTCAACGTGTGGAGGATGTCATTAAAGGATTTGGCTAAGTGCGGTTAGGAGGATTAATTATTAAATGGCTAATATGTCGCCAATGATGAAACAATATTTTGATATAAAGGCAAAGCATAAAGACACGATACTCTTTTTTAGATTAGGCGATTTTTATGAAATGTTTTTTGATGATGCAAAATTAGCGTCGGATGAGCTAGACTTAACCTTAACAGGTCGAGATTGCGGTCAAGATAAAAAAGCCCCTATGTGTGGTGTACCGTATCATAGCTGCGAGTCTTATATATCAAGGCTCGTGTCGAAGGGGTACAAAATAGCGATATGCGAACAAATGGAAGAGCCGAGCAAAGGCAAAGGGATTGTTAAAAGAGATGTTGTGAGGGTAATAACTCCGGGAACGATTGTTGAAAGCAGTATGCTTGATGAGTCAAGAAACAATTATATATGTTCGCTGTTCGTGGAGGAGGAAAGTGCAGGAATATGTTTTTGCGATGTGTCCACAGGAGAGCTGAAAACCACTGAATTTATAAACGGAGATTTAGTCCTTCAGATAAAAAATGAACTAGGAAAGTTTTGTCCAAGAGAAGTCCTTGCGGGCGGCAATACGGCTGTACTAAATGTTTTAAGCAAATTTATTAAAGAAAAGCTCTCGTGCAGTGTGGAAAAGCTTAGCGACGAAAAATTTGAGATAAACCAATGTAAAAGTCTTTTGATGTCTGAGCTGGGCTTGAAAAAATTTAACGGCTCACAAATCGTCGATAAACAATTGTGTTTAAGAGCCATTGGGGCGTTGTTTCTCTATCTTAAACAGACTCAGAAAATTGGACTCGAAAGAATAGACAAAATAGAATTTTATAAAGAGCATCAATACATGGGTTTGGATTTAAACACAATAAGAAATTTAGAGCTTGTTGAAACGATGAGGAACAAAGAAAAAAGAGGTTCTTTGCTGTGGGTGCTTGACAAAACCAAAACAGCGATGGGCAAGCGTTTATTGCGTTCTTGGATAGAGCGTCCCCTTAGAAAATATGATGAAATAATAAAAAGGCAGCAAGCCGTTGAAGAGCTTTATTCAGATGTAATTCTTAGGGATAATTTAAAAGAGCTTTTTATTGGAGTTCACGACATAGAAAGGCTTATGACTAAAATTACATACGGTTCGGCAAACGGAAGAGACCTTCGTTCGTTGTTTGCAACTATTTCTCAAATTCCGGGAATTAAAAATATTTTAAAAGATTGTAAGTCAGAAATGCTTTCAGATATAAGGGACAATATCGACATTCTTGAAGATGTAAAAACATTAATAAATGATGCTATAGTTGAAGACCCGCCATTTTCAGTGAGGGAAGGCGGAATGATTAAAGACGGTTATAACAGTGAGATAGACGAAGTCCGTGGCGACATGACGGGTGGGACAAGCATAGTAACCGAAATAGAACTCAGGGAAAGAAAAAATACAGGTATACCTAAACTAAAAGTAGGATATAACCGAGTGTTTGGATATTACATAGAGGTAAGCAATTCATATAAAAATTTAGTTCCGGAAAGCTATGTGAGAAAGCAAACCCTAGCCAACTGTGAGAGATACATAACAAAAGAGTTAAAAACCATAGAATCAAGGATACTCGGTGCAAAAGACAGGGTTGTCCAACTTGAGTATAAGGTTTTTGAGGGAGTAAGGCTTGAGGTGTCGAAGAGTCTTTCAAGGATAGAAACAACCGCTAAAATGCTTGCTAAATTAGATGTGTTGAGGTCGCTTGCAGAAGTATCTTCAAGAAACAACTATATTAAGCCCGAAATACGAACAGATAAAAGCATAATAATAAGAGAAGGAAGACACCCTGTTGTTGAATTGCTTTTAGACGGAGCACCGTTTGTGCCTAACAATGCGCTGTTTGACGATGGAGAAAACAGTGTTGCGATAATAACAGGACCAAACATGGCAGGAAAGTCTACGTATATGCGACAGGTTGCACTTATTGTTCTCATGGCTCAAATAGGTAGCTTTGTACCGGCAGCGTATGCTCGTGTTGGACTGGTTGACAGTATTTTTACAAGGATAGGAGCGTCGGACGACCTTGCTTCAGGACAATCAACTTTTATGGTTGAGATGAATGAGGTTGCTCAGATTGTAAAGAATGCAACGTGTGACAGTCTTCTTATTTTAGACGAAATCGGAAGAGGAACTTCAACATTTGATGGAATGAGTATAGCAAGAGCAGTGCTTGAGTATGTGGCTGATAAGACGAAACTCGGAGCAAAAACTCTTTTTGCAACGCACTATCACGAGCTTACCGAAATGGCAGAAATGTATAAAGGAATGAAAAATTATAATATAGCCGTAAAGAAACGTGGAGATGAAATAACGTTTTTAAGGAGGATTGTCCCCGGAGGAGCAGACGAAAGCTATGGTATAGAAGTTGCAAAACTTGCGGGCATTCCGGAATGGATAATATCGAGGGCAAAACAAATAATAAGTGAGCTTGAATTAGGCGAGAAGTCTGGATGTAAAAAAGAAAAATGCGATGAAGAAAGTTGTGTTGCTTCTCAGGAAAATAGCTGTGATGAGAAGTACAAAAAAGTAATTGACGAATTAAAAAATATGGATGTTAGTGTGCTAACTCCAATAGAATCTATGAATAAGCTGTTTGAGCTTGTAAAAACGGTAAATGCTTAGAATGGAGATTTTTAAGTGAAAAAGATTAATGTGTTAGAAAAACATATAGCAGAGTTAATAGCTGCGGGCGAGGTTGTTGAAAGACCGTTGTCTGTTGTTAAGGAGCTTGTTGAAAATTCCATTGATGCAGGAGCAACTCGCGTTACGATAGAAATTAAAAACGGCGGAACGAAATATATAAAAATATCCGACAACGGCAGTGGAATATTTAGAGAAGATGTGAAAAATGCGTTTTTGCGTCATGCAACGAGCAAAGTCAAAACAGCCGATGACCTCGACACTATAAACACTTTAGGGTTTAGAGGAGAGGCTTTGGCATCGATATGTGCGGTGTCTAAAGTGGAGGTTATAACCTGCGCCGAAGGGGAAGAAATCGGAACGAGATATTTAATAAACGGAGGCGAAGAAGAGCTTATAGAAGATACCGGTTGTGCTAAGGGCACGACTTTCATAATAAGAGATTTGTTTTATAATACTCCGGCAAGAATGAAATTTTTGAAAAAAGATATAGCCGAGGCAAATTCGATTGCGGGAATAATTGACAGAATCGCAGTTTCTCACCCAGAGATATCATTTAAGTTTATTCGTGACGGCAAAGAAACGTTAAACACATCAGGAGACGGTAAGCTTTCTTCGTGTATATATACCGTGTATGGAAAAGATTTTTTTAATGGTATGGTAGAAGTTGATTATAAATTAAACGGAGTTTGTGTTAAGGGATTTGTAAGTAAACCGCTTGCCGCCAGACCAACCAGAACCATGCAGCATTTTTTCATAAACGGAAGATATGTTAAAACAAAAACGGGGTGTGCATCTCTTGAAGAAGCCTTTAAAAATTGTATAATGGTCGGAAAGCATCCTTATTGTGTTTTGAATATAAACATACCTTGTGAAACCGTTGACGTTAATGTTCATCCGTCGAAAATAGAGGTAAGATTTATAAACGAAAAACCTATATTTGAAGCTGTTTATTATGGTGTAAAATCTGCTATTATGAACCTTGACGAAAAGAAAAAACTAGAGTTTAACGAAGTTAAGAAAGCGAATGATATTGTTCAGAACTCTCAAAGTATTGTAACGCCTCGCTCAACGGAGTTAAATAACATTTCTTTTTCCGACCTTAGGGCAAAGGATAAGGATAAAAATGAAATAAAAATAGATTCAACTCTTAAAAGCGAAAGTATTTTTAATCCAAGAAAAATTGTTACTCCTGAGATAAAAATTGAAAATCCATCTAAGCGTCTGAACTTTGATGTTATTAACATAAGCGTTGAAAAAAGCGAAGATAACCATATAAAAAGAGCGGAGCAGCAGGTTAAAATTAATAATTTAAGTCCGTCATATAGCGTGAGTACGTCTAAAAACGAAGTTAACGATGTAAAGCGGGACAACCAAATTTTAAATCAACCTCAAGTTAAAGCTAAGCAGTTAGATAGTTATGAAGAAATAAAAATGGATAGTAAAATTTTTGAACCGGAGCCGAAAATAGTAGGCGAGGTTTTTAATTGCTACATAATAGTTCAGTGTAATGACGGTGAAATTCTGATAGTAGACAAGCATGCCGCTCACGAAAGAATAATATATGAAAAATTAAAAAAAGAAGAAAAAATAAGTGATTCGCAAGTACTTTTGGAGCCCGTTACGGTGGTTTTGGACAAAGCTGAATATGCAGCTGTTTTAGATAATTTACCTCTTTTTTCTCGCTCCGGCTACGATGTTGAAGACTTTGGTATGGGGAGCGTAATAGTAAGGAGTGTGCCTGTGTATGTGGGAATTGACCAGGTTAAAGACAGTATAATAGAGATAGCTAGTTATATTTTGTCTAACAAAAAGGATTTAGAAACTTCATACATGGACTGGCTTTATCACAATATGGCTTGTCGTGCGGCGATTAAGGGAGGAAAGTCCAGCAGCGAGGCGGAAATTATTGATTTAGTTGATAAATTAAGGAAAAATCCTGATATTAAATATTGTCCGCATGGAAGACCTGTGTCTGTAATAATGAAAAAGAAGGATATAGAAAAACAATTTGGCAGGACGTGATAATATGTTGAGTGAAAAAATAAATATTATTGCAATAGTAGGTTCCACTGCGTCGGGGAAAACAAGGTTGTCTTTGGATATCGCAAGAAAATTTAACGGTGAAATAGTGTCAGCGGATTCAATGCAAATTTATAGAGAATTTGAAATATCAACGGCAAAGCCAACTAAAATTGAACTTTCTGAGGTTAAGCACTATCTAATTGATACGATTTCTGTAAAAGATGAGTTTAGCGTGGCAGATTACGTTAAAATAGCGAAAAAATCGATAAGTGAGATAGACAGTAATGGAAAAATGCCTATCTTGGTTGGCGGGACAGGTTTATATATTGATTCGCTTATAAATAATGTTGAGTTTAACGAAGAGAAAGTAGATAAAACGCTTAGAGAACAGTTGTGGCAAGAAGTTAAAGACAACGGACCAGAAAGCTTAATAAATGAGTTAAAGATTGTTGATAAAGAAAGTGCTGAAAATATTCACCATAATAATTATAAGAAATTAATCCGGGCAGTGGAGTTTTACAGAACAACAGGTACCCCAATTTCAAAACAAGTTGAAGATTCTAAAAAAACAGAATCTCTTTATAACGCCAAAATAGTAGGGCTGGGCTTTAGAGATAGAAATATCCTTTATAACAGAATAAATAAAAGAGTAGACGAGATGGTTGAAAACGGACTAATAGAAGAGGCGAAGCAAATATACAAAATGAATCCAAGCAAAACCGCAAGAGGAGCTATAGGATATAAGGAAGTAGTTTTGTATTTAAGAGGACTTTTTACGCTTAAAGAAGCCATAAATAAAATAAAAATGGAAACAAGACGATATGCTAAACGTCAAATAACGTGGTTTAAAAGGAATAAAAGTATAAAATGGTTTTATGTTGATGACTACAATGATTATGATAGTTTACTCATTGATGTTGCAGAATACTTAGAAAAGGACAGATATTAAATGGAAGTGAAAATAAAAAAAAGCGTGGTAAAAAAAGTGTTAGTTTTATCTTCAGTAACTTTACTTTTGTTTTATACTTTATATCAAACGTATAAATTTGTTATGCACGAAGTGAAAACCGAACCTGTGGCGATGTACACTTTAAAAGACAGCATAAAAACCAAAGGAATAATCGTAAGAAACGAAGAGCTTGTTTATTGGGACGAGAATGGGACATTAATGAATGTTTTAGAAGACGGAGCGAAGGTGTCCAGAGGTGGTAAGATAGCAGAAATTTATCACGACGAAAAACAAGCTTCGTGTATGGTTGAGCTAAAAGAGCTTGATGAACAAATAAATCAGCTAAAGAGATTAAATGTGTCGTCGGGAATGTCTTTAAGAGGACCTGATTACATTGATAAACAGATAAACGAAGAAATAAGAAATATAAATTTATTTGGAAAAACAGCAAGATATAAAGAGTTTTGTCAAGCGAAGGACAGAGCTATATATCTTCTTAATGAAAGACATGTTGTAATGGGCAAGACGGATAATTTTTACAAGCGATTTGACGAACTTGAAAACAGGAGAAAAGAACTTATTAAAGAATGCGGGAGTAGCATAGGCGAAGTATTAGCGGAGAATTCCGGATATTTCGTGAGTAATTTTGATGGGTATGAAAACTACTTAAATTATGATGACGTTAAAAATCTTAAGGCAGGGGACGTGAATTTTGATATTCAGCCTTCTAATAAATCTCAGAATAACGTTGCGGGAAAAATTATAAAATCTGTGGACTGGTATATAATAAGCAAAATGTCTGAAGATGACTCCATGCGCTTTAAAGTGGGGGAAAATGTTAATGTTGAGATTAATTCAGCTTTTAATGAAAATGTACCATGTAAAGTTGTGAGCGTTAATAAGGAAGAAGGAGCGTCTGAAGTTGTTGTTGTGTTGTCTTGCGACAGAATGAGCAAGGAGCTTTCGATGATAAGGAGCGAAAATATAGAAATAAACATAAACACATACACAGGTTTAACGGTTAATAAATCTGCGCTAAAGGAAAGTGTTGTCAGTAAAACGGTCAATAAAGACGGTGAAAAAGAAACGCTAGAAAAGAAAGTCAAGGGAGTTTACATAAAATACGGTTCAAATTTATTGTTTAAAGAAGTAGTCCCGATTTATATGGATTCATCGTGTATTATATGTAAAAGTAACCCAACAGAAGAAGAGCTGTTTAGCGATGACACAATTCAAATAGGCGACGAAGTAGTGGTTGAAGGAACTAATTTATATGACGGGAAACACATTGAATAGAAAAAATGCATTTTTTTCGCAAAAATCGTCAAAATATTTGTTGACATTTAGAAATAAAAATTGGATAATATTATCGTAGTGAGTAAGAAAATTAAATTTTTATATTTTTTTATTCAATATAATGTGTAAATTAGAGATTTTATTAATGAAAAATGAAGGCAAATTTAAGGAGGACGAAAAAATGTCAGGATTAGTTCAAAAATTTAAAGAAATGTGGCTCCCTTCAGAAGATGAGTACGATTACGAGTACGAGGACCAAGCGGAGGAGCAAGATGAGGTAGAAGAAAAGAGTCACGCAAAAGAAAGAGCGAAAAGAAATGTAAATAATAGAGTGGTTAATATTCATGCAACAGCTAAGTTACAGGTTGTGTTGTTTAAACCGGAGAAATTCGGCGAGGAAACCAGAACCATTGCAGACGAGCTTTTAAAAATGCACACAATAGTATTAAATCTTGAAGACACAAGCAAAGACTCAGCTCGCAGGATAATTGACTTTTTAAGCGGAGTAGCTTATGCAAACGGCGGTCAAATTAAAAGGGTTGCTACAGATACGTTTGTTATAACACCATATAACGTAGATTTAACGGGAACCGAAGTTATAGACGAGCTTGAAAATAGTGGAATATATTTTTAAAACAAAGACGTTTTGATGGGGAGAGTGTGAGTTGGTGCTTAGTTTAGATGAGATTAAAAACATTAGTTTTAGGAGAGCGAATTTTGGCGGATATAAGCCTGAGGATGTTGACAATTTTATAGACGAGGTTGAAAGCTCTTACAGCAAACTGCTAAGTGAAAAATCTAAACTTTTAAAGGAAGTTGAAGAGCTAAAAAAAGAAGTAAATAAATACCACGAAGAAGAGGGTAGCATAAGAAGTGCTATACTTGCTGCACAAAAACTTGCAGATGCTTCTATAAAAGAGGCAAAAGAAAAGGTTCAGCATATAATAAATCAGGCAAAATCAGAAGTTGAGCGAGAAAAAGTGGAGTCTCATGGCGTGTATAGGGAAATCGAGAGATTTAAAAATAACGTTTTAAGGCTTTATGAACAACACGTTAGCCTTTTAAAGGGAATGCCGCTAAAAAGTAGTTTAATGGAGCAGTATGAGGCAGATTTGCTGGAGACAAAGGATAATATAACAGACAAAATGAATTTGGATAATTGTCCTGAGGCAAGTAAGATAAACGTAAATGAGACAAATCCAAAAAAAGAGCATGAGTTCAGCGAAGATAATTGTATTGACAGCGGAAGAATAGTTGAATCTGAAGCTAGCAATAAAAAATTTGAAAATTTAGAATTTGGTGCTGAATATGATATTAAATCCGATTCTAAGAAAAACAAAAAATTCGGATTTTTTAAGCGTAGAAAATAAAAAATATTTACTTGAGCGGTGTATCTTTTAGATTAGATGCACCGCAATTTAATTTATATTGGAGAAGTGTGGATATGTATTTTATTATTTCAATTATGGTTATTGTTGTAGACCAAATATGTAAGCTATATGTGAAAAATTTTTTAAGTAGATATTCTCAAATCAGTGTTTTAAACGGACTTTTAAAGATAGTTTACTTAGAAAATACTGGAGCAGCGTTTGGAATATTAAAAAATAGCAGGTATATATTTATAATTTCGACAGTAGTTATAGTGGCTGGACTGCTTTATGTTATATACAAAAAGAATGTTACTGGTAAGATATTCAAAACAGGAGCGGCGTTAATTGTCGGGGGAGGACTCAGTAATTTAATAGATAGAGTGTTTTTAGGCTATGTTGTGGACTATATAAAATTATCGTTTTTTGCACCAGTATGTAATATAGCGGATTATTGTATAACAGCAGGAACAGTATTGTTGGTGATATACATATTAAAATATAGTGAAAAAGGTAAAAATAATTGAGTAATAAAATTTATAGGAGAAGTAATTAAATGAGTGAGTTAGAAATAAAAGTGGATAGCGAAAATGTTGGAACAAGGCTCGACAAATATCTTTGCTTAATAATTGATGGGCAAACTCGTTCGTCTATACAAAAATTAATATCTGATGAAAACATCACAGTGAATGATAAAAAAGTAAATAAAAATTACGTTTGTAAGCTAAATGATACAGTAAAAATTAATATTCCCGAACCTAAAACTATAGATATTTTGCCGGAAAACATTCCGCTAGATATAGTTTACGAAGATGATGACATACTTATAGTAAATAAACCGAAGGGAATGGTAGTTCATCCTGCACCGGGGAATTATACCGGAACTTTAGTAAATGCGCTTATGTATCATTGTGGGGATAGCTTGTCGGGCATAAACGGAGTCATAAGACCGGGGATAGTACATAGAATTGATAAAGACACAAGCGGATTATTAGTAGTTGCGAAGAATGATTTTTCTCATAAAATTTTAGCCGATAAAATAAAAGCTCATGATTTCACAAGAGAATATGAAGCTGTGGTTTATGGCAACATTAAAGCAGACAGCGGTACAATAAACGCTCCTATAGGAAGACATATTGTGGATAGAAAGAAAATGTGGGTTACGCAAAGGAACTCTAAAAATGCCGTGACTCACTATGAGGTAATAAAAAGGTACAACGGTTTTACTCACATAAAGCTAAAGCTTGAAACAGGAAGAACTCATCAGATAAGAGTACATATGGCGCATATAGGGCACCCTGTTGCAGGGGATAGCGTGTATGGACCCAAAAAAGTGATAAAATCGCTTAACGGACAATGTTTACATGCTAAAAAATTAGGTTTTATACATCCTCGCACACAAAAATACATAGAATTTAATAGCGATTTACCAAATTATTTTAAAAATTTTTTAAATCAGTTGCATAATTAAAAATAAAGTAATATAATTATATTTACTATAAAAAATATAAATAAATATGTTTTTTTATAAAATTACAATTAAAAAAGGTGGGACTTTATTTGTATAGAGGGAATGGAAGCTCTGTTGCCGGGGTTATAGTTATAGGTTCAAATGTTATTAAAATGAAAATTTCGCAAATCTATAGAAGTAAAATTGTTGACCTTGAAACATTAGAATACCCAATATCAATAGGGCACGAAGTGTTTAGTACCGGCAAGATAAGCTTCAATAGTGTTAGAGAAATATCCTCTATATTGAGCGGATACTTAAAATTATTTGATGAGTATAAAATAATTAACTATAAGGTTTTGGGAACAACGGCTTTCAGAGAAGCGGAAAACAGAGAATTTGTTATAGACCAGCTTAGAGTTCAAAATGGTTTGAATGTTGAGATATTAGAGTTAAATTATGAAGAAATGCTTATATGTTCTAACATAATAAGACAAATCGATAATAATGAAAGTGAAGAGCAAAGCGGAAAAATAATTGCAAACATTAGTAGTGGGAATTTAGGATTGTCTTTGTATGAAAATGGAGCTGTAAAATTTTCTCATAACGTTCCAATAGGCTACATGAGGGTCTATGATATGTTTTCGGAAGTCATAGAAAGCGGAGAAGATATTAGCTCAGTGTTAGAAGAATACATGAATGTTATGGTAAAGAGAATGAAATATTGGCTAAGTCCGGAATCGAGCCAAACTTTGATTGTCACGGGAAATGATATAAGTCTTATATCAGAAATTTGTAATGCGCAGTGTGACGGCAACAGATTTAACGTTGAGATTGATGAGCTTACAAAACTTTACGATTCATTTAAAACCATAAATCTTGATAGACTCAGTATAATGCTTAACTTGAACACCGAAAAAACAAAGCTAGCTTGCAGCATACTTTCGATATGTTTGGGAATATTAAAAATCGCTAATATAAAATCTGTGACCTATGTGAAAACGGAGTTATTAGATTGCGTAATGAACCTGCTTTTAAACAAGAGGGATACGTTATTAATAGAAGAAAACATAGAAAGTAGCACGATTGAAAGCGCAAAGTCTATAGCTAAATATTATAGGTCGGATATGAAGCATTATGAAGCGGTGTGTGAAAATGCTTGTACGATTTTTGAAAGGCTCAAAAAAATACACGGTTTAAATCAAAGAAAAAAATTATTATTACAGTTAGCGTGTATTATGCATGAGTGCGGGAACAATATAAATTTAAAAAATTCAGATGAGAGTGTGTTTAACGCTATAAAGAATACAAATGTATATGGTTTGAGTTTTGAGGAGAATTTAATAGTTGCGTATATAGCCGGATTAGATGAATTTTCACTTAAAAGGTATGAAAATGAATTAAATAAAAATTTAAGCGTAAAAAATAAATTGATAGCTTCAAAGCTCAAAGCGATTTTCATAATAGCCAATGCTTTAGACGTTTCAAGTAAACAAAAATTGTGTGAAGTCAAAGCCGGAATAATTAAAGGAGAAGTAATTATAACGGGAACGACAGATAAAAATACATTATTTGAGCAATGGGAATTTAAAAGATGCCGTGATTTTTTTGAGGAAGTGTTTGGGGTTAAAATAAGATTATTAGTAAAGCCTAAAAATTTATCAATATAGTAAAGGAGTGTTTATAATGGGAAACAAGAAAAAATATAACAACAGAGAAATAAGTTGGCTGGATTTTAATTTGAGAGTACTTGAAGAGGCAATGGACAAAAATAATCCGATAATGGAAAGAATAAAATTTTTAGCAATCACGGCGTCGAATTTAGACGAATTTTTTATGGTTAGAATAGCAAATATCATGGACAAAATAGAAGACGAGCCTAAAGATGAAGATGCCTCTGGTTTTTTGCCAAAGCAGTTATTAAATACGCTCAGCGAAAAAATACATAAATTTGTTGAAAAACAATACACATGTCTTCACAGGTCAATAGTCCCGGCTCTTAAAAAAGAAAAGATAGTATTTTTAAAGTGGTCGGATTTAAACGATAGTCAAAGAATGTATGTTGAAGACTATTTCGAGAAAGTACTTTTCCCTGTATTAACTCCTTTAGCGGTTGACGAAAGTCGCCCATTTCCACTGCTTGCGAACCGAAGCTTAAATATAGCGGTTGAACTTGAAAAAGACGAAAAATTAAATTTTGGAATAGTTCAAGTTCCGTCAATATTGAGAAGGTATTTTGAGGTACCGTCAGATGACGAGAGGTGTTATATACTTCTTGAAGATATAATTCAAAATCAGCTGGAAAGACTTTTTGAATTGCATGATATAAAGTCGAGCTGTACATTCAGAGTGACAAGAGATTCAGACATTGAAATAGATGAAGATGCTGAAAATCTTCTAACAGAAATGGAGAAGTCCATAAAGAGGAGAAAAAGAGGAGAACTCGTACGCTTAGAGATAGATGATAATTCAACAAAAGCTATATCAGAATTTCTTTCAGATACTCTTAAAGTTAGTAAAAAAGAGATATATGAGGTTGACGCTCCTATAGATTTAACGTTTTTATCTAAATTTGCAGGTGAGGATTGGGACGACAATCTTAAATTTCCAAGTTTAACTCCTGTAAATCCTCCGGCAGATTTTGTGGGGTATAACGATATGTTTAAAGCTATCAGAGAAAAAGATTGTATGGTGTGTAACCCATTTGAGAGTTTTGATAGCGTTGTAAGATTCGTGAGGCAGGCGGCAGAAGACGAGCAGGTATTAGCGATAAAGCAGACTTTATACAGGGTTAGTGGAAATTCTCCGATAATAGAAGCTCTTATAAAAGCGGCAGAAAACGGCAAGCAGGTGACGGTTCTTGTTGAATTAAAGGCAAGGTTTGATGAGGAAAATAATATATTATGGGCTAAAAAACTTGAAAAGGCAGGTTGTCATGTTATATATGGTCTTGCGGGCTTAAAAACTCACTGTAAAATACTTCTTGTTGTTAGACGTGAAGATGATGGAATAAGAAGATATATTCACATGGGAACGGGAAATTATAACGATATAACAGCAAAATTTTATACGGATATAGGTCTTTTTACTTGTAAAGAGAAATATGGTATGGATGCTTCGTCGCTGTTTAATTCGCTAACGGGATATTCAAAGTCTCCGGAGTATCAGAAATTAGTTCTTGCGCCAAACGGTTTAAGAAAATTCTTTGAAACCATGATAAAGAATGAGATAAATAATGCAGAAAATGGTTTGGAAGCAAAGATAATAATGAAAGTAAATTCGATTGTCGACAAAGACATAATAAAATTACTTTATAAAGCATCGAAAGCGGGAGTAGAAATAAAATTAATAGTAAGAGGAATATGTTGTTTGGTACCGGGAATTGAGGACACCAGCGAAAATATACAAGTTTACAGTATTGTTGGAAGACTTCTTGAACATAGCAGAATATTTTATTTCCACAACAACGCAGACCCTAAAATATATATGGGAAGTGCCGACCTCATGCCGAGGAATTTAGACAGAAGAGTTGAACTTGTGTTCCCGATTGAAGATGAAAGACTAAAGAAACGTACGCTAAAAATATTGGATATACTATTAAAAGATAACGTAAATATGAGGATTCAACTTCCAAACACAGAGTATGTGAGGGTGGACAAAAGAGGAAAACAATTAGTAAACAGTCAGATGAAGCTGTTTAAATTGGCGGAAACAGAGCGTGAAAGTGCGATTAATAAAGATAATACCTGTGGTTTCAGAACATTGATTAAGGAAGAAAAGGGTAAAAATTATTAGTGTAAAAGGGAAGGTGTTTAGTGTTGGAGAGGATAGGAATATTAACAAGCGGAGGAGACTGTCAAGGACTAAACGCAGCGATAAGAGGAGTGTGTAATTCACTTTATGAATATTACGGAGAAGGCAGGGTTGAGATATACGGAATAATTGATGGCTACAAAGGTCTTATAAATTGCGAATACAAAATAATGAAACCTGAAGATTTTTCTGGTATTCTGACTAAAGGCGGGACAATTCTTGGAACGTCCAGACAACCTTTTAAAACAATTAGAGTTATAGGCGACGACAACATAGATAAAGTAAAGCAAATGAAAGAGAACTATAAAAAATTAAGACTAGATTGTCTTGTAGTACTCGGTGGAAATGGCAGCCAAAAAACAGCTAATTTGTTGAGTGAAGAGGGTTTAAATGTGGTGTCGCTCCCGAAGACGATAGACAACGACCTATGGGGAACTGATGTGACATTTGGATTTCACAGTGCAGTGAATATAGCAACTAACGTTATAGATTGTATACACACAACAGCAATGTCGCATAGCAGAATATTTATAGTAGAGCTGATGGGTCACAAAACAGGGTGGTTGACTTTGTATTCGGGAATAGCCGGAGGCGCTGATGTTATTCTTATCCCAGAGATACCTTACAGAATGGAAGCTATTTTAAAGACTCTTTCGATGCGAAGACAACAAGGGAAAAAATATTCTATAATAGCCGTAGCTGAGGGAGCGGTGTCTTCTGATATGTATAAAGACTACAGGAAAGATAAAAAGCTACAACTTGAGTCAACAATCTCAAACAAGCTAGCTCAGGATATTCAATATGAAACGGGTCAAGAAGTGAGAGTTACCGTTCCGGGACATTTTCAGCGAGGAGGTAGTCCTTGTCCGTATGACAGGATACTTGCCACAAGATTTGGAGCGGCAGCGGCTAAACTTATAAGAAACAGAGAATACGGAAAAATGGTGGCTATGAAAAATCAAAAAATAGTGGCGGTAGATTTAGAAGATATAGCAGGAAAATTGAAAACAGTTCCAACAGACAGCAGTATAATAAGATGTGCTCAAGACACCGGTATATGTTTAGGAAAATAATTTTTGATAAAATATAATTTTAAAACCTTGTAATTTGCTTGTGCAATTTGCAAGGTTTTTTATTGTAAGGGAATGTGGTATAATATTTAATGTAACACAATTTTTTATATATGTTTGAGGTGTGGAAAAGGTGAAGTATTCTTTTGGTGCGTTAAATAAGGTGTTTGTGCTTCCGACTTGCGTTGTGGATAAACACATGAAATTAGCTGGGGCTTTACAGATAAAAGTACTTTTGTGGATTTTTCGCCATATGGGGGAAGAATTTGAGATTGCAGATATTTCTAATGATTTGTCAGCGAGCCAAGCAGACGTTAAAGACGCTATGCAGTACTGGTTTGAAACGGGAGTTTTAGATAAGCTAGATAAAAGAGAGCGTGGAGACGAAACTCTTAAAACAAGTATAAATCATGCTGAAAGTAAGGTGGACAACCTATACAGGCTTAAGGTTGACGAAACAAAAAATAATAAAATTACAAAGCCGTCATACAGATATGAAAAACCGAATGTAAAAGATATAAGCAAAAGGATGTTAGAGTCTGACGAAATAAAAACGCTAATGCAAGAGGCTCAGCAAATTTTGGGCAAGACCATTACAAATAGTGACAGTGGAATTTTACTTGCTTTGCACGATAGAGACGGTTTACCTGTTGATGTAATTTTAATGCTGCTCCAGTACGTTGTGAGTATAGGGAAGAAAAATATGAGCTATATTGACAAAGTAGGACGTTCGTGGTCAGAAGACGGAATAGATACTTTAGAAAAAGCAGAGAGCAAAATCAGACAATTAGATGAAGAAAACGTGATATGGTCTAAGTTTGAAAGGATAATAGGTATTGACCACAGAGCCCCAACGGCTGTTGAAAAAGAAGCTGTTATAAGGTGGATGTCTAAGTGGAAATACGATGACAAAATGATAAAAGAGGCTTACGACAGATGTGTTAATGCAAACGGTAAGTATGTTGCTAAGTACATAGACAGTATAATCTCAAGATGGCATAAGCAAGGTGTATTAAATATCAATCAAGCCCTAAATGAGCGAAGAAAAACAGAAAAGACTAATAAAAATAATTATTCCTCAAAGCCGTCTTATAACATAGAGGAATATGAAAATTACAGTGTATTCGATGAAGATGGTTGGGAAAGACATTTTATTGGAGGATAATAAAATATGGGTTATAGCAATGAAGTTTATAAGGCAGTGGAAAAAAAGCTATATAACTTAAGAAAAGAAGCAGAAGAAAATGCATATAAAAGAAGGAAAATCTTAAATTCACGTTTCCCTAGAGTGTCGGTTATAGAAAAAGAATTGTCGTCCACTGCCGTGTCTGTAGCAAAGCAAGTGATAAGAGGAGCGGAAGTTGCTCCTAGAATTAAGAAACTCAAAGAAAGAAATTTTTTATTACAAAACGAGCTGAAAGCAATATTAAAAAGTGCAGGAGTTCCGGAGGACTACTTGGATATAAAATATAAATGTAATAAATGCAACGACGAGGGTTACGTTGATGGAATAATGTGTGAGTGTATGAAAGAACTATTGCGCAAGGAAGTTTACGATAGACTTAATAGTATGTCGCCGCTGACGCTGTGCAGTTTTGACAGCTTTTCATTAGACTACTATTCAGATGAATACGATGATTCAAGAAAAGAATCTTGTCGAGATATAATGTCTAGGATATATAGGTCGTGTAAAATGTATGCGGATAATTTCAGCTTAAATTCTCCCAGCATATTGATGAGGGGGAACACGGGGCTTGGAAAAACACATTTGTCATTAGCAATAGCTAGCGTGGTTATAGAAAAGGGATACGGCGTTATATATGGTTCAATTCCAAATATTGTGTCTAAGCTTGAAAGAGAGCGCTTTAAATACACGAACGACGAAGAAGGAGAAAGCGAAAAACATTTTATTGGTTGTGATTTGCTTATAATAGACGATTTAGGAACAGAATTTCCAACTTCGTTTTCAAATGCAGCAATATATAATATATTAAATTCAAGGATAATGCTTAGGCGTCCAACTATAATAAGTACGAATTTATCATTAAAAGAGCTTGAAAAAAGTTATACTCAACGTATGGTGTCACGAATAATAGGAAATAATATTCAGCTGGAGTTTGTTGGGACAGACGTTAGACAGAAAAAAATGAAAAGAAAAAGAGTAATAAATAGTGCCACATAAGAATATAATAAAATATAGAAAGATTTGGGTGTGCAAACCCAACAAATAAAAATGGATAAAAAGAATTAAAGTGCGAAAAGGTTACAAATATGGAAAAACTAAAAAAAGTTTTAAAAAAAGTGTTGACATAAACTCTCTAAGATGTTATTATATAACACGTTGAGGGGTTAAACCTTAAAACTTTTGGGGGCATAGCTCAGCTGGTTAGAGCACTTGCCTTACAAGCAAGGGGTCATAGGTTCGAGTCCTATTGTCCCCACCAAAATGGCCCGGTAGTTCAGTTGGTTAGAACGCTAGCCTGTCACGCTAGAGGTCGACGGTTCGAACCCGTTCCGGGT